>JAUYGZ010000007.1 GCA_030690415.1 bacterium
AGACGCTGGCCTCCCGCCGTGGCGGGATCAACCCACCACCTTAGACGCTGGCCTCCCGCCGTGGCGGGATCAAACTACCACCACACATTCTCAACATTCTCTCATGCGCATCCTTTTTCTTGGCGACATCGTAGGACGACCCGGTCGCAATACGGTCCGAGAACTGTTACCAGGCATTATACAGGAAGTGTCTCCTGATCTCATCATTGCGAATGCCGAGAATATCGCGGGTGGGAAGGGGATGAACCGTAAGACAATCCAGGAAATGATGGATCTGGGTATTGATGTGTTCACCGGAGGAAATCACAGTTTCAAAAACACAGAAGGAGTGGAGCTACTCGAGTCAGGTCAATTGCCAGTTCTTAGACCTGCGAACTTTCCAATAGGAACTGCGGGCACGGGCTGGAGAATTGTCAGGTCGAGAAGTGGAAAACGTGTGCTTGTGATCTCTCTCATCGCTCGAATCTTCATGCCTCAATTTGTTGACTCGCCTTTTCAGAGCCTTGAAGATATTTTGAAGTCTGTTTCACCAGGTGACTATGATGCCTCCTTTGTCGACTTTCACGGTGAGGCTACAAGTGAGAAACAGGCGTTGCGCTGGACATTTGATGGGAAGGTGTCAGCCATTGTAGGGACTCATACGCATGTGCAGACAGCCGATGCTGATGTTTCTCAGTTGGGGACGGCTTATGTGACAGACACCGGGATGTGTGGATCTCTGGACTCTTGTATTGGAGTCGAAAAAGATATCATCATTCGTCTGATGAAGACCCAAATGCCGGTAACTCATGTCCTCGAGAAGCGCGGACGAATGCAGCTGAATGGAACCCTGATAGATATTGCTGAGGATGGCAAGGCAATGCAGATAGCCATCGTGAGAAAGATCGTTTAAGATGCCAGCATGAAACGCCTTTTTACTTTTCTCGTCGTCTCTCTCCTGCTGTTCTTTTCCTATCAGCTGGGTCAGCAGACCATGTTTACCCGTCTTACCCAGTCAACGGGAGATGGGGTGAATTATAGTATCGCGAATTCTGTCTGGAAGCTTGTTCAGGATCACTACCTCCGAGTCGATGATGTGGATCCTCAGCAAATTAGCTATGGACTTGCTAAGGGACTTTTATATGCACTTGGAGATATTCACTCCACCTACTTCGAGCCGGATGAGGCTCAGGCTTTCTTTACCTCCTTGAATGGGGAGCTCCAAGGTATCGGCGCAGAACTGAAGCTCGAGGATGGACTGGTAAAGATTGTCAGCCCCCTGCCTGATTCTCCTGCTGAGAAAGCTGGACTGAGGTCCGGAGACATTATTTTGAAGGTTGATGGTGGTTATTTGGGCACTGTCAGTAGTCTTGTCGATGTGGTGATGAAGATTCGGGGTCCAAAGGGTTCACCGGTTGTTTTGACGATAGTACACGAAGGTGAGTCACGATCAGTGGATATTACAATTGTCCGTGATGAAATCCATCTGGAAGCCGTGACCTGGAAACTGGAGGAGTATCATGGCGAACAGGTTGCAGTTGTGACGCTTTCTACTTTTACGGAGACTATCGGAGTAGAATTCGAGGCACTCCTGAGTCAGATCCTGGATGCAGGAGTCGATAAAATGGTTCTTGACCTTCGTTTCAATGGTGGTGGATATCTAGAGGGTTCTATTAATGTTTTGTCTTCCTTCATCGAAGACGGTCAGCCTGTCGTTTACATACGTGACCAGGAAAGCGAGATAGCCAGGAATGCTGAGGGACGCTCAAAACACTTTGACGGTACGGTAGTGGTGTTGGTTAATGAATCTTCGGCGTCAGCCTCGGAAATCGTCGCGGCTGCCCTTAAAGAGTACGGTATCGCCACGGTAATAGGAGATACCACCTTTGGGAAAGGTACCGTTCAGGAGGTATTTCCCCTCCCTGATGGCTCCATGCTCAGGATCACGATCGCCGAATGGCTTACTTCTCAGAAGGTCAGTATAGAAGGAGAAGGTGTCCATCCGGACCAAGAAGTGGATATGGATTTTGACCAGTTAAAGGAGACAGAATTTGATACTCAAATGGATGCAGCACTCCAGTTTTTGACAAAGTGAATTTGACATCTGTTGGCCTTTTCCGTAGACTTTTCAAGCTTTATCATGTAGATCCTCTTTGAAAACCCTCCGCAGGAACGAACAAATCAAGGCTTTAGCGGTGAGAGTCATCAATGAAGAGCATGAACAATTGGGTTTAATGCCCATTGAAAAGGCTCTCGCGATGGCTCAGGAACAGCAGACAGACCTGGTAGAGGTCTCACCGAAAGCCAATCCGCCTGTTTGCAAGCTGATGGACTACGGGAAATATCTTTATAAGATTAAGAAGCAGGATCAGAAGCACAAGAAAATGGCTAAGAAGACAGAGGTAAAAGGTGTTCGACTCGGAGTGAGTATCGGACAGCATGATCTGGACGTGAAGGTGAAGCAGGCAGAGCGGTTTCTGAAGGACAGAAATATCGTCAAAGTGGTCATTATCTTCAAGGGAAGAGAACTGATGCACAAGGATCTGGGAAGAGAAAAAATGCTTGAATTCGCAGAGATTCTGAAGGATATCGCTGATATCGACAGTCCACCTCGTCACGCCGGATATCAGACGGTCATGGTGCTCTCACCAAAAAAAACATAATTTTTATTTCACTTCTATGAAGATTAAATCCCGCTCGTCCGCGAAGAAACGCGTTCGTCTCACCGGTACAGGTAAAATCAAAGTCATGAAGGTCGGACGTAGACACCTACTTCAGCAGAAATCTAAAAAGCAGAAAAGGCTCGGTAAGGCTGGAAAGATCGTTGAACTTTCACCCACCTTCAAGTACCAGGTGATAAAAGCCCTGCCCTATTTGAGCTCCTAATCACTAGGATTCTCACCATCTTATACTTTATATTTTCATCCATGTCCCGAGTCAAACGAGGAGTCGCTGCTCATGCTCGTCACAAAAGAGTTCTAAAACTGGCAAAGGGTTACCGTGCCGGTCGTTCCAATGTCTTTAAGTACGCCAACCAGGCCGTCATGATGGCCGGTACGAATGCTTACCGCGACCGACGTCTGAAAAAGCGAACCTTTCGACAGCTCTGGACAGCTCGTATCAGTGCCGCAGTGAAGCCTTTAGGATTGAACTACAGTCGCTTTATCAATGCTCTGTTTCAAAAGAATGTTGTCGTCAACCGTAAAATGCTTTCTGAGTTGGCTTTTCACCATCCGGAAGCCTTCAAGAATGTAGTTGAGAAGGTTCAGTAGGAGATGGTGTATTGAACACTGCGCTCCTTGCCTTTCTTTGAACTTCTAGCCCCATACAAGGGGCTTTTTCTTTACTCCTGAATCGTCACCTTCGTCATGAGTACTTCCTCAGCAGGCCGATCACCAGGGCCCGTCTGAACCTTGCCAATAGCATCAACGACATCCATCCCCTCGATCACTTTGCCAAATACAGGATGAGCTGAGCTGAGAGGAGCTTTGTCGTGATCGAGTCGGGTATTATCAACGAGATTGATGAAGAACTGACTACCGTTGGTGTCAGGACCTCGATTTGCCATGGCAATGGTACCTCGGAGGTTCGAAGAGACTTCAGAATCAAATTCTCCGGCGAGTTCAGTTCCTGGACCTTTATAGCTATGACCTCCCGTTCCATTCTTGTTTTCGAAGTCTCCGCCCTGAATCATGAAGTCTTTAATAACGCGATGAAATGGGACTCCGTCGTACTTCCCGGCCTTGGCCAGCTCGATGAAATTCTTTGAAATTTCAGGAATTTTGTCAGCGAAAAGTTCCAGCTCGAAAGTTCCCAATCGGGTTTCGATGGTCGCGGTAGGGTTATCGCCGGAAATAGTTGCTCCAGAACGTGTGCTATCTGATGACGTCGTGCAGGCTGCGAGTTGAGTACTCATAATAAGGGTGAGGAAAAGTGTAGAGAGTTTTTTGAACATGGGGTGTGAACGTTAAATAATAACTATGAATTGTTATGAGCGACTCCATTCTGCACGAACTTTTTTCATGTGTGCATCAAGGGATTTTTTCTTGTGAGCGAACATTCCTATGGCTTTTTTCCAGCTCTTTGGGAGGGGTTCTTTTCCCAGTGATGAAAGTAGCTGAGTAAAATCGAGAATCTCGATCTCTGCCAATTGGTGTCCTTTTGCGTAGTGTACTATAACCCTGTCACTCACATCCTCTGAGTCGACTAGTGGGCCTTTACGGAGAATCAGAGTGAGTGCGTCGTTTTCTGGAAAGTATTTGGTCTGCATGGGCTTCCGAATTAAGAAAATATCGATCTTCTCATACTCGATTCTTATATCATCTTCCTTACATTGATAGGATAGGATGCTCTCATGAAGAGATCAAATCTTTTTCTGGATCATAAGAAATTGGTTTGAATATATTTGGCTGAACATTTCGGAACCCCTAACCCCTTACAAGGGGAAGATATCGATGAGGTCGATATCCTGGGTATGAACCCCTAGCTTTTTTGGCTGAACAACTCCTCCATGACCCCCGACCCCTTATCAGGGGAGACCCTTCCAAAATTTTATATTGCGTAGTACTTGTCTATGAACATTCAAGATGGAGTGGGTTTCCCCCTGATAAGGGGTCGGGGGGTCGGGAGGGCTTTCCACCAAGTCCAGTATTTTCGTTAAAACACTTTCCAGATCATGGAATACTTCTTCATTGCTGAATCGAAGAAACTGACAACCCATGAGCTCTAAATACCCCTGCCTGAATTGGTCATTCCCAGCTACCTCAGGTACAAGGTGAACCGATCCATCAAGTTCGATTATGGTCCGAGTCTTACCATGATAGAAATCGACCACATATCGACCAATTCCATGTTGACGTCTGAATTTATGGCCATTGAGTTGTCGGGATTTTAGTTTTTCCCAAAGCAACTTCTCAGCTCTTGTTGCATCCTCACGAAGTTCAATTCGTCTCCCAATCATGCTTTTCCAGCCATATTTTGGGTGTTAGTTTTCTTCTCTCATATCGACATGAATAATCAGATCGGAGTTGGCTCCCCCCTGATAAGGGGGTCAGGGGGTCTGGGTGGGCATTGCTGATAAGGGGGCTAGGGGTTCATTCTTCATACCGCGTAAAATACCGACTGTATCAAGCTCACGATTCCATACGCCAGCAGCGTAATAACCAATCCGATAATCGAATACTCGAAGATCGTCTTCCCCATTTCCAGCCGGTTTTCGTCTCCACCGGAGATGACCATCATGAAGCCGCCGACAATGAGGGTGGTGACGGCCAGGCTGGCGACCAGGGTGATCATCCAGTTGGCGATGGTGTCGAGGAAGGTGCTGATACTTGTATTTGGTCGTTCCTCACGTCCCTCCAAACTGAAGACTCTGGACACGTCCAGGGTGCGCTCCGTGTTAATTTCTTGTTCGAGGTCAGTGAGATCGCGAATGGTTTTTCTTACTGCTGTCGCGGCATCATCAAGTGCTGTCTTCTCGGTGGCACATGCTGCATCATCTTCTCCTACCATGCACTTCAGGTAGTCTCTTGTCTTCTTTTCAAGCTCAACTTTTCTGGCATTGGTGGCATCAATAAGTTCCTGATACTGTTTATCGAGGTTTGATTTTTGGTATTCGGGGTTGTCATCGCGTGATTGAGTCGCAGCACTGAGATTCTTTCTATGATTTTTAAGAAGTTCATTTGTTGTATCAATTCCCATGTTTATCGTTTCGAGAAGTGCAGTCTCCTCTGTACTAGGAGATTGAAGTGCTTCGATTTCTGCCTTTTCTTCCATGAGATCGGCAAGTTGCTTCTCTAAATTTGAAATGGCTAGTTCTGAATCTTCGATAATCTGTTCTTGGTTTTCCAAATCTGCTGCATCATCAGCATGTGTAATCGGAATACTAGAAATAGCTAACGTGCCTGATAAATAGGCAATAATGATAACCACGATTCCGATCAAACGGCAGAATTCCTTCATATTACAATTTTGATGTGATGAAATCTGTCACCTCCCCCCAAAACCTCTCTTCCGAAAACTTTTCTGCGTGTTGTTTGATGGCATTGGGATCCCAGGACTGTTTTTCGAACTGCTCTAAGGCTTCGCTGAGGCTTTCGACACTTTGAGAAGAGAAGAAAAGTCCTGTTTTGCCTTCCACCACACTATCATTGGCGCCGCCTTCGGCATAGGCGATCACAGGCCTGCCGCTGGCCATGCACTCCACGGGGGTGATGCCAAAGTCCTCGAGTTGGGGAAAGATCAGGGCCTTGCATTCACGATACTCTTTTCTGAGAGCTTCGTCATCCAGGCGGCCGAGGAAAGTAATCGTCTCACCGGCGAGTTTTTTCAGTCGTGATTCATCCGGACCTGAGCCGACAATGTGGAGCTTCTTCTCTAGCTTATTGAAGGTTTCTATGACGAGGTCGAAGCGTTTGTAGGGGATCATGCGTCCGACCATGAGGAAATAATCTTTGGGTTCTCCGATGCTGAATTGATCGGTATTCACGGGAGGATTGATGACGGTGGCGTCTCGTCGGTAGTATTTTTTGATTCGGTCGACAACATAGCTTGAGTTGGCGATGAAGTGATCGACGCGGTCGGCGGTGAGTCGGTCCCAGAGCCGGAGCTTGTGCATTTTTTTCTTGATGGAGTTGTGCATGAAGCTCGGGAAGGACTTCAATCTGAATTCCAACTCCCAGGGCTCCCAAGCATAGCGCATGGGAGTGTGGCAGTAGCAGATGTGGAGAGTCTCCGGCTTGGTGATGATGCCTTTGGCGACAGAGTGACTGGAGCTGATGACGATGTCATATTCGTTTAAGTCGAAAGACTCGACGGCCATCGGCATGGCGTTTAGGAAGAGGGGATGCTTCTTTTGAGCAAAGGGGATTCGCTGAAGAAATGAGGTATAGATAGTGGCGTTTTCGAAGCCCTGGACTCGTTTGGCGTCATACAGGGTGGTGTAGATCGGGGCTTTGGGAAACAACCTGTGAAGACTGAGGATCACTTTTTCAGCTCCCCCCATGTTCGTCAGCCAGTCACAGACGATGGCGATTTTTTTTTCGGGAAATGGGTCAGGCATGGGTGAGTTTATTATCCCATTTATCGTAAACATTTTGCGGTCTTTCTGCGACGGGAATGAGTTGACGGTGTTTTGTTTGGTAGTAAAAGTGGTGGACCTCGGGGGAATCGAACCCCATCAACTCGATTGACAAGTCGAGTGGTCAGGTCACTGACACGAGGCCCACGCAAAGAAGAGGTTACCATAAGAAAAACCCCTCACAAAATGTGAGGGGTTCGTTCCTGTCAGCAGTTGTGTGCTTGATCAAGACACACAAATGACCACTGGACTTGTCAATCGCCTCAATGATATCAGATCTCTTTTCTCTTTTCAAGCTCAAAAATATCCTTCATAGTAAAATTACCCTACACTCTTACCACATCTCGTATGTTTGACTCCATCAAGGCACAAGATATGGAAATCTATAATGCCATTGTGGCGGAATGTCACCGACAGCGGGATGGGATTGAGCTTATTCCATCAGAAAACTATGTTTCTGCAGCTATTCTTGAAGCCAATGGATCAATCTTGACGAATAAGTACTCCGAGGGATACCCTCGCAAACGGTATTATGGTGGACAACAAAATATCGATACCATCGAGGAGATCGCCATCGCGAGAGCTAAGGAGCTTTTTGGTTGCGAATATGTGAATGTCCAGCCCTACTCCGGGTCACCGGCGAATATGGCGGTTTACTTTGCTTTGCTGAATTTTGGAGACAAGGTCATGGGATTGAAGCTCGATCACGGGGGACATATTACTCATGGACTTCCGATTTCCTTTTCCGGAAAGGCTTACGAATGGGTTCCTTATCTCGTTGAAGAAAATGGTTTCATTGACATGGATAAGGTCGAAGAGACCGCGCTCCGGGAGAAGCCAAAGATGATTGTCGCGGGATTCAGTGCTTATCCCCGAAACATGGACTGGAAGCGGTTCGCTGATATTTGTAAAAAAATTGGTGCTTATTCCTTTGCTGATATTTCCCACGTGGGAGGTCTCATTGCAGCCGGAGTGATCGAAAGTCCTGTTCCGTACTTTGACGTCGTCATGACGACAACTCATAAGACCCTTCGGGGTCCTCGATCTGCCATCATCATGGCCAAGGAGGAGCACGGAAAGGCTATTGACCGAGCAGTTTTTCCCGGGCTACAGGGAGGTCCTCACGATCAGATCACGGCCTCTAAGGCGATCTGCTTCGAAGAAGCTTTACGCCCCGAATTCAAGCAATATGGAGAACAAGTGATTACAAACGCGAAGGCTCTTGCCGAAGTCTTGCTGAGATATGATTATAATCTGGTCTCGGGTGGAACAGACAATCACCTCATCCTGGTTGATTTGACGAACAAAGGAATTTCAGGAAAGCAGGCCCAGGATTCCCTCGACCGTGCTGAGATCACTCTGAATAAAAATACCGTTCCGTATGAAAAGCGATCTCCGATGGACCCCTCGGGAATCCGATTAGGTTCACCCGCTGTGACAACTCGCGGTTTCAAAGAAAAGGAAATGCAGATGGTCGGGGAGTGGATGCACCGAGTTCTTTCCGATATTGATAACGAAGAAGTCCAGCATCAGGTTGCCGCCGAAGTCAAAGAGCTGTGTCAGCACTTTCCTGTGGCGGGGACGAGGGTTTGACAAAATACATCACCTTCAGCAGTGCTGTTTTACTCTTATTCCCTTGCGCATCCACTGCCTGAACTCGGATGGTATTTTCTCCCAAACTCAGATCAAGAGTCACACTAAAGGTTGAGGATCCCGTTTGGTAGCTCGCTTTTTTGTCATTCACGAGGAGGGAATTGGTTTTCGGGTCGAGCGTTCCG
Source organism: bacterium (assembly GCA_030690415.1). GTDB lineage: Bacteria > Patescibacteriota > Gracilibacteria > JAUYGZ01 > JAUYGZ01 > JAUYGZ01. The sequence goes on from JAUYGZ010000007.1 coordinate 8,836, forward strand.
CTGATAGTAAGTTTTTGCTCACTGGTTTGGAAGGTCTGTGATGGGTCCGGATTCGTTATGACCGGTTTACTGACATCTGAAGATTCGCTCTCTGTGCCCACTGTCGTCGTCTCAGCGCTGTTTGAAGAACTTTCTCTAACAGGTGCATCCGGCTTTGGTACATCTTTGAAGAGGTATACCGTTTTGGAGGATTCGTTTCCCAGCTCGTCCCAGGCCTGGATACGGTACTTGTTTTGTCCTGTCACGACGTTTCCATAGGTCACGCCGCCCAGGTAACGGTAGGTCGGGTTACCAGGTTTAAACTCCTTGAGGCAGTAGGGAGTGCCGTCGTTGTGTGAGACACACACCTTTGTCGCTTCGCCGGTAATTTCTCCAATCAATTCTAATTTGTCCCCCACGATTCCGTTACCGTTTTCGTCAACTTCCGGTTGGGTCACTTTTCCGAGCCCTGGCCCGCTGGAATCGACCTGAAGGTTGAAAAAAGCAGCCTGCTTCTTCTTAGTGGAATCAATTTCAAGTGAGGTGACGGTCACGCTGTTCCGCTCTTCAGTCAGAGTAATGCCCTGCTCCCATTCACCTTCCAGGCCCAGAGTAGCCTCCTGGCCGTTCACCCAAATATGAGAGACGCGCGTCGCGTCATAGCTTCCTTGCACGAGGATTTTGTTTCCTGTCTTTTGCTCCGGCTGAGGACTGCTTACGATTACCAGACCCTCTGCAAGGGGCTCTATTATTTCAGGCTCACTGACGACGGTGCTTGCCTCAGCGATAAATCCTAGCTTTTCTTCTTTATCCATATTCCACTGATACCACTCACTCTCATAAAAATCCTGATCAATCGGGGTCACGACGTCTTTGTCACCTGTCTTGAGCTGATCGATCACCAGAAGGTCAAAGATGACCTGTTCACCAGCTGAGAGTTCTAATCGACTGATAGGGATTCTTGCTCCATTTGTTCTTTGAGCCACATTAATGGTAGCCTCACCCCCAACAACTCTCGTCGTCTCCGGATTGCTGCTGACATTGAGCATGACATTCTGATTCATTAGGACGATTTGATGGGTAGTGTTCAAGATAAAATCAGAGTCTTCAGTATTTCCCGCTGTACCCCTCCTCCAGAGTTGTCCGGAGATCAGCTCCAGTGCAAGATGGTTGCCTTCGAATTCGTCCTTATCGAGGCGTATGAGTTTGAGCTGACTGTTACTGGCTAATCTTACTTCACTGTCGTCAAAGAATCTCAAAACCATACTTCCTCCATTCTGAGTTTTGAGAGTGTCACCTACCTCCAGAAATGTCTCTTCGGACAGTTCGCTCCAAGACTGGTCATTCCATGGCTTTATCTCACCTTTTCCTTCCTGAAAAACAATTTGGACCTTTTCATCTTTGGCGACTTCTGGTGGCTGAAGGAAGTGAAGGAAATCCTGTATATTCACCTTTTCCTGGAGAAAATACCAGCCGCTGGCGGCCAGAACAATGATGAGGATAAAGGGGAGGAGATAAGAACCGGTCCCTTTTTTGGGGTATTTGGGAGTCGTCATAATAAGTAATAGTTGATCAGATCCGATATAGCTTAAACCAGTCCCATCTCTTTTCTCAAGGCATTGATGTCTCTTCGGAGCCCAACATCTGTTTTAATCCGGCTTTTGATGTTGTTGATGGAATGCATGGCTGTGGTGTGGTTCCTGCCTCCGAAGATTTCACCGATGCGTTCCAGAGAATAATTCAACTCGCGTTTCATCATGTACATGGCGACTTGTCTTGTCAGTGCTATTTCCTGTTTTCGGGATGGGCCGACAACTTTATCCGAGCTCACATCGTAGTGCCTGGAGACAGCCTCAATCAGCTCTTCCTCAGTTCGAATCCCTCGGATTCCCTGGTGGGAAGGGTCGCTCCCTCCTACGATTTCTCCAAACCGGTTGTGCTTGCGCAACACATTCTCAACAGACCTCACGGTTGGCGTACTATGCTCCAACTCTGCTTCCGCTATTGCCTGGAGGAGGACCCCCTCCAGCTCCCGTATCGAGTGATGAACATTGAGGGCAATGAATTCCAGAACCTTGGGATCAATGATGATCTGATGTTTTTTGACTTTTTCCTGTAAGATAGCCAATTTTGTCTCGTAATCCGGAGTTTGAACATCGCAGATCATTCCCATCTCAAAGCGACCCGTGAGGCGCTTATCGAGCTCGTTGAGCTCTTTTGGAGGCCGGTCAGATGCGATGATGACCTGTTTCCCGGCATCGTAGAGCGCGTTGAAGGTATGAAAGAAGACTTCTTCCGTCTTGTTCTTACCGGACAAAAACTGAATGTCATCGATGATCAGGACATCGACTTTTCGATACCGATTGTTGAATTGCTGCATCTTTCGCTTGGCGAGCGAGTCGATATAGTCGTTTCCAAAGGACTCTGAGGTGGTGTAGATCACGAGCTTGTTCGGATCTCTGCGGAGGATTTCGTTTCCAGCGCCCTGGAGCAAATGTGTCTTCCCGAGGCCTGTGCTCCCGTAGATGAAGAGGGGATTGTAGGTCTTCCCCGGGGCTCCGCTTACGGCCATACAGGCTGCGTGAGCAAGCCTATTTTCGCTGCCGACGACAAAATTACTTAGGGTGTAGGAGGAATCAAGAATCTTTGTAGAGAGGCCTTCCGAGAGCTGGATTTCTCCTTCTCGTGGTTTTTTCCTTCCCGCGCTGGGACTCTTATTCGAAAAGTGATCCTGATTGATGTGTCGCGGATCTTCATCATTATTCAGAGTGGTATCCACCTGGATATTGAGGGCCGTCACTTGCGGGAGAAATTCCTGAATGGTTTTTAAGAGATCATCACGGTAGTGGTTGTTGATCCAGTCAAGGCCCATGGGAATAGGAACCCCAACGATCAAGAGCTCCTTATCGATCTCCATAATGACCGTCTTTTTGAACCAGGTGATAAATTGCGACCGGGGAATGACAGCGCTCAAGCGTGCCAGAATATTGCTCCATTGTTCTTTAAGATCTATCATGTGGTGACAAAAAAAGAGAATTGCTTGGCTTCTTCAATTCCCATGAGACCCCTACTGACTTTTCTGTTTGGTCTCGGGAGGGTCTTCAACTTACCCAGTTTTCATTTTTTTGGAAAGGGCAATCATGACCCATTTGTGCAAAAGTTCTTGACGGCCCATTCACATCTCATTTCAATACAGTACAATGAGACTGACTAATTTTCACTCCTGCAGAATCTCATTTTCACATTATGGCTCCTGCGCACTCTGAGCAGTGTTCTCGAGGTCACCTATTACTGGCAACTCAAGGAGTACCGTTGGGACCGCATGCGCGAATTTTTACTCCAGCAAAGAGGCTATGCTGTATTTTTCAACTCCTTTCATTTCCTCCTCTTTCTTTTCCTGGTCCTTTACTTCTTTTTGGTCTTTCTCCCGGGTGCAGTGGGTGGTTATGCCACTCTTTTCCCTCTTCTAATTTCCGTACTGTTCCTCGCTGAAGTTCTCCAGGCCCTGCACAAAGTGTATCTCCGGAAGCATAAACGTCCCCGAATAACTCTCAAGTCCCTGCTGGTCATGGGATCTACGCTCATCATCGAGATGGGAATTTTTCTTTTAGCGCTTGTTACGCTTCAGGAGTCCATCACCCCATCACGGGTTGCCTTATTTCTGGCTCTTCTGGCTCTCCTGGATGATGATATAAATGCGTCCGTCGTGTTTTTCTTCAATGCCTGTACACGTGCCGTAAAGACTCATCTCTTCAAAAAGGCAAGATCCAAAAGACTATCGTTTCCGGACTTAAAAGTCGTCGGAATTACCGGTAGCTATGGGAAGAGCAGTGTGAAAGAGATCCTGACTCACCTCTTGGAAGGACAGTTCAAGGTCGTAAAAACGGAGAAGAACACGAATACGGAAATTGGTATTGCTCAAACTATCTTAAAGAAAGTCAAGCAAGAACATGAAGTTTTTGTCTGTGAAATGGGAGCTTATTCCTCTGGGGAGGTAAAGGTTTGCTGCTTCATGGCTAAGCCTGAAATTGGAGTATTTACAGGTTTGAATGAACAACATGGTGCTCTTTTCGGCTCACTGGACAAAACCTTTCGGGCTAAATGGGAGCTAGCGCTTTCACTTCCCCCTGAGGGGATTTTGATCGTGAATACAGATTCTTCAGAGCTTGCTGATCGGCTTAAAACTTGTCCTGGCCTCACGCTTGCCTGCTCTACGCATAGCGGAGAATACCGCGCTGAGCACATCGAGATCACTCCTGATTCAGTCTCTTTCCAGTACCAGGGTGTTCATTTTTTGGCACCTCTCGTGGGAGGTTTTCAGGTCGTCAACCTCCTCATGAGTGTTGTGGCAGCAGAGCAGCTCGGAATGTCTCTTAGTGATATTGCTGAACGCATGAAAACGGTCCGGTTACCCTCAAAAACGCTTACGGCACTGCCCTTTTCTCAAGGTATTATTCTGGATGATTCCTACAATGTGAACCCGGATGGATTGAGGGGAGCGCTTGCCCACCTGGATCTCTATGAGGATTACCAGAAAGTCCTTTTTTTCCCGGGTATTCTGGAGCTGGGTGAATCCTCCGAGGATTTGCATCGAGAATTAGGCGAACAGATCGGTCAACATGTTGATTATGTCTTCTTTTTTGACCCCAATTTTTCCGAAATCCTCAGTAAGGCCGCTTTTCGAGGCGGCCTGACCAGAGAGCATGTTTTTACTCTGGAAACCCCTGATCTCATGGCAGAGCAGCTTTCCTTGCTTTTTGAGCACCATAAGGGGAAAAAGTGGGTCCTCCTCTTCGAGAGCAGGGGAGCCGAAATGATCATGGACTCATTGTTGAATTAAGAAGACTTTTCTGCTATAATAAACCGATATTAGCATTTTTATGCCTGTCCAAATCCAATCAGAAAATCCTCTTACCGACGCACGAGATGCCCTCAAGACCCGAGTGGGGATTGCACAGGATGTTTTGGCTGAATCTCAAGAGCATGGTTTTTTGGGTCGGATCAAAGGATGGTGGCAGGCCCGCGTAGAGCGTAATAAAGCAGCCGGAAGCGCAGCCCAAGCCGCGCCGAAGACGACTTCAGTGGCTAATCAGCCTCCAGAAGCCCAACCACAACAAAAAGAAGCTAAGGCAGTTCCCATTCAGGAAGTAACTCCGGAGCAGGTGCAGAGCAAAATTGATATCACTTCACTGGCTGATAAAGATCCCAAACAGCTGACACTGGAAGAAAAGAAAATACTTTTGGATGATGAACGACAGTTTCAGGAGGGCATTGCTACGGTTAAGGACCTTATCGCACCATCTTCAATGGAAATCTCTTCCACGAAGCTACGCCTGGGTGATATCTGGGTTCGTTCCTTTTACGTCTATTCCTACCCTCGTTATCTGGATACCAACTGGCTTGCTCCGCTGATCAATTTCGATGTGACCATGGATCTGTCGATGTTTATCTACCCTTTCGAATCAGCTTCCATCATGAAGAAACTCAGGCGAAAGGTCGCTCAGTTTCGATCCACCATGCGAATGGACCGTGAAAAAGGAGTCGTAGAGGATCCTGGCCTGGAGACTGCTCTGGAGGATGCTGAGACGCTTCGTCGTGATCTTCAGCGCGGTACTGAGCGATTTTTTCAGTATGGGCTCTATTTCACGATTTATTCGGAGGATGAGAAGAAGTTGGATCAGCTTTCCAAGCAACTGGAAAGCCTTCTCGGCGGTAAGCTGGTCCTCACGAAACGGGCTGACATGCAGATGGATCATGCCCTGTCCTCTTGTCTTCCCCTTGCTCTCGATGAGCTGGAGATGATGAACAATATGAATACGGGACCTCTCTCCACGACTTTTCCGTTCACCAGCTCCGAACTGACGAGTAATGAAGGTATTCTTTATGGACTCAACCGACACAATGATTCTCTCATTATTTTTGACCGATTTCAGCTTGAGAATGCCAATTCGGTGGTCTTTGCCAAGTCCGGTGCCGGGAAGTCCTACGCGGTTAAGCTCGAAATTCTTCGATCACTCATGATGGGAACGGATGTGATCGTTATTGATCCTGAAAATGAATACAAGCTCCTTTGCGAAGAAGTGGGAGGAACCTATATCGATGTCTCTCTCAGTTCAGACGAAAGAATCAATCCCTTTGATCTTCCTTTGCCCATAAAGGATCAAGTGGAGAAGCCGGGCGATCGTCTCCGCGAACACATTATCAATCTGACCGGGCTTATGAAGCTCATGCTGGGTCAGATCACCGATGAAGAGTCGGGTCTTCTTGACCAGGCCTTGATTGAAACCTACCAGACGAAGGGGATCACCCTGGATGTCCCTGATCCTGAGACTATGGTTCCGCCTGTCATGGCAGATCTGGTCGATATTCTGAGTGGAACAAAGGGAGGAGAAAATATGTCGAAACGACTTCGACGGTTTGTCGACGGGACCTTTAGTGGCATTTTCAATAAACCCACCAATGTAAATCTTGGCGCAGGAATGATTGTCTTTTCTATCCGTGACTTGGAAGACGAGCTGAGGCCCCTTGCCAGCTATGTGATCCTGAACTATATCTGGAACAAGATCAGAAGTGAGCTTCGCCGACGGATTATGGTCATTGACGAGGCATGGATCATGATGCAGCACGAAGACAGCGCGAAGTTTTTGTACGCTCTTGCCAAGCGAGCTCGAAAGTATTACCTGGGATTGACGACCATTACCCAGGATGTGGAGGATTTCGTGACTTCACCTTATGGGAAGCCTATCATTACCAACTCCTCGATTCAGTTGCTGCTGAAGCAGTCTCCCTCAGCCGTTGAGTACCTTCAGAAGATATTTAACCTGACGGATGGTGAAAAGTATCTGCTCCTGAATTCCGGAGTCGGGCAGGGTCTCTTCTTCGCGGGAAATAAGCACGTTGCCATTCAGATTATTTCATCTTACGGTGAGGACAAGATCGTCACCACGAACCCTGAAGAAATCCTGAAATCACAGGACTCGGCGAAAAACGAAGCGAAATCAGATCCGGAGCTTTAGCTTTTAATTCATCACGATTCCTTCCACTGCCAGTAGTGCTGTGGCTGTTTTCTTGATTTTTTCAAGCTCATTCTCAGTCTTCGCCTCCATGAGCACGGAGAGTTTTGGAGCGGTATTGCTCGCTCGAATCCCTAACCAGGCTCCGTCTTCAAACTCGGCTCTGACCCCATCGATAGTGACGCAGGGGTGATTTTTTTGAAGTTCTTCGGTGATTCTTCTGACAATCTCAAACTTCTGATCATCCGGGCAGTCCAGACGAAATTCGGGATAGGAAAAGGTCCTGGGGATAGTGCTGTACAGGGATGATGTTGTCGTTTCTGAACCCGCGATGATTTCGATGAGTCTTGCCGCGGTGTAGCAGGCGTCGTCAAAGCCAAAGTAGTCCTCGGCAATGAAGAAATGACCGCTTTGCTCTCCCCCGAGAAGGGCTCCTGTCTTCGTCATCGCCTGCTCAACAAAGGAATGCCCCACGGGAACCATTTTCGGAACCCCACCGTGCTTGCGGATTTCGTCCGGAATAATGAGGGAATTTGAGACCGTATAGATGACGGAACTTCCAGCATGGCGGGACAGGATATCCCGGATCAGCAGAACAAAGGTTTCATTCGCGTCGTAATACTGTCCTTTTTCGTCGATGATCGCGCACCGATCACCATCTCCATCGAAGGCAATGCCCAGATTGGCCTGATGGTCTTGAACGGCTTTTTTCAGGTCTTCGGTATTAGCTTCCACGACAGGATCGGGTTCATGGTTTGGGAAGGATCCATCCTGCTCGCAGTAGAGCTCCATCACCTCACATCCCATCCTTCTTAGGACATTTGGGTAGTATTTCCCTGCTATCCCGTTCCCAGCGTCGACGACGACCCTCAGGCTTCGCTTGGGCTGAACAAGTGATGAGATTTTGTCGGTGTAGGCTTCTTCGATGCTGATTTCCTGAATCGAACCCTCTGATGTTGATTCGAAGTCTTCGTTTTGAATCAGCTTCAAAATCTCCTGAATTTCATCACCGGCTATGGAGTGGGCCATTTTTCCCAGGAGCTTGAAGCCGTTGTATTCACCGGGGTTATGTGAAGCAGTGATACTGACTCCTCCGTCGAAGCCTCCATCACAAACCGCAAAATAGAGCATGGGGCTGGTGCAGTCCTCCACTTTGCTGACCTGAGCACCATGCTCTAATAATCCTGAAACAAAGGCATCCTGGAGCTCTATGCCATGTGGGCGGTTGTCTTTCCCGACCACTATTTCGGGGCTTTGAAGACCATGTTTTCGGATCAGGTAGCTGATGTATCCTTTTGCAATCAAACGGGCTGTTTCCTGATCCAGGTCAGCGGGGTAAATACCGCGGATGTCGTAGGCTCGGAAAATGTTTTTGTTCATGTTGATAGATGGTAGGTGGTAGGGGGATTGCAAAGGGTAGAGACGCATTGCAATGCGTCTGTACGGAGTAGGGGTGGTGGGGTAGAAAGATTGTTAGGATTTGAAGGTTGCGTGGATCTCAGTTCTGAGATGATCGAAACTTTGGTTTTCAATACTTTCCTGAATTCTTTTCATCAGGTGCAGATAGTACGCTACGTTGTGACGAACCAGAAGAGGGACAGCGAGGATTTCGCCGGCATTGATGAGGTGGCGGAGGTAGGCTCTGGTATATCGAGTACAGGTATCACAAGCACATTGTGGATCGAGGGGAGTGAAATCCCTGGAGTACTTCGCGTTGCGAATATTGATCAAGCCCTGAGAGGTATAGAGGTGACCATGTCTGGCGTTCCTCGTTGGCAGTACACAATCGAACATGTCTATCCCTCTGGCAACAGATTCCACGATATTGACCGGTGTACCCACTCCCATCAGGTAACGAGGCTGCTCATCCGGCAGATAGGGGAGTGTCGCGTCGACCATCCCATACATGGTGCCTTCCTTTTCTCCCACGGAAAGCCCTCCGATCGCGTAGCCATCGAAGCCGATTTGAACTAATTGTTCAGCGGATTTTTTTCGCAGGTCGGGAAAAATGGAACCCTGGACGATACCAAAGAGTTCTTGCCCTGGATTGGGGAGGGCCTTGTCCTCATTTTGCATTTTTTTGAAATGATCTTTCGATCGCCGTGCCCAAGCGGTGGTCAGGTCAAGGGAGGACTCAACCGCTTTTTTATCATCCGGTGCCTTACACTCATCCAGTGCCATAATGATATCAGCACAGAGATTCATCTGAATGTCCATCGAAATTTCAGGACTGAGAAAGATCTCCGCCCCATCCAGGTGTGAATTGAAGGTGACTCCTTCATCCGTAATTTTTCGAATTTTTGCCAGTGAAAAGACCTGAAAGCCTCCTGAGTCGGTCAAAATAGGCCCGTCCCAGTGCATGAATCCATGCAGTCCTCCCGCTTCGCGAACAATGTCGGATCCAGGCTTAAGATGCAAATGGTAAGTATTGCTGAGAAGAATCTGTCCTTCCAAGTCCCTCACGACTTCGTTTTCAATTCCTTTGATCGCGCCACAGGTGGCAATGGTCATGAAAAATGGAGTTTGAATACTTCCGTGGAACGTTTCGATTTGTCCTCTTCGGGCATTGCCGTCCCGTGTATGGATCTGTATTTTCATGATTCTCTGACTGTGATAAGCTGCCTGAAGAAGCTAACAGATCCCTATGGGTTTGAAAACGATAATCCTGTTCATTCTGGTCGCCGTGGTAGGGGTTGTCGTGGCTTCCTATTCTCTTGGAGGACTTTTCTTAAGCCAGGTCATTCCCTATCCTTTTGAAACTGTTGCTCCACCGATCTTACCCGCCGAACAGGGTACCCTGGTCCCGGTCACTACAGATTCGCCAAATGTCTCTTTTCTGACGGGAAGAATTCAGGAGGATTTCATTCCCTGGGTCATCAAGCAGGTTTCTATTTTGATCGGTGCCCTGTCGCTGGTCGTGTTCTTTTACGCGGGAGTTCAGCTCATTATCGCCGGCGACAATGAAGAGCAGATGACGAAATCGCTCAAAATGCTGGTTTTTGGGGTCATCGGGATAGCCCTTGCAGCGTTTTCCTACACCATCGTAGCTAATATCCTGGCCCTTTTTAATTCTAATTCTCCATGAAGCGTTATTTCCTCGTCATCGTCTTCACAACGACACTGATGCTCACTTGTTTCCCCGGGCTATCTTTAGTTTTTGCCCAGCAGGATGGTCTTCCCGTTACAGGCGTTAACTCAGAACATTTGCCGACGCTTGGCCTTGAAGATGAGAAGGATCCTGTGAGGGCAGCAGAGTCCCTTTTATTGAATTATGTCATTAATCCAATTTTCCTTGTTTCCGCGGGAGTGGCCGTTATCGTTATTTTTTACGCTTCCTTTCGTATCATAGCCGCCAGAGGAGAAGAAGAGGGGCTTACCGCGGCAAAAAATACCCTTATCTGGGCTGCCGCGGGTCTTGCCCTCATTGTCCTGGCCTATGCACTGGTCAGCAATATTGCTCAGATTGTGCTTGAGAGGTTGTAGAGCGATCCCAATCCCTGGAGACTAGCGGGGATTTGTTGATAATTAAAGTTGTTTCACAAGAAAACTAATTTTTGCAGCTTCTGCCCTGGTAATAGCTTGTTTGGGCATAAAATTGGTAATTTGAATAGGTTCCAGCATTTCATTTAAAATGGATGCACGTGTATTTTCATCAATATAACCCGTCGAGGGGATATCGTTTTCTGTTTGATAAGCAATTACGGCATTTACTAATTGTTCGTTATATATACTATCGAGGGAGCCTGAATAATAACCAAGTTGTGTTAAAATATCCTGTAGAGTTTTGACATTACTACCATTATCCCCAGGTCCCAACAAATTAGGTAAAGAATAGAAAATATGGACAGGTCCTGCCAATCGTAGTGTTTCGGTATATCCCACTAGAATATTATTTGCCTGTGCATATGCAACATAGTCATAAAACCAGTCTTCTTGTCTTACATCATTAAAATCCGAAGTGTATCCGCTATAATCAGTTATACCTTTTGTTTCAAGTATAACTTTTAATGCCTCGGCACGTGTTATAAATTGATTGGGTTTAAAGTTGGAAGTTCTGTCATCGTTTATATATCCTATTACAATACCCAATTTAGCCGCATAGGTTACAAATTCCGCGAACCAGTCGTTTTCAAAAACATCAATGAAGAGCTCTTCAAAAGGAGCAGTTCCAAGATTGAATGTATTAAGAGCTATTTTTATTAGCTCAGCCCTTGTAGCGTTATTATCCGGTGCGAAAAGGGTTTGAGTTTTCCCATCAAAAACACAATCAAGATATAAAGAATCAATAAATGCTTCAGCCCAATGGTTGTTCACATCAGTAAACGGAACCGTAGTTGATATGGTTCTTGTACATCCTAAATCAGTGGTTTGATCATCTGGGGAAACAGGGGTTTCCGGAGCTGAAAAATGTTCAGTTGGTATTATATAGCCACCACCTCCACCACCTCCACCACCTCCACCACCTCCACCTCCAGCTCCACTACTTGTGGTTATTACTACTTCTGTAGCATTAACCTTGTTGCCCGCTAAGTCATAAGCCCATATGTTAAAGACATACTGGGTGCCAGCTGAGAGACCACTAACAACTGTGTTTGCGGTGCTATTGTAATCAATAAATCCCAGGTCAGCGTCAACTTGCTCTGTGTCACCTTCTGTTACGTCGGATAAACCTTGTTTGTAGAATATTTTGTACGTGTCGAAGTTCGTTTCTGTTGTTTCTGAGCCAAAAGTTATTGTAATTGATGAGGTTGTTGTACCGCCGTTTGTTAAGTTGCCCGGTGCAGTTGGATTAGTCGTATCTAAAGTATATGCCTGAGTCTCGATAGCGCCGTCATTGTCGGCAGCATCAGTTACTTTGAATTTAATTGAGCTACTCCCTGACAAAGTCGCACCATCCCAGGAAATAGCGGTGCCGGACACTTTGCTGGTTACATCAATCCAGCTTAAGCCGTCATCAATTGAGCCGTAGAGAACGTCTCCACCGCCAAGGCCGGCACTTAATGTTCCGGTAATGGTCTGCGAGGCTGTATTGGTGATGAAGTCTGAGTCTGAAGTTCCCGTGTCAGCGGAGATGTCGATGGCACTGATGGCTTGTGTTGGAGCGGTTGTGTCATAAGTCACTGAATTGTCTGTTGAAGTTGAAGCATTATTTGTATTGCCGGCGATATCAGAAACATTGCCTGCTTCGATATCGGCGATGACTGTTCCGTCAGCCGTCACCACAACAGACACTTCGAAAGTTGTGCCGTCATTGGGAGCCACTTCAGTTATTGTAACTAAACCTGTTGTAGCAGTGCCGGTAATAGTGACATCGCCATCGGTAAATGTTCCCGTATTAATTGGTTCGTTAAAGACAGCGGTGAACAACACCGGTGAAACAGCGGTCGGGTCAGCCTGGCCGGCTTTCTGATTAACAGTGACGGTCGGCGCAGTCGTATCTTTAACGATACCGGCTTCACTATCTGTGCCCGTGTTGCCGACGGTGTCGGTATCTTTTAAATATAAAGTAAATACGCCTTCACCCAGACCGGCAAATTCAGCAATATCGCCTAAAGTAGTAACTCCGGAAGTGCAAGCAGTCCAATTAGTATTATCGACTGAACATTGGGCTGCCGTTAAGTCATCATCCGTAAAAGTAATTACAACCGTACCATTAACTTTCGTGGTAGTTAATGGCGCCGTAATATTCACCGTCGGCGCAACCGTATCTTTTGAAAACGATCTATTGTCTGCACCAATATTTCCCGCCGTATCAGTATCGCGAACATTGAGCGTAAATGCTCCTTGGCCAAGACCGGCGAAATCTGACAAAGTCGAAAAAGCATCGCCGGAAGAACATGATTCCCAGGTTCCACCGTCAATATTACATTCCTGAGTGCCGGGTTCCGAACTTGTGAAAGTAAAGGTTGCTGCTCCATTAACAGTACTGGCCGCTGCCGGTGCGGTAATTGATACTGTTGAAGCAAGCGTATCGATCACAATATCCTTATTCGCACCCAGTGAGCCGGCCGTTCCAGGTGAAGCTAACGTTAAATCAGCATCTTTAACCCCGGTAGCTGTATCTTTGATCGTTCCGCTATTTAGGGCTAAGGCGGCTGTGCCGGTATAATCCAAATCTGTTGAATTTTCTCCGGCGTTAACGGTGTACGCAAAGGTGAGAGTTGTTCCGGGAGAACCGCTCACATAATCCACTACCGCATCACTTCCTCCTGTTTCCAGGGTTAGTTGCGGTATGCCGGTGACAGTAACGCTTTGATCAAAAACAACTTGGATAGATATGACATCGCTGGTTGTGTAAATGCCATCGCCGGTTGATGAGGTAACATTGATGACTGCTGGAATAGCAATGTCATAAGCCACTGAATTATCAGTTGAAGTTGAAGCATTGTTATCATTGCCAACCGGATCTTTAACTTGAGTAGCGCCGATAGAAGGAATAACTGTTCCGTCAGTAGTGATTGCTGAGGTGGAAATTGTCCAGGTAATATTATCGGCTGTGGTTGGCGCACTCCAGGTTACTCCGGTCGCGGTGCCGCCGGTTGTAATATCAGTTGCATCAAATGTAGCCGGGTCAATTGCTTCATTAAACACCACGGTGAAATCAATCACCGGGTTATCGGTTGGATCAGCCTGTCCGACTTTTTGATCGATGGTGACATCAGGGTTCAGATTATCCACCTGAAAATCACCTGACGCCTGCGGAGCGCCATCGGCACTGGTATTCGGCGTCACTCTTACTTCAATGTCTGACTGATCAATGCCGTCAAGCGAACCATTGCCATTAGAGGCGGATTTTGTATACCAAACGATAGTTAATGTGACATTGGCAAAGTCATCCGTATCAATACCATTAACTGTGCCAATCTGATAAGCGTTAGCATTACTCATATCTACTACGCCATTATTAGGAGTAGAGGAAATTAATTCCGGATCATACCAAGTGGATCCGCTGTCATCGGAATATTCCACTTTCAATTTGGTTTCATTGGAATCAGCATCAGCAATGGTAGTTTGAAAACTGACATAACCGGAACCATCAGTATATTGAGTAATTGTACCCGGGGTAGTAGCTGTTGGCGCCGAGCCAATCTCGCCTAATTGCCAATCACTAAAAGTGGTCTCGCCAATCGCCTGAGTGCTTGTTCCCGTTTTAGCACCGACTACAGGATAAGACCAGCCGGCATCATATTTACCCACAATAAAATTAGCAGGATTAGCTGTGCCATCCAGATCCCCGGCTACAAAATTAAATGTCGGGTCAAAGTTTCCGGTGACAGGAGTAAAAGTAATGCCTGAATTAGTCGTGCTCCAGCATCTGTTGGCGGTTTTACCGGCGTTGATTGTAGAACTGCCGATATTCGGACAATCCGCTGAAGCCGTGCTGATAGTTAAATCGCCGGCTCCTGAAACATCATTAAAAGCAATATCTACCGGGGTATAATTTGTAGCATCGCCAATTTCAAAAGTTTTACTTAGGCTGCCTGTTGTAATATATTTTCTTAAATTTCCTATCACATGGCTACCGGTACTACCGCCGGAAACACTGCCGGTTGAATTAATGTAAATGTTGTTAGCGCCGGTGGTAATATTACCGGAAGTCAAAGTCAGAAAGCCGGCAATTGTAGGATTGACACTGTCAAGCACAACTCCGTCTGAATTATTTATAATTAAATCATTAAATGTTGTGGCAGTTGTTCCCCCAATGGTCTGCGCGCCTGATAATCCGGCGAGGTTTATCGTGGTTCCGCTTAAATCAACGGTCGCACCATTATTGGTCCAGTTTCTGCCGACATTGTGCGTGAAAGCTCCACCGGTAAATGTGGTGCCTGAACCCAGTATAACATCTCCGTCAATAGTCAGGGCTGACGCCGCAGTCGCAGAGGCAGTTCCGGACATGGTGAAATTATCATCTATCAGTAATGTGGCGGCCGGCATGGTCTTAATCCCGGTACCGCTCAAGATAAGGTTATGATAGCCTGGGGTCATTCCGTTGGGATTCAAGACTGTTTGGGCCGCTCCATTATACTCGACAGTAGTATTAGCTCCTCCTCCTACATCCCAGGTTCCGTTATTGGTCATGGTTCCGGCAATCCCCATTACGGCATCGCTTTCTAACATCAGTTTAGCGCCGGGATCAATCGTCACATTATTAAAATCCGTTTCACCGGACATGATGGCATTGGCGTTGGTAAAAATTACTGTACCTGTGCCGGCATTAAATGTACCGCCGGAGTTGACCCAGGTACTATTGTCGCCGGTTAAGGTCATGGTGTAGGAACCTGATGAATCCAAAATTGCACCGCTTTCGAGTGTTATCCTGCTGAACGTCAGAATTTGACCGACTGATAATGTCGGGTCATTGGGTGTGGTGGCAGCGTCAGGAATTACGACATCAGCCAAATCTGATGGGACACCAAGGGGAGACCAGTTGTTCGCAATTAACAAATCTGTGCTAACTGAACCATTCCAAGTAGAGGCTATGATTAGAGTATCACCTAAAGCCCATTCGTTTGTACCGAAGCTTGTGTCGAAATATGAGATTGGCAACCCTGACATTTTAATCCAGTTGTTTATCAGGCTATAATCTGTTCTGCCATGTTCTTCCTCCGGGCCGGGAGGATCCTCATCCTAAATAACTAGCTTGTTTTCAGTATTTCCATTCAGTTCAGAATCAAGGTAGTGCAAGTTTACAGCCCCATAATTGCCGCTTGCTCCTGTTTGGATAAGATCGTATGTCCTTTGAACAGCCCCTGTTTTCCAAGCCGGTGCCGAGCCGATAGTAATTTTCACGCTGACATCCGTCGGTAACGTTCCGACATTCTCAAAACGAATTGTTGTATACTGATTACCAAAGGTATAGGTAGTGTCGGCAATCAGTGTTGTTCGTTTAACTATTCCGGTCACATCTCCTGCACCAACTGTAGTTGCGCTAGCACCCATGATGAGTGTATTAACTCCCATAACAAGATTGCCGACTGTAGCAGAGGCGTTCGTGTTTAGCGTTAGCACTCCATTAACCGTAAAATCATTATTGCCTGTCACTGACCCTGTATCGATGGTTAAATTATCAAAAATAAGTGTTCCCGTATTACTGATTGACGATCCGTTGGCCATGGTAACTGTACCGGCACCGGCGATAAAACTGCCGCTAACTGACAGCCCGGTTGCAACCGTAAAATCATTAGTTGTAGTGACGGCCGAACCGCTAATCACTAAATTGGCATACGCTTGAGAACTATTGGGAGTCGCCACGGTTGTAGTGGTTCCTCCATATTCTACCGTACTGGTTGCGCCAAATGAATGAGTTGAATAATTTGACGGCAAAGTGTTTGTCCCGCCGATCTTTAAAGTAGCGCCATTAGCAATGGTCAAAGTCCCGCCCGGCGCGGTTCTATCGGTGGTAAAAGTTGCCTGATCAAACGTGCCGGCACTAATTAAAAGATCACCGCTAACGGTACGATTACCGTCAAGAGTGACCGTATTACCCGGATTATTAATGGTCAGATTATTTACAGTAGCGGGTAAACCATTCCCCGTAACCTGATTGGCAGTGCCATTGTAAGTATAATTTGCTCCCGTACTAAAATTGCGAGTTGTTGTTTGAATATTTCCCGTGGCACCGGCTGAAGAAATCCCGCCTGTTGAACCAATACCCAAAGTTCCTCCTAACGCCAAAGTAAGTGTGCCTCCACCGGAAACTACAAAGCTGCCGGCATAAAATGCAGCGCCGTCAATAACCGTCATTGTCCCGGAAGTGCTGAAATTAGCGGCAGCGCTAACAATGTCGGTCGTATTGGAAATATTTAGAATATTAAAAACAGGATCGGTTGTTCCGCCAATTGTTTGAGCCACGGTTCCATCCAAAGTAACAGTGCTTCCTGTTGCCGTAAGAACACCATCGTTTGTGAAATTCCCACCGACCGTGAAAGTGCCCCCTGTTCCCGTAAAAGTAGCTCCTGTATTATTTGTAAAGTTTCCGCCGAGGTCAATGGTGCCACCTGTAGCCGTAAAAGTACCATCGTTTGTGAGATTGCCCCCGATTGTGTCGGAATAAGCTCCCATTGTAAAAGTATTGCCTGATCCAACAGTAAAGTTGTCCATCGTATCTATAACACCGCCCGCAGTCGCGGATGCGGTTCCGGACATGGTAAAATCCATACCTATATTCAAGGTGGTCGCCGGCATGGTCTTAATCCCGGTACCGCTTAATATAAGGCTATGGTAGCCTGGGCTTGGTCCCATTTGGGTTCAAGATAGTCTGAGCTCCTCCGTTATACTCGACGGTATTATGGACTTCATGACCCCCTTCAACATCCCAAATTCCGTTATTAGTCATTGTACCGGCAATTCTCATGACAGTATTACTTCCCAACTTCAATTTTGCGCCAGCATCAATTGTTACATTATAGAAATCCGTTTCACCGGACATAGTGGCATTGGAATTGGTAAAAATCACCGTGCCTGTGCCGGCATTAAAGATCCCCCCGTTGTTACTCCACGCACCGCTCGCACCGGAGATGGTCGCGGTGTAGGAACTTGATGAATTTAAAATTGCACCGCTTTCGAGTGTTAATCTTCCGACTACCAGAATTTGACCCGGGGACAAGATAGGGTCATTGGGCGTGGTGGAAGCATCAGGAATGACGACATCGGCCAAATCCGATGGAACACCGTTGGGAGTCCAGTTACCGGCAATTTGCCAATTCGTATCAAGTGATCCATTCCAAGTAGAGCTTGAGAGGAGAGTGTCACCTAATGTCCATGCATTTATGCCGAAACTTGTGCCTAAATATGAAACTGGCAAGCCTGATATTCCAACCCAGTTGTTTGTCAGGTCATAATTTGATCTACCATGTTCTTCCTCTGGGCCAGGAGGATCTTCGTCCCAAGTAACTAATGTGTTTTCAGTATTCCCATTCAGTTCGGCATCAAGGTAGTGCAGATTTATAGTCACATAACTGCCACTTCCCCCTGTCTGGATCAAATCATAAGTTCTCCGGATAGCATCCGTCTTCCATGCCGGTGCCGAGCCGATAGTAATTTTCACGCTGACATCCGTCGGTAACGTTCCGACATTCTCAAAACGAATTGTTGTATACTGATTACCAAAGGTATAGGTAGTGTCGGCAATCAGTGTTGTTCGTTTCACTATTCCTACCACGTCTCCTGCGCCGACTGTTGTGGCAGATGCACCCATGGTCAAGGTATTTGCTCCCGTATTAAGGCTGCCTACAGTTGCAGATGGATTTGCGCTTAAACTAAGTACTCCATTTACAGTACTATCAATGCTGGCGCCGACGCCGGTTGTGGTATTGCCTACCGTAAGGTTGTTAAAAGTGGTACTTGCGCTTCCGCTGATGGTTTGCGCGCTTGTGCCATTAAAAACTGTCGTACTTGTGCTTGGTGTAAACGTTCCGTTTTTGGTCCAATTGCCACCCACATTGTAAGCACTGTTTCCGCCGGAAGTTAAAGTTCCGTTTATTGTTAAGTCAAGTGTAGTTAAAGTTTCCGTTCCGCCAATGGTCAAAGTATCGCCGGAAAGAATATCTATTTTTTCATCTGAATAAGAATTGCCGGCATCAACATTTATAACAGAGGCATTAGCCGAGTGCATAATATCCTCGTCATTGTCATTATCGTATAAGCCAAGATTGGCTAAGGTTAGGCTTTGGTCGGTTGAACTGCCGAGAGAAAGCACATGACGGTTTAGAACCATGCCGGTAATATTTCCATCTGCTCCGGCTTGTTTGGTCACGGCAGTGGATTCATTGGCCTCAGTCGCGCCGTCATTCCAGACTGTCACAATGTCATTGGCCGCCAGTGGTACTCCGGAAATGCTCCATGAGCCGGAGGAAACCGTACCGGTAAGCCCTGTTTGCAACACTCCGTTTAAAGCAATGGCGACCGTACTACCATTCGCCAAATTTGTCGTTCCTGAAATAGTGTATGCTGGAGCTTTAAAAGTGACGATAATACCCACCCACTCTTCATTATCATTAACACCATCTTGAGTGCCGTATGTGCCGATGGTTGTTAA
Organism: bacterium; assembly: GCA_030690415.1. GTDB lineage: Bacteria > Patescibacteriota > Gracilibacteria > JAUYGZ01 > JAUYGZ01 > JAUYGZ01. The sequence goes on from JAUYGZ010000007.1 coordinate 27,865, forward strand.
TGTTTTTTCATAAATACCCATAGTAACACGATTATCTCCGCCATCATATTCACCAAGTTGTACAAAGCCATTAGTCGGTGCATTTGAAAGAACATCATTTGATTCCCTGGTAACCAAGGCGGCAATGGCAACTTCATTATTTTGAGCAGTAGCTGTAGTAGTACCTGAACTAACCGTATTGCTGGCACCTAACGTCGATGCTGTTTTATCTAACGGCGATACCGTGGCTATACCCGAATATTCCATCATAACCACGGCCGATCTAGCGGACGGGCTTATGCCCCAAGTTTTAGATCCTGATTGAGAAGCCGCATTTGCAATATAATATATAGCTGAACCGATTCTTGTAGTATTGTTTTGTCTTTTAGCCAATGTCCAGCCTCCTGCCGGAGGGGTTATTGTAATATCTGTTCCATCGTCAAAAGAGACAATGGCTACCAATAAATTGCCGGCTGTCGTGGCAGAAGCCCAGGACGCGGAAACAGTAGTAGATACTCCTGATTTGGTCCCGAACACAACTTGTCCTCTTGTTATGGGGTCAGCGCTTACTTTGTTTATATTTAAAGAAAACACAAATATTGCGAATATCGTTAAAAATAAAATCAAGACGCTTAAGCCGATTTTTCGTCGTTTGATATTGTAATTTTTGATCATTGTGTTTTTGTTTTATTATTTCTTTATATTTTAACATGAAATTTCTTTATATGCAAGCTTTTGAGTTTGGGCATTCACCATTTTTTGAGGGAGTTAAAGAGGATCAACGGAAAAATTGGTTTGAGAAAGAAGGTTGACAGTAATTAGGCGTAGATTTTCTGAACTCGTTTGACCTTTAGGATCCAGGCAGAAAGCTGAGTAATGGCTGTTCCCGCCTCTCAGCGCCAGCTCTAGGGAATGACCGCTCTCATTGAGAGAGCTCTGATTGAGCAGGTTCGTGCCATCAGAGGCTATCAGGCTCAGACTGCTCAGAAAGTGATCTGACACATCGAGGTTGCTCTCAAGATCTCCTGAATCACTGAGGCTGTTCAGATAATTTGATGCGTTTTGAACGCTGCTGCTCAGAACGTGATATCCTTCGCCGAGAGGATGAAGAGGAGGGTGTAGTAGGGATCGCTCTCCTGAGCTTGCGCCAGGGTGAGAGGCGTAATGATATGGAAAACACTGAAAAGGACTGCAAGTATCGTGGATAGGCGCACCATAAAATATCCTTACTTAGGAGTAAGTAGTAATAATACATATATTTGTTTGTTTGTAAAGTGAAAGGACCCCAAAATCCTTTACACCGATTATAGACTCCCAATCCACCCCTTCTTTACCAGGGCGTCTCTTGCGGCGTTTTGCTCCGCGGACTGTTTGCTTTGGCCTTTTCCTTCTCCGACCAACTCATCCCCCAGGTACACTCCCATAATGAAGTTCTTCTGGTGGTCTGGCCCTGATTCATCGAGGACATTGTAGTGTGGAGTGATTCCCAGTTTGTCCTGGGCCATTTCCTGAAAAAAGGACTTCGAATCGATGTGCAGTTTGTTTTCCAGAATGTCCTGCAGTCGGACCAAAATGAATTTGTGAATGAAGAGCTGGGCCTTGGTGTACCCGCCAGTGAGGTAAACGTATCCGATCAGGGCTTCCACGGTATTGGCCAAAAGGTAGTCCTTATCTCTTCCCCCGCTTTTCTCCTCTCCTTTTGAAAGTTTGAGGTATTTTCCGAGATTGAGATCACTGGCCACTTGAGCGAGGGTTGTTCCTTTTACCAGAGCAGAACGCCAGTTGGTCAGCTCTCCTTCATCTTTGCTGTCAAAATTTCTGAAAAGATACTCTGTCGAGATCAGCTCAAGCACGGCGTCTCCGAGGAATTCCAGACGTTCATTGCTTCTCAGATCCTCATCCCGGTGTTCATTCACGTAAGATCGGTGGATGAACACGCGATCAAGGAGTTCCTGGTCTTGTTTTTCGAGTCCGAGGAGGGGGAGGAGATCGGTGTAGGGCATAGATGGGGGTAAGTGATAAGTTCGGAGTTCGGAGAGTGGAGAGGGGAGTAAGAATCTCTCGACTCTTAACTCTCTCCTCGAGCCAGAGCGACCTCGGAGCCGATGGCAACTCTCAACTGTTTTTCTTTTGTAATGGTACTGAGGACTCCATTGATGAATTGAGAACTGCGGTCTCCACCGAACTCTTTCGCCAGCTCAACTGACTCGTTGATGACCACGGCAGTCGGGACATCCGTAAAATTCAGCTCGTAAATCCCGAGATAGAGCACTGCTCGGTCGTGACTGGCAATCTTCTCTAAAGGCCATCCCGGCGCGCAGCGGATGATCATTTCTCGTATCTCATCCAACATATCGATCATCCCCAGGAAACGCTCACGGTCAAAGTCCGTGATGTTCACTTCGTAGGAGGCGTCACCGACGCTTTCCCAGATGTATTTGAGGACTTTTTCACCGTCCAGCTCCACATTTCTGTCCTTCATGCTTTCCCAGAGGAAAATGGCTTGCACGAGGTAAATTCTTCTTTGGTGGCGGGAAATGTCCATTGGTTTCAAGGAGACGACAGACTGTATTGTAGGGAGCTTCTTCCCCTGGAGCAAGAGTCAGTCTCCACTTTCAATCTCCCGAGCAAAAATCATAGGCATATGAACCTCTTCCCCTTTAGCATCTAGGTGCACAATCCCGAGGAGATTCCCACGCTCAAACCACATCTTAACATTCCGTATAGGAGCTTCTCCTTCTCTGAAGACTCTCTCTCTCCTTGTGCCATTTTTCTCTGTTGTTCTGTAGGTTCGTGGTACAAGGGTAGAAGAGCGTTGCTTCCCTCCGTTTCTTGTTTTGAATTCCTTATCCTCCCAAACTGCGGTAAGAATCGAACAATTTCCATTAGCTCCATAAAGAAAACTAGGGTCAGCTCCTACCTTCGCTGGTTCCAGGACTTTTTTGTATTTCCAGTACATAAATGCAGGTGAAACCTCCTCTGCAATCTTTATCAACTCCTCAAACGGAACCACGATTCTAATATTTTCCGGTGTTCCTTCCTTCAGGAATTCCACACGTTTTTCTTCCAATCTCTTAGCTAATGCTTCATCCATTTTAGTAAAGAATTCAGGATCCTGATCTATAAGTTTACTGAAGAGTTTACCCATGAGAATCCGTGAAAGATTTAAGTCTCCACTATCGAACTCGCCATCTTCAAAAAACATCGCGGGAAAATTCCTTTCATAGCCAAATTGACTCAGCCACTCGATGAGTCTTTGATCATTAAAAGGCTCCAGGCCTACTTGATGAAATTCGATAAGTTCAGCCCACTTAATGTGGTCTTTCGCAGGGAGGGTTGGTCTAAGGTCGGGGAATCTTTTCATCAGCTGCTCTGAATACGCGATTGCCCGACCTTCTTCCCACAGAAAAGATCCGGAATAGTTCATCTCCTGCTCACACTGCATGATCGTCTTCCACAAGAACCGGGGATGAAAGCAGCCAAAGCGAACCACTCGCTTCGCATCCTGTTCCATATCGACCAGAAATGAACCATCTCTTATTTTCTCTTTGAGAATAGTATAATTGGGGTTCGATACACTGTATTCAAGATCCCCGCTAAATTCCGCGGTGTACATAAAGGTGATTTTTCTCATCTCGAGCGTTTTATTTTGCTCTCCGAGCAATTGTATCAGGCACTGATAGATCTCCAGAAAATGCTTTGCTATGGGTACTCCATCATCGGGTTCATAATTTTGGCAGCTCCTATGGATCCTAATGTCATAGCCCTCTCCGAGAGGGAGAGTAATGTATTCGACGATAGTCTTGTCATGTTCCACTCTTTTCTCTTCGGCTTTATTCCGGAGAAAATTCAAGAGTGTCGTGCGAAAAACTTCATCTGGTTCCCTTTGCATCTCTTTGATGAGCTCTGTATATCGACGTGACTTTTCAACCGGGAAGAGAAGGTTGTTGTTGTCAATCTCGTCGCATTCCTTCAAATAGTATTGTTCAATCTTTTTTGCTTTTGCTTCTCTTTCTTTCTGTTCCAGCTCGCCGTGCTTTTCTTCGCATTCCTTCATCAATGCTGCTCTCACCCCGCCCTGCAGCTCAGTTGTCATCGTGACATCAGCGAGAAAGATTTCCAAAAACCTTTTTTGTAAAGCAATCTCAAGAGTGTCTTGCTCCAGAATGGCATCCAGCTTTTTACGAAAAACTTCTTCATTCGATTTCCGGTCTTTCAGTAGGTCAGGAGTGTTTTCTGATGGTGTTGGAAGCAATACAGCATTATCTCCCGCTGTCAGCTGAGAGGTGCTATCTGCCTTTGGCTTCATGAGGCTGATGGCGAGAAGGAAAAAAGCCAGAAGTCCTGCCGCGCTCAGGGCTTTCAAGAGTGTGTTTTCTTGTCCCCTCTTTCGGAAAGCCGGTCGGTGAGCCGGGATTTCTCCGCTTGATGTATTCATTCTGCCTGAGGAATTTCTGCACTCAATACGGACCTCAGGGAGCCGTTCCTTGAGGAGCGCGACCCCATCAGGACTGACACCGGCAGGCATTTCAATTTTCTTCAGATGCCCTGTCTGGATGGGCCCGCTTCCTTTCAACTTTTTCAACCAGGATCCGCTTTCATTCCTATCTGCTGTGAGGAGAGCATCGATCATTTTGGGAAGGTCCGCGTCGGACAGGTCAGTCATTGCGAAACCCAGCTCAGTCAGGCTCCTCATAGACTTCAGGAAACCGAATTCTCCACCAGAGAGTTTTAGGCTACTGAAAACATAGAGCTTTTCGAGATTTACAAGATGCCTGGTTAATTCCATTGCTTCGTGTGTGATCTGCGCTCCCGATACCATCAATACCCGAAGAGATGCTGGCAACCTGGAGAAGCCACTCCCCTCAAGTGAACTGCACGAGGAGAGCTGCAGAAGAACTAGGGAGAGACCTCTCAACTGTGAAATGCCCTGATCAGTAATGTTTTTACAGTTTGTGAGTCTTAATTTTCCTAGATTTGGCAGGCCTGCGATAGATTTCAGCCCCACATCAGAGAGGTTCTCCGGTGTTTTACCCCCGGCGGTTTCATGAATATTAAGGCTCCTGATGCCAGGATGACCTTCAATCTCTTTTAAATGACTGTCGAGCACCATATCGGTCTTTATCTCCAGGACTTCGATGCGTTCTTCTCTGCGAATGAATCGCATAATCTCTGTCAACGGAGCCTCTAAAACACATTCGATCCGCTTTCCCTTTTGAGCGATTTCATCACATTTTTCATGGATAAACTGCTCTACTCTTTCAGCAGAGAATGATTTAAGCAACTTTTTGATATCCCCTCCAAAAAGGGAGTCGCTTTCCATGAAGTTCTTTTCTAATTCCTTCGCTTGATCAGCATTGTTTAGCGTCCCAAGCTTTATATCAGTCTGATCTCCATATATTTCTTCAGCATTCCTTCCCTCTTTCGACATTACTGTTGGAGCGTCTAGCGGATCTACTTGTGCTGATATGTTGAGTTTAGTACGTTCTTCACTTCCACCGATAGTATTCTCTATCCGGTCTCGCCATGCAGTCACATCACAAGATTCCCCGTCCCGTACGACCGGCAAGTCTCCCGGAGGAGTCTTTTCAGCAGAGGCAGAAGCAGAGGAGGAGGGGTTTGCCCACCCTTCGTTACGTTTCAAATCACCCATGACAATAACATGAGGAGATGTAAAGATTAAAATGTACCAGAAGTAGAGATATTTGGTCAAGGTTTTCTTGACTTTTAGACCTTTCCTCATTTTGTTTGGGAGTAATTTGAGTGTGTTTGACTTTTTAGCTGTTTTGGTTTATGATAGTAAGATTACTTTTTAATTTTTCTCATATGAAGCATAAGAAAAAATTGCAGCTTGCTGCAGTAGGTCTTATTGCAGCGTCATTTTTTCTCTTACAGGGATTTAATGGAGGAGGGTGTCAATATCAGGTCGGGAAAACTATTGATGATACTCCACCAGTATTGAATGCTCCACTTGATAGAGACGACAGCAAAACATCAGTTGAAGGGACTGACTCCTCATTTGGAGATTCGTTCTAGGAAGAATAATTCAATCCTCACGGAACTGAGTATCTGCTTTAGATAGTGACTTAAAGCTCCTATACTCTAGGGGCTTTTTTCCGTGGATATGCGACTGAAGTCGATTCAGATCTCCCATTTTCGAAACATTACTCGTCAGGAGCTTCAGTTTGCTGCATTTTCGCCCATTGTGCTCGTGGGTGACAATGGCGAGGGCAAAACCAACTTTCTACAAGCCCTGGTGGTTTTGGCTCTTTCCAAAAGCTTTCAGGGTATTCCTCTGAGAGAAATGGTGAATTGGGCTGTTGCGGAGGATTCTTCCGGTCTTCCTCCCTTTTTTTCGATTCGAGGTGTCCTGGCTACCCGGGATGGGGATCAGGAGCTGGAAGTCATTTGTGGTCAGAGCCGGAAGTTCCCCAGGACACTCAAGCTGAATGGTCTCAAAATGCAGCCTCAGGATTATATCGGTCATTTTCGGATCGTGCTTTTTACCCCACAGGACCTCAACCTTCTTTTTCTGGCTCCCCGACTCAGAAGGCGGTATACGGATTTTTTCCTGTCTCAGATCGACCGGGAGTATTTAGACCAGCTCTTACACTATCAAGCAGTTTTAAAACATCGCAATAAACTGCTGGACGCGGTGTTAGCTGATCCCGGAAAGCTTGACCAGCTGGAGTACTGGGACGACAAGCTCGCTCTTCATGGAGGATATCTCTTATGGAGGCGAAGGGGGCTTTTCGATGTGCTGAATCGGCGACTCTCGTCATTTTACTCTGATATCAGCGGAGAATCCTCAGTCCTCAGGCTCCAGTGGAAAAAGTCCTGGGACGGTAACACTTCTGAGCAGATCTCTATCTCCTTTCGACAGTACCTGAGAGAGAAGCAAAGCCGTGATATTGAGGCCCGGATGACCTGCGGGGGCCCCCATCGCGAGGACTTTCAATTCTTTATGAATGATCGATCGCTTTCGGAATCCGGATCACGAGGAGAGTGTCGGACCGCGATCCTTTCGCTGAAGCTGGCGGAACTCGAGTACATGAAGTCTCTCACCGGAGATAGTCCCGTCGTGCTTTTCGATGATGTTTTTTCTGAGTTGGATGAACACCGACAAAAAAACCTCCTCAGTCGATTCGATGCTGATCAGGTCTTCATTACCAGCACTCATCTGGACTTTGAGCTTGAGAAAGGAGTCTTCTGGCGGGTTGAGTCAGGAAGCATTCTTACTTAATCCCCTTGGCAATCTTCTTTGAGAGGTTTTTCTCCAGCAGTCCCGGCATCAGCTTCAGTGTGCTGGGAGTCTTGTAGACTTCTGAGAGAGCTTTGATAGCCCTATGGATGGTGTCGGGCTGAAAGCTTTTCCCCTCCACGAGCGCGTCGATGATCCCTGCCGTGATGTGAAGATCGGTCAGGTGATTGGGAAGGGTCGGGAGCGTGCTGATAAGACTTTGCTTCGGCTTTTTGTCTACCTTGAGTGACTTCAGAGTAATGATCACGGCCTTGTCCGGGAGCTGTTCGGTCGTTTTCTTCTCCAAATCCGCTTCCTGAGCGAAGATATAGATATCGGTCTGCTGAAGCGCTTGTTCTCTCGTCCGGGCATCTTTGTTGAGTCCGAGAAGAGTCACTAAACTGTTTTTGAAGTGATTCATATTGGGTCGTCGCTTGTACAAGGGGCCTCGCTCATCGAGAATGGTCAGGGTGTCGCTCTTTTCATAGCGGAGGAGCTGGATCAATCCTTCAACCACCGGTCCTGATCCCTCGATCGTAATGGCAATCTTCTTCAGGGATTTTTTGAGCATTTTACTCGCGCTCAGAATACTCGCCATGATTGCCGCCGACTCCATCTGATCCTGATACAGGACGGGGATTCCAATATCATGAGCTTTCGCCATGATCTCCCGTTCACTGGTGCTAAGATCGGTGCAGTACAGCGCCCTGAAATTTGATGCGATGGCTTTGATACAATCCGGGAGCCGCTTGACCTTGCCGTATCGAATCATCAGTGGAATGGCGTTTGCTCCGGTGACGTGTGAGAGCAGTGCCGCGCGCGCGGTCAAGACCGGATAATGATAGGGATCGCTCGTGCTGATCACTCCGACGGTCCGATGATAGGAGCAGTACTTGCTCTGAACATCAGGTTTTTTTTGTATCTTTTCGACGATGGCACTAATCCCCGGGAAGTAATAGCTCGCCAGGTCTGACTCTTTTTTCAAGGGTAATTTGGAAATCGTTGAAAAATTGCCTCCTGATTTCTGATAGGTCTTGAGAGCCTGATTGCTGGTGCTTTGCTTCATAAGGATCAATAAAATATTGATACCATCGTAGATTCGCTTCTGCTCAATCCCAAGAGACTGCTCTTGACAGTCCTTAAAGCGTTTTCATAGCTGCCTTGATGAGACCAAGAAAGAGCGGATGTGGACGCTGTGGTCGTGAGAGGAATTCAGGGTGGTACTGACTGCCAATCATGAAGGGATGATCTTTTATCTCGACGATTTCAGCCAGGGAGTTGTTGTGAGAAGTACCCGAAAAGACAAGACCTTTCTCTTTCAGGATTTCATAGTAAGGATTAGCTTTTGAGATAGGGATTTCGTAGCGATGTCGGTGTCTCTCCGAAATATCCGTCGTCTTGTACAGGCGATGGGCCAGGGTCCCTTTCTTAATATGGCAGGGCTGAGCTCCCAGCCGAAGCGTTCCTCCCTTTTCTCTTCCCTCATCCTGACCGGGTAAAAATCGAATCACCTGATGGTCAGCCTTTGGATTGAATTCTTCTGAAGTGGCTCCTTCAAGACCGGCGACATTCCGGGCATACTCAATGGTCATGATTTGACAGCCCAAACACAGGCCGAGATAGGGGATTTTATTTTCCCTACAGTATTGCGCAACCATGATCTTGCCTTCAACACCTCTCTTCCCAAATCCTCCCGGAACGATCATGCCGTCCACTCCTCTGAGCTTTTTAATCTCTTCCCGGTCTCCTTTTTCCATGAGCTCCGTATCTATCCAGCTGATCGTGGGAGCAAGTCCCTGGGAATAGCTCGCGGATTTGATGGCTTCAATGACGGAAAGGTATGCGTCATCCAGCTCTGTGTACTTTCCGGCGAGTCCGATTCGAATGGGCTTGCTGGCCGTTTTTATTTTTCTGACCATATTCTTCCATTCAGCCAGCTTCGGCCGGTGCTTTTTGAGTCCCAGTCTTTTTGCGATGAAGTTCATCATCTGAAATTTTTCCAGGTCGAGAGGGACCTGGTAGATCGTGTCCGCTGTCACGGCAGGGATCACCGCTGCCTCTTCCACATCGCAGAAATGAGATATCTTTTGAAGAAGTGCTTTTGGAATGTTTTGATCGGCTCTCGCCACGATGATGTCCGGCTGGATACCTATGGATCTGAGGAGTTGGACAGATTGCTGAGTCGGTTTTGTTTTGAGTTCCTTTGCCGCCGCTAGCCAGGGAAGGAGGGTGAGGTGAACGAAAAGCGTTCTCTCATGTCCGAGGTTATGCCGCATCTGTCGAAGGGCTTCGAGATAGGGCTGACCCTCAATATCTCCCACCGTTCCTCCTATTTCCGCCACGACGATATCTGCATTATAGGACTCACCGCCCTTGATAATCTTCTCCTGAATCGCATTCGTGATGTGAGGAATGATCTGGAGTGTCTTTCCCAAAAAATCTCCCTTGCGTTCCTTCCCGAGGACTTCAGTGTAAATCTTTCCGGTCGTGACACTGGAGTATTTATTCAGAGGTTCGTCTATGAATCGTTCATAATGTCCGAGATCAAGGTCCGTCTCAGCACCATCGTCCGTGACGAAAACTTCTCCGTGCTGGAAAGGAGACATCGTCCCCGGGTCAACATTGAGATAGGGATCAATTTTTTGGAGAAAGACCCGATATCCACTTGCCTTCAGCAAATTACCGATGGAAGCTGCAGTGATCCCTTTTCCAAGAGAAGAACAGACTCCACCAGTGACGAAGATGTATTTGGTCATATGGGTAAAACTACTCAGATAGTGTAGTCGACTTTTTCTGGAGCTGCAATCATGGAAATCTACTCCCACTTTACAAAAACCCCATGCCGATTTCTCGGCACAGGGTTTGAGATATAGTGAAGAGCATTCTTATCGAACGCTGTCTTTGAGTGCCTTTCCAGCTTTGAAAGCAGGGAGCTTCATGGCAGGGATCTGGATCTTCTGGCTGGGGTTGCGTGGATTAACACCCGTTCGAGCAGCCCTTTTGCTCACACGAAAAGTTCCGAAACCAGTGATGGTTACGTTTTCTCCTTTCTTCAGGCTTTTGGTGATTGTCCCGAGTACGGCGTCGAGGATGTCCCCCGCAGCTTTCTTGGTAACACCAGCTGCCTGTGCAGCAGAAGTGATAAGATCTTGCTTAGTCATAGTGAATAAGTTAAAGACTAATAAGGTAAGCTGATACTATGCTTCACTATGGAGGAGTCAATGTTTTTGGAACTTTTCTTGTTTTGAAATGATTGAACTGTTTTTTTCTCCAATATATTTGGCTACATCAAGCCAATAAGTAATTATATTGGCTTTCCTATGCGGCATATTATCATATAGTCTAGACGATGTATTCTTTACTAAGTCAATATATTTCCTGTCGCACTCCTCTGAGTCCATTACATTCTTACTCCTTCGACTTTACAATCCTGTCATGAATCACATTCCAGTTCTTCTCCCTTCTGTTCTCGACTCATTTGACCTGCCACATCGGAAGGTCATCATCGATGCAACATTGGGGCTGGGAGGACACGCGGAAGGAATCTTTCGATCTTCTGAATTTGCCGGTAGCGTTATCGGGGTAGATCAGGATGCTTCACACCTTAGCTTTGCACAAAATCGATTGGCAGCTTTCTCTGATCGCTTTCAGTCCTATCAGAAAAACTTTTCTGAACTCAGAGATTTTTGTGAATTCCACGATCTTTCTTTTGATGGGATTCTTTTTGATCTTGGGATTGCTTCGCCGCATTTGGACTTTCCGGAAAGGGGATTCTCCTTTCAGGCATCCGGTCCACTGGACATGAGAATGGATCCCCAGCAAAATCTCACCGCTCAGACTATCCTGGATGAATGGCCGGAAAATGAGCTGGTGAGGATTTTTTCTACCTTCGGAGAAGAACCTCTTGCTCAGCCCATTGCTCGTCAGATCGTACAAAGCCGTACCGACTCTCCGCTCACGACCACAACTCAGCTCGCTGAACTGGTTTCGAGAACATATCGGTCCTTCTATCGCAAGGCATCCGTAAAGCATCCTGCGACCAAGGTTTTTCAAGCGCTCCGTATAGCCGTCAATCGCGAACTGGAAGTTTTAGAGACCGCTCTCAAAGCCGCCGTAGATCTCATTCAGCCCGGTGGGAGAATTCTCGTCATCAGCTATCATTCCCTGGAGGACCGTCTAGTTAAGCAGGTTTTTAAGGACGCTGCTCATCCCTGTGTCTGTCCACCGAAACTTCCGGTTTGCGCCTGTGGGAGGAAGCCCCTGGTCCGTATAATCACCAAAAAACCCATTGAACCCTCAGAGGAAGAAATCAAGAAGAATGCTCGAGCAAGAAGTGCTAAGATGAGAGTGGTGGAGAGGATATAGGTGGTAGGTGATAGGTGGTAGGTGGTATGGTGGATGGTGCTGATTCGACGACAACCCACACCCGACCCCCTACAACCTGCATATGGCTACTATCACCCTTCAAAAACGATCCATTGAGTTTGGTTCAGACCAAAATCGAGCCCAACGTGATAAAAAATTAGTTTTAAATGTCACGACCATCATCGTGGTGCTTGTGATCCTTCTTCTCAGCACTTTTTTTCTTTACCTTTCTCAATTCAATCATATTTCTTCACAAGGGGTCATCATCAACGAACTCGAACAAGGACGATCAGAGTTGATCGTTGAAAACGAAGTTTGGAATATGCGCATCGCGAAACTCAAGTCCATGGATGTCATCGAGAAACAAGATGTCATCAGGCGAATGGTCACCATTGATCCCAGCGAAATTGAGTTTGTGAATCTGGATCGGCTTCCTCAGGGGTAGATCGTTCGCGGTCTTCTTTCCGCAGCTAAACAGAGTGAAGCGAAGGCGGAAGGGGAGGGGGAATGGAGTGAAGCACTTCAAAGATTTTGACCATCGCCAGAGTGTCTAGTTTGCAGTATTCCAATAAGTCTTTTTTCAGCTGTTCTTTTTCCTGTTCATTCACAGCTTCAAACATCATTTTCTTCCAGGCGTTCATGGCCATGGAGCCATCCCGGACGTTCAAATTGGCGTAGGACATTTGCGGTACCAGGACGGGTAAGACGTCTTTGATGGAAAAGCCTCCTTTGAAGTCAGGATGGAGATAAAGTTGTTTTGAGAAAATTTCCATCAGGTCAAAGAGCCTTTGGTTATAGTCACGAAAAGACTCAGCGCAATCTGGCATCAGATCAGCAAGATCTTCGTTGCATTTTTCTTCAAATTTCTTGTTCCAAACGATGATGTTTCCTTCTTGTCCGATCATTTTCGTCAGGTTGTTTGCCAGTGCAATCATCGGGTGGGCATCAGGATCTGTGTGGAGGTACTCATAGTGCTCCAGTGCTTCATGGGGTGCTCTCAGGGCGTGTAATGAGAACTGAAAGGGGACTTGTTGATAAGGAGCGCAGCCGTCATAGATCGGCACGGCGGTAGGATAGGTTTCGTAGTCCAAAAAGTAGAGGGGATACTCCAGTTCATCTAATGTTTCCAGGATTTCCTGATGCTTGATAATGGGAATTTTCGATTGAGCTACCTGCACATGGTTTCGCTGGTACTTCGTCAGTTCAAAATCTTCAGGAACATCTTCGAGAGCATAGTGGCCGCTCTCTACAAGCCCTTCCAATCGTTTGAGGCTATTTCCAATGCGGACAATGTCGTGTACAGAGTAGTCGGGGACATCAGGGTACAGGTATTTGAAAGCCGGACAGTGGTTATTGCGTGATTTGTAAATACAGTCACAAGGAAGAGGCTCTTTCTCATTTTCGATCATTCGCTGCAGGTGGGGGATCATGAGCTGGACCTCTTTTTCCCGTTCTTTCACTTTTTCCGTGATATCGGTGATTTGCAGCAGTTCTCTGGGCTTTATCCCCCCGTGTTTCCGGAATTCTTTGTTTAATTCGATCAGGTTCACTCGTCCGACATCAAGACCTGCCTTTTTGGCGACGATGTATTGAAAAGTAGCATCATAGAGCTGTTCTTCTTTCTTTTTCTCTTTGCTGCTGGTGGCTTTTACTTCATTGATGATCCAATGACCAAGACTCTCATCCCACTCTAAAATATCCACCATGGCGTAGAGATTTTCAGCCTGGAATGTGGCCTGAAAAATGGCTTTATTCTCTTCCGCGAGGAGTTTTTGAGTTTCTTTGACAGCGGCAGCTTCTCTGCTATTCACCAGAACGCCTCTGGGAAATAATTTCCTGGCCCAGAGTTCTACTTCCTTTCCGTTTTTAATGAGTTCTTTGTCAAAGTCACTCAGTTCTTGCTCCGCGAGCACTTCCGGCTTTTTCTTGAAGAACCAGAAGTATGCGGGGCATTCCAGGTAGCGGAGGAAGTCGGATTTGGTGATGGGGGAGGGGTTGGTCATGTGATGGATTGGAGATATGCGCGAATGAGCTGCTGATCCTCTCGGTCTTTTTCCGATTTGGAAAAAACTTCCAGGAACACGAAGGTGACGATGTTGTTGTGATAAGCATATACGATTCTGAGCGAAGATTCTCGAAGATAGCGACAAAAGAGTCGAGCTTTGACGATAACGGCCTTCTCAGAACGGTGAAGAACCGCAAACTTGTTCCCGTTGCCCTCGGGGGATACTTTCAGCATATCCTTGAGCTCTTCCAGATCCTGAGGCAAAGAGGGGTATTTCCGTTCCAATTTTTTGAAGGACTTCGTAAATTCATCTAAGGCATCAAAGTTCATCGGTGAATTCCTTTACAGAATATTTGTCAGAACGATAAAAAACTGATTCGTAATGAATGTCTTCGCCGAGTTGGCGAACCACCCAGGGCACATCCTGATGGGAGTAATCACTCAGTTCCCGGGCCGTCTTATTCCCAAGTCGCTGCAGAACATCATCAATGAGTTTGATTTCCTGGGCGCTCAAATCTTTCAAATTCGGCTCCCGGCGCGGGAGGTATTTCCTCTGCTCGTACTGAAAATATTTACTTTTTACCTGCTCCACGTCACCGGCAGCGATCATCTGTTCAACGACCTTCTTGAACATCACCGGGGTTGGTCCATGGTGGTTTTTGATATACGTCGCTCCGATCAGCTGTTCCTCGTATTTTTCATAATAATCGAAGTCGATGAAATAGAGCAGTTTGTAGAGCACGGTCTCACCGACATTCGGCTTGGCGCCAATCTTGTTGAGGATATACATCAATACCTCTCTGAACTTATCGACTCGCTCTTGAGGCACGCTGATACGGATGTTGAGTGGCTCGGAGGAGGGTTTTTTTGTCGGTTTGTCGATACTGACTTCCAATTGTTGGGTCTTTTTACCGGAGGCCAGGTCGTCGAGAGAAATATCGAAAAGTTTAACGAGCTTCTGAGCTTCGGCCAAAGAAAGACCTCTCTCTCCCTGCTCGATCTGTGCGTAGGTTTGGCGGGTGAGGCCGAGTCTTTCAGCGAGTTGTTGCTGGGAAAGGCCGTGTTCCTTGCGAATGGATTCGAGATAGCGCTTGTTCATGGTGAAAATTACCTGACATCATCATGATATCAAATGTTAAAAATGCTGTCAAAATAAATGTTAAATATTATTACTTATCTGAACGTGTCCGAAACACCCTCCCCTCTACGTCTCAAAGTTTGTATCTATCTTTATTAAGACGCATACAAAGTGCATAGGTTTGTATCTACCTCCCCTGCGCGAGTCTCTCCACCTCCTCTCCCTGCTTCGCGATCCTGCTTTGGGTCTTATCGACAAGATCAGGCCTGTTTCTGCAAAGCCATCCGTAGCGGGTCCATTCCAGGTAGCGGAGGAAGTCGGATTTGGTGATGGGGGAGTTAATAGTCATGATCTAGTGTTCAATGGGGTTCTAGTGGTGAAGGTGATTTTTTGATGATTATTCATCGATGTCTTCTATGTGCTTGTTGATAAATGTTGCAATAGCTCGCACGGTGTCCTCTTTTAGACTAGGGGGGCTTTCTGCCACCCAAACAGCAAAGTTATAGAATTCTTGAGTTCCAACTTTCAGCCATTTCTTATTGGTTGCTAAGAAGGACAATAGACTCGTAACAGCAATGCGCTTATTTCCATTTTGGAAGGGGTGATTTTTGACGAGCAGGTAAAATAAAATCGCTGCTTTGTTTACTAATCCCCTATAAAATGTTTTCCCACCAAAGTTCATAAATGGTGTCTCAAGGCAACTTTCTAACTTATTAGGAAAGCGAGTTGAGAAATCTGGAATAGGTTCATCCCATTCCATATGGCGCTTCGCGAGTTCAAATGCGAGGTATTTGATTTCAGAGATGGTTAGTTTTTTTATCACTAGCTATGTTGAAGGAGTTTAAGTGTTTCTTCATATTCACGAATAACTCTATCAATGTTTTGATCGAGTTCTCGCTTTCGTTTTTCAGAGAGATCGCCTGATTTAGACATATATCGCTTTAGTTCCTCACGGTGTACTACATAATTCCGCCCCACTTTAGAAGCCTGAAGTTCCCCAGACTGTATCTTGTTAAAGACAGTTACCCGATTTACTCCGAGTATTTTTGCGGCTTCTGTAGTTGATAGAAGATCTTTCATGTGATTGAACAATTGTTAAAATTATTATTTATTGAATATACTTCATTTTAACATATGTTAAATATGTTTACAATCAATTCAAACAATGTTTAACAGAGGCGAGATATGGGCAACTTCTTGCCCTCTGTCTTCTTTGTGCTTCTTTTCGCATGCGCGTGTTGTAATTTCCCATTCGTTATCCTCTCTGTTTGAGAGATAGAATGACATTATTTCTGTTACAGTCTTTGGGTTTGCATCTGCTTTTAGAAGGTATGAATATTTTGCACAAACAACCTGCTCATATTCAGGCTGCTTGTCTGGTGTCCATATAATTACGTTCTCGAATCCATTCACATATGAGGACCTTCCTTTAGAAAATTCCTCAATAGATTCTCCATCTTGTGCGTCGCAGTCTTGTTTTTCTAGCAAGGAGCATGCCTCTCGAAATCTGAGAGTGTTCTGGAGCTCGAAATATGACTCAACTACTTCCTCAGGCGTCATATTTCTTAGGTCGTCATTTCTGTTATTGAGGTAATTTGGGTCTCTTGCATTTTGATAATGGAAATCTCCCGCAACATTTGCCTGGAGTACCGAGGAATTATCACCAGTTGTTGAGGCATTGAAACTGCTTGAAGGATGGTTCCCAAAAAGTTTATAGCCCCCAAGTATTGTCACTAATGCGGCAGCTATAAAGACTCCCTCTTTTAGTTTTTTGTTCATATTATGCTCGTCTTAGAAACCACCTCATCAATCTCCTTCATAATCCTCTCCGTCTCAACCAAAGCCACGATCATCTTCTGATAATGCTCAATCTCCTCATTCGAAAGTGTTCTCCCTTTCCGGTCTTTAAGCCACTTCTGAGCCGGTTGATAACCCCCGATGTAAAAATTCCAAGCTATTTCCGGCACGTTCCCAAAGTATTGTTTCGAGTTAATAAAAACCTTTTCGTCCTTGTATGAAATCTTTTCTATAAGGTTATCTCCATCTTCGGGGTAAGTCGTGATGAATTTATTAAGCACTGAAGATTTCAACAGATGCAATTCCCGTAATTCTTGTCCCAAGGCAACGAGCGCATCGAATTGTTTTTTATCTTTTGGATAAGAAACACGTGGGAAATCGATTTTTAGAAATTCTCTATATTTTTCTGTATAACTTAGAGAATGAAGAGAGCCATACACATAATTAAAAATATCCTCAGGAGAATTATTTCCTATAATAGCTGCAAACTCTTCAACGATTTCTTTACATAAATTAATACTAATTGTCCCATCCTTCTCAAGGATTTTTAAAGGAGCGATTAAATACGAGGCAAAAGGCTGAGATGCCATCTCTGTGATTTTATCTGAGCAAAAAATTATAAAATGCTTTCCTCCACCAAATTGCCTTGTAAAAATTAATGCATAATTGTCTTTGATTCCCAGTAGACTGCCCATCACATTTGCACGCGATCTCCCCATGAATCCTCCCGACTTCCCAGAATAGGATGTAAATCTCATATCAAAAGGCCTGTAATGGATTACTTCGATCGAGTGTTTGTTGTCAATAATATCTTTTTTGGCGCTTTCATAATTCCATCCGCTACCGATTTTGGTTCCATATTTTGTTGTTAATTCCGGGATTGTGAGCATTTTGAATTCATCCACAACAGATTTTATTTCTTTTTTAGTAAACTGAATTGCAACAGCGTCAAATTTCGTCTGAATACCAGTATTATAGATTGGGAATAAATCTGAAACGGAGAATCCCTTATTGTATTCCTTTTCTAATGTAAAATCTTTACTTACAAAGAAATAATAAGGATCCATATAATTCAATTGTTCCCATTTTGTGTTATTTAAATTCATTTTATTGAGTGTCTCAAACTTATTTGATCTCTTTCCATATAGTTCCGAATAATAAACTTTTCCAAGACCTTTTTTATTTTTTGATTTCCGAACAAAAATAGAAATCCCTACCCCTTGTTGAATATCAAAAACATTCTCATCCTTCCCGCCATCTGGAGACTTCTCTTTCTTCTTGGAATTACCGTGGAGATCAAGAATGTAAATATCATCAAAAGTTTCCAACAAATGCTTTCTCATCTGACGATGAGTAATTCCATCGATAAATGAGTTGTTCGTAATCATAGCAACAATCCCTGTACCATTTTTCTCAATAAACTGTTCTGAAAAACGAATAAATTTGATGTAGTCATCATCCAAATTAATTTTCCTTTCTCCAAGACTTTTCTTGTAGTCCTTGATGAGATTGAGTATCCAATCCCCTTTGTTTGAAGAGCTTACGCTGTAAGGTGGATTTCCTGTGACGACCATTATCGGCGTTTGATTTTTGATTTCCGAGGCACTAATGGCTTCCTCTGCGATACTTTGTGACAGTCCGAATGAAAATAGATCATTTCCCATTAGATGCCCTTCTTCCAGAGAGTTGGTGAGATAAATTCCCAATCTTCGTGAAAAGGCAGTGTAGCCAGTATCTCGCAACGTCATTCCGAGTTTGAGATGGGCAATCGTATAAGGAGCCATCATCAGCTCGAAGCCATGGAGGCGAGGAAGAAGATCGGTATCGACGTAGCTACGCCATCGGCCTTCTTGCCCTGAAAAACTTTTGTGGATCTCTTGAACAATCTCATTCAAAAATGTCCCAGTGCCAACAGCCGGATCCAGAATTTGCACTTGGTGAACCATTTCCTTTCGCTTTTTTCCTTGGATATCTCTTTCCACTTCGATTTTCGAAGTATCGGCAAGTCCATTTGCTAATCCAAAGGTGCTTTTCAGGATGTGATCGATTGAACGAACAATAAATCGAACAACGGGTACCGGGGTATAGAAGGCTCCTAGTTTTTTCCTTTG
>JAUYGZ010000009.1 GCA_030690415.1 bacterium
TAGGGGGCACTGAAAAACGAGTGGATTTTGAGGGATGAGAAAGGGTTTTTGTCATTAGAAAACCACGCAAAGTGCGTAGTTTTCAAGTATAATAATCTCAAAATATCTCATTTGAAATCATTAACCCAAGAAACAATAAAATACTCTCACAACGAAACACAAAAGTCACTCTTTTCTTTTGGCCTGATGCAGGTGGAGGTTCCGGAAGATCATGAATTGGTGAAGATGGAGAAGGAAATCGATTGGGAAGCCATGGCGGAAATCGTTGGCAAGCGATACTCGGGCAAAACAGGGAGAAATTCAAAATCACTGCGGATGATGATTGGCCTGGAAATTGCCAAACGCAAATACGGGCTCAGTGATGAAGCCATCGTAGACCAACTCAAGGTAGACATGGCACTCAAGGTATTTTGCGGGTTCAACGAATGGGGGCATGATCTTCCGGAGGCCAGCTCAATGAGCCGGTTTCGCGCGCGCCTGGATGAGGAAACACTACGCCAATTGGAAGAAGTGAATATCCGGAAGATGATACGAAAAGCGCCCAGGCGAAACCGGTATCAAATCATAACAGACTCCACCTGCGTGGAAGCCAATGTCACCTACCCGACGGATAGCAAGTTGCTTTCGAAGGCCTATCAAAACCTCTCCCGGGCGGCGGAGCGATTAAGGGAGGAGGGAGTGGATCTACTCATACGAGGAAAACATACAATGAAAAAAACAATTCGTTCCTTTAATCTGAAGCGTCGAAAAACTCAGCAAGAGATCGTGGAAATGAACAAAAAACTCATCCGTGAAAGCAAAAAAATGGTTCATCTCCTCAAGGAAAATCTTCATCAAGCCAAGGAAGCCGTGCAGACCAAGGTGCAGGCCACTTTGAACACAGCGGAAACGATCCTTGCTCAACAGATGGAGATGATTCGAACCAAGACACGACGAGTGAAAGATCGTATCGTCAGTTTTCATGAGCCGAAAGTGCGGCCCATCTTCCGAGGCAAAGCAGGCAAACAAACCGAGTTTGGCCCCAAGCTGGCCCTCAATGTCATTGGCGGCGGTCTGGTGCAAACGACCCGACTCTCCAATGATAACTTTTCAGATACCGAGATGGTACCGAATAGCTTGAAGATCAACCACCATACTTTTGGCCGTGATCCCACCGAACTGATTGTCGATCGGGGCGCTCATTCACCCAAAAATCATGAACTCCTTAACCAAAAGAAGATCATCGATGGCATCCAGTATCGAGGCAAGATACCCAAGAACGCCACGCTCCCTCCTCCCCGAACGATGAAGAGGATGTACCGACAACGCTCTACGGTGGAAGGCAAGATCGGTACCTTTAAAACCGCTTACGGAGGTCATCGAAACCAATACAAAAACAAAAACGCTCACGTTTGGATAGGCTTCGCCTTCATTGCCATGAACGCCACCTGGGCCGCCGCGAGATAGCCCGAGAACTCCAGACCTTAATCCTTCAAAATCCTTGTGAACTTCGTTCCCCATTTT
>JAUYGZ010000010.1 GCA_030690415.1 bacterium
CTAATCCCCAATAAAGATAACAGATGAGAGAGACCCCCGGAATGTCCCGCCAAGGCGGGATGCCTTATGAAGAGCAATATGCGACGAGGAACGAGTCGGATAGTGCCTTCATCCCGTAGAGCGGGACCACTTGGCTAATCCCCAATAATGCTTCGATAGTATACGGATTTACTCCCATTTCTCCAACTCTTCCTTCACCCTCGTTTCAACGGCCCCCAAAGCCTCCATGAGAAGGCCTCTTTTAGCCCGATCCGGATTAATTTCACCTCCGAAGTAATCAGACCAGGCTTTTTTCCAGAGTGTGATCCGAGTAGCATACTGCTTATCAATCTCCTTGGCGCGGGTTTTGAGTTCTTGCAAACAAAGCTGAATGGTCATCAGATCCTCATCTCGTTCAGAGTACTGAAAGAGATCTTCCGTCTCAAAAAAACGTAATTCCGAGCTACTCTCTCGCTCTCTCCACCAACATCGAACAAGGGCTTTAAAAACAGATTGCCGAAGTTTCCGTGTCACATTCGCCATTTTCCAAGAGCTCCCAAACTGATCCCGAGCCTCTCCCATCATCTTTTCAAAGGTTTTGTAAGGATGATTGCCCCATTTGTAGCGGGTATTTATCAGGACCGCCTGATGCATCGATTCCATGAGGGCCAAACTCATCCAGAGCGAGATCTGGAAGTTCTCATTCTTAAAATGTGAGTTCAGCAATTTTCTGAAGTCCGCGATACCGGCGTTATTTAATCGGGTCACCTTCACGTACCCTTTTCGGGTTTTGCACTTTTGAAGTATTTTTTCTAGTTCTTCCCGATAGTCCTGATAAGTCTTCCCTGTATCAATAACCTTCCCTGACTTCTCCAATAAAAAGGCTTCAAAGCCTTTGTTCTGCTTGGCGTAGTCTTCAACCAGGGTTTTCAGTTCAGCCTGATCGAGCGAATCAATGAGCGAGCGGAGATAATTCAGTTTAGGCATAAAAAACTAATCCAAGAGACGAATAAACTCTGATATCAGCATTTCAGTGTTTCTAAGCAGCTTTCTTAAAAGCCCCTTCCCGAGCTCCTTATGGTTGGGGATAGTTAAGGCTTTTTTACTCAAATGAAGAAGTCGAATATGACTTCCCTTTTGTCGAACAACTCTATAGCCGGCCTTTTCAAAAACCTTTATTGCTTGTTGGGCAGATACGATCGGTAATTTTGGCACTGAGAAACGTCTAAAAAGAAACGGAATGAAGAGAGAATTTCTGTGGCTTATAAGTGGTCAATATTTCACGGTTTTCTTTTTCCTCAGCGCATATCTCAATCACTTCTCGAATATTGGAAAGGGCCTCATCAAGTGTCTTCCCTTGTGAAAAACAGCCTTCGAAAACAGGACATTCAACGATAAAAAAACCATCCTCATCTATTTCAACGAGGACAGGAAAAGACTTTCTCTTGAGGTAAGCAGTGGCCCTTTTTATCATAACAGAATGCTGTTAATAACACCCTAACAATACTCTGAATGGGTCTTAGTACAAGAGTTTTTTATCTCAATTGAGGCATTCTTCAAAACCTTGCCTTCGAATGCTTGAGTAAAAAGTGGCTCAAAATCGTTCGGATAATCACAATAACCAATATTTGAAGCAGAGCGGTGAGATCTGAAAGGAAGGCTATCTTCACCAGATCCGCTACGATGAAGAGATCAAGCGCGAGGATGATCCTGTGAGTAAAATGACCGCGAAGATCGTGATAGTCTCGATCTTTCAGGGCATAATTTCCTTTCACTTTTGGAGTCCTAAAAAACATCTTCAACATGCTGATCCCCGCGAACAGGACAACGACCAGAGCGATCATATCAAAGACCAATGCGACGAGCTCAAAAAATTGGATGATGGATTGCATAGAAAAAAAATATGGCAAGTACCATCATAGCATAATGGTTTTTCAGATTTGAGAAAGAGCTAAGAAGCAGAAACATGAATTATTTCGATTTCTTGATTCTTCCGCTCGTACTCGTGGATGTTCCAGTAGGTTTAGGAAGTCTACCACTCGTACCTGGGGTCGAAGCTGCGGGAAGAGAACGCTCTGAAGGCACAGTTGGCTTCTTTGCTTCTAGCTCTGCACGCTTTTTTTTGAGGACTTGTTTTCGCAGCACCCCAAGAGCTAATTTAGCTGGTTCCTTATTCTCTTCAAGCGCCTTCTTCCATGTCATGGGGCCGGACCAAATCCCACCCATGATCTTGGGACGTGCCTTTCTGAGTGCTTTATCTATTCTTTGTTGAGTTAGTTTTCCTATTTCCTCACGAGAAAGTGCTTCCAGAAGAAGTGAGCGCACATATTGTAGCTTTTTATCGAGTTTCAAAACTGTGGTCAGCGGGTCTAGCTTACGGGAAGCCATCTCATTAAGAGTCGACAGGTGCGCATTAATCAAATCGGTATTTTGATGAGGATATGCCTCTTTCAGATCGCTTAGGTCATTTCTGATTTTTTCAAAAAGTTTAACAAGTCCTGAAATCTCTTCAGGCGTTGCGGTTTCAATAGAGCGATCACATAGAGTTGCGAAAGCACTTTTCATGTCCTCTCTTATTATCTCGATAAACTGAAAAAACTCATCTGTAGGTCTCTCAGGTGCTTGTTGGCCATTAGTTTCCAGAAACATATCATAACTATCATCAGAATGATGATTTGAGAGAGTGGCTCTTGTCACAATGTCCGGACGAGTGTCAGTCGTAGAGTGTTGTTTTCCAGTCAGATTCATAAAAATCTAATATTATATTTTTTGCGCACCCATTGTATTAAAAAAACCTCAAAAGTCAACACAAAATGTTCATATATTCATAGCATTCATGTCGAAAGACTTCAACAACAAACCGTATTTAATCCTATTAACAAGGCCGGATTCCAATTCTTTTGCTGAAGCCTCGGAAAGCGATTAGAGTGAATTCAGGATCATTCTTTATTCCCTCATATGACCAACGAAAACAACCCTTTCGAGAGTGCGCAGGAGCTGATCAGAAGCGCGGCACATAAGTTAAACATCGAAAATTCACTGCTTGAGCAGCTTTTAGAGCCCATGCGAATTCTTGAGGTCAATATTCCGGTTCGGATGAATGACGGAACAACACAGGTCTTCAAAGGGTTCAGATCGCAGCATAACGACGCAAGAGGTCCTATGAAGGGGGGGATTCGATTCCATCCCGGAGTGACACGAGACGAAGTGGTTGCCTTGTCGATGTGGATGACCATGAAGTGTGCGACGGTAAATATCCCTCTTGGAGGGGCCAAAGGAGGCATTATTGTAAACCCCAAAGAACTTACGGAAGGGGCTATTGAGAGGCTATCCAGAGGCTATATTCGGGGTATTTACAAATACCTTGGTCCGACTCAGGACGTTCCGGCACCGGATGTATATACGACACCCCAGATTATGGCCTGGATGCTCGACGAATACGAAGTCCTGGTGGGAGGAAAAGAGCCCGGGATGATTACCGGGAAGCCGCTGGAAGTAGGTGGAGCCGCGGGAAGGGCATCGGCCACGGCACAGGGTGGATTTTACTGCATCGAAAAGCTCATTGAAAAGATGAAGCTAAATCGGATGGATACCACGGTCGCCATTCAGGGCTTCGGCAACGCCGGTTCTATCATGGCCAAGCTTCTTCACGATGCCGGTTATCGTGTCATTGCCGTGAGCGATTCAAAGGGCGGAGTTTTCCGCAGTCAGGGGATTGATCCTACGAGAGCACTGGATGTGAAAGCCCAGTCAGCCCACCTAGCCTGCTACGAAGAAGGAAAGGTTTGCGATATCAGCAAGATCAAACAGACCAAAGAGTACAAGCCGATCAGCAATGACGAAATTCTCGAGTTAGAAGTCGATATTCTTGTCCCGGCAGCTTTGGAAAACGTTATTACCGGAAAGAATGCTAAGAAAATAAAAGCGAAAGCCATTGTTGAGTTGGCTAATGGCCCGACCACTCCTGATGCTGACAAGGAGCTTGCGAAGAAGGGGATTATTGTGGTTCCGGATATTCTCGCAAATGCGGGTGGAGTCACCGTGAGCTACTTCGAACAGGTTCAGAACGCCTATAATTACTATTGGGAGGAGGAAGAAACGTTTCAGAAGCTGAAAAAAATCATGGACGAGTCCTTCGCGACGGTTTGGGAGACGAAGGAGAAAGAGCAGGTTGATATGAGAACAGCCGCCTATATGGTAGCTATTAAGCGTGTTTCTGACGCCATGCGACTCAGGGGGAGAGCGAAACGATTCGTCCAGGACTAGCCCTCCAGACTTGACATTCAAGGGTATTCCATTAAACTCTTAGCACTTCACTAAGAGTTTATTTTGCCCTATGCTCAGCGCTTCCAGAAAAGTCGACTACGGGATTATGCTCATGGCGAGCCTGCCTGAAATGGGAGACCAAGATTACCGATCCCTCAAGGAAATTGCGGATGAACGTCACTTGTCGGCAGGTTTTCTGAGTCAGGTCATGATGCCCTTGAAAAAGGCGGGCCTGGTGCTGGCAAGAGAGGGGGTATATGGAGGATATCAGCTCGCGAAACCGAGTACAAAAATTACTCTTTCAGAGATTTACGAGGCTATTGAAGGACCTCTGGCGCTGACAAATTGCCAAAATGGAGCCAATAAGTGTGCCTGTGAAAGTGTTTGTTCAACCAAGATGGTTTGGTCAGATCTTCAGACATTAATGAACAATTATTTAGAACAGAGAACATTGGCCCAGTTTCGGGACCGGTCACTTATTCCCATTTTATGAAAAAGCCATTACTTCAGATCACAAACCTTCACGTTCAGGTTGAAGACAAAGAAATCATTAAGGGAATCTCCCTCGATCTTCAGCCCGGCAGGATTACCGCTCTGATGGGCCCTAATGGTTCCGGAAAGAGTACGCTTTCCTATGCTCTCAGTGGACATCCGCGTTACAAGATCACTCAAGGGAGCATTCTCCTGGACGGAGAAGATATCACTGATTTAGGGCCTGATATCAGGTCTCAGAAAGGACTCTTTCTTTCTTTTCAGTACCCCCAGAGTATTCCGGGAGTCTCCCTCTCCAACTTTCTTCGTGCAGCCTACAACGCTGTGAAGAAGGAGGAAATACGGGTTTTTGACTTTCAAAAAATGCTTCGTGAAAAGGCTGAACAGCTGGATGTGCCAGCGGATTTTTTAAAACGCTTCGTCAACGAGGGATTCTCAGGGGGAGAGAAAAAGAAAGTGGAAATCCTTCAGGCCCTTGTCCTGGAGCCAAAGGTCATCATCATGGATGAAACAGATTCGGGTCTGGACGTAGATGCTCTGAAGCTGGTGGCGGAGGGAGCTAGGAAATTACTGACACCGAATTCGGCGATCCTCTTGATCACCCATTATTCCCACATTCTCAATTATCTTAGCCCTGATGTGGTAACGGTTCTAAAAAAAGGAGAAATTGTCGCGACCGGTGGAGCCGAATTGGCCCAAGAGATAGAGGCAAAGGGATTTGATGGTTTCGGAGGAATGGAGCAAGACAAACCTAAGAGCAGCTTGATATCAAGTAAAGAAAAGAAAAAGAAAAGCTTGCTTCAGGTTTTAGATTAAGCCTTTTTCAACCCCAATGGCCACCACCACTGAAGACACACCGATCAAGGCGTTTCAGGACATCGATCGTTCCCGTTTTGACGACCGGAACGAGGAGCGTTCTGTCAGGCCGGCTCAGCTGGGACTCACTGAAGAAGTCGTTCGGTTGATTTCTCTCGAAAAGAACGAACCGGATTGGTTGCTCGAAAAACGTCTACAGTCGTTCGAAGCATACCAAAACATGCCAATGCCAAGCTTCGGACCTGCTCTGGATGGTTTGGATTTGGAGCAGATCTGCTATTACCGAAAAGCCGACGAGCAAGGAAATGCAAAATCATGGGAAGAGGTTCCAGAGGATGTGAAAAGCACTTTCGAGAAGCTGGGCATCCCTGAGGCCGAGAGAGCACTGCTCGCGGGAGTGGGAGCACAGTATGAATCCGAAAACGTCTATCATCGCCTCAAGGATGAGTGGACTGCACTTGGGGTCATCTTCGAAGACATGGATGTGGCGGTTCAACAGTATCCCGAGATTGTTCGGGAATACTTTATGACCCGCTGTGTTCCCATTCGTGACCACAAGTTTGCGGCTTTGCACGGAGCTGTCTGGAGCGGAGGGACCTTTCTCTACATCCCCAAGGGGGTGGAAGTAACGCTTCCTTTGCAGGCTTACTTCAGGATGAACGCTCCCCGTGGAGGGCAGTTTGAACATACTCTGATTATTATCGAAGAAGGCGCGCAAGCCCACTACATTGAAGGCTGTAGCGCTCCTCAGTATGGGATGAGTTCACTGCATGCCGGATGCGTTGAAGTCTTTGTTAAAAAAGGAGCACGGTTCAGATATTCCTCAGTGGAAAACTGGAGTAAAAACACCTACAACCTCAACACCAAAAGGGCAATCGTGGATGAAGACGGAATCATGGAATGGGTTGGGGGAAATCTCGGATCAGGGGTGACCATGCTCTATCCCTGCACGATTTTGAAAGGTGATCGATCACGGGCGGATCATCTCTCGATTGCCTTCGCGGGAGAGGGGCAGTATCAGGACACCGGCGCGAAGGTGATTCACATGGGGAAGGAAACCAAGTCAAACGTTCTGGCGAAAGGTGTGAGCAAAGATGGTGGCACCTCCAATTATCGGGGCCTTCTCAGAATTTTTCCGCAGGCAACAAACTCGCAAGCTTCCGTCAACTGTGACAGCCTCATTCTCGATCAACGCTCTATCTCCTGCGCGGATCCCGTGATGGAAATCCATACCGAATCAGCTGAGGTATCTCACGAAGCTAAAGTCGGCTCCATCGGAGAGGATGAACTGTTCTACCTCATGAGTCGCGGAATTTCCGAACAAAATGCCATGGCTATGATTGTTCAGGGATTTATAGAGCCGATTGTAAAAGAATTACCACTGGAGTATGCGGTGGAGCTCAATCGTCTGATTGAGTTGGAGATGGAAGGAGCTTAAATGACAGCCGTGTTAACCAATGACATGATCAAGCTATCAACCATAACGATAAATGATATTGATGCTCGAGGGAAGCTCACTCATGAACCCCGTTGGATGCGCCAAGCCCGGATGAAGGCCTGGCAAGATTTTCAGGCTCTGGAGTATCCCAACTGGAAAAAAACAAAAACACCTTCCATTGATTTGGAAAAGCAGCTCAAGCTGGAGTTCCCATCAGGAGAGACGAAACCCATCAGGATTGAAAAAAAACCACCGGCTGGTTCATCGGGAAAAATAACACTGAAAGATGGGAGGGTCTGGAGGGTTTCGCTCAAGCCTGAGCTCGCTTATCAGGGTGTTATTTTTTGCGACATGCAGACTGCGGTGCTCGAGAGGGCTGATCTTTTGGAACAATACTTCAAAGATTCTTCATGGGGAATTCACGACAAGCTGACCGCTCTTCACAAAGCACTCTGGACCAATGGCTACTTTTTGTTCATTCCAAAAGACCTTCAGGTTGACGAGCCCTTTCAGGTTCAGGTTATCCAGTCGAGGTTCAGTATCTGTGATCGCAATCTAGTGATCCTCGAGCCTGGGTCATCAGTGCGACTGGAAGAAGTTTTTGAATCAGATCAGAAAAGCAATGAAGTTCTGGTCTGCGCAAATACCACTCAAATCATCTCGGAGGAAGCCAGTCGACTGGATTATCGCAGTACTCAAAACTGGGGAGCGCACGTTGCGGACCTGAGTTATCGAAGGATGATGGCTGCTCAGAATGCTCATATCAAATCACTCTTCACCCTCCTGGGTGCAAAAAGTGGCAGGACGGTTGTTACGGGACTTTCAGCAGCACCGGGAGCAAGTATTGAACACAATGGTATTCTGGGGGGAGGAGATCAACAGCGCTTCAAAATCATCGCGGAGATGGAGCATTCCGGTAAAAATACGGAGGGGATGATGAAGTACAAGGGGATCCTGAAAGACAAATCCTATTCTTACCTCGACGGGTGTATTCGGGTTGGACAGGATGCTTCTAAAGCCCATTCACGACTCGAGGAACATACCCTCCTTTTGAGCGAAAAAGCGAGGTGTGACGCGCTTCCGGCTCTCGATATTAAGACCGATGATGTCCAGGTCTCTCATTCGGCTTCCGTGAGGAAAGCTGATCGGGAAAAGATTTTTTACCTCATGAGCAGGGGGCTATCAGAGGAGCTTGCAACCAACCTTCTTGTCCAGGGGTTCTTTGAAGATTTGCTCGAGAAGGCACCAAGCCAGAGCTGGTACGAGAGTACGAAGGCATTGATCGAATCAAAACTTTTTGAGACCAAAATATGAAAGCTCTTTTTTCAACCGCCGATTTTCCGATTCTCGATCAGAGAGTGTATGGTCATCCTCTGACGTACCTGGATTCCGCGAACACGAGCCTTACTCCTGATCCGGTTCTTCAGTCGATGGATGAATACTATCGGGAGTACAACGCGAACATCCATCGGGCGGTCTATCCCCTGGGAGAAAAAGCGACTCTGGAGCACGAAAACGCAAGAGAGAAACTGCGTCAATTCATCAAAGCAGAAAGTGTTCAGGAAATCATTTTCACCCGCAACGCGACAGAGGGGATCAATCTCGTGGCGAAAACATGGGGAAAGCAAAATCTCAAACAGGGAGACACGATTCTACTTTCCATCATGGAGCATCACAGCAATATCGTTCCATGGCAAATGCTGGCTCAGGAAAACGGACTTGAAATTCAATACCTTGGTATCAATCATGAAGGTAGGTTAGATCTTGAAGAGTATAATAGTCTTCTCAAGAATGAGAAAATAAGAATGGTTGGCGTTACTCATCAGTCAAATGTTTTAGGAACAATCAACCCTGTTAAAGAGATGATTCAGTTGGCTCATGAACAAGGCTCAAAGGTTCTCGTCGACGGGGCACAGGCCGTTCCTCACATGCCAATCGATGTTCAGTATCTGAGTGCCGACTTTTATGTTTTTACGGGGCACAAGATGTGTGGGCCAACTGGGATTGGAGTCTTGTACGCGAAGAAAACCTTGCTTGAGGAAATGCCTCCCTTCCTAGGAGGAGGTGAAATGATTCGTACTGTCACGACAGAGGGCAGCACGTGGAATGACTTGCCCTACAAATTCGAAGCAGGGACTCCTCATATTTCAGGCGCGATCGGACTGGGGGCGGCAGTTGACTACCTGAATGCCCTGGACATGACGGCTGTCCAGAGTGCTGAGAAGCGGCTCCTCGACTACGCGCTGAAACAAGTTCAAAACCTCCATGGACTCCGGTTGTACGGCCCCCAGGAATCTGATATGAGAGGCTCCGCTCTCTCTTTTTCACTCGAAGGAATCCACCCTCATGATATTGCCACATTGTTGGCGGAGCAGGGGATCTGTGTCCGTGCCGGTCATCACTGTGCTCAGCCTCTCATGCGACATTTAGAAGTCCCGGCAACGGTGAGAGCCAGCCTTGCCTTTTACAACACTCAGGAGGATATTGATCGTCTTCTTACGGGGCTCAAGTCCGTTCAACAAAAATTTCTATGAACCTCTATCTTGACAATATCATCGATCTCTATAAGCATCCTCTGAATCAGGGTTTCTTAAAAAATCCCAGCGCGAGTCATCGAGCGTTCAGTCCGCTTTGTGGAGACGACATCACAGTAGACCTTTTCATCGAGTCAAATCGGGTTCAAGACATCAGACACCGTGGGAACGGATGCGCGATTAGCCAGGCTTCGATTTCTTTGCTGACCGAAGAGGCAAAGGGAAAGTCTCTCGATGAACTCCTTCAGATACCACCTGAGTACATCGTTGAGATGTTGGGCGTTGAGCTGGGACCGGTTCGCCTCAAATGTGCGCTGCTGAGTTTAGAAGCACTCCACAAAGCGATTCAAAGTTATTATAATAATCACATACATGGCCATTAAAAGGAAAACTCTCGTATTCCATAAGGACATGACCGTTGGCGATGCAGTTGCCCTGTTCCCCGACGCGGCTGATATTTTGATGTCATATGGGCTTCATTGCGTTGGCTGCCATGCGAATTCTTTTGAAACCATAGAAATGGGAGTTATGGGACATGGCTATTCTTCTGATGAGGTCACGGAGCTCATAGACGAATTGAACGAAGCCTACAGAGACTTTGATAAGCCAAAAAGGAAATCAAAAGTTGAGACAGCGGACACTGATCTGATGGAGATCAGCCTGACTGCGGTGGCCGCGAAAAAAATTGAGGACATTATGTCCGATGAAGGATCAGTGGGAAAACTGCTCCGGGTGGAAGTGCGGCGTGTGGGAGATCAGCTGAAATACTCCCTGAACTTTATTGACCCTCGCGAAAGCAGCGCTTTTGATAAAGGCTTTTCATTCGCAAAAGACAGAATAAAGGTGGTGGTCGACAAGCGTCACTACGCCGATCTCAATGGACTTGAGATTGATTACCTAGAAGAAGAACATCGGGCAGGATTCAAAATGAACAATCCGAATGTGCTTAGCTGACACAGCGATCACAGTGTCCTGAAATCTGCTTATTCAAGTCGTAAAGAGCGTAAGTCATAAGGGCAAGACTCAGGATCTTGAGCCAGATATTGTAGGTGTTGAAAAACCCGAACCCCACCGAAAGTCCTAAGACGGAGAGGATCGGCAGCGTGCAAATCGGACAGAATACCGTAAAGGTGCCTACAAGTGCTCCCAATCCGGAAGCGGAGAGGTCTTTTATCGAAGAGCCTTTCATTCGAATAGTCTCATAAAGACCTATGATGACTATTCCGGCCAGAATGCTTAACGCAATTGAAAAGGTAATATTTGAAGGGTTTAAACCTGCTCCGGGAACACACATGTCATCCACCGATCCCGGAAGACGGGACATCATGAGGTACTGAAGGTCAAAAAAGAGAAATGCAAAACCCAGTGCCACGAGGAGTGACACCGGGTTTTGAAGAACTTTTAGAATGGAGTTATTGTTTTTTATTTTCATGGATCTTGAACTAGTTCAAGAGAGCTTCAATTTCTTGCTTGAAGTTAGTGAAAGGCTGAGCACCGGAGATTTTTTTACTGGTTTCACCATTACTGATAACAAAGCCGGGAGTTCCGGTGATACCCCATGATGCTCCAGCTGCTTGATCTGCTGCCGCTTCTTTATCGTACTTATCGGAATCGACGCAGGCATCGTACTTGCTTCGATTGAGTCCCAGCTCATCTGCCCACTTCTCTAGTGATTCCGGACTCAGTGCAGTCTGGTTGGCGAAAATCAAATCATGCATTTCCCAGTATTTATCCTGTTCTCCGGCGCAGTTGGCCGCTTTAGCCCCTGGCAAAGCATTGGGATGGAAGGAGAGAGCGAGATCTCGTAATACATATTTCACTTTTCCAGTATCAATATACTCCTTTTTAATCGAAGGGAGGGTTTGGGTAGAGTGTCTGCCGCAGAAAGGACACTGGTAGTCAGTCCATTCAATGATGGTCACCGGAGCGTCATCATCGCCCATAAAGGGATCATCATCAACCAGCTCATCCAGACTCGCCGTAATCGTTGGATTTGCAGGAGCTACAGGGCTTGGAACAGCAGCGGCAGGTGCGTTATTAGCGACCACATTTGCAGCCATTTTTGATCCTCCCATCTGCAGACCCAGAAAAAACAAGGACCCACTGACCACGAGGGCCGAAAAGACGATAGCCAAGATCAATCCCTTCTGTGACCCTTGACCTGGTTGGCGGTATTCTTCCATAAAGAATATTAAATAAGGTAAAAAAGTATTCTTATACTAGCATAAAAATAGTGTTCAAACAAAAGGCTTTTCAAGATGGAGCCCATTATTTCATGCCCTCCAAACTGATGATATGACCCTTTGAAGCCTTTTCAAGCCGATTAAGCAGGGCTGGGAGGAGTGGATCCTTGGATTTTGGCAATTCCAGGACAATTTGCTCGGCTCCAGAGTGATCACAATAATTCAAAAAGTGAAAGATCCTGGCGGCATAGTGTTCTAAATCTGATTCCTCAGGGCTGAGGATTTCATGATGTCCCGGAAGCGAGGGGTCATCCGAACCCACTAAACCAAGGATAAGAGTAGATTCATCGTGATTCAGATGCTCCTTCATCCACTGTCGCCTCTGTTCACTCTTTCCAAAAAGGACGGTAAGGTCTCCACTCGGCGCATAGTGCTCCAGGAGCTGCCCGGGGCTTTCAATTCGCTCGCCGGAAGAAGCATCTATGACCCTTTCTCCGAGCACTTCTTCTAGTTCCTCAGTGCTGACGCATCCTGGACGAAGAAGGCGGATACTCTCTCCTGAGCAATCCACCACAGTGCTTTCGAGTCCCAATGGAGTGCTGCCTCCATCAAGAAAAAACACCCCTTTTCCCTCCATCTGCCGTTTCGCGTCTTCAAAGCTTGTGGTACTGGGTTTTCCGCTCAGGTTCGCACTCGGCGCGGCAAGGGGCTCCATCAGTTCCTTCAAGAGCTCCTGAGCCATGGGATGGTCTGGTCGACGAACACAGACTGTGGAGAGGCCGGCGGTAACCAAATCCGAAACCTTCTCTGATTTCCGGAAACATATTGTCAGGGGGCCGGGCCAAAAGTGATTGATCAGAAGCCGCGCGGTTTTGGGAATAATTTCCACCAGAGCATCCAGTTGTCGATTCTCAGCAATATGCAAAATCAGAGGGTTGTGCTGAGGCCGCCCCTTCACTTCAAAGATTTTTTGAACAGCGTTGTCATTACTTGCCATGGCACCAAGTCCATAAACCGTTTCAGTTGGGAACACCATGAGTTCACCATTTCGCATTTTTTGAGCCGCTTCAGCAAGAGTCATAGAGAGGATGAGGAGCTCAGATCCTAGCAGAATTCAGAGATAAAATAAACCGGCGAACCCTATCTCTGCCACTGGGGCAGCTTTGAGAGAGCTTCAGTATCTTACTTCCTATCACGGCTATATCAGCTTTTTTGAGAACAGCTTTCACCTGTTTCTTTGAGGATATCCCAAAGCCTAAAGCGAGTGGAATACGGATATGCTTGCGAACCCGACTTAGGTAGTCTCCAGAGTCCGAGTCTAATTCCTTTCGTTCCCCGGTCGTTCTAGTTCCCGTCACGCAGTAGACGAATCCGGACGCGACCTTGCCAATTCTCTTCAGGCGTTCCTCTGGTGTTATCGATGATATCACCTGAATCGGATGGAGATCATGTTTTTTACAGAGCTTGATGTAGTGATCATATGGTTCTTCATCGATCGGGATGTCCGGAATAATCAGTCCATAGGCCCCAACCGCTTTTGCTCTTTCACAAAACTTTTCCAAACCGTAACGAAATGGAATGTTGAAATAAGTCATGAAAAGAAGAGGGATATGTGTTTTGTGTTTCAATCGAGCCATTAGTTCAAAGCAATCTTCTGGAGTTGTCCCATTTTCCAGCGCCACTTGGTTCGCCTCCATGATGGTGCGACCATCCGCGACAGGGTCGGAAAAGGGGATTTGGATTTCAATGAAACTCACTCCTGATTTAGCCATGGTAAGGGCCAATTGTTGAGATTTTGCAATGGTTGGATAACCGGCGACGATATGGGTCATAAGTTGCTTCATGTGAACTGCTGTAAAAATGCATTAAATCGTTTTTTATCAAAATGTTGAGTTGTGATAAAAAGATCCTTATCCCCCCTGCCGGAACAGTTGAACACGATGATCTGATCTTTTTTCAGTTTCGGGGCCAGTTTTATGACTTCAACCAAAGCATGAGTTGATTCCATGGCGGCAAAGATACCTTCTTGTTCCGCCAGCATTTGATAGGCTTCCATGATTTCCGTGTCCAGAGCGAAGTAAGCTTCTATACGACCCAAATCTTTCAGGTAAGCGAGTTGCGGACCAACACCTGAATAGTCCAGTCCGGCTGAGATGCTCTGAGTTTCTCCGATCTGGCCATTTGCATCCTGCAAAAAGTAGGACTTAAATCCTTCCACCACTCCCACTTCTCCTTCCTGAAAGCGTGCCGCGTGATCAAATCGAGACCCCTTGGAATGAATTCCCTTTCCTCCTGCTTCCACGGCGATCATCTTTACTTCAGGATCATCCAGAAAATCATGGAAGAGTCCCATGGCATTGCTCCCTCCACCAACGCAGGCAACGAGATAGTCGGGAAGTTTTCCTTCTTGCTTCTTCAGTTGTTCCCGAACCTCAATGCCGATGATCTTTTGGAAAAAAGTATTCATTACGGGATAAGGGTGTGGCCCGCAAACCGTTCCCAGGAGATAGTGGGTGTCTAAAGGATTCGAGATCAGATCCCGCAAAGCAGCACTGATGGCGTCACGTAAAATTTGTCCACCCTCTTCCACGGCAACGACTTTTGCTCCCAATCGTTCCATCCAAAACACATTTGGTCTCTGGCGGTCATAATCTTTCGCGCCCATATAGACCGTGCATTCCATGCCAAACTTGGCGGCAACTGTTGCCGAAGCTAGGCCATGTTGACCAGCACCTGTCTCAGCAATGATGCGTTTCTTTCCAAGGCGTTTTGCCAGAAGTGCCTGGCCAAGACAGTGATTAATCTTGTGGGCACCTGTATGATTCAGACCCTCATTCTTGAGGAAGATCTTTGCCCCACCCAATTTCCGTGTCAGGTTTTCACAGAAGGTCAAAGGAGTCGGGCGACCGGAATAGTTGGAGTACAGATTTTCCAGTTCCTCCAAAAATTTGTGATCATCAATGGCAGCGTAAAATGCTTTCTCCAGATCCTCCATGATGGGGATCAGAAGTTCAGGAAGGTAGCGACCTCCATAGAGACCGAAATGGCCTGAGCCATTGAGCAGGTAATGTTTCAAAGAAGTCATAGAGGAGAGAGTGAGTGAGGAAATGAAGATTCATTTCCTCACCACCCTTTAACACTTTCAACCAGTTTCTGAATTTTTTTCAAGTCCCTCTTTCCCTTTGTTTCCACGCCACTGGCAACATCAAGACCATAAGGTTTGAGCGCTCTAATTGAACGAGCGGCAGTAGTGGGATCAATGCCGCCGGCAAGAAAGTAGGGGAAGTGGATATCTTTCAAGAGCTTGTGATCAAGGGCTTCTCCTGAACCTGGTCGCGGCCCATCCAAGATAAGATACTTCACACGGGAGGAAAGTTTCCGGGCTTTCTTGAGGTCTGAGCTTTTCTGAATGGAAACGCCCTTCACCACAGGAGCATCGATCTTTTTGATGTAACCGGTCGATTCGGCACCGGACAGCTGAACGAAGTCCAACTTCAGATTCGTGGCGGCTCCATTGACCTCCCGAAGGGATTGATCTTGAAAGACGCCAAAGACCCGCATACCGGATTTTTTATTTTTGCGAATTTCCTGAACAATCTTTTCAGCCAGCTGATACGAAATCATTCGTTCACTTCCGGGAACAAAGTTCAGTCCAATAAAATCAACACCCAGTTTTTGACAGATTCTGGCTTCGTGGACCGACTGCACTCCACAGACTTTGAGCAGAGGTCTGGCAGGGCCCATCAGTTCCTCCACCTTCTTATGAGGAGTCTTGCTTTTCATGAGTGAAGTTCCCACGAGAATAGCATCGACCTGTGAGGGGAGCTGTCGGATCTGACTCTTCGAAGCGATTCCACTCTCTGAAACCAGGATTTTATCTTTCGGAATTTTTTTCGAAAGCTTTTGAGTTGTTTTGAGATCAACCTTGAAGGTATTCAAATCCCGATTATTAATCCCAATAATCTCTGCCCCCGCCGTCAAAACCTTTTGGAGTTCGGTTTCAGTGTGAATTTCGACAAGACAATCCATGTTAAGACTCTTCGCAGTCGTCAGCAGCATCTGAATCTGTTCTGAGTTCAGAAGACTAGCCATGAGTAAGACGGCATCCGCACCATGATATCGTGCCTCAAAAACCTGGTATTCATCAATGATGAAATCCTTACACAGGATGGGAATATGTTGGGTGCTCTGGCGGGCTTTTTGAAGATTCGAAATCTCTCCCTGAAAGTATTTCTGATCAGTCACCACAGAAAGGGCGCAGACACCAACTTTTTCAAAGTTCTCGGCGAGTTTCCCGACATCAAACCGTCCTTTTCGGAGCACGCCTTCTTGAGGCGAAGCTTTTTTAATTTCCGCGATCATCCCAATTCCCTGTCGAAGAATGGCGGCTCGAAAATCTCTTGTCGAAGGTTCAACTTTTTTCTTTAGGCGCTTGAGGGAAAAGCATCGTTTTCGAAGGACAATCTCCTTTTTCTTTTGGCCGACGATTTCAAGGAGAAGGCTGGGGGTGTGCGAAGCCTGGTGATATCGGATAAACTGTTGGTAAGCATTTCCGGAAGCGACGCATTCTTGAGCCATCTCGTAAGCTTTCCGCAGATTTGAGGTCACTCCGGCTAATTTCAGAGCGAGCGCGGTATTGACCAGGACGAGGTCAAGATGGCGGGATTGACAGGTTCCTTTAAGAATATCCAGGGCGATGTGGGTGTTGAAAGCTGGTTTGGATCCTTTGATTTTTTCAAAGTCACAAGAGGCTATACCGAAATGTGAAGGCTTGAGGATAGTGGTTCGAATACGACCATGCAGGAGCTCCGTCACATAGGTCTTCCCGCTCAGAGTAACCTCATCCAGTCCATCCTCTCCACAGACCACCATGACTCGTTTTTTCCCGAGGCGTTTAGCAGTCTCAGCGATGAGGTTCATCAGTCCTCTAAAAGGCGTGCCAATAATCTGGATCTGAGGATTGGTAGGATTTAGGAGGGGCCCGAGGAGATTAAACACGGTCGGAATTCCCAGCTCTTTTCTCACCCCGGCAAAATGTTTCATGGAGGGGTGGAATTGCGGAGCATACAGAAAGGCCAAACTGGTCTGATCAGCGATCTGTTCCAGATCACGATGACCCCTTCCAATATCGATTTTCAAATGTTCCAGAAGATCAAAGCTCCCAAAACGTCCTGATGACGCCCTGTTGCCATGTTTCGCAATGCGAACACCAAGAGCTGAAAGAATGAAGGCGGAAATGGTGGAGGTATTAATTCTGTCCAGTCCGGATCCTCCCGTTCCGCAGATATCGATAGCATCGGGAATATTGACACCATGAGTCATCTTCTGAGCGATTTCTTGGGCAAAGGAAGCCATTTCTTGAGAGCTGATACCTTTTGTGTTGAGGGAGCTCAGTACAGCTGCCTGCTGAGCCAGAGAAATCTTCCCGGAAATACTCTCATCCAGAAAAAACCGAATTTGTTCAGGGCTGAGCTCTCGGTGGGATTCAAGTGAGAAGAGAAGATCATGAAGCATGAGTGAATGCGTTATGAATACTGTTGGAGATGAGCTTCATCCCATTTTGCCCCTTCATCGTCAGGACTGATTCAGGATGAAACTGAACGCCTTCGATGGGAAGACTGGTATGACGAATTGCCATCACCAAGTCATCATACCGTGCCGAAATCTCAAAACAATCCGGAACTTGATCAGCAACCAAGGAATGATAACGTCCCGCAAGGAAATCTTGATCCAGACCGGAAAAAATCGTCTTTCCATCGTGATGGATTGGAGAAGATTTACCATGGACCGGATCAACAAACTTCAAACTCCCCCCAAAATACTCGATCAAAGCCTCATGCCCCAGGCAAACACCGAAAATGGGATACTTATCATGAGTGAGTTCAATCATCTTCATGAGGTTCCCTGCATTTTTCGGGACAGAAGGGCCGGGTGAAATCACGATGAGGTCAGGATCAACAGTTGTGATGACAGAAGGATCGACGTCATTGCGGTAAACACTGACGTCACAGCCTTGCTGCTCGATATAATCCACCAGGTTAAAGGTGAAGGAATCAAAGTTGTCGATAACGAGTATTTTTTTGAACATAGAACTAAGAAAAGGTTTCTAGGAAGGCTTTCGCTTTATTCAACACCTCCTGATACTCCTTCGCTGGGTCCGAATCATACACGATGCCGGCCCCGGACTGGTAGCTGAGTTGCTTATCTTTTATATGAGCGGTTCGAATAATAATTCCGGTGTCTACCTCACCGGAAAAAGTTAGTTGTCCCACCGTGCCTCCATAATAGCCCCGTCTCTCTATTTCGTGTTTCTCAATCATCCGCATGGCGGCGACTTTTGGAGCGCCCGTCAGGGTGCCGGCATTCAAACACGAGAAGAGGGCATCCAAACCGATATAGCCCTCTTTCAACTCCCCTCGCAAGTGAGCAACCGTGTGCATTACCCTGGAGTATTTTTCCACGAATCGGTAGTCTGCGATTTGAATCCCCGGTTTGCAAATACGACTGAGATCATTCCGTCCTAGATCGATGAGCATGTCGAGTTCAGCTCGCTCTTTTTCATTTACAAGGAGTGAAAGCATCTGTTCGTGGTCATCGACGGGATCAGTTCCTCGTTCAGCGGTTCCCGCAATGGGTCGTAAGTGAACCATCCCATCTTCATATCGAACCATCATTTCCGGAGATGCTCCAACGAGCTGTTGGTCACCAAAGTTGTAATAGAAGAGATAGGGAGAGGGATTGGTTTCGCGGTACCGGAGATAGAGAGCAAAAGGATCCCCTGTGAATTCCGCTTTGAGACAGTTCGAAAGCACTACCTGAAAGAGCTCACCGTCTCTGATGTAATCCTTCGCTTTTAGAACCATCGTCTCGAATTGAATGGGCGATTGGGAAAAAGAACTCTTGGATATCTGATAGGAGCTCTGCTCGGGTTGAGACTGGTCTATCTGATTCAGCATCTCAGTGACGGTCTCCTGAATAGCCTTCTTTGTTTGCCGATACATCTTGAGAAATGTTTCCTGTCGAATGTGGTCGAAAAAGACAAAACTGTCATAGAGAAAAAGTGTGAAGTCATTCGTTCCATTCTCTTCAAGCTGGTCTTCAAGGTCTTCAAAAAGCCGGACGAAGTCATAGCTCATGGCACCATAGAGTCCCATCAAACATTTTTCATCGGTCTTGAACTTCTCCAAAAGCACTCGAATTATCTGAGCAATGTTGTGAGTTTTTGAACGTTGACTCTCCTCGATTGCGCGGTTCTGTTTCTTCACCCGACCAAAGACTTGAGTATTCGACAATTCGACATCATCACAGATGGCAAAATCATCATTTGTAAACTGTTCGAAATAATGAAGGGACCGCTCATTCAAACCAACAATTTCAAATTGTTCTTCTTTTCCGATTAGCTTCAGCACTGGGTCAACCCCAATCAGGCTAAACCGACCCGAGAAAAGCGAGACCCGTTTTGACTCCATGAGGAAATGGTACTCGGAATAGGGATACAGTTTTTGAAACAAGGTATGTGCTTCCTGGTAGGGGGGCTGATAGCTTCCTTCAAGGGTATCGGGCCGAATTGTTGAAAAGTGAATCATTGACAATATAAAAAAAACACCTCGGGAGTAAGGTGAGAGTAAGAACACATTGAACTCATCACCTCATTAGAATGAGTGAGTCCACCAGGAGTCGTGAAATGTTGAAAGCAATGAAATCATGATAATACTTTTTTAAATCCGGGAGCACCATACTGTAGTTCACGTGATCCGCGACTGACCGTCCCTATACTGACTTGGAGCTTCTTTGCGATATCGCGCTGAGAGACCCCTTTCATCAGCATCTTGACGATCTGGAGACGCCGGCCAAGCTCATCAAGCTCTTTTGGAGTCAGAAGATTGTGAAGGAATTCTTGTGCTGTTTTTTTATCCTGAATTTTGGAAATTGCGGAAGCTAGCTCAGAAAGGAATCGTGTCGACATGTATCAGTATAATAGTACATCAGTATGATAGTTCACGACTGTATGGTGGTCAAGTAAAAAAACCTGACACTCTATTCCCTTCAGGAATCCTCAAAGGAGATGGTGAAAAAATGGAGCACATGATATAAAGAGAACGAGCAACAAAACGAGCTAAGGCTGATAACACTATTCATTCGACTATGGATTTCACTATTTCCTGTATCGTTCCGGTCTTCAACGAAGCAAAACGTGTTGAAAAAGTTTCGACAGTATTAGTTGGTCACCCCTTGATTGACGAGGTGATTGTCATCAACGACGGCTCTTCAGATAATTCCGAGCAGCTGTTACAAAAAATAAAAGGCATTAAACTGATTTCATACCAAAAGAACCAGGGTAAGACTCTGGCGATGAAGAGAGGATTTCAGTCCGCAAAAAACGAGCTGATCATGACTATTGATTCAGATCTCGTGGGCTTGAGTAAAAAGGCCGTTGGGGAGCTGATTGAGCCGGTTCGAAACGGTTTGGCAGACATCAGTATCAGTCTTCGAAGCAACAGTCTGCTTCTTTTCAAACTTCTTGGACTGGATTTTGTTTCCGGTGAAAGGGTGTTTCACAAGAAGTTGCTGGGAGATTTGGAAAAACTGACATCATTGCCACCATTTGGTCTTGAGTCGTACATGAATCAGTTGATCGTTGAGAAGCAATTGAGAATTAGAGTGGTTCCCTGGAAGACGGTAATTTCCCCCCGAAAATCTAAAAAATTTGGATGCTTAACGGGTCTGTTAGGGGATATCAAGATGGTTTCTCAAATCATTTCACTGCTAAAACCATGGGGAGTGCTGAGGCAGATCTGGCAGATGCGCAAGCTTCGGGTCTAGATGGGGACTAGGGATGCGATAAAATTTTTCACATATGCGGTCCGGGAATATTTCATGGCGCTTTTTCGGCAGTCGGAACGCTTCAATTTGAGACAATTTTTGGCATTTCTGTTCAGGTTATTACCGAGGTATCCGTCTATGCCGTTGCTAATAATATTATTAGGACCCTGAACATCATAAGCCGCGACGGGGAGTCCGCAGGCAAGGGCTTCTATCATAGCTAACCCGAAGGTGTCAGTTTTTGAAGGAAAGACTAAAACATCACAGACCGAAAGGAGATTTACCAGAGCCTTTCCCTTCTTGTATCCCACGAAAACAGCCTCATGACCAAACTCTTCTTCAAGTTCTTCTTTTTCCGGTCCGTCTCCGATGATCAACTTTGTTCCGGGAAGCTTACAATTCAGAAAAGCTCGAAGATTTTTTTCAGGCGAGACCCGACCAAGAAAAACAAAGATAGGATGCTTCAGAGCCCGCGGAGTTTTCGCCCTTGGATTTCTTTTGAAGAGCTTTAGATCAATGCCCAGGGGGAAGGCAGAAACATTTTTAAAATGATGTTTTTCCAGATTTTTTTTCATGGAGTCGGTGCTCACGATGGTATTCTGGCTTTTGGAATGAAACCAGCGTAAATAGTTGTAGGTTGGTTTTTTGAGATAGCTGACTCGCACGGCGACGTATTCCGGAAGGCGGGTATGATAGGAGCTGGTAAATTTCCAGTGATGAGCGAGACAAATCATCCTTGCCGCGAGGCCGAGCGTGCCTTCAGTAGCGATATGAATATAATCCGGCTTGATCCGCGATAACATTTTTTTCATCTTCCATTGAGGTAAAAAGGCCATCCGGATTTCATGATAATAGGGTAGAGGGAAGCTGGAAAATTGCTCAGGATGAATGATAAAAACCTTGTAGCCTTTTTCCTCCAAACCCTTCTTGGTGAGCATGATGGAGGTGACCACACCGCTGATGTTTTTCAGCCAGGTATCAGTAAAAATGACAACTTTCTTCACAACTTTCTTCTCTTAATGAATAAAAAATAGGCGATCATCAACAACGCAGTGAGTATAACACTGATCTTTCCATACAAACCAAAATACCGGCTGATGAGAGTATAGGATTTGCCGAAATAATAACCGAGGAGCATTAGCAGAATGGATTTGAAAATAGTGACCGCGAAATTCAAAAGAATAAAACGAAAGTATGACATCTTGCTGAGACCGGACGTGACTAAAACCAACATGCCCCAGGGCTGAGTCTTGCCAATTGCCAGGGTTTTTCCGGCATGATGTTGAAAGTGTACTTCGGTTTTCAGTAATCTTTCCTCGGTGACACCGAGATATCTGCCCCATCGACGAATGAAAGGGCGGCCTCCAAAACGCCCAACAGAATAATAAAAGGTATCACCGATAAGATCAGCTATGACCAGCAAAAAATAGGTTTTGAAGGGATCGAAAATGCCGAGAGACCACAGGAACCCTCCAATGACGGAAATAATAGGACCTTCAACGACCGCCCAGGGAAAAAGCAAATGGTACTTGTAGGTGGTCAGGAGCTCGATGACATTGTCCGGGGTGACCATAAGGGAGATCTTATCCTGGAAAATTATGACACAATAAATAATACGATGTGGAGCACGTGACCATCTCCATTCATCGGGGTCGGTGTCCACCATTGCTCAATCAGTCGCTTCTCTCCCTCTTCGCAAGGTGGAGCACGTGACGGGAATCGAACCCGTATCAACAGCTTGGAAGGCTGTGGTAATAGCCATTATACGACACGTGCATTTACCGCTCGTCGAGTATATCAGTTTCACCTACCCTCGCAAGTCTTGGCTGTCCTTTTTTCAGCTCGATTGGAATCTCCAGAACATCAATTGTTCCATCCAGGCTGATCGTAATGTCCAAGCCAAGTCCCTTTTGAACGTCCTCCGAGTGGTACTGATCAAAGACAAAGTTCCCTAGCGAGTAATAGATATATTTCCCCTGATACATTTCCGATTCTTGAACAACGTGGGGATGATGGCCGATGATCAAATCCACTCCGGCATCGATCATGCCATGGGCCTTGTCACGCTGATGCAGATTCGAACGGGTCTTATACTCAGTTCCCCAATGGATCATGAGGATCACGAAATGGTTCCGCTGCTTCAGTTCAGCCACTTTCTTCTTGGCTTCTTCCCAGTCCACGGGAAAGGGCTTCAGGACATCCGTGATGCCAATGAAGCCCAGTTTGATGCCGTTCACCTCCGTCTCGTAGAGGTCATGTTCAAACAGATTTTTCGGATGCCCTAGGGTAGCGATTCCAACTTCATGCAGAGAACCCAATGTTGACTCCCATCCCCAATAATTCTGATCCCAAGTATGATTATTAGCCAGGTTCAACAGATTAAAGCCATACTTGTTCAGCAGCCCCTGAACCACATCAGGATCGAAGGCAAACTGAGGAAAGAGATCTGATCGCTTTGGAGCCTTTACAACGGGTCCTTCCAAATTCGCTGTGACAAGATCAAATTCATTCACATCAATACCGTCAGGACCAAAGATGACTTCAAAAGG
Organism: bacterium; assembly: GCA_030690415.1. Classification (GTDB taxonomy): domain Bacteria; phylum Patescibacteriota; class Gracilibacteria; order JAUYGZ01; family JAUYGZ01; genus JAUYGZ01. The sequence continues at coordinate 23,081 of JAUYGZ010000010.1, forward strand.
ATAATCTTCTCCCTTTTCACTCATCAGACGGGCAATATCCCTTCCGAGCATGAGATCTCCAAAAGCCAGCATTCGGACTTCTAAAACGGGCTTCATGAGAAGTTCAAGAGCCTCCTGAAAGGGAAGCTGGGAGATGACAGCCCAAGAAGAACCACCGACAACGAACGAGAAAAGGAGGCTAAGGAGTGTTTTCATCAAACGCTCTACAAGTCTTTAACAAACTGATCAAAAATCCAACCGGTATCTTCCGGTCCGGGGCTGGCTTCGGGATGGAACTGCACGGCATAAAATGGTTTTTTCACATGGTAAATCCCTTCGACTGTCTGATCATTGAGGTTTTTAAACCAGATCTTAAAATCCCTGGGAAGAGAACGAGGCCTCACCGCGTACCCATGGTTTTGGGAGGTGATATAGCATTTTTTCGTTTTCAAATCCATGACCGGCTGGTTGAATGATCGATTGCCATACTTCATCTTGTAGGTGGTCGCACCGGCCGCCAAAGCCATGATCTGTGATCCCAAACAAATTCCAAGGATGGGTTTTTTTTGATGTTCCAGCGCGTATTCCATGTGCTCAATCGTTTTCGTCACCTTCTTGGGGTCTCCAGGACCATTGGCGAAGACAATCCCGTGAAATTTCTTGAGATCCTTATCTTCAAAAAAATCATAGTTCCAGGGTACTCTGGCGACCGTGATGTCTCGCTTGAGAAGAGAGCGGATGATATTCATCTTTACCCCGGTATCCACTAGGACGACCATCTTCTTTCCGGCGGGGTAGATAATGGGGTCGCTGCAGGACACTTCAGCAACCAGATTACGTTCGTTCGGGTCTTCGACCTTTTCATTTTTGTCGTTCGCTACCGCGACGATCCGTCCCAGCATAGCTCCCTTTTCCCTCAGTTTTTTAGTCAAAGCTCGGGTATCGATGCCCGTGATAGCCGGGATTTCCTGTTCATCCAGCCAGCTTCCAAGGCTCTTTTTAGCCGTCCAGTGGGAATAGGTATCACAGTATTCCGTCACGATGAGTCCCGACAGATGGATGCGGTCAGATTCAAAGTTTTCAATCACCCCCTGATGCCGGACCATGTCATCCACTCCGTAGTTTCCCTGAAGGGGATAAGTGAGGACCAGGATCTGACCTTTATAGCTGGGGTCTGTCAAAGACTCCGGATACCCCACCATACCGGTACTAAAGACAACCTCTCCACTTGATTCTTTTAGCTTTCCAAAGGACTCCCCGATGTATTCCGTGCCGTCCTCGAGGACGAGCTTGAGTTTAAACATGATTATGGAGTTATCCTTCCTATTTATGATACTTCATCCCCCGATGCAGAGTAAAGATTCGGTAAATTTGTTCAAGTAAAACGAGTCGAACGATCTGATGATTCATGGTGAGGGGAGAGAGCGAAAGGAGCACATCGGCTTGTGATTTTACCCGCTCGGAAAGCCCATGAGCGCTTCCGATAACCATGACGAACTTGCCTATGCCCTTATCCTTCAGCTGAGAAAAGTGATCAGCGAGTTTTTCGGTCGTAAAAGATTTTCCTTTATCATCTAAAACAATCAGGTATTCATCAGCTTGAACTCGACCGAGGATTCGATCAGCTTCCTTATCGAGCACCTTGTTGACGTTATCATGGACTTTCTCATCCTTCAGGTATTCCAGTTCCAGTTCACAGAGAGGGGTAAGTCTTTGCGCGAAATCAGCGACCCCTTCTTCCATATATCTTCCCTTATTTTTTCCCAGCAGGAGTATTCGGATGCTCATAGTGATATCCCCAAATCTATAAAAGCCTTCTTGAAAGCAGTCAAAGCAGTATTTGCCTGAATAGGGGAAACCTTCACATGAATCTCATGAGCGATACGATTCCTGAGTTTATGTGCTGACCAGACTCCATTATTATCACGAAAAACAGCCCTGGCCTGCTTCATTTTCTCTCCCATTGTACCGGTATACCCAGCTTGTTTCAGAGCATGATCCAGGAGCTTGTCAGCCTTGAGAACCGCCTGGTCGGGATACTCGGATCGAAGCTCGAAGATCTCCTGCCAGAATTTTCGAATTTGCTTCGCTTCCTGAGCCGAGATCCTCTGCCTTCGATGAAAAACAACATACAGCCCAAAGCACAGGATAAGGACGACAAGAATGATGAGAAGAGTGACCGGATTGAAGTGCATCGGCTCTAGATAATCTTCATGAGGAATGAACGCGGATGTGATCCTGAATGATGTCAGCCAAAAGGCCCTTTATAGCCTCAGAATTCTGGGCCCCCTTATTCATCATGATTTGACTCTGAACCTTACTCAGGATGCTGGCGGCTTTTTTCGGACGACTCACGGATTCCATGTGTACATGGAGACCTGAAGATCGAATAAGATGGATATTCCCGAAATCCAAGAGAGATTGTTTGATACCCGCCTGATCAATATCGACTGACTCAACCGATTCAAATTCTATCCGACTTGAGCTCTGTTTGAAAAACCCATCCCAAGCGGTGCTAATAATACTCGTATTGGTGACTAGCCAGGCATCGAGGTACCAGTCCAGAAAGGCATATATGGTGTAAAAGAAGACAATAAGGATCCACGCATAGCAGACGTAGCTGAGCGGACTAAAGAAACCTGCTATGAAAATTAGGACCAGCAGGGGAAGAATGTAGCCAAAGAGGGCAATTCTGATCATTTGTGAATGGACGGTGATCCAATGTCGGTGAATGGAATACACCAGGATTTCGTTCTTTTCCAGGTACCGATCGAAGAGAAGTCGATTGAAGATCATTGAGGGTGATATGAGCTTGCAAGAAGTATACTGTCTCCAGCTCATTGACGCCACAGTTTCTGAATCGTAGAATGACTTGGCTTTTTGCTCAGATGGTGGAATTGGTAGACACGCTAGCCTTAGGAGCTAGTAGCTTCGGCTGTGTGGGTTCGAGTCCCACTCTGAGCACCAATAAAATAACGATATCCGGTTCACGATAACTATAGAGTGTGTTAAATGGTGCCCAAGGTGGGACTCGAACCCACAATCCCGAGGGAACGCGATTTTGAGTCGCGCGCGTATACCAATTCCGCCACTTGGGCAAGAGTTCTGCCAAAGGATAGTATATCAGCCTTCACTCACCCTCAACCCATAAAAATAGTAAGCGGTGTAGACGAGCAAAGGGAGGATGGGAACCCAAATTCCAAGAACAAGGGTTACAACACCAACGAGAAGAGTGGGGCACAGGCAGGAAAAGGAGAGCTGATAGAAATAACGGTAAGGAGCTGTTTTCCCGATGAAGAAAAAAATGAGAAGTCCAAAGAAAGAAAAGAAAAACCCGAGGACAATGGCCCCGAAAAAAATGTAAAGAAAGCTCATTATGGGCATCATTATCGTAGCCAGGTCAGTCAGCCAATCAATCAGAGCAGGAGATCGTTGAGTGATAAAGCCTTCTAAAGAAGCTTTGTCAAAGTTCTCAGGGAGCTGCATTTCAAGATCAGAATACTGCCGTGTCAGAGATTGTTCCCCATCGGTGAACATCAGACCATCACGAAAAAAATACAAACCGGCTTCTTGTGCTCTGTGGGTGGCATCCTCTGTGCCAAAGTCGGAAAAATTAAAATAAACTGGAAGGAGCGTTGATGAAGATCGCTTGTTGTCACTGATGAGCTGTCCTGAAGAGTTGAGTCCAATAAAAAATTTCCAGGATGAGGGGGCGACGGTCAACTGGGAATCCCGATAACTTCCTGAAAAAACTGGTGTCGTTTCACGGTAGAGTTCATTAAGAAACTCGGGTGTTAAGTTCACCGAGCGAAAAACGAACGAAACAGAGAAGACAGAAATGAACGCAAAGAGCAGAGACAGGAGGAAAAGAAAACTAACACTTCTCCAGAAGGAAACCTGAACAATGCGACGATAGAAGTCAGCATCTGTGCAGCTGAGCAGGAGACTTTTCAGCAATGATGGGCTGTATGATGGATCTGTCGACATAATTAAGCTACGCAAGTGACTTTGAATTCCAGGCAAGGTCGTGGATAGTTTTCATGGTCTCCACGATGGCCGCATTTTCAATGAGAATCCCAAAGGGGTCGCTGCCCAGATTCATCATGAGCAGTTTATCCTCGTAGAGTGCAATACACGAATACATCTGACCCTTTTTTTGAGGGATAAACTTTGTTCTTCGAAATTGTTTCTTATAAAAAGGCTTTAAATAAAGGTAAAATGGAGTTTCATGACAAATTGAAGAGATAATAATATGTCGTCTGGATAGCTCTTTAATAAAATCATCTATACATTGCTTCCCAAATTTCTCAACCAGATCTTCATGTGTCGCGAACTCTAAGATTTCAGTTGAGCTGTCCAGGAGCTTTGAATAAGCCTGCTTGCAGGCTTTTGTCCCCTCGAAGAATGCAATTTTTGGAGCTGAGGTGAGAGGATTCTCCACTTCCTTGAGCAGCTCTGAAATCGGAACAATATCACTCAGGAGGAATAGCCTGGGTGAGCAGGGCCGGAGGATTTACTGTATGCTGCAAGACGGAGTTTGATCAAGCACAATCAATACAAAGCGGATGTGCAGGGTGCTATTCTGAAGCATACTTCATCACCTCATTATGGTTTGGAGCAGGAAATATCCCTCCATCAGACAGATTAAGAAATTTGTTGACGCAGCGAACTATCTTTCGGTTGCTCAGGTGTACCTAAAGGACAACGTTCTCTTAAGTGAGAAACTCAAGCCGGAACACATCAAAGATCGTCTCCTGGGTCACTGGGGAACGGTCCCGGGCATTACCTTCACCTACGCGTTTTGCAATTACCTGATTAAGAAATATGAGCAAGAGATGCTCTTTGTCTTGGGACCGGGACACGGTTTTCCGGGACTCCAGTCCTGCTTGTTTCTCGAAAAATCTCTGACCAAGGTTTATCCCAAAAAAATCCCATACAATGAAAAAGGAATAGAGGAGATCGTGAAAAAATTCAGCTGGCCATATGGATACCCCAGCCACTCCAATCCCGGAGCACCGGGAGTGATCCTCGAAGGGGGAGAATTGGGGTATGCTCTTTCAACCTCTTTTGGTTCGGTTCTCGATAATCCTGATTTGATTACGGTCTGTTTGATCGGAGATGGAGAGGCCGAGACGGGGCCAACCGCCACAGCCTGGCATGCCAACAAATTCCTGGATCCCAAAACAAATGGAGCGGTACTGCCTATCCTTCATCTCAATGGGTACAAGATATCAGGTCCAACTATCTTTGGACGCATGTCGAATAAAGATCTAGAGTCTCTCTTCTCAGGGTATGGATATTATCCCCTCATTGTAGATGGAAGAAAGCTCTATTACCCTATGAGAAGAGCGATGGAAAAGGCTTACAAAATGATAAAAGCCATTCAGCGAAAGTCCAGAAAGGAAGGGGTAGGGCCAATTGTTGCTCCAAGATGGCCAATGATTATTCTCAAGTCTCCAAAAGGCTGGACCGGCATTAAAAAAATTGGAACCCATATGATTGAAGGCAGCTGCCTCTCTCACCAAGTCCCCGCTAAGGACTGCAAAGAAAATGAACAAGAACTCGAGCTCGTGGAGAAATGGATGAGGTCCTATCATTTTGACCACCTTTTCTCACCTGAAAAAGGATTTTCGAAGACGATCCAAGCCGTTATTCCGGATCAAAAGCTTTGTATGGGTCTCAACAAGCATGCTTTCGGAGGAGAAGTCATGAAAAAGATTATTCTTCCGGATGAGAAAACAATGGAGATGAGACTGATCGAGCCGGGTCAGCTCAGTGGGAATTCCATGCACGAAGCAGGTGACTATCTGAAAGAAATTTTTGTTCTCAACCGAAAAAATAGAAATTTTCGAATTATGTCTCCAGACGAAACCTATTCAAATCGGATTAACGCCGTTTTCCAGGAGACTTCAAGAGCTTTCGTCTGGCCAATGCTACCACAGGATGAGGATTTGGCACCTGACGGACGAGTCATGGAAATGCTGAGTGAACACACTTTGCAGGGTTTTATGCAGGGCTATGTGCTGACTGGGAGACACGCTATTTTTGCTTCATATGAGGCCTTCATTCAGATCGTAGGAAGTATGGTAGATCAGTATGCCAAATTCATAAAAGCATCTACGGAGTATTCCTGGAGAAAGCCTGTTCCATCTTTGAATTACATGCTATCCAGCTTAGGCTGGAGACAGGATCACAATGGATTTTCTCATCAAAACCCTGGTTTCATTGGAAACATGCTGATGAAACATGGAAAATTTGTCTCAGTATATTTCCCTGCCGATGTGAATTCCATGTTGGTGACTATGGAAGACTGCTTCAACGATTTGAATAGGATCAATATCATTGTTGCTGGAAAAAACTTCTTACCTCAGTGGAGGACACTTAAGGAAGCCAGACAGCAACAAAAGAAAGGGTTCGGAATTTGGGAGTTCGCGAGCCACAAAAATCCGGATATTGTGTTCGCTTCAGCGGGGGATTATCCGACTCAAGAAGCTCTTGCTGCCATCAATATGATCCGATTTCTCCTCCCAAAAGTAAAAGTACGTTATGTGAATGTATCCGAACTTACTGCCCTCGGGCTTGGTGATGAGAACTATCGCATGACCACGAAGGATTTTGTCGATCATTTCACAAAAGATAAGCCGATCATCTTTAATTTTCATGGTTACCCATCAGTGATTACGAGAATGTTTTTTGGAAGAAGTTCAGCCAAAAGAGTTACCATCAATGGCTATACCGAAGAGGGATCCACTACAACACCCTTTGATCTTCAGGTCAGAAATGGAACTTCCCGATATCAGCTCGTCCTTCAGGCCTGTGAAAAATTGCACAAACGAAAAGTCATTCCCGCGAAAGAGTGTCATGAGTTGAAGAAAAAAATTGAGACGAAACTCAAAGAACATCATGACTATGTTATCGAAAGAGGCATCGATCCTCCTGAGCTGGCCAACTGGAAATGGGGAGAGTATCCGGCTGAGTTATCATAAAGTATGAATAAAGAGCAGAATCCAATCCATCTGATGGTAAATGCCGGAAGTGCTACTCACAAGTACAGCCTTTTTGAGGGATCGAAGAAACGGTTTTCCATCGTGTACGAGAAAGGGCTGAAAAAATCGCTCAAGAATTTTCTTAAGAATCAGGAAGTCAGAGATATTCTTCAGGACAGAGAAATTGTAGCCATGGCTTTCCGAATCGTTCATGGAGGCTCTCTGTTCATCAAGCCAACCCTTGTGAGCAGATCAGTTCTGAAGAAACTCAAATCATTAGATCACCTGGCCCCCCTTCACAATCCCCACGCAAGGAAACTCGTTGTGCAATCTGAAAAAATTCTTCCGAAGGCAAGAAAACTTCTCATTTTCGACACTGCATTTCATGCGACACTTCCGGAAGTAAACTGGCGATATGCGATCCCAAAAAAAATGGCAGATAAAAATCATCTTCGCCGCTACGGATTTCATGGCATTGTTTGTTCATCTATCGTACGGCAGCTCAAAGAAAAGAAAAAGTTGAAGAAGCGGTTGATTATTTGTCATCTGGGAAGTGGGTGCAGCGTGACGGCAGTGCTTAATGGACAGAGCATTGATACGAGCATGGGATTCACACCACTGGAAGGACTGGTGATGGGAACAAGAGCAGGGGACATTGATCCGGGACTACTCCTCCACCTCGAACAGTCATTGAAGATGAAATCCAGAAAGCTATTTCACCTGCTTAATTTCGAATCAGGGCTCAAGGGACTGGCGGGGACGAATGATATGAGAGAGATTCTGAAAAAGGAAAAGAAAAGTAAAGATGCTCGATTGGCCCTTGAGATATTTTGCCAAAAAGCCGCGAAAGTCATCGCGGCTCAGATCGTCAGCTTAGGTGGTATTGATCAGTTGGTCTTTTCCGGAGGGATCGGGGAGAATTCAGCGGTGGTGAGAAAGAAGATCAAGGCTTATTTAAAACCCCTTACATTACGAGCTTCACTGGGGTCTTTCAAGTCTTCTTCAGTAAACATTCCAACGGTATCATCAGATGAATCCTCTGAAATGAACCGATTACTTTTAGCTTTAAAGGGCTGAAAAGCATCGAGGTCAGGTTCAGTAGCATCGGGGTCGAGAGAGTCTGTCAGAGCTTTCGCTTCTGCCTCCCTCTGAACCAGGGACATTGCCTGATGGCACAAAAATTTATCAAGAATACTAATAAGCGACTTTTGATTATTTTTTAATCGGTGTGGACAATCTGAATCATACAGGAGAATTATTTCAATCAAGCGTTCAACAATCTGAATAGCATCAATAATATCTAATTTTTCTGAGTTATTCTCGAGATGCTTTTTCAGAAAAGGGACAGATTTATTGGTGTTGGGATTCTGTGCTAATCGAAAAAGAAGATCTACTGTTAATTTTCGGATCTGTTGTAACTTTTGTGTAAGAGAATCACCGGCTCTCTTCTCAGGGGGGTGAGGACAACTTTGGGTTTTCTCCTGTGCTTTAAATCTTGAACTTGGAGATGCGGATAATGAAGCCATAGATTAAGAATAAATCGAAAATGGTTGCGGGGAGTGGATTCGAACCACTGACCTCCGGGTTATGAGCCCGATCCGCCGCGGCGGACCAATGCTCAAACCTATGCAAGAAGTGTAGAGTCAAAACATAAGAATATCAACTTACAAGACTCCTTTTCTTTTCAATTCATCCCTTCCTTTACCAGATTTGAACTCCTTTTCCCTTTTCATAGCTGCTGCACGAGAAGGGAGTGATTCAAAATAGACGAGCTCCCAATTCTCGTAACGACTGGTCCAATAAGATTCTCCATTATGGTGGCCTTCCACCCTGGAAACAAGGTCAGAAGTGTGTCCAATGTAAGTTCTTCCTTCATTATTTTTCAAAACGTAAGCCCAAAACATATCCTCTAGTACACACTATTTCGAATGGTTGCGGGGAGTGGATTCGAACCACTGACCTCCGGGTTATGAGCCCGACGAGCTGCCACTGCTCTACCCCGCGAAGGAATTGTAAAGAAAATGAAAGGAAAGATCAACAAATAAGGGCTCAGGAACGCCAAAGAGCCATATTCATCGCGGCGGACCATTTCACATTAATAACTTAATCGGCGGTAACTCGCGGAAAGGTCAAAGATTCTTGCCGGAAAAGCGCTCCCAAAAGCTTCGAATCATACGAAGCGTCGGAGCAGCCAGCAGTAAAGCAAGAGCAGGGATAAGAGCATTGATAAGCGGTTGCGGGAGATCAAAACTCCATATTACGGCGGCAATGATCAGGTAAGTGATGAGACTCAAAACAACACGCCGAGTCAGGGAAATTTCCCAGGCCTTATCAAGCTCAACCTTGCTATTCCTCCATTCAATAGCCTTTACTCTTTTTTTTAAAGCTTCTATTTCTTCTCTCGGCATGACGTAGAATAAAAGATGGTGCCCGGGAGAGGACTCGAACCTCCACAAGCTAGGCTTACACGAACCTGAATCGTGCGCGTCTACCAATTCCGCCACCCGGGCAAAAGCTCAGTCTTCTGGCAAAAAATTTTCAATTTTTACCGGAACCCTGTTCTCCGCTCCAGATCTTCACACCTCAGCTCTTACGCTCCGAAGCGCATTTGCTCGCAGGTTGTCACCCAGGCAAAAACTCACTGCCGGATCATTATAGGGATTTCTCTTTAAATGGGAAGAGAAGATCACTATTATCAAAATACGATTCCGGAAATACTTCCTCACATGAATATCACCCCTATCAAAATCGAACGAGTTGAAATTAAGCCAAGAGAAGAGTTTTGCACTTGGATCATGGAGGCAATGAGACGAAATAAGGAGAAGATGACTGATGGTGACATACTGATTATCACCTCGAAAATCATGAGCTATTTCGAAGATCGTGTTGTCGATTTATCTTCAGTTCACCCGAGCATAGAATCCAAAGCAATCGCCCAGAGAATGAATGCCAAAGAAGAATTGATTCAGCTGGCCATGGATGAAGCAGATGAGATTGTAGCTGAAACACCATGGGTCCTCCTTACGAAAAAGAATGGCATTTATTGTGCTAATGCGGGAGTTGATACCAGTAATGTTCCCAAAGGATACGCTGTCCTTTGGCCAAAGAATTCTTTTGTCTCCGCACAGAAAATAAGAGACGAACTGATGAAGCTGAGTCAGCTCAAGAAGCTGGCCGTGATTATCAGCGATTCCAATTGCCAACCCGGACGATCCGGAACAACAGCGGTGGCGATCGGATACTCAGGTATAAAAGGATGTAAGGACCTGAGGGGGGATGAAGATCTCTTTGGAAACCAGCTTCGATACAGTTCACTCAACATTGTTGATTCGCTCGCGACAGCTGCGAACCTGGTCATGGGAGAGAGCACGGAATGTTCTCCTCTCGCCATCATTCGAGAATATGATTGGATTCAGGAAGAAGGATCAAAAAACGGCGAGATGCTGATCTCGCCGTCTGAAGACATGTATCCGTTGGTCTGATTACTTTTTCCTTCGTGGCTTCACTTTTTTGATCCGTGGTTTTTTCACCATAGCCTTGTGAGGAGATGAGTGTGAAGCGGAAACCTTTGCGTTTGCCTTTCTTCTCTTAGAAGCTTCATTGGTTGACTTCTCGAGAGCAGTAGCAATACTCTTCGTTGCTTTGACTTCAGCTACCTGAGCCTGGACCTGTTTCATGCTAATGGCATTTTCTTTTCGGGTGTTATACTCTATTCTCATCACCACTTGGAGAATCTCCGCTACCGCCATGAGCATCAGGGCGATAAAAATACCTCCAAAGCCGAGAAGAATAAAGTCTGTCGTGGTAATGCCGCTGTAAGTACCGAGAATGGCGCCCAGAGTACCAAAAATGAAAACCAGGAATGCTCCGACCTCTAGAACCATGACGGTAATAGAGATGAATTTGAACTCATTTTTGGACAGGTGAGCAGTCATACATAGGATGGATAAACATTCAAAATGAACACCTATAAAGTCTAGTACGCTGAGCAATACAGTCAAAGAACTCCTCTTTCATTTTCTCAAAAATTAGTATGTAGTAGTAGAAGGACTATAAGGAGGGTAAAGACTATAAGGATAATAAAGATAAAGAAGACAATGAATAAAAAACGAAGTGACAAATAATAATTGAAAATTATTACCCCCTCCCATCCTTATCATCTTTATCATCCTGATCGTCTTTATAGTCCTTCCCCATGAAAATCTTTTGTATCGGCATTGGTGGGATTGGATTGTCGGGAGTTGCACAAATTCTCAAGGCTCAGGGGAATGAAGTGATGGGATCAGATTCCTCTCCTTCAGAGATTACTCAAATTCTGGAGGAAGGAGGAATCTCAGTTTTGAGAGAACATAATGAACATTCCATTGATTCAAGTGTTGATCTCATCATTTATTCGGAAGCGGTTTCGGAAGACAACCCTGAGCGAAAAAAAGGGATGGAATTGGGGATCAGGGAAATCAGTTACGCTGAGGCCTTGGGTATGATCTCTCACGACAAGCGAACCATTGCCGTGACAGGTACTCATGGGAAGACAACTGTTACCGGAATGCTTACGAGCATCCTTCTCGAAGCACAAATGGATCCAAGTATTATTATTGGCTCTAAAATAGATAAATTGGGTGACCGGAATTTCAGAGTTGGCAACTGTGATTTATTTCTAGCCGAAGCCTGCGAATATCGAGGGAACTTTCTGCATTTGTCACCGGACATTGTTCTCATCAACAATTTGGAGCCGGACCATTTGGACTATTTTTTGAACGCCGAAAACTATTACAAGGTCTTTCAGCAGTTCATCGAAAAAATTCCCGAGAAGGGTTATCTCATTATACACCATCGTGACGAATCGAAGTTGGATCTCGATAAGGTAAGGGGAAAAGTTATTCGACTCTTCGATGATCTTGGAAATGATTCATTTCAACTGAAGGTTCCGGGCAAACACAATCAGATGAATGCCTTGTCAGCACAAGCAGTTTCAAGGGTGTTGCAGATTTCCGATGAGGTGATTAAAAAGGGACTTGAAGGTTTTCACGGGACCTGGAGACGTTTCGAGTACAAGGGGGAGTTGAATGGAGCAAAGTTATATGACGATTATGGTCATCACCCGACCGAAGTGCAGGCAACTATTCAGGGTGCGAGGGAGTTGTATCCGGGAAAAAAACTCATTGTTATTTTTCAGCCTCATCAGTATTCGAGAACTAGGCAATTGTTTGATGAGTTTAGTCGCTCCTTCACCAATTCTAATGAAGTCTGGATTACAGACATTTATAAGGCTCGGGATTCGGATGAAGATATTGCTTCTGTTTCGGCTGAACAGCTGGTTCAGGCTATTTCGAAATATCAGTCGGCTCGTTATGTTCCTTTCAGCCAGCTCTCATCCGGGATGAAAACGCATGCTGAAGCAAACCATATTTTCTTGGTGATGGGAGCGGGGAGTATTCATGAGGTGTTTAAGGATTTGAAATTCTTGGACGCAAGACCTCAATATCGACCTTGACAATTTGCACATATAGCTTTATGTTGCTAAGCCCTGTCATTACCTAAATTCCCACCATCATGGAAACCACTACAATAGCCCCAGGCGGCGCACCAAAACCACAAACGGATGCCGAAAGACAACTGGTACAATTACTCGAGGGAGGTCAGGTAAGGACTGAATTCGCTCGAGAATTGCTTCAAGGAATGGGTGAAACGCGTGAGGCCGCTCAAGCTGTCATGGCTTCCGTTGAGAGTGAACCTGATAAACGAGTTTCTTTTGCTGAAGCTGTTAAACTCCTTGATGGTAAACTCGACTTGGAAGCCGCACGAACCGACGCTGTGAAATCACACGGCCGCTGGGGACTTGTGGATGCTCTCGTAAAAGCCGGCGCAATTAAGGATGCCTCCGAATATGGTGCTCTTTTTGATAAAGCGACCGTCAGCGAAGCTGATCTTAAAAGAGTGAGTGAAATGGCCGAGCGCGGTGAAAAAGTTCTACCTATCTTTGATTCCGGCGAAATGACTCCCGATGAGTTGTTTGCCGTACTCTTTACCGAAGGCGGAGTTCCTCATTACACGGATAGCTACGGTTTCAAAAACTTGGCGAAACTTCGCAGAATCGATCCAAAAGACATCCATGATTTGGCAAACCTTGCTGGCAAATCGTATGACGAACAAGTGGCCGCATTTAAGGCCGCTTATAAAGAAGCAGACCCTATGGAGCCTACCGGCGCACGCGTACTCTTTACATCAGATAAACGCGAAGTAACACGTACTGGCACTTCCGCTACACAGGATATGCAAGCTTTTGCAAAAGGCGAAATGAGCTTCCTTGATCCTAATGCTGATTTCCTTCGTTATCGCGCTCAAATGGGTGCGGGACTTCGCAAAATTGCGGGCAGACGCGGTAATTTCGACGGCATGACTGACGAAGATTATCGAGCATTTCTGGACAAAGCCTTCGCCTATAAAACCATTGATGAATACATGCCCGATCGTGAAAAAATCACACGTTATCCGAACTACGCTTATGAAAACGGCGGCGTCCCCTTCCTCTGCTTCAATGTTAATTATCGTTGGGTGGTCGTGCACTACTACGATCCTGCTTATGCTGCTGATTTTCTTGGGAGTCGGCTCTCGCTCGGTTAGTTTTCTTTCCTGCAAAAACCTTGGTTCCTTAGCCCCTTGTACCCTTGGCGCGTAGCGCCTCGCGACAAAAAATTTTGAAACTCGACCGTCCATGCATTATACTTGGGCGGTCTTTTGGTAATGCAGTGGCGGGCACGCCTTCCACTCCCTTTAGGCAATTGAAAATCAGGAAAGATACTACGTGTTCGGAATCTGGTGAAGGTTTCGGTTTCAAAAAGGCTGAATGCTTCCAAATAAAATTCAGAAGGACGAGTGATCGGCCTTCGGTGACTCCAGATGGATTCTGAACTTACGTACGGCGGCGTCCCTAATCTCAACTTCAATCCTAATAATCGTAAGGTGAACGTGAACTACTACAATCCTGATAATGCTAATGATAATCTTGGGAGTCGGATCTCGCTCGGCAGTCTCTTTCTTCACTTTCTAGCCCCGCTCAGCGGGGCTTTTTTAACTCATTGATTTAATCCAGCCGCCTAGCATTTTTCCGATCTCATTTATGTGACCTTGGAAAAGAGTGTATTTTTTAAGATCAATGGCTCTGATTTCTTTCATGAGTCGTATGAAGATTTTTAAAGTGTCGAGTTGGAGACTGACTTGATAGAGAACGGTCGTCTTGTTTTCTCGTCTCGACTTGCTCGCCCTTATTGTCTGCTCTATAAGGTCGAGTATCAGGTTCTCGCATCGTTGGCCGATTCCGAAACGATCTTTTTTCGGTAAATTACTCGAGCATTGATAAAAAGCCTTGTAAAGTTCGTATATTTTTTGGAGTATGGGCAGGTCTTCACTCATCATGATTTTTTATGCAATATGCGGATTTGGTAAGTCCCGAAAATATTTTTGTCGCCTTCGACGAGTTTAAACGTGGGAAGCGAAAAAAGGAAGAGTGGATTTTTTGGGATATGTTTGTTTCCCTTATTGCCGCACCATTCGAACAAAGACCAAGAAAAGAATGTTGAAAAAACTAAATCAACGAAAAAATGAAATGCAAATGAAGGAAATAACAGCCGAGAGTTTTAATCAAACGTTGCAAAGTTATCTCGGGCTTTTGAAGCATGCAAACTCACGTCGTGTGGTAAAAAAACTGGAAAGTTTGGCTGGCTTTAAATCTTTGGAAGAAATTGAAGGGCTTTATCTGAAGCGGTCCACCATGTCAAAAAAGCATGCATTACTATCCCATCAAGAATTCCGGAATTTCTCTGTGAGAAAAATCAGGATCTCCAGCAAACCCCCTGGTAGGGACAAAAGCCGCATTTCTTCTCGTCGAACTGTTCCAGTCGTTCAAACTGTAACGACTTAATATTTTTCCAGGTTTCTCCCAGCAGTTTTTCATACTGCTGAACCATGGTTGGAGTGAGTTCTACAGTTTTGTTCTGAAAAGTTCCTTCTTCCAGGCCATACTTTTTCACGGTCTCTTTGACGGGATCCAGGAAGACCAGCTGACCGCTGGTCACCCGAAGCGAGCGATGCCCCCGTTCGTACAAAAGCTTGTATGCCACCAGTTGTCGCAGATAGTCATCGCAGTCTTGGGATTCCAAATCACCGCAATTCTCAATCGCCTTGATGTGCTTGTCAGGTTCTCCGGTTTTGTAGTCAATCACCCGTACCATTCCCGTCTTCTGATCCAGCTCCACTTTGTCAAACTGTCCTGAAAAAACTATGCCGTCCTGAAGTTTTCGGGATATCTTGCGCTCCAGCTCATAGGGTTTTTCAGCCCCCTGTTCCAACACTTGTCCATACCAGCGCATCGCGTCTTCAAGCTTGTCTTCACATCCCTTTCGGATAGCCTGGTCGACACCATGCCAATCCAGTTCCTGAAAAAATTGTTCTTCGAAGTACTTCAGTGGAGGGAGCTGTCCCTCATTCATATAACGGCGGAAACTTTTTTCCAGAGCTTTGTGGACGCACTGCCCATAGATGAGCGCCTGCGTTTTCGGTTGGGGAGCCTTCAAGAGATTGTGATACAAAAATTCCCGATGGCACTTCAAATACCTGTTCACGGATGAAGGGCTCAGAGAAATATCTTCTACTAGTCCCTGAAGAGTATCACGGCTGAATTCAACAGGGTCCGGTTGGGGTGATTTCTTCAGCAATTGAATAAGCGTTTCCTCTTCGGATATCGGAGTCGATCTCTCAGGAGCAAGTCCAAGAGTGTTCAAAAACTGGGAGAAAACCTGTTTGTCCTGCGGCGCAGCCGTGAAGACCAATCGGTCTTTGGCCCTGGTCGCGGCCACATAAAAGAGTCGGTTCTCATCATCGTTGTGCAGTCTTTTTTCCGCTTCCTTATCAGTGATTTTTTCCTGACCGATCAGGAGCTCATGGGGAAGTGGAATCTTATTCGTTTGCTCTCTCTTCGGCCAGGACTTGTCCTGAATACAGAAGGGGATGAAGACGTGTTTGAATTCCAGCCCCTTGGAGCCATGCGCCGTCAGGATGTGCGCTCCTTCCTGCGCGCTCGAGACCATCTCGCCCCGCAAGGCGATGGAGTGTTTTTCCAGTTGATCCAGTGCCAGGACATATCCATCGGCCATAATGCCGGGATTGGCCTGATTGGATTTTTTCAGGTTCTCCACAAAACTGCTGATGGATCGCAGCTCACGCAAACGAACGATTTCGTGATTTTCATAGTTCGCCAAAATATAATCCACCATTCCTGAATCCTGAAGGAAGACCATCATGAGTCCGAAGACGGGATGACTGGAAGCACGATCCACAAGATGTCTGATAGTCCAGGCGGCTCGATGAAAGCGGTTGGGATTTTTGAAATTCAGCTCGGAACAAATACTCAGCTGGTGGGTTTCCTCTTCCGTGGGAGCCTCATGTTCCCGGGATATGACTCGAGGTGGTGACGGAAACCGAAGCAAAAGTTCCGAAAAGAAAGAAGGTTTACCAACGGTCTGGAGCTGAGAATCGCGATGTTCTCTTCCGGAAGCAGGTTCCCCCAAATCCATCGAAACCTGTGCCTCTTCCAGACGATACTCCTGCGGCATTTTATTCGTTTTCCGCTTGTGCCTGGTGCGATAAGCAGATTTTTTTTCGCTCACGTAAGCTGCGAAACTCATCAGATCATGATGGTCTAGTTGCCAAAAATCACTCAGCAGGGTTTCGAAGACCAGGAGGTCTTTCTGTTCAAAATCCAGATCTCCTACGGCAAGTTTCAGGATTTTCAGAAGTTGCTGGATACGAAACTCTCCGCGAATATCTTCTTTCCCATCAGTTGAATAAGGGATGCCAGCCTGCAAGAAGGCTTCAATGACATCCTGTGCTTGTTTTCGTGTCCGTACCAGCACGGCAGTATCATTCCACTCTTCCCGATCCAGTTTTTTCATTTCCCTGACCAAAAAGGTCAGCTCTTCCTCCAGGGTTCCAAAGCGATAGGATTGAACATCTGACTGCCCTACGGACTCCCTGATTGATTTCAGGTCTTTATCCATGACCCGTTCCTCGAGGGGAATTTGTCGAATGATTTCCGTAGTTTTCGTCAGGATTTCTGGCGTGGAGCGATAGTTGTGACGCAGGACGATTTTTTTCAAGGGTGGATAGAGCCCTTCAAAGATTTGAAAATTCCCAACGCTGGCCCCCTGAAACCGATAGATCGACTGATCATCATCTCCAACCACGCAGATATTGGAGCCGGCTTCGGAGAAGAAAAGTCGTAAGAGCTTGAGCTGAGCTCCATTCGTATCCTGAAACTCATCCACCATGACATATTGAAACTGTTCCTGAACTTTCGCGAGAAGATCCGGTTCACTTTCCAGTGTTCTTATCGCGAGCAGAATCATATCGTCGTAGTCATAGCGACCACGCTTGTCAAAAACAGGAGTATTCGCGTTTGGACTCTTTGATTCTTCATAAGCTTCGTAAACCTTCGCGAAAGCCTGAAGACGTTTGAGATGTTTTTCCTCGACCACTTTCCCGTCCGCTTTGAATCGTCTCAAAAAATCAGAAACGATCTCAGGGGTGATGCCGTCTCTCTTCAGGGTGCTGATATTCGCTTCGATGTCACCACGGTACAGGTAAGGCGCGTTGGGGTTTCTTATTGCTTTGACATCTCCGAGGTGGTCGATCAGGTATTCGAGCAGATTGATCCGTTCCAGATCGGTCATCTCAATGCGATCGCCTTTCGCAGTGGCCGCTTCTTCCGAATCGGTAATCAAAGTATTCGCGAATCCATGAAAGGTCTCCACGACCACATCATATCCAGCCGGTCCCATCAGCTTCGCGAGGCGTTCACGCATGGCTTTCACTCCTGCGTTCGTATAGGTCAGGATCAGGATGTTGCTGGGGTAGAGATCTGTTTGCCTCAAAATGTTTGCCGTTCGTACGGAGAGCAGCTGCGTCTTACCAGTTCCAGGCCCCGCGAGTACCATGAGAGGGCCTTCTATGGAATCAACCGCCTTTTTCTGCTCAGGGTTGAGTTGCTGGTAAAAAGAGTCAATAGACATGATGGAAATTCCTTAGGTATGGTTTTAATTTGATATCACAATTTGTGATTTCAAATTCTGGAGCCAATTTTATTCATGATCATGAATTATGAAAAATTCTCCACGGCCGGTTTTTCCAGCTCCATCACTTCAATGTCACCTCCGATTGTTTTTTCAGAGATCCGATACACATCCTTGTCTATTTTTTTAAACTCCTGGTAGGACTGATTGTACATGGAGACGGTGGTTCCCAGATGCTGTCCCACTTTTTTCATCTTATCATCAAAGGAGATGATGTGTTTGCCTAGCTGAATCACATTTTTTTGGATATCCTTAAATCCCTCGGCCATTTTCATCTGATTGAGCCCTTGGAGCACAGTTTGCAAATAAGCTAGGAATGAAGAAGGGGAGACGATGATCACTTTTTTCGAGAAGGCATATTCAATGAGGTTCTGACTGTTCACCGACACCCCGACAGAGCTGCCAATAAGATTGTGATACACCCCTTCCGCGGGTACGTACATGAATGCAAACTCCATCGTGTTCTCCTCAGGGCGAACATACTTCGAAGTTTCATCGATCCGTTTTTTTACGTCGTTCCGAAATTCTTTCTCAAGCTTTTCTCGATTTTGAGAATCTGTTTCCTGCATGATCTGATTGTATTTTTCGAGTGAGAATTTTGAATCGATCGGGATAATCTGATCGTGCATGAAGACAACTGCGTCAACCAGTTCCCCATTATTAAATTTATATTGCATCTGGTAAAGGTTCGGCGCCAGAACGGAGCTGAGCATGGATTCCAAAAAATATTCGCCGAGCACCCCGCGGTGTTTTGGGTTTTTCAGGATGTTTTCAAGACTCTGCATTTGTTCGGCAAATCCCACGACTCTCTTGTTGGTCGAATCCAGTTCGGTCAGTTTCTTCGTCACCGACTCAATGAGTTGCGAACTCTCGCTAAACATCTTTTGCTGGCTCTGCGAAAGAGACTTGGTTTGTTCATGAAGTGATTTATCTTGTTGAGAAAATTTTTCGAGTAAGGCTCTTTCTTGTGCGGTCAGTTTTTCCGAAAAAGTATTCTTCAAATCATTCATCTGCTGAAAGAGCAGCTTCGTCGTTTCATCTTCTCCTTGAGGTTTTTGGAGACTCTTCATCTGAATGACGAGATATCCCACGAGTCCGAGAAGAATCAGGACCGCGATGATCAGAATAGTTTCCATTTTAAACATGTTTAAGATTGTACTGAAAAATCATTTCTTCCATCCTTTTCATATTCCGTTCCAGGTCTTCCAGTTTTTTTCGGACAGCCCCGTTTCGGGTCACAATGATCTGGAGACAGGTCTGGTTCAGCTCTTCCAGATCATCCAGGACCTGCTTCATCTGATCGGGATTCATTCGCGCGAACCGAAGAAGCTCTCCGCTCATATCACAGAGGCCGCCGATATACGCGTCATGTTGGACCCCCAGTTCTTCTAAGGTTCTCAAGGGTTTCCCCTCGAGATAGTCACCCAAAAGCACCGCTTCCACAAACTCCTCAGTTCCCACCTGAATTCCTCCTATGCTGTAGAGATAGGGATCCTGTTCGAGAAGTGATCGCAGGTCAGTATACAGGACTTCAGCTTTTTTGAGACTGTTCTGAGCCTTTTCACCCTGCTTTTTGAGCAGAAACCCAATGGCCACTTTTGACTCGATTCTCAGCTCATCGCTGAGTTTCAGACCCTTTCGACGGGACTGTTCAAACTGCTGATACGTGTCTGAGGGAAGGTAAAACTGCATAGAGAGATGTATAAAAGCGCCGCAATGATAGCAGAAAAGAGGGTAAGACTATAGGCCACCATCCTAGAGCTGACAGAGCTCATGAGCTTCTCGCAATACCCGTTCCCGTTGGTCCTTGCCCAGCCGAAGCGACGCGATGCCTTTTGGAATATCACGACAAAGGATATGTCCCGCGTTCAGCAATTGTCTGATATTGCCCTCGGTAAGCGTGGTCAAACAGGTGATGGGGTGTAAGCCTACCCGATCAATAATCTGAGCCAGCCCCTCACCGGGAGGATAAGACCAGGAAAGCACATGCAGATTGACACACTTGACATATTTTATGGCCGCGGCACTGAACTTCGTATTCGTGACCAAACACCCGCGAAACTTCTTCGTCGAATCAGCGTGCGTCTTTTCCCAATGAGCCTGGAGATCCTGCATGCGGGCGGTGACGTACAGCGCTGTCTTGATATCACTCTGGGCATTGTGAAAATTATGATATTTGCATTCCATCATCATGACTTCCTGGTCATTCTCGGCAATGACATCCACTTCATGCTCTATGCATTTACCGGAAACCATTACTCCTACCTGAACACGGTATCCGAGCATTTCAAAAATGCTGGCAATAAACCGTTCAAAAGGATAGCCACTCGGCCCCAATCTCATGATGGCTTTCTTGAGATCGTAACGGGCTGCGTAGCTCGGCTTGGTCTCCTTCAGCAGCTCAAAAGCATGATGATAGATCTCAGACGTTTTCATTCCCTCTTCAAGTTCGCCTTCGATATGGATAAGTACCTTCCTGGCAACCTTATCGGAGGCACCCGCTCTCCTCAGAGAATGAAGCAGTTTTTCAGGCATGAAATACTCACTGTCGCCGTTCCATTTCAGGACCCTGAAGAGTTTTTTGTTCATTGATCAAAACTAAGGAGCTACTGGGATTCCATATCCGGAAGCGATATCGTATCCTATTCCCGCTCCGCTGCCATTGGCAGTGGTGATGTCTGTGACGATCGTCCGGAGATAGCTTCGGACAGTACTCGCTGTCCCACCAGCAGCAGTCCACAACCTGGCTGCCAGGCCGGCGATTGTAGGAGAAGAAAACGAGGTCCCTGAAAGTTTCGAATAACAGCCACCCTTATTGGTAGACTCAACCTGAACACCTCCCGCGGAAAATTCAATTTCCCGACTTGAAAGAGTTCCATCATCTCCATCCGTTATTCCTCGAGAGGAAAATGAGGCCACCATAAGATTCGTATCATGAGCCGCTACGGCAACGACATTTGAATTCGCGGCAGGATAGTCTATTGAACCAGGAGCAGGCCCATCATTGCCTGCCGAAGCGACAAAGAGGGTATCTGGATGGCGTGCAATGGCATCCCGTATCAGTGAGCTTTCACTATTTCCACCAAAACTCATATTGATAACCTGCGCTCCCTGGCCGGCGACATAATCAATAGCGGCCGCGATGTCGTCGCCGAAGCACCCACCACCTCCACAAACCTTAATGATCTGCAGGCTTACGGCCGGCGCGACACCAAAAAGCCCTAGACCATCTGCTCCGCCGGAGGCGGCAATAATTCCGGATGAATGGGTTCCATGACCAACGCTGTCCTTATCTTCACAGCCATTTTGAATCCCTCTCTTCGTAGCATCCTTGCAGAGTGTAATATTCGCCATCAGATCAGGGTGATCTGTATCAATGCCAGTGTCGAGCACCGCGACATTAATTCCAGCACCATTTCCAGCCAGCCCACCATTGATCTGAGTCACATTATACTCCCGTTGCTGAGAGGGGAAACAGACGCGACTGGATGGAGGAGGTGTTGTAGCGCCGCACTTACAGTTTGCACAGGTTTCTCCGACCGGACAGGAAAGTCCAGGTTCTCCACATTTTTCACTCTTCTCAGCAATGCCATTGCCACACACCGGTTTTGCTGCCATCAGTTCTCCATCATGATGGGTAAGCTGAAATACGGGAACCTCTTCAACATCGGCAAGGGCCTGGAGTCGGGAGAGAAGAGAAGCCGGTACATGAGCCGTAAAGGTGCCATCAGGAAATTGATGACGGACATCTAAAGCGAGACCATCGATCTCCTTCTTTTTTGAGGGTTCCTTTATTTTTATACTTACCCGCTTAAAAGTCCCGGTTGATGAAGCATCATCAAGTGTCGTCTCACTTCCCCGTTCATTATTCAACAAAGAGGCAGGCCAGGAAGAGCGGCCAAATGAGTACGAGGTTCCCATAACCAAGAGAACAACAAGTCCTATCATAAGAGCAATGCTCTTGAAATTGAGGTGTTTCATAATGATTAATTAAATCGGGTCCACTCTACACCCTAAACCTCCTTAACCTCAACGCATTCAAGACGACACTTACGGAAGAAAAAGACATGGCTACAGCGGACACGATCGGATTCAACAATCCAAAAGCCGCTATTGGAATTCCGACTATATTATAGATAAAGGCCCAAAAGAGATTTTGTTTGATATTGCGGAGCGTTGCTCGCGAGAGTTCAATTGCCTCCACCGCTTTCATTAAGTCGCCTTTCACGAGCACGATATCTCCCGATTCGATCGCGATATCCGTCCCCGTTCCCATGGCGATACCGATATCAGCCGTGGCTAAGGCAGGGGAGTCATTGATTCCATCACCCACCATAGCGACGAATTCTCCTGCCTTCTGAAGCTCCTTGATCTTCTGTACTTTTTGTTCCGGGGAAACCTCAGCCAGGACTTCGTCAATTCCCACCTGCTTCGCGATCGCCTGGGCGACCTGCTGATTGTCTCCCGTCATCATGACCGGCCTAATCCCTTTCGAGTGAAGGATCTCAATAGCCTTTTTTGAACTCTCCTTAACCCCATCCTGAACACCAAAATACCCCAAGACCTGTTTTGCGTCACTGACGAGTAGGACCGTTTGACCTTCCGCGTGGAGAGCATCGATACGATTTTGAACGGATTCCAGATCAATCTTCAGAGACTTCAGATAACTCGTACTTCCGAGAAAATACTCATTTCCATCAAGCTGAGCTTTCACTCCCTTCCCCGTTACAGCTGAAAAGTTTTTCACTTCAGCGGCTTGTATTTTTTGTTCAGCGGCATAATCAAGAATACTTTTCGCGAGAGGGTGCTCCGAATGCTGTTCCAACGAGAGAGCAATTCTCAGCACGTCAGAATCTTTTTGTCCGCTGGTTACCTCAAAAGTTTGAACCTCCGGATGCCCATTCGTGATGGTGCCGGTTTTATCAAAACAAATAGTGGTTATCTTGTGAACTTTCTCCAGGCTCTCCGCTTTTTTGATCAAGATTCCCAAGGTGGCGCCCTTTCCGGACCCGACCACAATTGAAATCGGAGTAGCCAAGCCCAGAGCGCATGGGCAGGCAATGATCAGAACCGTGACCGTAATAATAATGGACTGTGAAAGTCCCACTCCCGCAAAAAACCAGCCCAGGAAAGTGAGCGTTGAAACAAGAAGCACTGACCAGACAAAATACACCGAAATAATATCGACCAACCTTTGGATCGGAGCCTTGCTCATCTGAGCTTGTTCCACCAGCTGGATCATCTGTGCCAGCATGCTTTCTTTTCCAACCTTACGTGCTTCAATCATCATCACGGTATTTCCGTTCACAGTCGCGCCGATGACAGAGTCTCCCTTCTTTTTATCAACAGGAATACTTTCACCCGTGACCATTGATTCATCGATCGTCACTTCACCTTCAACGATCATGCCATCCACCGGGATCTTCTCTCCAGGTTTGACGAGCAATACGTCACCCTTCTGGACCTGATCTATCGGAATGTCCTCCGTTTTGTTTTTACCGACTACCTTATGAGCCAGCTTTGCTCCTAGTTCCAGCAATTTTTTTATGGCCTGACTGGCTCGACCCTTCGCTCTCGCTTCCAGATACCTTCCCAGCATGATGAAGGTTGCAATAATCGACGCGTCCATGAAGTACTCCTCCATCACCGAAGTGAAAAGAACATTATAGCTTGAATACAAAAAAGCCGCGCTCACCCCCAGGGCGACAAGGGTATCCATGTTGGGACGACCTTTAGAGAGAAAAGAGGGGATACCTCGAACATAAAAATCCCTGCCGGTATAGAGCAGCACTGTAAAGGTGAGCAGAAGCATGACGAACCCTTCATTTCTGAAATCGAAAAAGAGAGACATTCCGATGAGGAGAACGCTTACAACGATGCCATAAATGACCTTGTTCCTCTTGGATCGAATTTCCTTTTCACTCTCTGAAGAGGCATGTCCCGAATGATCTTCACCAGCCATGTCATCATGATTCATTCCCTGCATGTCATGTTCCATCTCATGATGATCTATTTCAGATTTATCCACTCCTATGAGCTGAGCTGTGTACCCTGTCTTTTTCACTTGGGCAATGATATTTTCCGCACTCAGGACATCAGGATCAAACATGACCTCTGCCTTTTGCGTTGCGAAGTTCACCATCGCATGATGGACCCCTTTCAGTTTTTTAAGGTCTTCTTCAATATGCGTCACGCAGGACGCGCAATCGATATCGGGGATGAGAAACGTTTTGGTCGTGTGCATGTGAAAGGATTAGAGAAAACGAGGAATTGTTTTGCAGTACTGTTGATACGCGGAACGATATTCTTTTTTCATCCAGGGTTCCTCGATAAAGGGAAGGAGCAGATACCAAGGAATCATCGCCAATGAAAGCACTGCCGTGAGAAAGGAATTCGAAAGCAGTGAGAGTCCGATCAGAAATGCCATGGCTCCAACATACTGAGGGTTGCGAGAGAAGCGATAGGGGCCTGACATTCTCAAGGTGCCTTTGAGACCTGAAGTTTGAACGACACTCAGTTTCAAAACGGCCCACAAGCCAAACACGATGCCTACGATCAACACAATTCCACTTGTAATACGGATGGGGAGAGCCTGAAACAAATTCAAAGTATTTCTGTCAAAATAAGCGAGGAAGGGGAGAAGGACATGCACGGACGTTGACGCCGGCCATACGATCCAGTACTGCCAGGACTTCTTCTTTGGTGGCGGCCAAATACGATGTTCCGGAAAAAAATAACTGATCAGAAGAGCGCCCCAACAGAGGAGGACCGCAAATGCGGAGAGATAAAAAAGATAAAGCGTCATAGGCCATCAAAAACTACATCCGGTCAATGACCGACTTCAATTTTTCTTCGACGGTTTTAGCGACCGCGCAAAGCGCTTTGTTCCCAATCGAACTCATCAAGGCATTTGGCATCACGGCTGAAACAATAGTTTTATTCCCTTTGATGTACACGATAACGTTGCAGGGGAGCAATAATCCAATTTCTTTTTCAGCTTCAAGCGCCTTGGCCGCCATGGCAGGGTTGCAGGCCCCCAAGATGACATACTCGTCCATATTCTTATTGAGTTTCTCCTTCATCTTTGCCTTTACGTCGATCGTGGTGAGGATGCTGAATCCCTCGTCCTTGAGGAGCTCCGTCACTTTTTGAACCGCTGCGTCAAAATCGAGATTCACTTCGGCGCTGTATCCATAGGAGGTCTGAGTTTTCATGGGAAGGGATAAGAAACGGACCAAATAATGAAAGCGTGGTATTCATTTTTTCATTTTATATTTTGCATTTTTCATTCATTCTCCTTCATCAATATCAACCCAAATCGTCACTTCAGCTTCAGGTGTACCGGGATCATTTGTTTCGAGAAAAACGGTCCTCTTAAATCGCTCCTTCGGTTCCTCATGAACAGTGGGATCAAAGGTCACCGTGAGAGTTGTTGAAGAACCGGGTTCAATACTCTTGCTTGCTATCTCGGCACTGGTGCAACTACAACTGGTTGAAATAGTACCAATTATAAGCGGTTCAGTACCGACATTAGAAATCGTAAAAACGGTTTTCTTTATTTCCGTTAAACCCACAATTCCCAGATCCTCGGTTTCCCGATCAAACAAAATCCGTGCACCGGAAGAGAGCGCTGCTGAATTTTCAGGTGCCCTGATCATTTCATCGGCCGACTTCATCATCCAGGGCACGACGGGTCGATTCTCTTCCATCCAATGAACGATTCCTCCGTGAAGGCTTTTGACATCGGTATAGCCGAGTACATTCAAAAGCTCGTAGGCTTGTCGACTCCGATTTCCACTGTGACAATAGACGACAATTTCATCACTTTTTGATATCCCGAGATCAGACAAAGCATTCTGAGAAAGCGATCCAAGCGCAATATGGAGCGCACCTTCGATGACCCCCGTTTCTTCAAGCTCAGCATTTTCCCGGACATCGATCAGCACGAAATCTTCTTTTCCCTGAATCCTTTTTAAAAGAGTTTCATCGCTGACCTCGTAGGCTTCCATATCAGCATATTCTTCATCATCATGATCTTCATCTTCTTCTTCTCCATCTGACATACTATCTGAACCAGCGGGGTGTTTCAGGAGATAATCCGCTTCAGAAAGAACATCTCCGCTGGTCTGAAGACGAGTGTACTGAACCGCCCCATCAGAGGGGTCAGGATCACTAATGACATCAATGGTTCTCTTAATGGGTCCGGTAGCCGTAGGACCATGGGCCATGGGATCAAAAACAACCAGCACGGTAAAAGATTCTCCTGGTTTAACAGGGTATGACCAGGTATTGCTTGGATTATTCATGCCAAATGAAGGGGATTCAGTCCCATTGGGAAGTTTAATTGAGGCAGTAGTACACATGCAAGAAGTCGAAGCCCCTTTCAGGAGTATTTCCGAAGCTCCTTCATTCTTGAGGGTAAACGTGTGTTCCACGGTTCCTCCTGCGATATTGATGTCGCCCCAGTCAAATTCAAAAGACCCATTCACAGAAGAAAAGGCTGGAGCAATATCGGAGGGGGGCGGGGAGCTCGTGAACCAGGAACAAGCACTCAGTGAAAAGAGAAGAAGGAATGAGCCGAGAAGAAGGAAGAGCTTTTTGGCCATAAAAATTCAGATAAGGGAAAGAGGTTCAAGAGAAACAATGTCAAATCTAAGAAGCCTCTCCGGGAAGGATATATTCTCGCATTTCTTTAATCATATCATCACGATCCATCATCATACCGTTCTCACCCCACCCCATCCCTTTATATGAGCTGCCGGGGTGAGGCCAACCGGACCCGAAGGTGAAAGCACTGGTGAGAAGCATTCCGACAACACCGATAATCAAAGACCAGGTAACCAGCTTCTTGAGTTCAGTCGGCTTGAGCCTGGAAGCCCAAAGAACGAATAGAATTGCGCCGACGAGAGTGATCGCGACAAAGACATGGTGGAGATGCCATCCGAAGGCAAGTCCATAGGACGAGTAGCCAGTCATCATGGGAAAAGAATTGAAAATATACTAAGTAATACGATTATACACCCATGCGACGAGAACACCCGAAACATAACTCCAGAGAGCCGCTTCAATCATTCCTCCGATAACACCAAGCACCGTCAGGTCAGCCAAAACATGAAACTGGGCCATGAGGTCCCAAGCTTCCGTATAATAGCCTGCCATGGCCAAGAGGGCCATTATGAGCATACCCAGGGCACCGAAAACAGCCAGGCTGAGGCCGAAGGCGTTTACATTGAGTGTCTTCATATAAATAAGATAAAAAAATAATTACCGACTAGAGAGTTCACAGGTTCTGACAATTTCCCGAATAAACTTTTCCCGTTTCTCCTTGTTAGGAGAATTCAAATGTTCCGCACCGCAAGTATTCAGATGACTTTCGAGAATGAGAGGGGTGACCCCCTTCAAGGCTCCTTGCAGAGCAAGAACCTGCGTGATGACATCCGAGCAATACTTGCCTTCCTCTATCATCTTAATAATGCCATCGATCTGACCTTTTGCCCGCTTGAGACGGACCAGGGTTTTTTTCTTAAAGGGATCAATCATGATGTTGAAAATTCATATAACCTATACCCAGTATAGGTATATAAAAGACGAGGTCAAGGGAATGATTCAATTTGCGTGATAGGGGAGGAAAAGGCTAGAGTGGAGGTGAACAGATATCATTCTTAAGTTTATTACCATGAAAAAAACTATAGCCACGCTCCTTCTTGTTCTAAGCCCTCTCTTATTGGCCGGATGTGAGGATGAGCAGACCACGCAGGAAAGTGATCAGGCCGCCCCCAGCGGAACCGTGAAGACAGAGGAAATAGAGCCCGGAGCAGAAGCCACCACGGAAACTGCTACGAAAGTGGAAGTCAGAGAGATCACCATGACCGCCAAGAAATTTGAATTCACCCCCGATACCATCACCGCAAAAAAGGGCGAAAAACTTCGTCTCGAAATCACGGCCACTGATGTGGCTCACGGTTTTGCCATCTCGGAATTCAATATCAATCAACCAATTGACCCTGGAAAGACAACGATCGTTGAGTTCATTCCCGACAAAGCGGGAGAGTTTGACTTTTCCTGTTCAGTCTTTTGTGGAGGAGGCCATGGGGGAATGCGGGGAAAGCTTGTGGTGGAAGAATAAAACAATAAAATCTATATCAGTCAATATCAGAGTCTTCGGCGAAGATCGATTCTATGGTAGTATTGCAAGAACAAAGAGCTTGACTTTTACCCCCTAGGGGTATTATCCTGATAACAGTCTCATTCATCACCTTATGAGAGCCAACAAACTCATAGCATTTATTCTCAGCACGGTCTACCTGACGGCATTCCTTTGCTTCAGCTATATGCCCGTGAGTTTCGCGATGGGGGAGATGGAAGAGATGAGTAGTCCTCCTTGTCACGGTCTTACTCAAATGCTTGAGCAGGAGAAGGAACAGAAGCAATCCGATCAAAAGACCTGTGATGTGTGTCAATTATCCGAAGAGGTATTGGGGACCCAGCAGTATCAAACGATGAGCTTTCCGGAGCTTTTGATCCTTTCGAGTTTAGCCATCATCCCTTCTTCAGCCCTGCGCGAAGAACTGTTGGTCAGAGAATATATCAATTTTCCATATCCAAAATATGACCTCACCAATCCTTTCCTGGAGCATCACAAATTCATCGTGATGCGAAATTGAAGGTCCCCATAACATCGTTTTGAAGCACAGAAGTATTTTCTTGTGTCTTTTTCTTATTCCATTTCTTTAATTTTATATTATGAAAACTTTTATTATTACCGCGCTCGTTATCGTGAGCCTTTTTACTCTCACAGCCTGCAGCGGAGAAGCATCTATCCCCATGACAGACAAAGAAAAGGCCGAAAGCCATGGCATGTCTCTTCAGGAATACAAAGAGATGAAAGATGCCTCTGCTCGTATGGGTATGGATATAGATGACCACATGAAAATGATGGGGGGAGAATAATTCTTTATGCTATTTATTATGAAATCAACAGCACACAAGATATGGCAGGAGATCCGGAAGAAGGCGCTTATGAAATGGCAAATCAGCCAGAGAAAGATGACGACCAAGTGGTCTGTCTTGAAACAGCTCATGCTCAGCAAAGCGTGGACGAGCAAAAAATTTCTCAGCATAAGCGCCGGTTCTCTCGTGATCCTGATCATATCCTCAATACTCCTGACCGGAGTACTTACCCGCGAAGCAGCGGCGGAAGAGCAGGCTTCCGAAAAAGGAACACAAACAGAAACACAGACGCAGGAAGTCTCACCCAGGACCATCCATCCGGAGCTTCAGGAGGATGAAAGTAGCCGTATCATTCTGGGGACAGTGCTTTCCAATGAAACCGCGAATATCTATCCCAGAAGAGATGGGATCGTCGAGGATATCCTCGTCGATATCGGAGATCAGGTTGAAAAAAATCAGGTATTGGCAGTCCTTCTTCCTCCGGGAGTTGAGGGCGAAAGTGAAGCCATGATCGCCGAAAAAAGAGCCGAAGTAGGAGAAGCGGCCGCCGAGTTTAAAAACTCACGGTTGGTCGCGACAGCCATGATTGGGCAGGAAGAACAGGAACTGGAAGAGAAAAAAGTCGCTTTGGAAAATGCTTTACTCAATAGAATAGCCATTCTTGATAAAAGTGAGACGATCGCGGAAACAACCCGTGAAAATGAAAACGCCAACGCTGATAAAGCTCTCCAGGAAATTGAGGTCACAAAAGCCAGGATCCAGCTTCTGGAACAAGGTCTGGCGGAAGCGGGTGTCGTGAAAGAAAACTCATTGGAGCAGGAACGCTTCGAAATACTTCAAAAAACCGATCAGGCGGCATCAGCCGTTTCAGCCGCGCGTCTGGCAGTGGAAAGAGCATTACTCGGTGAAGGGGGACGAAGGAACAATCAGTACATTGCTCAGGAAGACGTCCCGGGCAATATCGGGGTCTTCAACTCCACCGCGAAGTACGAACTGATATCCGATCTCAACAGCCTAACCCTTCGGGAAAAAGCTCTGTTCCAAATGGGTGATGAGGAAAAGAGGGATCAGATCCCCGCGATTCTCAATGAAGCAAGCCACCTCCTGGGTAAGGCACAACTCGTTCTCAACGCCACAACTCCAGGTTCGAACCAGGAACAAAGCGATGTCAATGATCTGGTCAGCATGGTTAACATGCAGCAGGCGGAGCTTCTGGAGGCGAAGGAGATGTTTGAAGACGCGATCAATGGTTATACACTGCTGGGGAGTGAAGAGTCTGAAAAAATAACGGAACTCAAAAATTCCATCAATGAAGCCAGAGAAGAGTTGAAAACGACAGAAGAAAACTACCGCGTGATGCGATCGCAAAAGAAAATGAATATCGATACAGCGATTAAAGAGCTGGGAGAGACCAAAGCTTTCCAGGATTCA
Organism: bacterium; assembly: GCA_030690415.1. GTDB lineage: Bacteria > Patescibacteriota > Gracilibacteria > JAUYGZ01 > JAUYGZ01 > JAUYGZ01. Next base: position 53,553 of record JAUYGZ010000010.1, read on the forward strand.
GAAATCGCGATGCTCCGGCAACAGCTCGAAGTGGCTGACAAAAAACTCGGGCTCATCAGGGCAACGCAGCTGAAAATGGTTGAGCAGGATCGGAGTAGGCTTGGCGTGCAGAGCGCGATGCTTCAAAAAGAAATTGCCAGGAGCGGAAATACCAAAATTCTTTCGCCCTTTTCAGGCATCGTTTCCAAACGGTTCCTCGTGGTTGGAGAATCAACCGGCCCTGGAATGTCAGCGTTTGAACTGGTGGACGTACAGACCAGTCTTGGAGAAAAGGCGAAACGGGAGGTTCAGTTTGGACTTCCGGAGGCTCTGATTGGAACGCTCAAGATCGGTGACAATATTGCGTTTTTCATTCAGGGAAATGAGAAAGAAATCTTCACCGCTGAAGTTTCACGAATGAGTCCCCAGGTGGATCTCGAAACCCACACGGTAACCGTTCGGGCAAAACTTCCCGATGAGCTCAATATCCCCCACAATACCAGCGTCAGGATTCGTATTGCTCCGGAAGAGGTGCTTCCCATGTACAAAGTCCTCTCGACAGCCATTACACGGGAAGATGAGAAAAATTATCTCTGGATTCTCGATCCAGGGACATCCATGCCGGTACGGATCGAAGTGAATGTTGTATCGGAAGACGGCGAGTACGCTGAGGTATCGGGAGCGATAAGCATCGAGACAGAGATAGTCCTGGATCCTCCCGATAGCTTTATTCCGGAGGCTGCTAACCCCCTGAATCATGATTAATGCGCTCATCAAAAAATCGCTCGACAATCGTGTTTTGATGCTCATTCTCTTTCTGGCCATATCGGTTTTGGGAGTAATAGCTCTCTACAAGACACCGGTCGATGCCTTGCCGGATCTTTCTGAAAACCAGGTGGTCATCATGACCATGTGGATGGGGCAGACACCGAAGAATGTTGAAGACCAAATAACTTACCCCTTAACGGTTTCCATGCAGGGATTGCCGGGGGTAAAAGACATTCGGGCAATGTCTCAATTGGGACTGTCTATGGTCACGGTGATCTTTGAAGACAGCGTGGACTTCTATTTCGCGAGAGACAGAGTTTCTGAGCGCTTGAGCCTGGCCAGAACCCAGCTGCCTCCCGGGGTAAACCCAGTCCTGGGGCCTGATGCGACGGGTCTGGGACAGGTCTTTATGTATACGCTCGAAAGCGATCGCCACAGCCTGACGGAGCTTCGCTCGATGCAGGATTTTCAGGTTCAGTACGCGTTGCAAAGTATTCCAGGGGTGGCCGAAGTCGCCGCGGTGGGAGGGTATGTGAAAAGCTATCAGATCATTCTCGATCCAATCAAACTGAATCAATTCCAGGTGAGCATTCAGTCGGTGATGAATGCGATTCGCATGGGAAATGGAAATGTATCGGGAAAAGTCATTGATACCGGCAATCAGGAAATCGCCATTCAGGGGCTTGGATTTTTCACGGGGCCGAAGGATATCGGGTACACGGTTCTGAAAAAAAGAACCGATGGTATTTCGCTCACGATCAATGACGTGGGGGAAGTTCGCGAGTCTGGTGCCTTCAGAAGATCGATACTTGCCGACGAGACCGGTGAAAAAGTCGGTGGGGTGGTCGTAATGAGATATGGGGGAAATCCACTTCAGGTGATCGCGGGGGTCAAAGAAAAAATTCAGGAATTGGAAAAAACACTTCCGGAGGGGGTCACTATTAAACCTTTCTATGACCGCACTCCCCTTATTCAGGCCGCGATCGAAACGGTTACCGAGGTTCGGACTCAGGAACTGATCATTACCACGATCGTCCTGGGGCTTTTCCTCTGGCATTTCGGCTCCACCATCATCACGGCGATAGCTCTTGTGATAGGCTTGCTCATGACCTTTCTCTTCATGTACGTGTTTGGACTGCAGTCCAATATCATGAGCCTTGGGGGGATAACGGTCGCCATCGGGACCATGGTGGACTCTGCCATTGTGATCAGCGAAAACGCATACCAGAAGCTCTGCAAACACAAGCCAAAAAACTTCGGGGAGCGATTTCGACTCATCAAAGAATCCACACTGGAGGTGGGGTCTCCGGTCGTATTCGCGATCTTTATCATCATTCTTTCTTTTGTTCCGATCTTCGCGCTGGAAGGGATGGAAGGAAAGCTCTTCACTCCATTGGCCTCCACAAATGCTTTCGCCATGCTCTCAGCCCTTATCGCGGCCCTCTTTCTGGTGCCAACACTCTGTCTGTATTTTTTGCGAGGTCGACTCAGGACCGACGATGAAATTCCGATCGTCAGATGGCTCCAGAAATACTACCAGCCGATCTTATTGAAGGCGCTCAAGCACAGAAAAATGACGCTTGCCTTGACGGGAGGACTGCTTGCCGTGGGATTGATCATGGGGAGCCGAATCGGTTCGGAATTCATGCCACCTCTCAATGAAGGCTCGATCATGTATATGCCAATGACCGTGCCGGATGTTTCGGAAAAGCGGGCACGGGAGCTTCTGATCACGACCAACAAAATCATCTCGGAAATTCCTGAAGTGGAGCAAGTGGTGGGGAAATCAGGACGAGCCCTTAGCGCTACAGACCCTGCTCCTCTCGCCATGTTCGAGACCTTTATTACCCTGAAGCCAAGGGAGCAGTGGAGGGATGGCATGACAAAGGAGAAGATTATTGGTCAAATGAATAAGGCAATTAAGATAGATAAACTCTGGAATGGATTCACCCAGCCGATCATTGGAAGGATTGATATGTTATCCACCGGAATTCGATCCCAGGTGGGGGTTAAAATTTTCGGAGATGACCCCGTTAAGCTGGAAGAGCTGGCCATAAAGACCGAAGAACTGATGGGGAATGTTCCCGGAGCCAGCGGAGTCGCTGCTATCCGCACGACCGGTCTTCGGTACCTGGATATTCATCTTCGGGATGACCTGATGGCTCAATACGGCATACCAAAAGCTGAGGCTCTTATGCTTATTTCAGCGGGAATCGGTGGAGAGGTGGTTTCCACCACGATCGAAGGGCGGGAGCGGTATGGCATAGAGATACGGCTCAAGCAGGAATTCCGACAAGACGTGGAAGACATTGAGTCTCTTCCCATCATGGGAATGAGTGAAAGCCAGGTCTTACTGGGGAATATCGCTGATGTTCGGTTGGTCGATGGGCCGGCTGTTATCAGCAGTGAGAATGGTGTCATTCTATCCGCGGTCCAGATGAATGTTGAGGGAAGAGACCTGGTGTCTTTTGTTGAAGAAGGGAAGCAGCACCTAGAAAAAAACCTGGAATTGCCTTCCGGATACCGGGTGGAGTGGTCAGGACAGTATGAAAATCAGCTGCGGGCCAAGCAGCGGCTTTCCTGGATTGTGCCAACCGTCATTTTCGTGATCTTTGTGATTCTCTTTATCGTTTACAAAGACCTGGGATTGGTCTCCATCGTGATGCTCAGTATACCCTTAAGTCTGGTGGGGGGGCTCATCACGCTGTTTTTTGCTGACTTTAATTTTTCTGTGGCGGTATGGGTGGGATTCATTTCGCTCTTCGGGAACGCGGTTGAAACCGGAGTCGTTATCGTGGTCTATCTCGAAAATGCCTTTCGGACCCGTTTTGGTCTCCCCTTGGTTGAAGGTGAGATAGACTCCGATTCCAAATACAGTAAACCGCAACCTATCACGAGGGAGGGGATTTTAGAAGCCGTGTTGGAGGGGGCAACGAAACGACTTCGCCCTATTCTCATGACGGCCTTTACCTCCGTGCTGGGAATGATCCCTATGCTGACCACGAGAGGGGTTGGAGCAGAAGTTCAAAAACCACTGGCTTTCGTAGTGGTGGGAGGGCTGACGACATCAGTGATTTTGACACTGATTCTCCTTCCGGTCTTATTCTCATATTTGAGAGAACGGATGGTTGAGGCTTAGATTTGTTCAGTTCTGTGAAAGGCGGGGGGCCGCGGAATTTCGATTTCTCACGGTGTCAATCCACACGGCCAGACGAAGCCCAATCACCAATAGGGTAAAGATCATTTCCAAGAGACTCAAAGGAGGGAGGAATGGATCAGGTGTTTGAAACCATTTGGTCCATTCCCCGTACTTCAGCAGCGCGAAGTGTGCCGCGACCAAAATTAAAACCAGATATCCCAATCTTAATAAGCGTCTCCACAGCAGAGCCCCAAGTTCCATGCGCGCCCACCGGTTTGAAATCAAAGCCATAAAGCACAATACCAACAGTGCCAAAAGTCCGAACATGACGGAGAGAAAATGTCCGCTAAACCATTCTGGATAAGTAAATCTCCCGGAGAGAAAAAAGAATGACACGATGACATGCACGATCGCAAAGGCAAAGCCGGCCAAACCCAGGTGTTTTCGGTACACGATTTTGCTGTCCAGGAAGTTCCAAAAATAACACAGGCCGCTTAAAGCCAGAGAAAGTCCGATGAGTACGAGCGATGTCGTCGCGAAAGCCTTATTGGCAATGAAAAAATCGTAATTTCCACGGCGGACGAAGAGGTAAAGACTGCTGAAAAAAAAGATACCCAGGCTCAAGAGAATAGTATTGAACCAAAGCCGAAACTCAGAATGCTCCAGGGACGTGGTTGCAGTCGTGTTTGATGTTGCCATAGTCTATGGTGGTGACGTATTCATTTTAGCAAATATCCGTCTTTATTCATACCGGAGCGCCTGCGCCGGCTCCATCTTCGCAGCCGACCGGGCCGGCAGCAGACCTGAAACAATTCCTGTAATAAAGGTGATGACGAGTATCACCAGGAGCCCAAAGAAATCCAGGGCCGCAAATGAAAAGAGTCCGCCGACACCAAGGCTTTCCGAAATAACTCCAATGAGATAGGCAACAAAAACACCAAACACAATCCCGATAACACCACCAACCAGTCCAATCATTCCCGATTCGATGAGGAAGAGCGTGAGGATAGCGTCACTGTTGGCACCGATGGCTTTCATGACTCCGATTTGTTTTGTCCGCTCCAGCACGGAGGTGTACATGGTATTCATGATTCCTACCGCTCCCACGACGAGGGAGATGAGGGCGATGATAATCAGAACCAGCTCGACCACTTGGAGGACGCTCCCTACTATGCGTGAGGCCTTGTCAGGCGTGAGCACGGCAAAGTCCTCAACTTCATTTTGCTTCGAAAGTTGATATCGAACTTGCTTGGCGACCAGGTCAACATCAGCGCCATCTTCCACTTTCAGCATAGCGGAACGGACACTCCCACGAGCTCCGGATATATTTTGAAAGAGCTCAAGAGAAACATCGATGGCATTATCATCCTGCTGGTTGCCGATTTCAGACAAGATACCGACCACGGTCATCCGTTTGGATTTCACGGTGATGACGTCGCCAACTCGTATGGGATTTTGAAAAAGTATACTTGCCGTCAAATATCCCACAATAATTTCGTTCACGCTGTCGTCTCGAGGCCATCGGCCTTCCAAAAGCTTGACGCCTTGAGAAGCGTCGAAAACCTCGATCATCTCTTTCCAGGGAGCCGCCTGAACCATCACTGACTTGGTTTCACCCTGATGTTCGACATTGAATGCTTCCGCTTCCGCGGGAACAGAAAACTTCACCCCATCGATATGGGTCAGATCACGAATGTCCTGTTCCTTAAATTTCTGATTCCCGAGAAGGCCAGCGAAGGGATTCGTTTCTTTCCCCGGAAAAATAATGATCAGGTTGGAGCCAAATTGGGTGATTTGCTGGCTCACCGCGCTTTGGATCCCACTGCTGAGGGCAAGGATGATCACGACCAGCATGATACCGATCACGATCCCCAGAATGGTCAGCCACCCTCTGATAGGGCGGTGACGGATCCCTTTCAGCGTTAAAAGAAAAAAATGCTTCAGCATGAAAATAATCAGGCTATATAAACTCTTCCGTTTTTGAGCTGGTGTTTGATAATCAGACCGTCCTTCAAAATGATGACCTTATCCGCTCTTTTTGCGATGGAAGCATCATGGGTGACGATAATCAGGGTTTTCTTTTTCATCTTATTCAGATCAATCAGCATATCCAAAATTCGATGGCCTGTCTCCGAGTCCAGATTTCCCGTCGGTTCATCTCCAATGATGATGTCAGGATCATTAGACAGAGCTCTCATCAGAGCAACCCTCTGTTGTTCCCCTCCGGAAAGCTCGAAGGGCCTGTGGTGCATGCGTTCTCCCAAACCGATGCTTTTTGACTGTTCGGATATCTGAGCCTCATCAATTTTTTTTCTAGCAAAAATCAAGGGGAGAGTCACGTTTTCAAATGCACTGAGCCAAGGGATCAGATTGTACTGCTGAAACACAAAGCCAAATACCTTAGACCGGAGATCAGCCCTTTGATCATCGCTCATGTGGGCGACATCGTGGCCCTTCAAGAAAATCTTCCCGCTTGTCTGCAGATCCAGCAGACCAATCATATTCAGGAGCGTGCTTTTCCCCGAACCACTTGCCCCCACGATGGCCAAAAAATCACCCTCAAAAATTTCCAAATCAACGCCCCGAAGCACATCAGTGGTCACTGTTCCCATCTGAAAAGATTTTTTGAGATTCTGTATCCGGAGAAGTGCAGTTGGATTTCTTGTCCCGGGGATCGTTTTTTTCATAAGACTAGTCTGAAGAAATTGCAATCTCCTGACCTTCTTCCAGGCCGCTGATCACTTCTACTGATTCCCCATTGCTGACTCCCGTTTGAATTTCAATTTCTTTGAGCTGCCCGTTTTCCAGCACAGAGGTAAAGTTCCCGTCTTCTCTTGTCGTAACCGCGAGCTCAGGAATGATCAGCACGTTGTCTCGTGAGGAGATCACGATACTCAGGTCGGCACTCATGCCGGCACGAACAGTGCTTTCCTGAGTATCGACTGAGGCATTAAGTCGATAGTATCGGTCCTCATCTTTCAACACCTCAAGAGGTTCTATGAAAAGAACTTTTCCCTCAAACTCCAGATTAGGAAAGGCATCAATGCTGATCCGAACCTCTGGCTCAAGCTGCTCATTAATGCGTCCGATCTCTAGTTCAGAAATATCTGCCTGAATCTGAAACTGAGTCGAAGTCAGGGAAATGGCAGATGTTCCTGGATTAAACAATTCCCCCTTTTCAAACCATATTTTGACCACCTGAAGGGAGTCGAGGGGAGACAGGAGCGTAGATTTTCTGATGTTTTCCTGGACTTGTTCAACCTGAGCCTGCACTCCGGCCAGATCGGCTTCCGCCTGTTGGATGAGGGCTTGCTGGACCAGCTGGTTGGCTTCCGCTTGCTTGATAATGGATTCCTGAGAGTTGATCTGGGCCTCCGCCTGTTGCACGCTGGAAGCCTGCGCTGAGAGTTTTTCGGGGAGGGTGTCGGCTTGCTTCAGATATAATTCATCCTTGGCGATTGCCAGAGTATTCGAGGCTAGATTCACCTGAGTCTGTGCGGAGTCGATAAGAGAGGTACCGATATTCTTCTGATTTTGCAGAGCGTCATAATCTGAGGTGACCTGGGAAACGACCTGTTCTATCTGGGCTTGGGCACTGGTGATGGAAATCTTAAACGTTGTGAGCTGAGCATCCGTCAGAGATTGGTTGATGCTTTTCAGATCAAGACCACTGTTCACGACAGTGAGAACCTGTCGAAGAAAATCACGTGTTTTCTCCAAAAGGGTCTTGGCCGCCTCCAGATGGTGCAAGGTTTCTTCTTCAGAAATATCTCCGGAAACAGCATTAACCAAAGCGACCAGATCTTCCGAGCTTTGCAGGACAATGGAGCAGGAGAGTTGAGCAGGCGATTCTTCGACGACCCCTGAAATTTGAAACCGACAGGTTTTCTCAGCGGGATAGCGGATGGGATAAATGATGTCCTGAAGATCATGGCTGAGGATTCCAGAAACCGTGACGGAAGCCTGTTGGACCGTGTCCACGCTCTTACGAATGAGCGATGTGAGGTTTTGTTCCACTTTATCCTGAGTATTTTTCAGTTCCTTCCGCAGGTCCTCGAGGTTCTGTTCAGCGTTTGAGACATGAGTCTGCGCAATCTGAATTTCTTCTTCACGGGTACCTTTTCCCATTTCCGAGAGCACGGAAGACTCTCGTTCAAGAGCGGAACGGTATCGTTCCAAATCGCTTCTGGCGACATCAGTAGCAGATTCTGCCTGAGTAGACTGGGCGCGGGCGCTCTGAATATTTGCTTTAGCCTTTTGAAGCTGAGCCTGCGTTTCTCGGAGTTGAAGTTCAAAATCAGTTGTCTGTATCTTCATAAGAGGTTCGCCGGAATTGAGGATTTGGCCCTCCCGGACATATATCTCTTCTACAAAGCCACTGAAGGGGAATCCCAGGTCAATTTCCTGCTCTGGCACGAGCTCACCCCTGGCTTTCACCAGCTCATCCAGATGACCTCTTTCCACCGTGAACGTGAGAAGCTTCAGGTCCTCAGGTTGAATGTACTTCTGGTAGATCCACAAGGAGATAATGCCTACCCCTAGGACAACGATTGCGATGAGATACGTCGAGGTTTTTAGCATGATAAAGAGAAAATATCTCTCCATTATAGCACTTGTAGGGGCGTAAATCCATATTGGAAAGCTGAAAAAAACATGATCATCAACCGAATCCTTGAATTTGTCTCAAGCAAGGGGATAATGGTCGTATGACCAACAGAAACACCACCCTTGTCGTCATTGCCTTAGCCATTCTTGTCTCCCTCACGGGAGGAGGCCTCTATAGCCTTGAGCTCGAGAGAAAGCTTCCTGAAAATACCTTTTTCAACCAAGCCCTCCTAGGGAATTTGAATCGGGAAGAGGCATTACCCCTCATTCAGGAGGAAATAAGCCATTTAAGGCAGATGAAGTATCATCTTATGAGTACGGTAGGTCCTTCTCATACATTTACCCCGGAAGAGCTTGGTATTCAATATCATCCGGAAGAAACGCTCCAGCTCATTTTTCACAATACTGGTTGGTTGGCCAGTCTTGTCCGGTTTCAGGCAAGTGCTCAGGGGACAGAGGAAATGCAGCACCGCGTTGTCGTGAGTTTCGATGAAGAGCAACTTGAGCAGACACTGGGCGCCGCTCTCTTTCGGCAGGAAAAAGACGCTCTTGACGCACGGATTGAATGGAAGGATGGCGAGTGGGGGATGTCCTCATCTTCTGAAGGGGTCATGCTCAAAGAAGGAGAAAAGGAACGTTTGATGCTGACGATTCAAGAGACGAGTCATGGCCCTTTTCAGATGAGCCACTTCCTCTTGGTAGATTACACTTCGATTGATCCCCGATTCACCGAAAACGAACTTCAACCCCTATTCCAAAAAGTACAGATGGTAAGCGAAGCACCCATCCAGCTTCAGTTTGATCGGGAGGAGTGGGCCTTAAGTTTCGCAGATAGCCCTGAGTGGTTCTTGATCAACCCCGCTGATCAAGTGGTCCGGCTCAATACCGACTTTGCTCAGCACAGAATAGTGGAATTCACAGAAACGCATAACATTCCACCCGGACAGGTAACGATTACCAGCGTTCAGGATGAGGTTTCGGAGTATGATGGGAAGTCCTTTAAGAGGGCGGTATACGAAGGAGATTTCCAAAAGGGGAGAAAGGCGAATCAGGAAAAAATGCTCGAGCAGCTCAATAGTTTTTTTGAAAATCCGGGACTCGAAAGAAGCATAGTCGTGGAATGGAAAATGCTCGAGCCGAACATTATCTCCCAAGTCGAAGGCTACCAATTTCCTCAGCGTCTCAGCACCGGCATGTCCAGCTTTCGCTATGGCAATCATCCCAACCGGGTTAAAAACATCAAGATTAGTCTGGGGAGTTTCAAAGGGGTTATCGTCGAACCGGGGGAAGAATTTTCTTTCAACCGCATTACCGGATGGGTGACTCCGCAAAAGGGCTACACAAAAACCCAGATTATTAACGAAGGCAAAGTAGAAGATGGTATTGGGGGAGGAGTTTGTCAAAGTTCCAGCACGGTATACCGATCGATCCTGAATGCCGGATTACCCGTGACGGAAAGACGTAATCACACCCTGGATGTGATCTATTATCATGAATTTGGATACGGACTTGATGCTACCGTGTATACGGATTCGCGGGCTGACCTCAAGTTTGTCAACGATTTTCCCGGGCCTATCCTGATCAATACCTACACGGATGACGCTCAAACACTTGCCGTGGTTGATTTTTACGGAATAACAGATCATCGCGCGGTTGAACTCACCATGAGGATCAATAAATACCTGCTCAAGGTGTGGGACTGGAAAATCACCTGGCCGGATCGTGAAGAGATTCGACAGGTGAGGAGCCAGTACCAGGAGGAAAAGAAGAATGAAGAGGAGAAGGAAACCAATCCCTTAGAAGCCTAGTATGAAAAGTCACTCCCGTTTTCTTGAGCTTGATGTCTGGCGCGGACTGGCAATCATCGGGATGATTGTTTTTCATTTTGCCTTTCTTCTGAATTATCTTTCTCTCGTGGTCATCAATACCGGAGTGGGAGGATTGCATCTTCTTGCACGCCTGGTTCAGTGGAGTTTTCTTTTGTTGGTAGGAATAGGCTTACAGCTGTCTTATCAAAAAACGATTGCCCGTAACAAAGCAAAAGGAGATTTTCTCAAGAAAAATCTCATAAGAGGGCTCATGGTTCTGGTCTGTGCTCTCGTGATCACTCTGGCGACCGCATTAGTAATTCCGGAACAGTACGTGCGTTTTGGTATTCTTCACGTCATCGGAGTGAGTATGCTTCTTTTGGGGCTTATTGCTGATCGACCAAAGCTCGCTCTGTTTATCAGCATTCTTATCGTTTTCCTGACTCCCATTATTTTCAATCAACCAACCAATATTGAAGTTCTCGTCATCTTCGGTTTCATCCCGAAAGGATTTCAGACGATCGATTATTTCCCTCTCTTCCCCTGGATGGCTGTTCCCGCCCTCGGGATTTTCCTTGGATCGTTTTTCTATCGAAATTTTCAACGGAGATTCAAACCCCTTCCAATATCTCTTCCCGGATCATCTTCATTCGCCTCCCTGGGAAAAAAATCACTGCTCATTTACATGGTCCACGTCCCCATTCTGATTATGGTGATTTTCGCGCTCAATTGGCTGATTGGGAAATTGTCCTAACAACCAAACTCCCCCGGAAGACAAAATGTCTTTTCTTCCACGACCCCCTTGAATTCACCCGGCTCCTTCCCACTGATGACATAATCTGCCACAATGGTTTGACTCCATTCATGAGGATGATTCCAAAGCTCCCAGTGGTAGCGCCACTCATTCCAACCAACCCCCAGATGCTTCACAAAGATGCCGTGCTCCGCGAGCATCTGTCCGATCTTTCTTCCCGTCATGCAGGGGATGCTATAGCAGTAGACGACGATATCAGTATCGGGATTCTGAGCTATTAGTTCCTCAAATGAACTGACGATTCTCTCCACGTCACCGTATGCGGAGGTGTCAGGATCCTTGTAAGCGGGGATATTAACCGCGCCAACAATGTGTTCAGCTTCGTATTCTTCCTGACTTCTCAGGTCAACGAGAATACTGTCAGTGTATCCCTTCATAATATTTTTTCGAATACTATGGGGACTGACATGAACCGCGTTTTCAACGCGATAAAAATCCCGGATCAAATCCTGTTGACTGGGCTGATGAAATTTCAGGAAAGCATAGGCTACTATTGCTCCGGATAGAGCTGCGATTACGAGGGAAAGGAGAAGAGTCATACTTATTGAGGGTCTCATAGTGAAAGATAATGATGCAATATGGGAAAGGATTATTTTAGATCCTTCTTCTTTTCTTCAAACTCTTTTTTATTGATTTCTCCTTTTGCATAGCGTCCCTTGAGAATCTCCAGAGCAGATTTGTCACTTTTACTTTCTCCTTTATTTTGATTCATTGACCATTTCACCAGGGTAACAATGCCAAAAATTACCAGCCCCCAAAATAAGATCATGAAAACCCAACCAAAAGGCGCAAAACCAAAGTTCATCATAGACATAGGGTTAGAAAAATGAGTTAGCGCGGATGAGTTCCAATCATTTTCCATCATACCACCATTCATCATGCTTTGAGGCATTGTCGCGTTCGGTTCGCAGTTGCTCATTCGTTTTCCCATGGCGACATGCATTTGCTCTTCCTCCTCTTCACCCATCATTTGAGTCATCATAGTATTCATTGATTCATGAGAATTACCCATCATTCGTCCCATAAAATATTCGCCGAGTGCTCCAAATTTGTCATCGGATAAATCCTTGCAAGAGAGTTCTTTAGCCTGAAGTTTTTCCCAAATCTCTTTTCCCTCGGCCTCCTCGCGCGCAGTATGACCGTCGTCACCTGGCGACACTGTGTTGCTTGTATCCATCATCCCTTGGGCAAACGAGAGGGGCGAAAAAACAAGATTCAAAGAAAAAGCTAAAACTGTGAGGGAAAATATTTTTTTCATAAAAATTAAGATTAAAAAGTTAAAATTTTATCGCACACTTGGATGAGTGTGTATAAATCTTCCATGGTGCTCATTGGGCAGGTCTTGGTTACCTCTTGATGGTGGGACTTTAAACAAGTACCGCATGCCATAATTTCTGCTTTGTCTGACGTTAAAAATTCTGCCACCTGTTCTCGAATATTGAATTTTTCCGAGCTTTCCGCTTCGTACTCCACTCCTTCTCCAAAAAGGAAGATCTTAACATCATCTTCTTGCTTGATGGCAAAATTCGCCAAGCGAAAAGCATTCCATACGGCTTCGGGATTAGATTGGCTGATAATTATTCCTATTTTCATAAGATCTTAGTTTGTTGCTGTATTGTATTCTGAAAAACAATTTTTATAAATCAGTTTCGGAGCAAAATTGAAAATACTCCTCAAAGGGAAAACCCTGAGCCAATTATGATCCATGAGCAGTGTTTTGCAAGTACTACAACACAGAACACCCTACACAAAACAAAGACATTTTCACAAGCGCTGTGAGATATGTCACAGTGACCAGAATCCATTTCAAAAGTATAATTCATGAGCCCTTTCGGCAGAATATATTCAATTTCTAAAGCTTGCATGAAAAAAAGAATCCCCTGGATGATGGTGGCCATAGTCCTAGGAGTACTGATGAGCGCCATTTTTATCAGCCCCCATGGGGCTGTCATGGCTCAGTCAGATACGGTTCGAATTGAAGTTCTTGAGCGTGACGATTGCGAGCACTGCCGTGATGAGAAGGCTTTCCTGGAAACCCTCAAACAGACCAGGGATGATATTCAGATCATTTATCACGATCTGGCGGAGCCGAAGGAAAAGGAGCTCTGGATTCAGGTCGCCGAGATTGAAGGCATACCGAAAGTAACCCCCATTACCCTTATCGGACAAAAAATAGTTCAGGGCTTTGACAAACCTGAAACAACCGGAAAAATGTTTGAACAATTGATTGAAAAGTATAAAGGAAAAGAACAGTTTACCTTTGAACAAGTTGTTCAAATGGGAGGGACAGGGAATGTGGAAGAAGTGAAAGATGGGGGATGTGACGATACTACCTGTCCTCCTACCGAATACGAACCTCTCTATGTCGGTATTCCTTTCATGGGTCCGGTCGATATCAAGCAGTACTCATTGCCAACCCTTTCAATTGTTCTCGGACTCATCGATGGATTCAACCCCTGCGCGATGTGGGTTCTCGTGACTTTCCTGCTCATTCTGGTTCAGATTGGGAACCGTAGAAGGATGTGGCAGATCGCGGGTCTCTTTATCCTCGCGGAGGCGGTGATGTATTACCTTATTTTGAACGTCTGGTTCACCGTTTGGGACTTTGTAGGTCTCGACAATATCATCACCCCCATCGTTGGAATAGTCGCTATCGGGGGAGGACTCTTCTTTCTTTGGGAATGGAAAAATTCCGATGGGACCTGCAAGGTAACGAATCTGGATAAGAAAAAAAGGACGAGATCACGCATCAATGCTCTGGCGGCCGCCGAGATGACTATTGCGACCATCATCGGAATTATCGGCCTGGCTCTTTCCGTCAACATTATCGAATTCGCCTGCTCCATTGGAATCCCTCAGGCTTTCACCAAGATCCTCGAGATCAACAGCCTCTCGCTTTTCTGGAAGCATCTCTACATGTCCCTCTACATTCTCTTCTACATGGTTGATGATTTCATCGTCTTTGGGATTGCCCTCTACAGTATCGAGAAGATTGGACTCACGACGAAATACGCCAAATGGTGCAACCTGATTGGAGGAGTCCTCATGCTGATCCTCGGAGCGATCCTGATTTTCAAGCCGGAGCTGTTGATTTTCTAGATCCGGATCTCGACACCTTTTGCGTAGGCTGATGCGATCTGTTGAAGCTTCTTAAGCTCTTCTGAAGAAAATGATCGTTCTTTTCCCAGTCTTTTGCTCAAGGTTTTCAACGACCGAAAATTCTGTAAATACCAGCGCTGGGCCCCCTGGATCATTTTTCCCATGGCTCTTATTTCTTCCTGATTATGATAAAAAGGAAGAACCGTTGATCGAAATTCATACTCAATACCTGATCTCCTGATCTGATTGATGGAGTCCAAAATGTGATCTTCCGAAATCAGAGGGCAATATTTCCGATACCCGGAAGGTGAAAATTTAATATCCATGGCCACATAGTCGAGAAGACCTCTTGCAAACATTTCTTTCAAAACTCCGGGGTTCGATCCATTGGTATCCAATTTCACCAAAAACCCCATCGCTTTGATCTTATTGATATAAGATCTCAAATCCTTCTGAAGTGTTGCTTCACCTCCACTGATCACGACTCCATCGAGCATCCCTTTCCGTCGTGACAAAAAATCCAGAATCCGTTCCGGATCAAGCTCAGGATCAATCACTTCAAGTCGATTCATGGGGATCATGTCAGGATTATGACAGTATCCACAGGCCATATTACAGCCTTGCGTAAAAATCAACGCAGCCAGTTTCCCGGGATAGTCCAGAAGGGTCATTTTTTGAAAGCCGGCTATGAGCATGCTATTTCTTGGTATGAGAGAATGGCATCAATACCGGCCCATTGGTTCAGGGCCTCCTGCTGTTCATTGACTTCCAACAGAGTTGGGACACTGGCGACAGAGAAACGCCTAGCCAGGTTGAGCCCATCAGTGGTTGAAGCATCGATAAGGGAGTAGTTGAGTTTGGAAGATGCGAGCACTTCTTTAGCTCGTGGACAATTTGGACAGGCGGAGGTTGTAAAGAGGTAGAACATAATAAGGAAATTAAGCTGCACAAGCATAAGAAGATTCGCAAGAGACGACTTCACTGAAGTGCTGGCGTTCGAAGTGCTCGGACTGCTTACCGCGATTAAACTGGGACACCGGACGGTGGTAGCCCATGACACGGGTCCAGACTTCGCACTTGGTGCGGAGAGAATTATACTCTTGGAGCAATTGCTCCTGATCCTGTGGGAACATGAAGAGGGGGGTTAAAAGATAGTTTTTCTAAAAGAACCTCGTCGCACTGGGTACAGTACTCGTGTTCTCCTGTTAAATAACCGTGAGTAGGACAGATACTGAAGGTGGGAGTAACCGTGATGTAGGGGAGTTTGAAATGCGTTAAACCACGCTTCACCAATTTTTTGCAGCCCTCAGCATCAGAAATGCGCTCTCCCATATAAAGATGGAGAACCGTTCCCCCGGTATACTTGGTTTGCAATCGGTCCTGAAGCTCGAGGGCCTCAAAGGCATCATCAGTAAACCCGACCGGCAACTGAGAAGAATTCGTATAGTAGGGAGCTTCCTTGGTCCCTGCCTGGATGATGCCTTCAAATCGTTTCTGGTCTTCCTTGGCAAAACGATAGGTTGTCCCTTCGGCAGGGGTTGCTTCCAGATTGTAGAGGTTTCCTGTCTCTTCCTGGTACTGCCTGAGGCGGTCCCTCATGAAGATCAAGATTTCTTCCGCAAAGTCCTGACCCCATTCGTCACCGATAGTGTGCCTGTCGTCTGTAAAATTCCGAATGCATTCATTCAATCCATTCACGCCAATGGTCGAAAAGTGATTGTTGAGATTGCCCAGGTATCTCTTTGAATAGGGGAGAAGACCATTTTCAAAATTTTTCATGACCACTTCCCGACGCAGTTCCAGTGTCTCTTTTGCAATATCCATCAGGTGACCGATACGATTGAAGACAGCCTCCTTATCTCCTTTGTACAGGTACCCGATCCGGGCGGCATTCAAGGTCACGACTCCGATACTGCCGGTCATTTCAGCTGAACCGAAAAGACCGTTTCCTCTCATTAGCAGTTCTTTCAGATCCAGTTGGAGTCTGCAGCACATGGAGCGCACCATATGCGGTTCAAGCGAAGAGTTTATAAAGTTCTGGAAATAGGGCATACCGTATTTAGCCGTCATCTCGAAGAGCAGATCCGAGTTGGGATGATCCCAATCAAAATCTTTTGTAATATTGTACGTCGGGATCGGAAAGGTAAAGACGCGGCCATTTGAATCGCCCTCGGTCATCACTTCGATGAAAGCTTTATTCAGCATGTCCATCTCAGGCTGACAGTCTCCATAGGTAAATTTCTGATCAACGCCACCAACGGCAGCAGGCTTATCCCGAAGATCTTCAGGGCAGATCCAGTCGAGGGTGATATTGGTGAAAGGAGACTGAGACCCCCATCGGGAGGGCACATTGAGGTTAAAGACAAAAGCCTGAACATTCTGCTTGGCCTGCTCAAAGACCCGATCGTAGATGTACCGCTCTTTGGCTTTTCCCTTGAGGGTCGAGTGGGAAGCTTTCAGATCAGTTTCCATTTGTAATCGGAGCTTTCTGACGTAGGGTGCCAGGTACGTGTCAAAGCTGGAAAAAGCCTGAGCCCCCGCCCATTCGTTCTGCATAGTGCCGAGAAAATTGACCATCTGGCCTATGGCGGAGGAGAGGTGTGTTGGGGGTTTACAATCAACCCGATTTGGAACACCGCCAAATCCTTCCGCCAAAAGAGAGCGCAGAGACCAGCCGGCACAATAGCCACAGAAAAGATCGAGGTCATGGATATGGATATCTCCGGAGCGGTGAGCCCGATCAGCCACATGGGAAAAAATATGAGAGAGCCAATAGTTCGCGGTCACTTTTCCCGCGGTGTTCAAGATCAGTCCACCGAGCGAATAGCCCTGGTTTGAATTCGCTTTTACGCGCCAGTCTGAACGGTTCAGATATTCGGTCATCGTATTCTCCACATCGACCATGACTTCCTTGTTTTCCCGAATCTGTCGATGCTGTTCCCGATAGAGGATGTAGGCTTTGGCGGTTTCCAGGTGGCCTGCCTCCATGAGTATTTTTTCAACAAAATCCTGAACGTGTTCCACACTGACCACAGACTTCCTTGATGCCTTGAGCTGATCCAGCACGGATTCCATAATCCCCTCCGGATCAACAGGCTCAATATGCTCAACCGCTGAAGCAGCTCGAAAGATGGCCTGCGTAATCTTGTCAGGATCGAATGGGACTATCTCACCACTGCGTTTTTCGATAAATTTCATATCAGATTGGTAAGAAAACAAAAAAAGAGAACACAAGAGCACCGACCCAAAAAAGGAGGGCAAAAAGGAAGCATTCAGTCGAATGATAGGGCGGCAACACACAACATCTTGTTGTCAGCCAATCCAATCTATACAAAATGCTGAAAGATGTGATGTGAGATTAATCACAGCAGCCACGAACCCATTGACCGAATTGAACGATCATTTCGAACAAGGTTTTTGGAAACACCCCCCGACCTGTTGTAATTCTCCCGGGTTCAGCACTGAAATGAGGCCTTTTTCAGCCTTAATAATATGAGCCTTTTTCAGGTCCGCCAAATCCCTCGAGAGGGTTTCCCGTACTGTTCCCAAATAAGAGGCCAATTGGGATTGATTCAGGGGCAATGGAAAGGAGTCGGCATGCCGATTCCGCTCATATTCCCTGAAGAGATACTTCGCCAGGCGTTCCTTTGTGGTCGAGAGGGAGAGATCACAGACCTCCTCACAGAGATCACATTCTTTTTTTGCCAAAAACCGAATCACTCGCTGTGCGAAGGGATGAGACTGCCGGATCAGGGCCTGAATTGCCAGTTCAGGAATGATGATCATCTCACTCTCCTCCAATGCCTGGGCGTTGACATGAAATTGCTCACGAGAGAGCAGAGGGGCAAGGCAAAAGACCTCTCCTGTTCCCATCAGGCAGGTGATTTCTTCTTTTTCGGATCCCCTTCGAATATTGTACAGTTTTACCGAACCCTGCTTGAGGAGGTAAAGGTTGGAGGAAGGATCACCATTGCGAAAGATCAGCTCCCCCTTGTGAACAGTTGTCAGCTTCGCATGCTCTTTCAGGAGAGCATAGTCTCCTGATGTGAGATGTGAAAAGAGATCGATCTGGGAAAAGAAATCCTGCATAAGCTCATGAAGGGATGCAAGAATACTCCAATCGGGCGCACAAAAAAAGAAGTCTCCGGTCAATGACCGAAGACGTCAGCCTTTGGCTCCAATACAGAGGGAGCCTCAGGCCAACGTCATAGTGAGGAAATGAAAAGGGTATTTTTCACCTCTTCACTAGGACGACAGCGGACTCAACCTTGTTCAAGGCCAAAAACCAGAGCAACAAAACCAAGCGGAATCATTACCGCAGGCAGTCTAAGGTCCAAAAAAGAAAAGTCAAGGGTTAGCGAAACTGTTCCAGGATCTCCCGAATCCCCACCGGCTTCTCAAGCTCGCGATACATCTCAGCAGGTGTCTTGTCGGTGATTTGATCGAGTTCATCACAGTAGGTGGGTTTGCCATTTTCCTGATAAAAGACACCATACCAGAGCTTGTTCTTATCCTGCGCCTTTTCGAAGGCCTTGAGTTTATCTGTTCTATCCCAGCTCTCGGGGAGAGGGGAGACGTACTCCTGATAAAATTCCTCCGTATTATTCCGCTTAAAGGTAGGGCAGATCTGGAGGACGTCCACGAGTGAAAATCCACGGTGCTGGATGGCCTCATAAAAAAGCTCAGACATTTCCTTCAGCTCCTTGTAGTAGGCCCGGGCGACGAAGGTGGTATCAGACGAAAGCGCCAATTCGATGGGCTTAATGGGTTCTTCGATCACTCCTGAAGGAGTGGATTTACTGCAGTAGCCTTTCTCTGTGGTGGGAGATGTCTGACCTAACGTGAGGCCATATACCTGATTATTATGAACGATATAAGTCAGGTCAAGGTTGCGGCGGGCGGTATGGATAAAATGAGAAAGACCAATCCCATAGCCATCTCCGTCACCTCCCAGGACGATCACCTTCAGCTTGGGGTTAGCCAGCTTCGCACCACTTGCCGTAGGCAAAGCACGACCATGAAGAGCGTGCATGCCATAGACTTTCATGAAATCCGCTCCATTTCCTGCACAGCCTACGCCCCAGACGATGAGGATGTCTTCATGGTTGCAGTTCAATTTTTGAAGCGCCAGATTTAGCGCACTCAGGATAAAGTGATCCCCACAGCCAGGGCACCAGGTGGAGGTGATGCCGGAGTTGAGTTGTTTGGGATTTATAGGCATGAGGAAGGACTATTAAGACTGAAAGGACTGTTATGACGGTGAGGAAGTGTTCATCATCATTTCGTTCACTTTTTTCACCAATTCTTCCGGATAAAAGGGACGGCCGTCAATGCGACGGTGATAATCTGTCGGTTCAAATCTGCAGTATTGTTTCAAGACCCCTTCCAATAGACCTTCCTGGTTTCCCTCTACGAACAAGGTCTTCTGAAACTGACTCACGAGCTTTTTCAGTTCATCCCAATCAAGGGGAAAGAGATAAGAAAAGTGCAGGACGCTGACGTTCACACCGGATGCCTTGAGCTCTCGCATTGCCTCCAGAGCCGGCATTTTCGTTGAGCCCCAGCAAATCAGGGTGAGTTTAGCATCTAGGTTGCCATACAAGGTTGGCATTGGCAATTCCTGCTGAATTTTCAGGACCTTCTTGTTCCTTTTATTCACTTGCATAATTCTCATGTCAGCTTCCTCGGTGGCATAGCCGTGTTCATCATGTTCGTAGCTATTTGCCATAAAACAATTCCCAGGTGTTCCGGGCACTGTTCTCAAGCTGATACCATTTTCAGCATTGGTGTCATATCGTTGATAATTTTCAGAAAGCGGATCAAAAGTAATTTTTCCCTTTTCAATGGGCACTTTTTGGTCGTCCAGTTCCGGAGTGGTGAAGTGGTTTTCCGATAAGAATTTATCAGAGAGGACAAAGACCGGCATTTGAAAGCGATCCCCCAGATTGAAAGCTTCCTGAATGAGATAAAAACACTCTTCCACATCACCAGGAGCCAGGATAATACGGGGAAATTCATCCTGTCCGGCATGCATGACAAATCGCAGATCACCTTGTCCGGTAAAAGTGGGGATTCCCGTCGCGGGGCCAGGTCGTTGCGAAACAAAGATGACCGGTCCAGCTTCACTTATTGCGGCGTATCCCAGAGCCTCTGCCATGAGTACAAACCCTCCTCCGGAAGTCGCTACCATGGCCCTCGTTCCGGCATGCCAGGCTCCAATGACCATATTCATGGCGGCCACTTCATCTTCCGTATGCTTCAGAACGACCTGGTGGGAGTGCTCCAGTTGACCATACCAGTCCATGACGGAAGATGCAGGGGTCATGGGGTACGAGCAAAGCAGCTTGCATCCGGCATTCACGGCGCCGTAGGTAATCGCTTGGTTACCGGTCAAAAAATAGGCCTGATCGACACTTCGTTCTCGTTTTGGAAACTGCCAGTCAAGTTCAGGGCGGTGTTTGAGCCCAATATTATATCCCGCCTGGGCAGTGTCCTGATTTTCTTTTACGATCAGCTCTCCTTTATTGGCAAACTGATCTTTTAGGACTTCATGATAGACCTTGATATCAGCTCCCATCATGGCAAAGGAAGCAGCCAATCCCACGGTATTCAGCATAATGGGATTGCCGCTCACCTCTAGAGCGATCTCGAGCAGTGGCAGAGGAAGGTATGAGATATCATTTCTCGTCTTCTGTTCATTATTCAGCTTCACCTGTTTTTCATCGAAGAGAATGACCCCACCCGGTTCGATATGATCCTGATACTTGAGCACCGTGTTGCGGTCGAGAGCGAGAAGGAGGTGGGTTTTGCTGTTGTGTGAAAAAATCTTTTCATCCGAAACCCGTGCCCAGAGCACATTGTGTCCTCCTTTGATTAATGAGGGATACTCGTCATTATCATGCACATGGTACCCATGGTGCAGCATGACCTGACCAAAGTTGAAACCCACGGTCTTGATGCCCTTTCCGGCAGGCCCCCCAACACAGAAAGTAAAGTCGATCATAAATAACATTCATTTCCGCTCTTACTCTAAGTGAAAACGACAGCATTGCAAGCCAGCTCGTTTTTTCAAAAGAATTGAGATACCATCCCTATAGTTCCTTCACATAACGGGCCTGTAGCTCAGTGGTTAGAGCAGTCGGCTCATAACCGATTTGTCCCTGGTTCAAGTCCAGGCAGGCCCACCAAAAAATTGTACTACTTCCTTCATCTCACCCCTTCATTCCCATCAGAGCCTCATTCACGATTCTTGCCATTCGTGATTTCTTGCGGGAAGCATTGTTCTTCTTGATCAGATTCTTCTTACAGGCCGTATCGATGATGGAGTAAGCATTTTTGAGCAACGCGGGCAGTTCATCATGTTTCTTGTCATGAATAGCCTTTTCAATATCCTTCATGCGGGTGGTCAGTCGATTGCGGTACACATTGTTTCGACGTGTTTTCTGAACGTCTTGCTTCATTTTCTTGATGGCGTGTTTGAGGAGGGGCATGGGGAAGAATGAAAAGGTAAAATTCAAAATGCTCAACAGCCCGTGAATTATAGGTCTATTAAGGCTTTCACGCAAGTGGTTCTTTCTTGGGAATTCCTGTCCTACGGGGGTACTTTTCACTGATTGTTTTGGATTTTTCCACCACGATGAAGCAACGATAGGCGTTTTCAACGGGTAATATGGCCTTTTTTGATCCCACAATCCGTGAATCCAGTTCCTGGGCTACCTTTTGATGCTCCATCCAGGATTCGGCCAGTTCAGGCCCCTGATAAGCGATGAATTTCCCTCTTGGCTTTACGAAGGGCATGCAGTATTCCAGCAAGGTTGGAAACCCTGCCAAAGCACGCGCCACGACCACGTCAAAGTGTTCTCGAAGCTGGCGGGAACGCCCAAGTTCTTCAGCCCTTCCAGTGAGTGTTCGGGCGTTTTTGAGATTCAGCTGTCGGATTATGTCCTGTACGGCCGAGATTTTTTTCGCGGTTGCGTCTACCAAAGTAAAGTTTGCCTCAGGATAAGCAATGGCCAGGGCCAGCCCGGGGAAGCCGCCACCGGTTCCCAGGTCCAACACTCGATCTTTTGGCTTTATCAAGCCGAAGGGCAGGATCAGGAGCGAATCAAGGATATGCTTCACCAGCACTCCCTCGCGGTTTCGAATCGAACTCAGGTTCAGTTTCTGATTCCATTCGAGGAAGAGATCAGCTAATCGGTCCAGCTGGTGAATCTGTTCGGCAGTCAGTGAAGGAAGATGATTAGAAAGTTTCATATCAGCATTATACATCTCTGACCTCAAAAAACCCTTTTTCTCTCACCAGCACCTTGCCGGGACCAAATTCCTTCCGCTTGCCCGAGACATTTGATCGAAGCACCTTCAGCACCTGGTCCACATGCTCCAGAATCAGATTCTGTTTGTGACCATGGACCTGTTCAAAAAGGGCTCGCAGCACATTCTGCTGTTCAAAATCATCCAGCTTCAAAAAGCGTTTCACATCATACCGGGGGGGGCGTTCTTGTCCTTCTTCCAAAAACAACTCAGCTCTCTTCTGAAAATATTCAGCCGCCTGCTGCCAGACCCGAATATTGTTCCGCATGGTTCCCAGCAAGTTTGGATTCAGTGCCTTCAGATGAGGGACTACCTTTTTTCTCAAAAAATTCCTTCTATATTGCTCATCCTGGTTGCTCTCATCCTGAAGAAATGACAAGCGATGTTCCTGGCAATATCCCAAGAGCTCCTCCTTACTCATCCGCAGTAAAGGTCGCCAGATATCTCCCTCCACTTCTTGCATGCCTCCAAGTCCTTCCAGTCCACATCCGCGAATCAGGTTCATCAGCACTGTCTCGATCTGATCATCAGCATGATGGGCCGTGATAATGAAGCGGGCATGATGCTTCTCTTTCAACTCCCGGAAAAAGGCATAGCGTTCACGGCGGCCAATCGATTCCAGGTTCTCCTGTTCCTTTTCAGCCAGCTTTCGAATATCGACCTGTTTCATAACGATCTGATAGTTCAAACGCATCGCCAAACCCATCACCAGTTGAGCATCCTGATAAGAACTCTGACGAATCTTGTGATCCAGATGGGCCACTATAATCTGTTCAAACCCTGTCTGTTTCAACAAGTGCAGTAAGGCCACGGAATCGGGCCCCCCTGAAACCGCCACGATCAAAACGTCGTTCAAATTTAATCCCAGCTGGTCAAAAGCAATGGTCATGGCTGAGGCATAAGGCGAATAATGGCATCAAGGTCATCATCCGGAGCCACCATATTCCTGATATTCTTGCCGCAAGTCAAGCATCGGTGAACAATCATTTGGCCCTTTTTACCATGCTGATCGAGCGAAACCGGTTTCATTTTTCCCCGGCAGATGCTTTCCCGATCGCCGGGAACAGTGTTGTCAACGTGGAGAGAAGTCAAACATTTTCTACAGTGGTTCCGACAACCGGTCTTCGCCGGATCATTTTCAAAATCACACTCCGTGCAAATGAAGCCTTCATTCCGAACGATAAAATTTTTCCGTTCCCTGCTCATGAAGACCTCGCAAAGATTCTCTTGAGCAAGCCCGGCTGGTTCTTCGTGACTTTATTATCAAGAGTCTGCTGTGCTTTCCGCTCTTGTTCTTCCAAAATCACTCTGAGTTTTTTCAGGGCTCGAAACTGAAGGGTGCGCACATTAGACTCATTGGTCTTCATGGCTTTGGCGACTTCTTTATTACTCATCTCATTCAAAAACTTGAGCAGAATAACCTCCTGATAGGTTTTCCCAATCTGCCCCAGAGCTCGGTGAACCCTTTCTCCATCAAGGGTCGAATTGAGGATTTTCTCAGGACTCATTTTCTCATTTTCATCCGCAATACGTTCTTCGAGCTCATAGTACTCTTTATTCGTCCGGTAATGATCAATGACGCTATTTGAAGCGATTCGGAAAAGCCACGAACTAAAAGGACAAGATCCTTTCCGGTATTTTTTAATTTGAGTCCAGGCCTTGATAAAGACCGTTCCAACCAAATCATCCACGTGTTCTTCTGAAATCTTATAAAACACGTATCGATAGATTTGTGGAAAGTATAGATCATAGATCTCCCCAAAAGCCTTCGTGTTTCCCTGCTGGGTTTCTCTGACGAGACGATCGATCTGGGCCTGAGAATGCTTCATGAGTCAATATCACCATAAGAATTCATGCGGAGTGAGGGACTCTCGCATTTTCAGGATAGCAGATTCTTGGCATCGAGACCAAAAGATGTAGAATGAAAACTGACCCTGCGTATCTCCGATTTCTTTCTTACAAAACCCACAACCTACAATCTATCCCTCTCAATCATGCGAAAACTCCTCCTCTACATCATTGTGGTCATCCTTGCATTCTCGGGCTTCAGTCAGGCTAGGGATATCTGGAGGGGGGGAGAGGGGAGTATTATGAATACCTATGATAAGGTAAAAGGAGGCTTGTTTAATTGGTACACCGATGCCACAGAGGCCACTGAAGTGGCTAAGGAGAAATTGAATTTGAAGATCAAAGAAGCGGAAGACCGGGTCAATCAGCTCAAGGAAGAATATGACACGACGACGAGTACCGTGGTCGAAAAAAAACAACAGTTTGATACCGCGCTGAAAGAAATGAACGAGGCGAAAAAAGCTCTGGATGAGCTCTTGGGGAAGGGGGAAGAAGCGACAACTGAAGATACTCCGATGCAGGATTGAGTTATTGAGAAAGTCGATTCATCCGGACCGATATTTTTTGTTGACCACTGATCATTGAGGTCGACAATGAATTTAAGGCTTCTTCTCGCTCCTCAAATATCCCTCCACAAACTCCATCAAATCCCCATTCAAAATCTTCTCCACCTGGCTGGTCTCCACACCGGTCCGGTGATCCTTCACCATCTGGTAGGGATGGAGCACATAAGACCGAATCTGATTGCCCCAGGCAACTTCCTTCTTAGTTCCTTTCAGGTCTTTCAAATGCTCGACATGCTGCAGCTCTTTCAGCTCCACCAGTTTCGAGGTGAGGATCGCCATGGCGTTTCGCTTGTTCTGCAGTTGACTCCGTTCATTCTGACATTGCACGGTGATGCCGGTTGGCAAGTGGGTGATTCGAACCGCCGAATCCGTCGTGTTGACACTCTGTCCTCCCTTGCCACCGGCTCGGAACACATCGATTTTCAGATCATCGTTAGGTATCTCGACCGATAAGTCTTCTTCAACCAGTGGAATGACCTCGATTTTGGCAAAAGAAGTTTCCCGGGTGTTACCCGCATTGAAGGGAGACAATCGCACGAGCCGATGCACACCATTCTCAGATTTGAGAAAGCCATAAGCCATGGGTCCACTGACTTCCAGAGTAGCTGACTTGAGGCCGACCTCCTCCCCATAGTTTTCATCAACAATCGTCACGGCCCACTCTTGTTGTTCGCAAAATCGTAACACCATTCGAAAAAGTATCTCAGCCCAGTCCTGAGCATCTTTTCCGCCGGCACCTGCGAAGAAACTGACGAGAGCATTATTGCCGTCATATTTTCCGGACAAAAAAATAGCAATCTTATTTTTCTCTGTTCTCTTGACCAGGTTTTTCACCATCCCTTCCAGTTCCTCATCTCCCTCATTAGCCATTTCCAAATAGTCGTTGAAATCATTCACCAGCTGAGTTAATTCCAGCAATAATTTTTCTTTCCCCTTCATGTTCTTCATGACCTGCTCTGCTTTTGAGTGGTCGTCCCAAAAACCAGGAGCTTCTATCTGCTGCTTCAGTTCTACGACCTGGGATGGAAGTCCGGTCCGGTCAAAGATAGTCCCGCACTGCTTGGATATCGCCGGCGATGAGATTCAGCTGTGGCTTGATGTCCATTCAGGTCTAGGGATTAGAGATCGGTGATATACACCTTGTCAGAAGTGAGTATGGTGAGTTTCTGCTCGTCTTGATCCACATAAAAATCACGGATTTCATTCGGCTTCAGGCTCTCAAACAGAACCTGTTTCTGGTAACTTCCGATGCCACCCTGTCCCTTCGAATAGATGACGACTCGTTGATTCGCGCTGTCCAGGACATAGAGATGGCTGGCTTCAGCATGAGTAAAGATTCGAGTGGGGTTGTTGAGGGGTTCAGTCGGAGCATCCTTAATTTCGAAGGGTTGAAGGGTTCCTTTCAAGTAGCGGGCAATGGTTCCATTTCTCATTAATACATAGACCTCACCATCAATAGCAAAGGAAACCGCATCTGACAGGTCACCATCTGAGGTCCAGGCGGTAGCTCCACTGTATCCACTTCGTAATCGGGAGTATTTCCAGATGGTATTTGAGGGAGGATCGAGCAAATAGAGAAATTGCCCATTGAAGGATTTGACATCCACACCCCTGTGCCAGGTGTCATCTTGAGTGCTGGCCCTCTGAAAACGACCGTTCCGGGTCTCGTACTCAATCATTTGTCCACCTTGGGTACTGAAGGAAAGCACATTAAAGTCTACTAGCTCTGTTCCGGCGAGAACAATTTCTTCAGGATCGATCTCCAAAGGTTCCTGAACCTTATCCAGTACAGACTCAAATAGTCTTCGCGGTTCGTAGACAAAGTTCTTCTGATCTTCAGTATGGATGATTCCAAGCGCATCCACGGTTCCTTTTTGTGAGAGATCGACGACTACATTAGGATTGGTGACACGTGAAACCTTATCAAAATTGTCGCGTTGAATAGCCACCATCTCCTTAAACTTCCCGACTTGTGTAGAAAAGAATCCAGCCGCTTCAATCTCATCAAGTGCTACGGCAGCCTGATTGAGCTGTTTGGTGGCATCACTCTTTTCACCGATCAGGAATCGCTGCTCTGAGACATTGATTTTCTCTTCCGCATCAGATAAAAGGCTCTGATAGTAGTCGGATTGCTGAGATTTCTGGCGGAAATTAGACTGCAGAACCAGGAGACCTCCCAAAACAATCACCAATCCCAGAACCGCCAAAATAATGTAGCGCCGATTGACCTGTTTAATACGATTGGGTTTCTTCACGAGTTTTACCAACCGGCTTGAGACCCCTTTGTAGACGTTTTTCATTGTTTCCTGCGCTTTCTTCATTTTCTCGGAATTCATTTTCCCCCTCAAGACCGACAGGCTTCTTTTCCCTTTTCCGGAGTTCATCATCGGCGTTTCTTCCGGTGCAGTCTCTTTCTCCTCAGGAAACAGCTCTTCTTCATCTTCAGAAACAACTTCACCTTCATCTTCTGTTGGAAGCTGAAAATAAGCGAGCATCCCGATAAGCTCTTTCTTTTTTGCCAAGGCTTTGATGCTAGATGAGAGCTTACTCATTTTCTCAGAAAAGACCTCGAGGAGGGTTTCATCATCGAAGGGAAGAGAACGTGATGAAAATACCACGATGTCTTCTGGAGCGATTTCTCCGGAGGAGATGCTATTAAAGGCGACCGTATCGGATTCCTCCAACTCTTCGCTGATCACGGAATAGTGGTGACCTCGTTTCAGGGCGATTTGTGCGCGGCCGGTCTGTGAAAAATGGAGGGTGTCATCAGAGAGAAGACTCGCGATCCCATTCACCCGACCAATGGTTCCCGTTTCTCGTTTCTTATTTTCCTTCTCAATAATCTCGTTAGCCGCCTTGAGGGCTTCCTCAAGACAAAAATATTCATCATCAGAATTACAGTTGTAAAAAGTGTCATGGATCGACCTCCAAATCTTCTCTGCAATCGAATCCTCAGCTCCGGGATTGTCAGGAAGGTCCAAAACAAGAAACAATTGGCCTTTGTCTCGTTTCGGACCGGCACTAAAACTCATCAAAAAGCTTTCATTTTCACGGAAGAGTACGCGCTGGATTTCAAGTGTCTGCATCCCGAAAAAATCGTTAAGTCAACAGTTAAGTATTAACTGCATCACCTCGCAAAATCAAGCCCAAACACAGCACTTGGCATTTCCTTGACTTTAGCCTGTGAATTCCTACAATAGCTAAGCTTAATTCCTAAAAAGGAGGTATTTATGGCTGTAGCTGTTATTCGCCGGGAAGGTGAATCAAGTGAAAAAGTGATCGGACGCTGGAAGAAAAAGGGACAAAAGGCTCGGGTGATCCAGGAAGTTAGAGGGAAACGCTATTTTTCGCGAGACATGAGCATGACCAAGAAGAAAAAAGTGGCAGTAGTAAGAGAGAAATACCGGGCTGCCCGAAAGAAGAATATGTTTTATGCCTAGAAGGAGTTCGGAGTACGGCCTTCGACCTTGCTCAAGCCATGGAGAGGGGAGATATGAGAGGAAAAACTTTAAGAACTCCGAAAGGGGTTCTTTTGGTGTTTGCGGAGTAGCTCATAGATTGCGATGCTGTAGGCACAGGACACATTCAGACTTTCTTTCGTCCCCATCATGGGGATCTTGACCGTCATATCAGCTGCTTCCATCAGTTCGGTGCTCAGACCCTCCACTTCATTTCCCACCATCAGGCAGAGCGGCCAGTGAGGTTCAAAGCGAAACAAATCCTCCGCGTGTTCACCTGTTTCCAGTGCGACGATCTGGACACCTTGTTGTTTCAAACGACGAATGATATTCATAGGCCGTTTGTACTGCTTCCAGGGCACGGTCAGCTCAGCTCCGAGGGCAGTCTTACTGATCTGATCCCGGGGTGGGGTACCGGTATATCCGGTTAAAAAAATCCGACTCACACCGGCCCCATCACTGCTGCGAAACACAGAGCCCACATTGTGTAGGGATCGGATATTCTCCAGCAGCGTAAAAACTGGCATCATGAGCGAGTCATCAAATCATCTACGATTTTTTGAAATCCCGTCTGAAACTCATGTCGACTAAACTGTTCGGCGCGGTCATGAATGAGGTCAGCGTTAAACGTCGATTCCAACTCATAAAATCGGGTTACCGCTCCTTCCAGAGAGGCTACCGTGGGCTCATAAAAAAACACGCCGGTGATGCCATCCACCACGGTTTCAAGAGCTCCTCCTTTCCCGAAAGCGATCACTGGCTTCCCACAGGCCATGGCTTCCACGGGCGTTATGCCAAAATCATCTTCACCCGGAAAAATCAGAGCCTTCGCTCCCTGTAGGTATCGTTTTACCTCCAAATCTGTTTTTCTTCCCAGTATCTCAATTGTTGGTCCTGCCAGAGCCTGCAGGGCTTTTCGGTGCTCTCCATCACCGATAATAACGAGCCGTTTGCCGAGCTTGTTAAAGGTAGCTATGACAAGATCCACTTTTTTGTAAGCACTCAGACGCGAAACAATAACGAAGTAATCGTCAGACGCTTCGTAGGGATAAAAACGATCCACATCGACGGGGGGGTAGAGCACTTCTGATTCAACCTGAAAATACTTTTTCAGTCGTTTCGCAACATGCTTCGAGTTGGCCAAATACTTATCCGGCCGATCAGCAGCAGCCCGATCCCATTGCCGGACTTCGAACAGAATTTTCCGGACGAAGTATTCTTTCAAAAAACTCAGTTTCTTTTCCTGCAAATATTCATGCGTATAGTCCCAAGCATAGCGCATGGGGGAGTGGCAGTAGCAGAGGTGCTTGGTCTTCGGACCCGTGATCGCTCCATGGGAAAAAGCACCGCTTGAAGAGATCACCAGGTCATAGCCTGAAAGATCAAATTCCTCTACAGCAGCCGGCATTTTACCCAACAAATACTGAGGTCTTCTTCTCAAGAACTGAGGATATCGATTCAGACTCGAAGGCCACACCCGGTCACGGGGAAACTCTTTCCCACAGCGTTCTTCATCGTAGATCAGGGTATAGATGGGGGCATCGGGAAACATTTCGGCGAATTCTTTCACCACGCGCTCTGCGCCGCCGATTTTCACGAGGAAGTCATGGACGATGGCTGTTTTCATAGGGTTATTTTATAGGAAGAAGGCGAAGATTCTCCATGGGGTAGTGTTTTATATTTTTTGTGAGAAGATATGCGCCCAATCCCATTGCAGAAGCTGCTATCAGACAGTCCATAAGCTCTATCTGTTTGTATTTGTTTCGAAGTCTTCCGGCAGTAGCGGCCACTGTGTCCGTGACGGGTATATGCACTAAAGAATTCAGTAGCTGATCAGTCGCCTTCTTTTCTCGAGGAAACATGCCTGCATAGATTTCAGCAAGAGTAATGACACTGCAGCAAAGCTCAGCATCTTCAGTAAGGGAAGTTACCTGATCATAAGTTGATTGAACCCCTCTCAAAAGGTCAATCAGCACATCGGAGTCAAACACAATCTGCTTCATCGCAAAGGTCTCTTAGAATGTCGTAATGTTCGAATAAATTGCTCGGAATGAGGATGACGGTTCCCCTTCCATGACCCAAAACTGGTTTTTAGGGCGTCCTGAAATCGTATACGGGAAAGAGCTCGCTCAATAGCCAACTCCACAAACTGACTTTGTTCACCTTTTGGAACATGTGAACGAAGATTATCGATAACGATAGCTGAGAGAAAAAAGTTTGCCTGCTTTTTCTGGTGCTTTCGAATGTCTGACATAGGAATTCTATAAAACCACCTATATGATATTATAGAATTCAGGACAAATCAATCTATTTTGCCGATATGCGCAGAAGCACTACGATCTCCCCCTTAATGGAAAACCTTTCTTTCAAAGCATCTAACACATGATTGATATCTCCTCTTATAAACTCCTCATACATTTTCGTCAGTTCTCGCGCAATCACCACCTGGGTTGATTCCGGAACATACTGGCTGAGTTGCTCCAGAGTTCGTACAATTCGTTTTGGGGATTCGTAAAACACCACCGTTCGTTTTTCACCGGCCAATTGCTTAAACAGGGTTTGTCGTCCCTTCTTCAACGGCAAAAAACCCAGATACAAAAATTTGTCCATCGGCAGACCGGATCCCACCAACGCGCTTAATACCGCGCTTGCTCCGGGGATGGGGATCACCTGAATTTCCGAAGCGATACAGTCCCGGATTAAAATCCAACCAGGATCGCTGATGCCAGGAGTCCCAGCGTCCGAAATCAGTGCCGCCGATTCTCCATTTTTCATTCTCCTCACGATTGCCTCCCTCTTCTGATCAGTTGAATGGGCATGAAAGGAAGTCAAAGGTGCCGTGATGTTGTAGTGGTCCAGGAGCTTTTTGCTGGTCCGGGTATCTTCGGCGCAAATGAAGTCAACCTCTTTGAGGGTTCGAAGCGCACGGAGGGTGATGTCTTCCAGATTGCCGATGGGGGTGGAGACGATGGAGAGGGGCATAAATTCTTTATTGAAGAAATAACACGGTCATGAAAGGAATAAAGAACAGGGCGAACAGAGTGCTGAGGAGTACAGCCACTGCGGCTTTTTCAGGATGGGCTTTCAGTTCCGTAGCGAGTGTAACCGTATTGGCCGCTAAAGGCACGATCGACATCAGC
Source organism: bacterium (assembly GCA_030690415.1). GTDB lineage: Bacteria > Patescibacteriota > Gracilibacteria > JAUYGZ01 > JAUYGZ01 > JAUYGZ01. The sequence continues at coordinate 85,087 of JAUYGZ010000010.1, forward strand.
AGCATGATCCGGTGAATCGAATCACTGAAGAGGTCCAGGAATCGTTGGTCAAGAAAAATAATCGAAAAAATCACCAGTGGCCAGATAAAAAACTTGGCCAAAAAGGTCAGGCCGATAAAGAGGGTGTCAAAAGCCGCCCGTTTAATATTAGCCAATCCAAGCCCTATCATCATCATGCCCAGCACGGTGTAGGCTCCTGTGAACTTGTTCAGCACATCCATCACACTTCCTCCCAGATCGACCTGGGCCAGATTCACGACAATGCCCAGAACAAAGGCATAGATACTGGGAAGCCTGAAAACTTTCCGAAGACTTTCAGCTCCCGTGAAGTTTCCCCGTGCGGTAATATAAAAACCCATCGTGCTTTCGTAGACAATAAAGCCGAGGAGAGCAAAGACCGCGATACCCAAAACATCTTCTCCGAAGAGCATGAGAGCTACCGGCAAGCCGAAGTAGCCGGTATTTCCGGTCCCCGCGGCCATGGCAAGAATGTTCTTTGTAGGATCATTCCAAATTCGTCTGCCAATGGCATAAAACGTTAAGCACAACGCACAACAGATCAGATAAAAGAGGATCGGTAATGAAAGAATACTGACATCCAGCTGGGTATTGATAACTCCATAAAATACCACCACCGGGGTGATGACATAGATGAGCAGAGTGGCAATGGGTTCTTTGGGTATCTTTAATATTCTGCCGGAAATATACCCCAGCATAATGAGCAGGTAGAGAGGAATGAGGTGAGAGAAGAGGGTGAGAAAAACTTCCATGTTACTTAGATTTAGGCTATTGGCAGATTCTTCTCACTCCACGTAATATTCGGATCCTTGTAGTACCAGGGTGTTACTGGTTTGTTGGTGACTGGTAGCTGGTTTACGGAAGGCAATTGTTCTTCCAGTTCAGCAAAACTCCCACCGTGTTCATCAAAATACGTTTTCCACTCTTCATTTACAATCCCTCCAAAAGAAAAAGAAGAGGGGAGTTTCAACCCTTCTCGATTCACAAACTTCGGATTTTCCCCGGGCATCCTCACCCAAGCTTCATTCGTGTTGGCGGAAACAACCAGAATTCCGTCGAATCCAGGATACAGGTCGAACACACTTACGCTTGCCACAGGAATTCCCTTGGAAAAACTCCAGGCATTTACCGCGCTGACGCCAACCCTACAACTGGTAAAGCCACCTGGCCCCACGCACACCACCAGTTGGTTGATCTCATCGGGTTTTAGGTTCTGTTCTCCCAGTAGTTTCTCCACAGCGGGTTGAAGCAATTCAGCCTCATTGTGTTCAGCTTTCCAGCGTTTTTCAGCTTTCAGTTGATCATTTTCAAAGAGGGCGATAGTGGTGTGCAGGGTTGAGGTGTTGATGTAAAAAGTTTTCATGTGAGGTGGTCGGTGGTTGGGAGTAGGGAGGAGGTGATATACTATTCTTACAAAAACACTAACATCTACAACCCACAACCCACAACCTTGCCATGTTGTATACCCAACCTAAACTCTTCACCCTCGAGGACAAAACTCTCGCTCCCTACGCTCTGAGATCTTCTCAGTCCAGGGGCCGTAAGTTCAGCGAAGTGGAGGACCTTTACCGGACTCCTTTCCAGCGGGATCGGGATCGCATCATTCATTCGAAGGCTTTTCGCCGATTAAGTGGGAAAACTCAGGTTTTTGTCTCCAGTTACGGCGATCACTACCGATCTCGTCTGACCCACAGCCTCGAGGTCGCTCAGGTGGCTCGGGATATCGCAGTAGCATTGGGGCTCAATCAGGACCTTTGTGAGACGATCGCTCTGGCTCACGATCTGGGCCATACTCCATTTGGTCATGCCGGAGAAGAGGCGATGAGTGAGATGATGGCCAGGTTCAATGACTACTTCGAGCACAATGAGCAGTCTCGACGAATCGTGGAAAAACTCGAAATCAAATCACCTGATTATCCAGGACTCAATCTCACGTTGGAAACTATCGAAGGGATGATGAAGCACCGGAAATTTCACGATGATGGAAAGACTCCCGTGATCCACTCGCTTGAAGCCCAGGTGGTAGATCTTGCAGATGCCATCGCTTATCACCATCATGACCTCGATGATGGACTTCGTTCGGGAATTCTGAAATATGAGCTGATTTCGGATCAGATCGAGCTTTGGCGCATGGGAGAAGAAGATCTTTCCCTCCCTCAGCTGGGGGAGGCTCTCTACCGGCACATGGTGATCAATCGGATTATCAGTCTCCTCATTCACGATGTGATTGAAGAAAGTTCCCGACAGTTGGTTCAAGGAGATGTTTTGGAACCTCTCGAATACCCGAATAATACCCTCATTCGTTTCTCGGAACGCCAGAGTGCTCGAGTTGAAGAGCTGGCGGATTTTTTGGGAGAGCATTTTTATCTCCACCAAAAGGTCTCATCAATGGCTGCGCGAGGCCAAAAGGTCATCAAATCACTTTTTGAGCTATATTCTCAGAAAGATGAGCTGCTCCCGGCCGAGATCAGAGTCCAATTCGAAGCAGAAAAACGACATGTGGTGATCAAAGACTACATTGCGGGAATGACCGATGAATTTGCTCTGAAAATTTTTGAAGAGTATCGAGATATGCTCTAAAACATAAGGTGAGTCCAGCTCAACCCCAGTTACTTGAAATCATGGTCTCATAGCCTAGAGTTCTTCTGCTGAACACAAAAAGAGTTCGGAGGGAAGGACTATTAAGACTATGAGGACTATAAAGACGATAAAGAAAAGAAAAGAAAAACATCCTTATCATCTTTATCATCTTTATCATCTTTATCATCTTTATCATCTTTCACCATATGGCTGACCAGAAGAAAAAAAGTGGAAAATTCATAACCTCGATTCTTATTGGAGGAGCCCTTGGGTCAATTGCCGCCCTTGTATTTGGGAGTAAAAAAAACCGAAAAACAATCGGAGAGAAGGCGCATGAGATTCAAGAGAAAGTAGAAGGGGTGCTTGGAAAAAAAGAAGAGAAAAAGGGTTTTTTTAGCCATTTTTTCAAACGATGATGAAATCTCAATATTTCGCTGCCTCAGTCCTGTTTACCCTACTTCTTTCCAGCATGGTTTTAGCAATGGGCCTGTCCTATTCGGCCGAAGCGGAGGAAGAGGGTACCGTCTTGAAAAAAGAAAATACGGTGAACATGTTGTTTAACGAAAAAAACTCGGAAGGCAGTATTGATCTGGCAAAAATGGTGGAGGAACAGCTTTCAACTCCGGAAGAATGCCAATCGCCTGACTCACTGTGTTTACTGAATGAAGTTACAGTGAAGATCATCATGACCAAGGAATGGCTGAGATACGATATCCCTACCATGACCGATTACAGTTTTGCCAACACCGTTCCCAGGATCGAAAATGATGTGGAGCACCTCACGGTCGAAGAAGTAGCTATCCTTCAGGAAGTGCTTGCGCGGAGAGGTCTCCTGATCAATTTGGACGGAAGTCCGGTAAAAGAAAGAGGGTACCTGGGACATTTGACTCGAATGGCGGAAATCCGACTGGCTCAGATAAAAGGCCTCAATCCAGGTGACCCTCAGTATCTCGTGCAGCTCAGAAATGAAATCAATAACCTGCTCGAAAATATGGCCCATGACGAATCCTACGTCGCCAAGCATCCTTTACCAGATTTGAGCAGCACCATCCCTCAATCGGGATCTCCTCTCAAAGAAGAATGGGACCGTCAGAAATATCTTGCTGAGTTAGCAATGAATTCAAAGGAAAAATACAACAAAGAACCTCCCATCCGATCTTATTTTGACCTTTCCGTAGACGGGTATCTGAATGTGGAGAAGGTGGAGGAATAATAACACCATACTACCGGTTTTTCTTCGGGATCGTTCTGCGTTTGATAGACTTCCGCTCCTGTTTTTCCCGATACTCCATTTTGATGGCTGTTCCGGTGAAATCAAAGCTTTCGCGGAGCTGGTTTTCGAGATAGCGAAGGTACGAAAAGTGAAAGTATTCCTCCCGATTACAAAAGAGAACAAAGTGTGGAGGGTTGACGTCTACCTGGGAAATGTAGTAGAGCTTTGGCATTTTTCGACCAGTTCCGGTGGGCATATGCTTCATCACCACTCGTTCAAGCCATCGGTTGAGCTGTCCCGTTTCAATCCTTCGAGCCCGATTGTCTTTGATCTGTTCGGCCAGTTCCAGAATCTTCTCGACATGTTTGCCGGTTTTCGCTGAGACGAAGACGACCGGTGCCCAGGGAACAAACTCAAACTTCGAATGGAGGCGTCTCAGGAAAGATTCCCTTTCCTCTTCGCCCTTTTCCATGAGATCGATCTTATTCACGACGAGGATGAGTCCCGAGTAGCGCTGAAGGATGTAATCCGCTACGTGCTGATCTTGTGAAGTGACTCCTTCCAGTCCATCGACCATAAGGGCACAGACATCCGCTCGATCACTACTTCCCAAAGAACGCAGAAAGGAATACTTCTCAATCCCTTTTCCAATTTTTCCTCGTCTTCTGATCCCCGCGGTGTCGACGAGCACAAAATGTTTTCCTTTGTATTCCAGATCGATATCCGTGCTGTCTATGGTAGTGCCCTGGACCTCCGATACGATCAGTTTTTCCGAGCCCAGGAGCTTATTGATCATCGAAGATTTGCCAACATTGGGTCTTCCCAACATAGCGAGACGGGTCTGTTCGGGTTGCTCTTGAGCCTTGATCCTCACCCTCGGAATAATCTTTTTGATAGCGTCTTCCAGCGTTCCAACACCGATTTTGTGAGTCGCTGAAACTCTGATTGGGTCCCCAAATCCGAGGGAATACAGTTCGCTCAGGTCCTCCTGTCCTGAATCACTCTTCGAGGCTACCAAAATGATAGGCTTTTTGCTCTTCCTGAGGAGTTCAGCGGCGTGATGATCCTCTCGGGTTAGGGGCTGTTTCGCATCGATCAGGAACACAATCACACTTGCTTCTTCTATTGCCATCTTCGCCTGGGCGAGAATGTTTTCCTCGATGATCCCTTCGGTCTTGGACTCGATTCCCCCGGTGTCGATGAGCAAATACGGCTTACTGGCATCGATTTGAGCATAGTGACGATCTCGCGTCGTTCCCGGAGTGGCGGAAACCACAGCCTTTCGGTAGCCGACAAAACGATTGAACAGCGTAGATTTTCCCACATTGGGTTTTCCGATAATGGCGACGAGGGGGAGCATGGGGAAAACAAGGAAATAAGGAAGTGAAGAAACGAGGAATAGCAGTATACTCTACTGGAGCTCAAAATAAATCTACAATGCTTATTTTTCAACTTATCTCAGAACTCAAAGAGCAAGTTTATCCGGCTCAACTCCTGGTGGTGACAAAAAACCGCAATGTTGCCGACATCAAAATGGTGATGGGATCAGGCATCCGGCTTATTGGTGAGAGCCGGTTGCAAGAAATTCAGGAGAAGTTCGATCCTTCTCTGTTGAATGAGCTTCGCCAAAAAGGCATCGAACTGCATTTCATAGGGCACCTCCAAAAAAACAAGGTCGCCAAAGTGGTCAGTGTCTGCGATGTCATTCAGACGGTCGACTCGCTTGAGCTTGCTCAAAAGATCAACCAAGAAGCGGCCAAGCTGAATAAAATCATGCCAGTCTTCTTCCAGCTCAATCTAACAGGGGAGGAACAGAAACAGGGGTTTCAAATACCCCATCCCGTAGGCAAGGATGGATTCCTTGCCGGTAGAGACGAGGTATCCAACCTCGACTACGGGGGGAAATCATCGCTTCCTCGCCTGCGCCAAATGGTTCAGTATATCCAGCAGCTTTCCTATCTCAAACTGCTTGGATTCATGTGCATGGGGAAGCAGGACGATCCTGAAACGACGCGTCAGACTTTCCGATGGTGCAAACAATTGGCCGATCAGCTCAGTTTGCGTGAAATCTCCATGGGAATGAGCGAGGACTATCAGATCGCTCTGGAAGAGGGAAGCACCCTGATTCGGCTGGGATCTAAGCTGTTTCATGAAGGAGATTAAGGCTGCTTGTCATGGTGGAGAGATTTCGATACAGTGAGACTTGATTGATCTTTTCCTATGCCTGACGACATCCCAGTTGTTCCGACCACACCTGTACCACCAGCTACTCCTCCAGTTCCTCCTGTTCAGCTTGCCCCAAAACCTCCCGGAAGCGGCTTTGCCGCGAAGGCGATTTTAGCCATCGCACTCGTTTTCTTCGCTCTGGTCCTGGGCTATGTGGGAGCCTATTACGTTGTGTTCAATGATCTGGGATCGGTTTTCAGCTTCAGCTCTTTGAGAGGCGATGTCCTCAGTCAAGAGGATCAGGCTCTTCTTGATGAACTCGGAATACAAAACGGAAGTGTTATCGGGGGGACCAGCTCCACAAACTACTCTGTTTCCGTCCTGAAAGGTCAGGTGACGCAGCAGGAACAGCCAGGAACCACTCCTCCGCAATTCACCATCGACTATGACAACTGCGTGATGTATGTGCTCGATGAAAATGGAAACCCCACCTCTGACGGCGCGGGGGGATATGTTTCTCAGCCGATTTTTGATTGCTGATGTACCTTCAAACTAGGAAAGAAGGGAGGTGATTGAGCTCAATCAGACTCCACTTGTTTCAGATTCTCCAGGACCACATCCAAATCCGATGCTAGGGGAGCTTCGAATTCCACCCATTCATGAGTCCGAGGGTGCCGAAACTTCAGTTTCCAGGCGTGCAAAAACTGACGCTTCAGTCCTAAAGCCCTGAACTGTGCGTTGATTCTTCGATTGCCATAGACCTCGTCTCCGATCACGGGGTGATGAATGGCCGCCATGTGTACGCGGATCTGATGCATGCGTCCTGTGATGATCTGGACGGACAAGAGAGAACAGCGTTTATCAAAGGTCCTCCGCACTTCGAAATGGGTCAGGGAATCCTTCGCATCCTTGTGGGGCGACACCACCACCTTATGCTGATCACGGACCTGGGTTTTCAAGAGGGGCGCCTCGATAGTGCCGGTTTGTGAAGCCATGATGCCATCCACCAGCGTCAAATAGGTTTTTTCAACCTGACGAGACTGAATTTGCTTCGCCAAATCCCGATGGGATTCGTCATGCTTGGCCACCATCATGATTCCGGAGGTGTCTTTATCCAGTCGGTGCACGATGCCCGGCCTGAGCTCACCACCAATTCCACTGAGCCGTTTCTCACAGTGGTGCAGGAGAGCGTTGACGAGCGTGGCCTGACGCTCATGAGCAGAAGGATGGGTGAGCAATCCAGCTGGTTTATGAATCACTAAAAGGTCTTCATCTTCGTACAGGATATCGAGAGGAATATCAGCAGAGTTAAATTTGGAAGGTTTGAGTGCTGGCTCTCGTATCATGAGGATATCTTCCACAGAAACTCGGTTCCCCTTCTTAGCGACCTGGCCATTAATCGTCACCAAACCCTTCCGAATGAGTTTTTGGGCATAGGTTCGAGAATACGCATCCATAAGTTTTTCCAGCACAACATCGATGCGATGACCTTCTTCTTCAGGACCGACAGCAAATTTTTTCATTGGACTTTTTACAAAAGCTTGATGAGTATATCGGTAACTGACCGCTTTGCGATGCTAAAACTTCCTTTTCCCCTCATTCTGGCCTCTCGGTCTCCCCGCCGAAAAGAAATCTTAGAAAAGGCAGGACTGGATTTCACGGTAATACCCTCCGATTACGAGGAGCCCCGTCACAGTGATCATCTGAGTGATCCGAAGGCTTTTGTGGAAGAAATTGCGCTCCAGAAAGGCAAGGAAGTCTTTGAGCGAATGGGGAAAAAATGTCTCGTCCTCTCCGCTGACACGATTGGTGTCATAGAAGACACGGTACTTGAAAAACCGAGGGACCGGGAAGATGCCAAAAGGATGCTGAAATTGATGTCGGGGAGGAAGCATGTTGTCCTCACAGCCATTGCCCTGTTTGCTCCCCATGAAGAGAATCCGGTACAGGAAACCGTCAGCACTGAGGTCTTTTTCCGAGCCCTGGAAGAAGGCGAGATCGAGCACTACCTGGACGTGGCGGAATACCAAGATAAAGCGGCAGCTTATGCCATTCAGGGAGAGGCTGCGATCTTTGTCGAAAAAATTATCGGTGATTACCTGAATATCGTGGGTTTACCCCTCGTAACCGTGTGGAAGATGCTCGGAAAGATTTCTCCATAGGTCTTGACTAAGGGCTAAACACCGTGTAACGTGCGATATTGCGTATTTGATCATTTTTTTCTATGTCCGAGCTCATCAGAACGGCCTTTAACGACTTTCTTCCTGACAAACATGAGTATCTGACCTACATAAAAAAAGTGCTTCGACACCGCTTCCGACAAGCGGGGTTTCGGCGAATTACCCCCTCTTTATTGATCCCTATAGAGGTGTGTGAAAAAGCCCTGGAAGGCAATGAAAAGGAAGTTCTGATGACCGGAAGTGAAGTGCAGGATGAAAGTACCAAAGAAAGAGGCATCATTCGTTTTGATCCCCTTATTTCTATCGGAAATGCTTATCTCCAAAACGGGATGAAGGACTGGGCTCAGCCAGTAGAGCTTTACTACATCGATAGTTTTTTGAAGAAAGACCTGAATAAACACATTATTAGTGAGATCGACTTTGGGATTCAGGTCATCGGATCCAGCGATGCGGCTTTGACCGCGCAGGTGATCTATCTGGGAAACAAGATCTTGGATGATCTGGGTTTGAGGGAGATGTATACCGTGAATATCAACCACATCGGGTCACAAGAGTCCAGAACGGTGTACCTGGATGACCTGAAGAACTTTTATTTCGACAAACAGCGGTCATTGTGCGAAAAATGTGTCAAAAATTATGAACGAGGGCATCTTCTTCAGTTGCTCAGGTGTCATGAAGAAGACTGTGCCATCCTGGCTCAACTGGCTCCAAAGTTGGAAAACTACCTTAGTAAAGAAGACCAGGAGCAGTACGAACACCTCAAGGCATATCTGGAGGAGCTTGGTGTTGGATTCCGCGAAAACAAGTCACTTTTCGGCATAGGGAACTACAATGCTCAAACGGTGTTTGAGTTTTGGAACAACGATAAAGGTGCTGAGCGAACCATTTTCCACGGGGGGTCAAACGACGAGATCATTGAACGGATGGGAGGCGAGAAAACCAACATGATTGGATTCTCAAGCGATACAAATGCCCTGATCGAAGGGATGCAGGAGTCCGGAATTCGAGTTCCCCACAAAGATCATCTCCAGGTTTTCGTGGCTCAGCTGGGAGTGAATGCCAAAAAGAAAGCCCTTTCACTGCTTCAAAGATTGCGGGAATCGGGTATTCAGGCCGTCGGGGCGATGGGAACTGGATCCATGAGAACTCAATTGGACATGGCCACCGACTTTAAAGTTAAATATACTCTTCTGATGGGAGAAGTCGAGGTCAAGGAAGGCATGCTGATCATTCGAGACATGGATACGGGGACTCAGGAGTCGGTTCCCTACGATCACGTGGTGGAGATCATGCAAGAACGGATTGGAAAGGAGAAAATGGATGTCATGGAAGACCAGGAAAAAAGTATTGATTTGAAGAGAAAAGGAAGAAAATAGCTGGTAGGAATTCGCTTGTAGCAGCCAGCATCGCCTTGTATGGTTTCTCTACAAGCTATTTCCTATTTCCTACTTCCTCCAAATGGCAAACCTCTACCTCATCGGCATGCGAGGAGTGGGAAAATCCACCGTTGGGAAACTTCTTGCCCATGAGCTGGGTCGGTCTTTCGTCGATATGGATGAACAGATTGCTCTGAAGGCAGGGAAAAGCATTTCCCGTCTCGTTCAAGAAGAGGGATGGGACGCTTTTCGGAAGCTGGAAAAAGAAGAAGTTCAGTTTATCAGTTCGTGGGACAATCTGGTGGTGAGTACTGGTGGAGGAGTGCTGATGTTTTTTGACAACCTGAAACAGCTCAAACAAACTGGAACCCTTATTCTGCTCACCGCCAAACTCGAAACCGTTGTTCAACGGTTGGCAGAGTCAGAAAATCGGCCTTCTCTCAAAGGGAAAGATTATCTCGAAGAGCTTGAAGAGGTCTGGGCGGAACGCCGTGAAACCTACGAAAAGGCTGCGAATGTTATCATTGACACGGAGGATAAAACGCCTGAAGAAATTGTGAAGTCAATTATCCCCAAGCCATGAGCGATAAAAACCTCACCCCCATGCTGCAGCAGTACTTCGAGATCAAGAAGGAGCACACTGACGCCTTTCTCTTTTTCCGATTAGGTGATTTTTACGAAATGTTTGGAGACGATGCCAAGGAAGGAGCCCGGCTGCTGGGGCTCACGTTGACCGCGAGACACAAGGGGACTCAGAGTGAAATCCCCATGTGTGGAATCCCTCATCACAGTGCTGAGCGATACATTGCTCAGCTCACCCGACTGGGTAAGCGGGTGGCGATCTGTGATCAGGTTTCAGACCCCGGGCTTCCGGGGATCGTTAAAAGAGAAGTAGTTCGAGTCGTGACACCCGGGACGACTTTAGACGAGAGCGTGACCGATACAGCCCAAAATAATTATATTCTGAGTGTTGCTAAGGATAAGCAGGTTTTCGGACTCAGCATGCTTGATATCGCCACGGGAGAGTTCAGGGTGACCGAAATTAAAGAGCTGAAAACCCTGAAAAATCTCCTCTTTCTTCTCAGTCCGTCAGAGCTCCTCCTCGATACGGAATCAACGAGAGAAGAAATTCGGGCCGAGCTTGAAGACCGATCGGTGACCCTGTATCAGTTGCCACACTTCGAAGACCCTGAACACTTTTTGCTCAATCACTTTCAAGTTTCGACTCTCTCGGGCTTCGGAGTGGCTCATATGACCGTTGGCATTCGCTCCGCGGCGGCGCTACTGAGCTATGCCAAGGAGACTCAGAAAACGAAGCTGGAGCACATCCGCAAGCTGGTATGTTACCGTTTCAGCGATATCATGATCCTGGACGAGTCGAGTATTCGAAATCTGGAACTCTTGCACACCGCAAGGGATTTCAAAAAGGAAGGAAGCCTTCTTCACGTGATGGACATAACCCTTACCCGCATGGGAGCCAGAAAACTTCGGCATTGGTTGCTGGCTCCTTTGACCAATAAGGAAAAAATCAATCTTCGGCTCGAAGCGGTGGCTGACCTGGTAGCTCATCAGGAGCGACGGGTCTTGATCCAGCAAGAGCTTAAGGATATTTTTGACCTGGAGCGACTGGTTGGTCGAATTGGCTGTAAGGCAGCCAACGCAAGAGATCTGAATTACCTCAAGGTCAATCTCCTTAAAATCCCCTCGATCAAACTGGCACTGCTGGACAGCCCCAGTTCACTGGTGACGAGGATAGAGCAGCAGTTGGAATTGCTCAAAGAGCTCGTGCATACCCTGGACGAACGGATTTCGTCTGAGCCGGTGGCAACGATCACCGAAGGAGGAATGATCGCAGACGGGTTTCATAAGGAGCTGGACGAGCTTCGCGATATTCTCAAAAATGGGAAAACATGGTTGCTCGAGTATCAGCAAAATCTCAGATTGGAGACAGGCATTTCCAGTCTGAAAGTGAAGTACAATAAAATCTTCGGCTATCATATTGAGATCAGTAAGGCGAACCGTAAGGACATTCCGGAATATTTTGAGTTGAGGCAGACTCTGGTGAACGCAGAGCGCTATATGACTCCCGAGCTCAAAGAATTCGAAGGCAAATACCTGAGCGCGGAGGAAAAAATAAAGACTCTAGAGTACGAACTTTTCCAGGAGACTCTTGAGCTGACGATTCCATTCATCGATTCCATTCAGAGAAACGCGGACCTCATCGCAGTGCTGGACGTCCTCCAATCCTTCGCACAGCTCGCACTGGATGAACACTATTGCCGCCCACTGATAAAAGAAGAAATTGGGATTGAGATTCGTGATGGCCGGCATCCTGTCATCGAGTCAGTTCTGAAAAAGCAGAATCAGATCTACATCGCCAACGACGCCAACCTGGATGAAACCCGTCAGATCACCGTGCTAACCGGGCCCAACATGGCGGGGAAATCCAGTTATCTTCGACAGGTTGCATTGATCACCCTCATGGCGCACATGGGTTCGTTTGTCCCCGCACGATCGGCAAATATTAGTATCACTGATCGTATTTTTACCCGTGTTGGGGCTTCTGATAATATTTCAACCGGACAGTCGACCTTTATGGTGGAGATGAGCGAGGCAGCCAATATTCTCAACAATGCCACCGAGCGTTCCCTGATCATCTTCGACGAATTGGGACGGGGGACTTCCACCTATGATGGAGTGAGTATCGCCTGGGCAATTCTCGAGCACCTTGCGCAGGAGCTGAAGGCACTCACCCTGTTTGCAACCCATTATCATGAGCTTATCGATGTCGCCAAAGAAATTCCAAACGCTTGCAACGCGTCTGTCGCGGTGGCTGAAAAAGACGGAGAAGTCGTTTTCCTCCGCAAAATTATCGACGGAGGTGTTGACCGCAGCTATGGTATAGAGGTGGCAAAATTAGCAGGCCTGCCTCAGAGCGTTATCAGGCGGGCAAAGGGAATTTTGAGCGAACTGGAAAAAGATCGTTTCAGGGAAGAACAAACACTCATGGGGATTCAGCCCGATCTGTTCACCAGTGCTCCCAACACTCTCGTTCAGCCCACCCCATCTCCACACCGAGCACTCGTCGAACGCCTCAAAGAAGCTGACCTCAATAACATGACCCCTGTCGAGGCACTCAATTGTCTATCCGCATTAAAAAAATCACTACAATAACATTCTTCACTTCATTCTCCATCTCCCTCCTCCATCTTCATTCTTAGCTCCTATGATCAAGCTTCTCCCATCAGACCTTATCAACAAAATTGCCGCCGGAGAGGTGGTCGAAAGACCGGCATCAGTGGTAAAAGAACTGACCGAAAATGCTGTCGATTCTCGGGCCACGCGAATTGAAATCAAGCTCGAGCAGGGAGGTTCCAAATTGATTCAAGTCATTGACAACGGATCCGGCATGAGTGAAGAAGACGCCAGACTCTGTTTGGTCCGCCACGCGACAAGCAAGATCAGTTCGGTCGATGACCTTTTCAATATCCACACACTAGGATTTCGGGGGGAAGCTCTTGCCAGTATTGCCTCGGTATCTCAGTTCAGCCTCGTAACCAGGCAGGAAGGATCAGCTCAGGGGTCAAAAGTGTCTCTCGATGCCGGGCAGCAATTGATCTGGGAGCCAACGGCCGCGAACGAGGGAACAACAGTCACGGTCAACAATATCTTTTACAATGTTCCGGCCCGTCAAAAATTTCTCAAGACTCCCGGAACAGAATTCACGCATATTCTCAGATACCTCCAGCAGCTTTCCTTGATTCACCCCGAGCTGGAGCTCAAGCTGGTCCACAACACGAAGACGATTTTCCACTACTATCGCTCGGACTGGCAGGATCGGGTTGAACAGGTGCTGGGGAAGGACTTTAGTTCAAAGCTATTACCCCTTCTGGCGCGGGATGAAGGAATTCGAATCGAAGGGTTTATTGCCAAACCGGAACTGGTCCACGCCAGTCATTCTAATCAGTATCTCTTCGTCAATGATCGGCCGGTCTACGATCATCTGGTGAACCGCTCAGTGCTGGAGGGCTATGGGACCCTCGTTCCCAGAGGATACTTTCCAGCCTTTGTGTTGAAACTCAGCCTCGATCCACAGTTAGTTGACGTGAACGTACACCCGCGCAAGTCTGAGGTGAAGTTTCTAAATCCCTCTAGGGTAATCAATCTTCTTGTCCGATTGGTGAAGACTGTGCTCAATTCAAATGACCTTGCCCGGTCTGTAGACTTTTCTCAAAAAAGAGAAAATCTAAGTATTCCAAGACCTCGATTGGCTGAACATTGGCAGCCAGGCACCAGTGAAAAAATTCAGAAACCATCGTATCAACAAGTGACGCAAGCGATCGATTTCAATCAACAGTTTTCGAGCGGAATTGAATGTATCAAGAAATCCCCACTTGAAGAAAGAGGCTGGAATGTTCTTGGGCAAATTCACCGGTCTTTCATCCTCGTTGAAACCCCGGAAGGTTTACAAATCCTTGACCAACACGCTCTTTCCGAAATCACGAACTATAGTCGTCTTATGAAAGAGAGGGAAAATGGAGAAGTCTGTTCTCAGCAATTACTTCTCCCGACACCGATCGAAGTAAGCCCTGAAGAAAAAAATATCATTCAGGAAAATCAGGAGCTGTTCAGTCGCCTTGGTTGGGAAATCGACGAACTGAGTGATGACAGCATTCAAATTTCAGCCCTTCCCGAGATCCTCAAACATGATGGAATTGAAAGCATCTTTCATGATCTTCTTGATGAGCTTAAAAACGAAAAAGAGCCCGATCAATCTAAACGTGAACTCGCCCTTCTCAAATTCGAGGCCTGCAGAGGAGCGGTCATGTTTGGAGACTCCTTGAGTTTTGAGGAAATGAAAGGTCTGCTCAACCAGTGGTTACAGGTTGAAAATAACGCGGCTTGTGAACACGGGCGGCCTGCCGCGGCGAGGATTTCGGTTGAGGAGATGCGGAAATACTTCAAGCGGTGATTGACAAAAGGGCATAAATCATTACAATTCGCGGGACACAAAGGCCTCATTTTTTGGTATGCAACTTCTCATCGGTTCTAAGGCTCACGAGGCCATAGAACGAGATCTACAAGATGGACCATCAGCAGTCCGAAGACCACCGCATTCTCTTCGTGATTCACGCTGGAAGAACGTCATTCCTGAAAGAAGGTTTTGTACTCTAAAGGAAGGCGTTGCCTTGAAGGGGAGGGGAACCTTTGGGAAAGCTCCTGTTCAGATTATTCTCAAGCCCTATCACGAAGACAGGAATCCCATATTCTTCGATGGTGATCACGAGATCCCAATGGACATTGATCATCTTCGAAGAGGACTCATGCGCTGTTTAGCGCTGGAAGGAGAAAAGGGAAGGAGGCTCGAAATCGTTGAGCACATCATCTCCCTTATGGGGGCATTTCGACTCAATGTGGATGTCATTGTTCAGGCTCATGGTCGGAAACCTCTCCTCGGAAGGCTGATTAACTGGGCTGCCGGAGCAGGTAACAGTTTTCCGAGTTTCCCCGAGTGTAATGGACCGTTTATCGACGCCATTCATGAGGTGGGAATCAGAAAACTCAAGCACCCGGATCGTCCGGTGGCCACCGTAAAGGAGCCGGTATATATGGGCTTCAAACGAGGTTCCATTAGCTTTGAACCGCCAAGAGATGGTGAGGAAGATCATATGATCCTCTCAAATCGGGTCAATTATCCTCAGTGTTCTGTCATTGATGACCAGCTAGCCGAGTTCGTAATGAATTCTGAGCAGTATGCCTTTCTTGCCAGATCACGTCCGCCCAATATTGTGAGTTGGAGAGAAAAACTGGCGAGACTAGTCAAGGGCCATAAGGCACCGTATTTCAACATGAACCGTGAGAATTGTGTCATCATCAGCAAAAAAGGCTATATCAATAAAGACCACGCTTTCGATGATAAAGATGGATTTAACTGGGAAATGCAGGGGCATGAGATGGTCGACAAGTCAGCCATTTTTTATCTGCTCGAACGATGTCTCGGAGTGGTCCTCAGAGGAAGGTGGTCCACCTATCGCATTAGCCACGCAGAAGAATATGTCTTCCTCCGGGCTTTGTGGAAACACCGTGATCTCTTCGAACACCTCACCGTGCCTCAGAAACAACCCTCCATAAATCCTCTGTCACCTGCCCTTCAGATTGATTCGCGTTTACGACAGGCCAGTGATAGCGTTTTGCCAGCCACAGAAAGTTCTGACGAGTCTGCTCTATCGCTTCATCATCCGCCTCGTTCCGGTGCTTGTCCTCCTTGCCAGAAAGAAAACGTTCCCCGTCCATAAGGATCTCGAGGTCAGCTTTTCTCTGAGGATTTTCCATATTTTTCCCCTGAAGCCATTCATAGGGGACTCCTTGAGTCATTCCCCAGGCCATTCCGGTGCCGATGTAGTCTTCCGCTAAGACTACATCATAGGCTTCCAGGTCCATTTCAAGCTGAGGCTCGTAGTCCAGCCGGTTTTGGATGTAGAGCATCTGAAAGCTCTCTCCAGAGATCTTGGGTGCTTCAGGATCGCGCAAAAAATGGTTGATCTGAGGTCCAGTCGGTTCCAAATCGTAGATGGGGTACTTCAGCACTTTGACCGTCTTGCCGGCCGATATCAGCTTTTCTTGCAGGTGTTTGACCTGAGTCGATTTACCGATGTTATTGATACCGTAGAGAGCGATGAGCATGGGGAGGGAGGAAGGACTGTAAGGACTATAATGACTCTAATGACGATAAGGAAAGGAAAAAAAGGGACTTAAATGATTCAAAAAGGGTCAAAAATGAGGTATAATAAGAAGATAACAAATACCAATAAACACAAAAAATGGTATTCATGAGGACATTTGGCGCAATTCTTTTCGTATCGCTGATTCTGGCGATAAGTTACCAGTTTTCAGGGAACAGTCTTCAAACCCAGGTCATTGTTTCGAAAAATGAATCTCTTCCAGTTGAGCCTGCGATCTGTGGGAATAGGATTCTAGACCTGGGAGAAGAATGTGATGATGGGAACACAGTTTCAGGAGATGGTTGCAGTGCAACTTGTCAAAATGAGGCGGCACCAATAGCAGTCTGTGGGAACGGAATTATTGAGGTGGGAGAAGAATGCGATGATGGGAATACGGTCTCGGGAGATGGTTGCAGTGCAACCTGTACTCCGGACGCAGTTCAAGGTGCTTTGAATAGCCTCGTGAAACAGAGCCCGGAAGGAGCGGGCTCCAACTGTGCATATGGCGGAATAAAGGTGGAAAGTGGAGTCGATGACAATGGAAATGGCATATTGGATACAAAGGAAATTGATAACACCTCCTACGTTTGTAATGGGCAGCCAGGGTCAAACGGAACAGATGGAGCAAATGGAACTAGCGGGAAAGATGGTCTCCAAAGCCTCGTTCAGATTAGCAATGAACCAGTGGGGGATAATTGCTCAAATGGAGGTCAAAAAGTAGAGAGTGGACTGGATACGAATCGGGACGGAAACCTCGATCAGGGTGAAGTCACGAGTATTAAATATGTTTGTAACGGGATTTCTGGTACTTCAGGTGCAGTCTGGATAACAGGAAGTGGAACACCCCTCAGTCCGGCAAATGAAAATGACCTCTACCTCAACTCTGACAACGGCAACTATTATATGTATATGAGCGGTATATGGGTGCTTCAGGGAACCCTGGCAGGGGCAGATGGTGCCTCACTCGTTTGGTTGGGGTCATTGGCGTCAGCACCTTCAAGCCCTGCTTTATATGAAGCATATTACGACTCAACCGAGGGCATCTCATACGTTTTCGATGGAACAACATGGAATGTTCTGGCAAAAGATGGAAAGAATGGTTTGCCTGGATACAGCGGAACAGATGGAGTGAATTGCTGGGATTTAAACGCCAACGGTCTTTGTGAGATCGCGAGCGAAGACAAAAATGGAGATGGAGTTTGTGATGCTTTGGATTGTAAGGGGTTACAGGGGCCTAGTGGAACATATGTATC
Organism: bacterium; assembly: GCA_030690415.1. Classification (GTDB taxonomy): domain Bacteria; phylum Patescibacteriota; class Gracilibacteria; order JAUYGZ01; family JAUYGZ01; genus JAUYGZ01. The sequence continues at coordinate 102,595 of JAUYGZ010000010.1, forward strand.
AGGAGTAACAGTTGATTTATCAGGTTCCTTGGTACTGACTCTATCTGACGGAACAGTAATTGATGCAGGCGTAGTAAAAGGTTCGAACGGAATAGATGGATTGGATGGAGCATCTGGAGCAGGAGCAACAGTGGTAGATAATGGAGACGGAACAGTAACGATCACAGATGGATTAGGAGGCAGTACCACAGTTCGAAATGGAACAGATGGAGCGGATGGAACAAACGGAATAGATGGTCAGAATGGGATATCGATAACAGGACTTTCTCTGGATCCCTCTGGAAATTTGGTCGTGAGTTTATCAGATGGTACATCCACAATACTCGATCTTCCCGGACTCTTGACGACAGCAATAAACACCATGGTGCCAGCACTCCTGCAGCCACTTGTACAAACTACTGTCGACAATTTCTTTTCCTCAGGAGGATTTGACACCATACTAAAGCAAAAAATTAATGAGAGGATTGTAGAAATTCCTCCTGGACCTGATTGTGGAAACGGAATTGTAGAGGCACCTGAAGAGTGCGACGATGCGGGTCCGAGCTGTCAAAATTGTCAAATAGTGGTGCCTGAAGCACCCCCTGTTTGTGGAGACGGAAAAAAGGATCCATGGGAAGACTGCGATGATGGAAACGTAACGCCAGGAGATGGATGTGATGAGAGCTGTCAAATAGAGATAGTTGAGCAGTACTGTGGAGATGGAATAATTGATTACAAAAGATCCGAAGAATGCGATGATGGAAACAATCTAGACGGAGATGGCTGTAGTGCAGGATGTAGAGTAGAAGCAGAAAAAGAATTTCCACCTATCTGTGGAGATGGAAATGTAGACAACAGCAACTCGGAAGAATGTGATGACGGAAACAACATGGATGGAGATGGCTGTAGCGCGGCATGCCAAAAAGAGGCAGGGCCGGAGTTCCCTTCCGTTTGTGGAGATAGCTTCATCGATTCCGGAGAAGCATGCGACGATGGAAATACTATTTCTGGAGACGGCTGTGATGGTCAGTGCCGAATAGAAATTCCATCTCCTATCGTAGGGCCACCAGGCGATGCTGGGTTCAGTTGTTGGGATGCTGATCAAGATCATGTATGCGATCCCGAAGAAGATATTGGAGAGATAATTGGATGCACACCCCAAGATGACTGTGTTATTGCAGGACCTCCGGGTCCAGAGGGTCCTCCAGGGACTTCCGTGACACCAGGACTTCCCGGAGCTGCCGGCGCAGCAGGCACCGACGGTCTCAACTGCTTTGATGATCCCCGTGTCGGCGACGCGAATGGTGATGGAGTTGCGAACACCACCGACTGTTTCCGATGGTGCTATGACCTTATTTGGAATGGTCTGCCAGATTTTTCACCCATCGATATGGATGGCGATGGTTTCTATGAATACCCACATGGAGAGGATACGAATAATGATGGTGTCGTAGACATAAAAGATTGCCGCGCGTTTTGTTGGGACAAAAATAACAATGACGAACAGAATCTTGAAGAAGATATTAATGGAGATGGAAAATGGGACACCCTCGACTGCCAGGGAGAGAAGGGTGATCAAGGCTTGCAGGGAATAGCCGGTACTCAAGGCCTCCAAGGGGGCCAAGGCCTTCCGGGAGTAGCCGGAGCAACAGGGTCAGGTGGTTTACAGGGTGGTCCAGGCATTGCCGGTTCAGCAGGAAGAGATGGGTATGTCTCCCGAATCAATCTGGTTCCCATTCCCGGATCAACTCGATGTCCAGAAGGAGGGACGGAGATCCAAACAGGGGTCGATAGCAATGCAAACGGAATACTGGAGTTGAGTGAGGTCGCCCAAACGGCTGATCTCTGCAACGGCAGAACAATGACCATCGTTCAGCAACCCATCGGACCGGATGTTTCACTCAAGGGAGCTGCTCCTGATTCCAGTGAATGTCCTTTTGACTATGCTGATATCGCCAATCTCACGGATGAACAAAAAGAAGCCCTGTACTTTGTGAGCTGTACGCTAGGCCTGATCCAAGGAAGTATCCTTGAGGATGGAAGACGTTATGCCTTACCCGATCAAAAGGTCAACAGGGCTGATGTCGCGGCGATTTATGCCAGATATCGACTTAATGCCGAAGAAGCTATTCAGGCTCTCTCGAGTCAACTTCCACAGTTTTATCCCGATGTGAATGCTTCCGTCTGGTATTACATTTATGTGCAGGTCGCGACACACTATGGGTACATGAGTGGAATAGGCCAGGATCATCCGGACCTCGAGCGAAGAGGTCATTTCGAGGCCAGAACGGCTGAGACGCTTGAGTTACTGCGTCTGCTGGCCACACTGGTCAGTGGAGACTATCCCACGGTCAATGATATCTATCAGAGACGTCTTGAAGCACCCGGCGTGACCTGGTTCCAAGCCGCCTACGAAACTTTCGAAACCGTGGTCGGCAGACCTCCTCTGAACATTCCAGGGATTGATCCGCTCAATTTTGATGTGCTGGTGCCCTTCGTGGATTCTGATCAGGGAGTCGATCGAATTCACTTCTTTGTCCTGATCAGGGACTTCTATTACGCGGCGAATCCGGTGCTGAAAGAGATCGTGCGGGGAGAGATGAAAAAAAGAGGTTTTTTGTAACTTAAGGATGACATTGGTGGGTCTCTTTCTCGGAACCCCTAACCCCTTACAAGGGGAAGTCATGCCGATTTATCGGGATGACCCATGCAGGGGTGAAGACATGTTCAAACCTGAATATATTATAGGAAAGATGTCCCATCTTTCTTCCCCTTGTAAGGGGTTAGGGGTTCTTTCTCTCCTCACTCGCAATGACAGTTGCCTTGAAAGCCTTTACTCCCCTATACTAGACGGGCTTTTTTCCACATATGAAAATTTCTCTCAACTGGCTCAAGGACTTCGTGGAGTTCGATGACAAGCTCTCGATCGAAGACATTACTTGGCGCCTCACCGAGGCCACAGCTGAAATTGAGCTGGTTCATCGCTTGGATAAAGACCTCGAAAAAGTGGTTATTGGAAAAGTAAAAGAGCTGAAAAAACATCCCGATGCCGACAAGCTTCAGGTTTGCGAGGTTGACGTCGGATTTGACAGCGTTCAGATCGTTTGTGGAGGGACGAATCTTTCGAAAGGCATGCTAGTGGTCGTTTCGCTGCCCGGGGCAAAGGTTCGCTGGCACGGAGAAGGGGACTTGATCGAGCTCAAGATCGCCAAGGTTCGCGGTATGGAAAGCCACGGCATGATTTGCGCCGCGGAAGAAATCGGACTGGATCGAATGCTGCCATCCGAGGAGGAGGGGCATATTCTTGATCTTTCCGGTCATGACCTGCTTATTGGCCAGAATCTTGCTGACGCGTTACATCTCAATGACGTGGTCTTTGACATCGACAATCATTCCATTACTCATAGAGCGGACCTCTTTTCCCATATCGGGTTCGCCCGGGAATGTGTTGCTCTTGGTTTGGGAAAATGGAAAAAGCAGGTCAAAAAACAAGATCCCGAAAAATTAGGAGGAAAGAAAGTAATGCCCGTTCATCCAAAATTTGAGAGCGAACGATGTTCGAAAAATTATTACTCCACCGTCATTGAAAATGTTTCGACCAAACCATCTCCACTTTGGGTTCGTGCGCGACTGCATGCCGTGGGTATTCGTTCGATTAATGCCATTGTCGATATTACGAATCTTGTGATGCTGGAGATCGGTCAACCGCTGCATGCCTTTGATTTGAGACTGATTGAAGGGAAACCATTTGTTCATCGTCTCTCCAAACAGGGTGAAGAAGTGACCACGCTTGATGGTATAAAGCGAATGCTGGATAAGGATGTGATCGTCATTGAAAGCGGAGGAGAAATCGTCGATCTCTGCGGTATCATGGGGGCTGAAAATTCGGCGATTAAAAACGATAGCACTTCTCTCTACCTTCACTGTTGTCATTACGACAACGTGCTGATTCGAAAAGCGATGTTGAGCCTGGGGCACCGGACTGATGCGGGAACTATTTTTGAAAAAAATATTGAGCCTGAACGAGCCAAGATAGGATTCAGCAGAGCCCTGGAACTTTTTAAAGAACTTTTCCCAGAATCCAAAATCGATCATGAAGTGTTTCATCATCAGAATGTTTATTCACCTGAGGTGAGCATCACTCTCCCGTTGGCGAAACTCAGCTCTCATTTGGGGATTGAAATAGAACCAAAAAAAGCTTGCCAATACCTGGAAGACCTTGGGTTTGAAGTGAAACTGGGTAAAGCGAAGTTCGACGTGAAGGTTCCCTCCTGGAGAGCAGGCAATATCACGATTCCTGAAGACCTTATCGAAGAAATCGTTCGAATTCATGGGTACTCAAATGTCCCAGCTCTTCCACCCATCGTGGAGCTTGTCACGCCAGAAAAAAATCACAAGCGGCATACGAATCGTACGATTCAATCATTCCTGACCGGACAGGGGTTTCAGGAAGAAGCGAATTTTTCCTTTCTGTCGGAAGATCTCCTTCGAAAGCTGGGAGTGTCCAATGAAGAAAACCTGATTGAAATCATAAACCCGGTGAATGAAGACTTTCGTTTCATGAGACCGAATTTCCTTTCCTATCTCCTGAGCAACCTTTCCCGAAACCAAATCCTTGAGCCTAGGGTGTGGAAAAGCTTTGAAATGGGGGCGGTATATCGTCGACTGGAAAAAGAGGTGGTCGAAGAACATCTGCTGACTTTGCTGGTCAGTAGCCTCTCAGATGACACCAGTTTTTACACGGTAAAAGGGATGACTGGGTCACTCTTGAAGGAGCTCTCAATCGAAGTCGGCTTAGAGCGATCTGATTCAGTCCATGCTCATCCCAACCGTTGTCTGAATCTGATGGCAGAAGAAAAAATGATCGGGCAACTTTACGAACTTCATCCTCTGCTCAAGGACGGCTTCAAGCTGAGAGGATCGGTCTCAGTGCTTGAAATCAATCTCGATGAACTCTATCACGTTCGGCCAAAAGAGATCTATTACGCTGAAATCAATCGCAATCCCCAAGCTCACCTCGACATCAGTGTTGTCGTGGAGTCTGCGACCATGGTGAATGAGATTGATCAGATTATTCAGTCCATCGAATCCCAATATCTGGTCAACGCGGAGCTCATGGATATTTACGAGGGAAAGAATTTGGGAGAAGGGAAAAAGAGCTTTACCTTCGCGCTCTCTTACCAGCATCCGGAAAGAACGCTTGAAGAAAAAGAGATTCAGGATATCTTGGAAAAGCTCATCACTGCTTTAGAAAAGTCAGGAGGAGTAGTACGCAGGTAGGGGGAGTGAAAATTGAAAATTGAAAACTGAAAATTGATATTTGCCACTCTAGCTCAGCCCCGCTGAGCGGGGTGAGTGGCTCCATAAGATAAGTATTGAAGTCAGTTTCTCGCCACCTTAGCTCAGTTGGTAGAGCAATCGCTTCGTAAGCGAGAGGTCGTCAGTTCAAGTCTGATAGGTGGCTCCATCTGCCTTCGCACCCAACCAGATCCACACCGCTTCGGCACGATTCCGCCAAAGAGCCGCAAAACGCTCCGAATCCCGATCGGATCGGGAGAAGGAGGATGAGTGGCTCCATATCGGGGTGTAGCGCAGTTGGTAGCGCGCCACGTTCGGGACGTGGAGGTCGTGGGTTCAAATCCCGTCACTCCGACCATTCTTCGCTCCTCCTCCACTTCACACTCAAGCTTCGAATGGCCGGCCATGTGAGATATGATCAGTATGGTTTATTAAATCACATCACTATGAATTCCTACCCGCAAAAGTCAGCACCATCAGTTCATCCCATCCACGATCTTATCTCTAAACGCTGGAGCCCCCTGGCCTTTTCTTCCGAACCGATTGAACCCGAAAAAATCAAAAGCCTTTTCGAAGCCATGCGTTGGGCACCCTCATCCTACAATGGCCAACCCTGGAGAGTCATTTATGCCACCCAAGACAAGCCTGAACAGTTTGAAAAAATTGCTTCCCTGCTCAATGAAGGAAATGCCTGGGCAAAGCAGGCTTATCTCCTGATGGTCATCTGTTCCGTCAAAGACTTCGAATACAACGGAAAACCCAACAAGCACCACCAGTATGATACTGGTGCAGGGATTGAAAACCTCTTCTTGCAGGCGGTCTCAATGGGCTTAGTGGGCCATGAGATGGAAGGTTATGACGAAGAAAAATCTTACGAACTCTTGAACATTCCGAAAGACAAGGTGAAATCTATGGCCATGATGGCCGTGGGATATCCCGGCGAGGAATCTGCGCTTTCCGAAGATCGTAAAAAACGTCAGGAAGGCAAGCGCGAACGAAAGCCTATTGAAGAGATTGCCTTCGAAGGGGAGTGGAAGAGCTAAGCTCATGCTTTCCAAAATTCTCCACTCTCTTCCACTCGCTGCCTCAGGTTCGAAAACCCCTTCAGCTCGGGATCAGCTTCAATCATCTCCATCGCTTTTTCCCGCGCCATGGCAATGGTTCGGCCATCCATGATGGAAGCCATCTTTAGGTCCGGAAGCCCACTCTGTTTCAGTCCATACACTTCACCGGGCCCACGCAGTGACAAATCGATCTCAGCGAGTTTGAATCCATCCGTGTGCTCTTGCATGGCGTTGAGGCGGCGCAGTGATCGCTGCTCTCGCTTGGTCGTGTAAAGGAAGCAATAGGACTGCGTTTCAGCTCTTCCCACGCGGCCGCGAAACTGGTGAAGTTGAGACAGTCCAAATCGCTCCGCCCCCTCGATGACCATGATCGTCGCGTTGGGTATATCGATTCCCACTTCCACCACCGAGGTTGCGACTAGAATATCAAACTCCTTATTCTTAAACTGACTCATGATCTTATCTTTCTCGTCTGTCTTCATTTTGCCGTGTAGATATTGAATTCGCCGGTGAGGAAAGTCTTGAGTCTTGAGCCGTTCAAATTCGACTAAAACTGACTTGGCTTCGAGTTTTTCACTTTCTTCAATAAGAGGACAGACGACAAAAATCTGTCGACCTTTTTCGATCTGATCATCGATAAACAGATTGGCCTGGCGACGAGCCTCGGGATGAACGACTTTCGTGATAATCGGTTTTCGTCCCGGGGGCATCTCATCAATGACACTGAGCTCTTGATCTCCATAAATGGTTAAAGCCAGAGTACGGGGAATCGGAGTCGCGCTCATCATCAGGAGATGGGGGACTGGGCCGCCACTCTTTTTGACCAGTTCAGCTCGTTGCACGACCCCGAAGCGGTGCTGTTCATCGATCACTCCAAAGGCTAGTTTTGGGAAACTCACCGCATCCTGGATGAGGGCGTGGGTTCCAATGATGAGTTGAATATCTCCAGCGGAAATCTTTTCCTGCAGTTCGAACTTTTTTTTGTTTGGCAAAGATCCAATCAACAGTTCACAGGAAAAATCCGGCAAGTGTTTTCTCAAAGTTGAGAAATGTTGTTTCGCCAATATTTCCGTTGGCGACATCACGACGCACTGGTAGCCTGCCTTCAAAAAAGGCAGCATGGCCATGGCGGAAACAACCGTCTTCCCACTCCCGACATCTCCTTCCAGAAGGCGAAGCATGGGCTGGGGTTTTTCCACATCCTTCAAAATTTGGTAGAGAGAAATTTTCTGCGCTCCCGTGAGTTCAAAAGGGAGTGATTGTTGAAAAATCTTCATCAGTTCCGCGTCCAACGGCATGGCCACCGCTCCATCCTGTTCCGCCCATTTTCTCTTCTGCTGAAGAGCGCCGAGCTGAAGGATAAAAAGTTCTTCGAAGGCGAGCATCTGTTTTGCCCGTTCAAGCTCCTCAGTATTGTCCGGAAAGTGAACGGAGCGAATCGATTCAGCCTTTGTCGGGAAATGATACTGCTGTCGAATATCATCGGGCAAAATATCTTCAAACTCTTCCGCGAACTGAATGATCGAATTGATCTTTTCCCGAAGCCACTTCGAACCAATGCCTTCAGTTTCATGATAGATGGGGACTATTCCTCCCGCGTGGAGTTTGTCCTCCGCCCAGCGTTCGAGAGTGGGCGTCTGAAAGCTCATCTTTCCCATATTCATCTTCACCTTTCCTGAGATGAGGACCTTCGTCGCAACACTCCACTGTTGAGCAAGGAAGAGCTGGTTGAACCATACGCACTCAATACTCATGCCCTCTTCATCTGTGAATATCGCTTTTTGAATCACTTTCCCAAACTTTGTTCGTTCATTCTTAACAGGACTCAGGTTTCCCTGGGAGGTATTGATTTCTTGCAGGTTAAATAAACTGATCGGAGTGATTCGACTCTTATCTTCGTACCGAAAAGGATAGTGCGTCAGGAGATTCTGTACGGTTTCAATGCCCATGCCTTTGAGGAGCGTGAGCTTGGGGGTGGTGGTGCGAAGGATGGAGGAGAGTTTTCGTGAAAGCATAGTCACGGTTCAAACACGATCAAAAATGAGCACCTCTCTCCCAACCACCTGATTCTCCCGCTCGTAGAGGAGACTCCTCAGATCATTTTCGATGGTAAATCCAGCTTTTTCATACTCCCTAAGGTATTTTTCGGGGTAAAACACTTTCTCCTCTTTCATCCGAAAGAAGGGGAAGGTCATGACCAAACGATTTCCTTTTGGAATAATCTGGCTTAATCCTAAGAAGAACTTGAAGTTGATGACGTGAAGTAAATCAAATATATCCTTTTGCTGTTGCTGATTCGGGTATCGGAGCAGGGGAGGGCCGAGGTATCCTTCGGTGACGACGACCAGATTTTTGGGGAATTTCTTTTCGGGGAAGGGTTGTGTGGCATCATGTTGAAAACAGGTTATCGGTTGTCGGTTGTCGGTTGTCGGAATCTGAAACTCCTTCTGAAGCCAGGTAAGGTTCTCTAAGGTCGAATGAACCAGTCTCCCTTTTATATCCGACCCCATCACCGGATTTCCTCGCAAAGCTCCCTCCATCAAGGTTGTCCCCAGTCCGCAAAAAGGATCATAGATGGTTGTTCCTGCGTAACCGAATCCTGAGTCGGAGTTCTCCCCTTGTAAGGGGCCGGGGGTTAAAGGGGGAACCGGCCTCGCGAAATTGATCATCATCTGCGCCAGCTTGGGCGGCATCATACCCACCTTCATGTCCCTTCTCGGCTTATCATAATCCCGTTTCGAGTAGGCATCGATATCCTGAAACACGATCGTTTTTCCCCAGTACTCCTTTCCCTTGGAAAAACAGCGTATCAAATCAATTCCCTTATCTAAAACAAAGCTTTTGTTCAGCTGTCCTGAGGTGATATTGGCATAATTGTTATTTAAAAATCTGGCATTCCTTCCATGATTTTTGAGTTTCTTTTTAATCCCCTGGAGGATATCTGAGAGGCGTTCATGACCGCCATATTGCGAGAGTCCGAAGAGAATTTTCTCGTTCCGAGCTTCATTGAGGATCACATCAACCGGATCCCGGTCAAAGACTTCACAGATTTTTATCGTTCCCCCGAGGCTATCCATGAGGGCTTGATCAACCGTGAGTTCCCCTTCAAGAACCGAAAAAAGATCCGTCTGAACGGCCATATGCTTTCCAAAAACGCACTGGAGTTCGTAACGGGACAGGCTTGCGTTTTTGCCGTGAATAAAAATATACTTCTTCATGCTTTATTAGTGTGGTCAAGTATAATAGCCTAGAATCCTATGAAGATCAAACAAAGCAATCATATCATTGTTCTTGTCCTCGTCTCAGCTGGAGTAGTCTTCTGGCTAGGGAGGCTTTCAGTCCAGTACCAGCTCACAGCACAGGTTCCCCCTATTCAAACCGTGGCTGATATCAATCCAAAAGTTCCCCTGGTGAATATCACCAGTATCGAAGATGCTCTGGTTCATGGAACGGTGAACAATCGTCGAATTCGAATCACTTCAGGAGATCAGGTGGCAGTACCTGACACGGGCAATCAATTCCAGCTAAATATCGAGCACTTGGGCTACCTCGGAGAAAAAAGACCCATCGAAATTCATCAGGTTCCCGAATGGGCACAGTTTGTAGCCAGTAAAAACGGAAAATACGCTTACGAAATCGACGACCGATCGGCCAAGCAATTGACGGTCATGAACCGGGTGTACTTTTACACGCAGCAAGAGGCTGTGGAGGCGGGATATGAGATACGGGTGAGATGACCTCTACACCGCAACAGCGAACTCCAGCTCCTCTTCCTCACTTTCAGTGGTCTTACCCTTTTTCTTAAGTAAATTGACCTTCACAGCTTCCCCGTCATGGAGGGTGTCATCCAGGAGTCGGTTGGAGAGCTCATTTTCAATCATCTCCTGAATCGTTCTCCGAACCGGACGAGCACCGTATTCGGGGTCGTAGCTTTTCGTGGCGAGAAAATCCAAAGCCTTGGGAGTGACATCAATCTTGATCTCTCGCTTGCCAAGTCGTCGTTGGAGACGGTCGAGGTGCAGTTTCACAATCTTCTTGATGTGCTCATGGGTCAAGGGCTTGAAGACTATAAGGTGGTCAAGTCGGTTAATAAACTCCGGTCGGAAAGCGGTTTTCACCTCTTCGAGGATCAGTCCCTTTACCTCATTAAAGGCTTCTTCCTCTTTCTTAAGCTCTTCCTTGTCGATCACAAATCCGATGGAAGCGGCTTTTTTCGTCAGTCGGTCAGCTCCGATATTGGACGTCATGACAATGATCGTGTTTTTAAAATCAATCTTGCGTCCTTTCCCATCCGTCACCATTCCATCCTCCATGATCTGGAGAAGAATATTCTGCACGTCCCGGTGAGCCTTCTCGATCTCATCAAAGAGAATGACGGAGTAAGGGCGGTGCCGAACGGCTTCCGTGAGCTGTCCGCCTTCTTCGTAGCCGACATATCCGGCAGTCGTTCCCACGAGTCGGGAGACATTGTGACGCTCCATAAACTCGGACATGTCGACTTTGATCAGAGCGTCCTGAGTGCCAAAAAACTCTTCAGCCAGCACCTTCACGAGCTCCGTTTTCCCCACGCCAGTAGGACCGAGGAAGAGAAAGGTCCCAATGGGACGGTTTTCATCTCCGATATTCATTCGGGATCGTCGAATTGATTGAGCGATGGCTCCAATGGCTTCATCCTGCCCAACTATCCTTCGGGAAAGGGTTCCCTCGATGTTCTTCAGCTTGTCGATATCGCTTTTCATCATGCGATTGGTGGGAATACCCGTCGCGCGAGAAATGGCAACAGCGATATCTTCCCCGTTCACATGGGGTTTATCCTGGTCAGGAATTTCCTGCTTCTTAGCCTGTCGGATCTTCTCTCGAAGCTCCAGCTCTTTGGCTCGGAGACGGGAAGCTTTTTCATAATCCTGAGCGTGAACAGCATCTTCCTTTTTCTTAATTACGCCTGAGATCTGTCCCTCAAGCTTTTCCACCTCTTCGAGGTTTCCATTATTCTGAAGGCTCTTCAGAGAGCTGGCTTCATCGAGTACATCGATCGCCTTGTCGGGAAGGAAGCGGTCAGTGACATATCGCTTCGAAAGCTCTACGGCGTTTTTGATCGCATCATCATCGATCTTGATGGCATGGTAGTCTTCATAGGATTTTTTCAATCCCTGTAAAATCTGAATGGCATCTTCAATGGAGGGTTCGGCAACTGTGACCTTTTGGAATCGACGTTCCAATGCCTTATCCTTTTCAATATGCTTTTGATACTCATTGTAGGTCGTAGATCCAATAACCTGAAGTCGGCCACGAGCCAGGGCAGGTTTCAAAATGTTTGCCGCGTCCAATGATCCTTCGGCTCCACCGGCACCAATCACGGTGTGCAATTCGTCGATGAAAAGGATGACATCGTTTTCAGCATTCGAGGCCTCGTCGATGACGCGTTTCATGCGCTCTTCAAACTCACCACGGTACTTGGTTCCCGCGACGACCGCCGTCATATCGAGCTCGAGGACACGCTTGTCCAGCATCCCGATGGGGACTTCACGAGACACGATGCGTTGAGCCAGACCTTCCGCGATGGCGGTTTTTCCGACTCCAGGCTCACCGATGAGCACCGGATTATTTTTCGTCTTTCGATTCAGGATCGCCACGATGCGCTGAATTTCATCATTTCGTCCGATGATCGGATCCAGCTTTCCTTCTCGAGCCATCTCCGTAAAATCTGTCGTAAAATAGTCCAGCGCCGGCGTTTTTGAAGGTTTTTTGTGCTGATGATCCTGTCCGGATTTTCCCGCCATGGTCTCCGCCATCTGAGGCGGTGTTTGGGGATTACCCCCCTGCTGCATCTGTGCGCTGATGATGAGTCCTTGCAGACCATTCATAAAGTTTTCCAAAGGGTTTTGTCCCAGTTGACCGGTCGGCATTGCTCCCTGAAGAGGAGGAATTTGCCCGTCCGGAAGGGGAGCCCCGCCGGCCTGTTTAAACTGGGTCTGAATATATTCCAAAATATCATTGAGGTTGATCTTCATGTTTTCCAGAATGACCGTTGCGGCCGTTTCCCGTTGAGTACAGAGGGCGTAGAGGACATGGCTGGTATTGATCTCAGCATGACCGACCTTGAAGGCCAGTGATATGGCGTCTTCCAGGGTTTTTTTCGCGTATCGGCTCAGTTTCTCACCGGAATCCTGTTCTCCTCCGATTTTCACGCTGCCCACATTTTCCAGAACCAACTGAACATTCTCCAGAGTTACGCCAAAATGCTGAAGGACTTTCGCCCCACTACAGTTTTTCTTGGCAAGGATTCCCAAGAGGATATGCTCCGTTCCGATATAAGTAGAATTGGATTTTTTCGCCACACTCTCTGCGAAGAGCAGAGCTTTTTTGGCGTTTTCCGTGAATTTGTCGAAGTTGTTCATTATTAATGGTTAAGGGTTGATGGTTAAGAGTTGAGGGTTGATAGTCATTATTTTGGGGACACTAAACCCTAAACTAAAGAGTAGACTTTACGGTTCGTGATCGGTGGTTCTTGATGGCTTTCAGAACCTCGAGGTCACCAATCACCTTATCAACCAATCCATATTTGACCGATTCGTCGGCATTCATAAAGTTGTCCCGATCGGTATCTTTCTCCACCTGGTCAAATTTCTGACCTGAGTGATAGGCAATAATGTGATTCAATCGATCCTTGGTGCGAAGCATGTGGTTCGCGTGGATCTCGATCTCCGTGGCTTGGCCTTCCATACCTCCGAGAGGCTGGTGGATCATGACCTCGGCATTCGGGAGCACATATCGTTTCCCCTTAGCACCGGCGGTAAGCAAGACAGCACCCATGGAGGCAGCCATACCGAGGCACACGGTGGAGACATCCGGTTTGATCAGCTGCATCGTGTCGTAAATTGCCATCCCTGCTGTCACATGACCACCAGGGGAGTGAATATACAGCGTGATATCTTTTTTAGGGTCTTCAGACTCCAGGAAGAGGAGCTGAGCGATGATGACATCCGCCATACCGCTTTCGATCCCGCCTGAGCAAAACACAATACGGTCCTTAAGAAGTCGTGAATAAATATCATAGGCCCGTTCTCCATCATGTGATTTTTGGATCACCGTGGGAACCAGATAACTCGAAAGGGGTTTTGATTTTTGCGCGGTGGCAAGCATAGGGGGAAGTGAAAGAGTAATAAGGTCTTAGCACTCTCTAGTATAGAGTGCTAAATCGGGAGGGTCAAGAACTCAGCGAAATTTCACCTTCTTCTATTGACCGTTCATCAAATTATAACTGAAAAATAAGAGAAGACCAATTCACAACACTTGAACGAAACGCACAAAGGTGGGGTAGTTGTGGTTCCTTCGAAGCGCTTGCTTTTGAGCTAAATGACAGGTAAAAAAGAGACACCTTGGGGCTATAGCTCAGTTGGCTAGAGCGCTTGCATGGCATGCAAGAGGTCAGGAGTTCAAGTCTCCTTAGCTCCACCATTCTTCGCGCAGCGAAGAATGCCCTCCGTAGCTATAGCGAAGGACGGGCAACTCATTTCCAAGTTCTTGCTGATATTCATGGCTGCGCTTCGAATGGCAGGCCATCACAACCCCCTCATCGCTTCAATTTCTTCCCGAAGAGCCACCAGCAGCTCACTCACTTCAGTATCTGTATTATTCTTCCCCAAGCTAATTCTTATCGCTCCCTGAGCGATCTGTTCTGGCAGTCCAAGAGCCGCGACCACATGCGAAATATCCGTTTGCCCCGCCGTGCAGGCAGATCCACTCGAAACCGCTATTCCTCTATTGTTGAGGCGCATGAGCAGGGATTCACCATCTATCTTCTCAAAACAAAAATGAGCATTGTTGGGCAATCTCTGCGTGGGGTGTCCGCAGAGGAAGGCCCCGGAGATATGCTTCTGAATGTCTTGAATAAGCTGATCCCGAAGTCCAATCAGCCGGGCATTTTCCGTTTCCCGATGTTCCTGAGCCAGAGACAAGGCCTTGGCCATGCCCACAATGCCGGGAGTATTTAAGGTCCCGCCTCTCAGGCCACTTTGATGAGCTCCTCCGATGATTTGAGGAGAGATCTGTCGCGCGGAACGCATATACAAGAGGCCAACTCCTTTCGGACCGTAAAATTTGTGACCGGAGAGGGAGAGAAAATCCACTCCCAATCTCTCCACATCACAATCCAGACTCCCTCCTGCTTGCACCGCGTCAGTGTGGAACAAAACCCCTCGTTCTTTCGTGATCTGTGAAATCTCTGAAATAGGCTGAAGAGTTCCGATTTCATTATTGGCCATCATGATGGAGACCAGGAGCGTTTCATCGGTAATAGCCTTTTGGACGCTGTTCGGATCTATCAAACCATCACGGTTCACGGGCAGATAAGTCACCCTCATTCCCAGCTCCTCCAGTCGCTCACAGCAGTGCAACACCGAGTGATGTTCAACCGAACTCGTGATGATATGGCCTTGAAAGCCATTTTTCTCGGAAATTCCTCTCAAGACCAGATTATTACTCTCTGTCCCTCCTGAGGTGGAAACGATCTGATGAGCATCGCAATTCAAAATTCCAGCCATGGCATGAAAGGCCTGATCGACAGCCAGCCTTGCTTTTGCTCCGTATGAGTGAAGAGATGAGGCATTTCCAAAGTGTGTTTCGGAATACAGCTTCACCAGCTCCATCACTTCGGGATGAATCGGGGTCGTTGCGGCATGGTCGAAATACAATATGAGCTTTAAATAAGAGCATATATAGTGTATCATGTTCAACACTGCAAAGAATCATTATTTGGAGAGGTCTTCAGAAGGGGCGTAACAAAATACGATGGATCAGCTTTACAAGAGAATACTCAGCAATCAACGTATCGATATTGGGAATAGTATTCTCGTCCATATCGGGCATTTCAAGTACACCGTAGGAGTAGGTCCTATTGAAATCCAATCTTTTCGGGACGGGATTGCGTTTGGAAAGGAGCTCAAAGAAAACCATCAAAAGAAAGTCGATTTCAGAGTACTTGTCGATGATATCGGAATAGACTCCGAAAAAAGAGTGCAGATTAAAAATAATTTTCGGCTTCCAAAAGCCTATCTGGAGGTATTGGAGAAATTTCACCTTTCGGAAGATGATATTGATATCATTTTCGAGTCTTCCGTCAGAAATTACGCCTCTCGTATACTCTCGAGACAAAAAGTACCCGGAAAGATCAAGCTGAGAAAAGAGCTTGTGAGTTTTGACGAGGCCTGTGAATATGAAAGGTGCGTGCCACAATCTGATCATGCCTTGGGACAGAAAGAAGACAGGGAGGTCTATTCTGTCATTGACCCTCATTCAGGAATCCCTCTTATTCTCAAAGAAGGAGCTAATCCAAAGTGTAATCTCATCGTCGCGTGTAGCTATTACAAAGGAACTGAAATTTATGACTCGATTATCTCTTTTTACAACGCCATCTGGGAACAACGAATGAACTACGGAGCAATGGTGGCTCGTATACTCTTCGAGATCGAGAAACCAATTATTGACTATTATTATTATGAGACAAATAGCGAGCCAAAACTAGTTGTGCAAAACCTTGAAGAGCTTGAGTTCAGCTTTCAGAGAGAGAAGATAGAGCTTGTAAAAAAAGTCCTTTCATCCAATATCCCTCAGCAGCTAAAGGACGATTATATGTCTCAGCTGGAAGCATTAGACAATGTCATAAAGCTCCACAAGCTAAAGAAAGATATCATCAATCTCTGTAATTAATTTCAATGCATCTTAATAGGGTTATCCAATCACTGGGTTTTACGGAAAAAGAAGCAAATGTTTATCTGAGTCTCCTCGAGCTTGGAAACTGTACGCTCAGCTCTATTTCCAGGAAAGTAAGGCTTCCCAAAGAAGAAACGTATTTGATTCTGAAGAAATTAGTCGACAACGACTATCTGTGGAGTCTTGATTCAGGGAAAAGTCTTCAGTTCGGAGCTCTGAGTCCTCAGAAGTTGATTGAACTTTTCGAAAACAAGCTCGAGAAGGCCAGGATGGTGCTTCCCGAACTCTCAGCTCTCGACAATCTCAATCAGGTGAAACCACGCATTTCCTATTATGAGGGAAGAAAGGGCATGATCAATATCATGGAAGATTCTCTGTCAGCACAGGGTGATATCCTCTGCTGGGCGGATATCTCAATAGCACATGAAACGTTAGCGGATTATTATCCGGAGTACATTCGCAAAAAAAATGTGAGAAATATCTTTGTGAGAGGAATATTTACCGATGATCCCAAATCACAGGAGTTCATGAAGAAGGGGGAATTAGAAAAAAGAGAGGTGAGAATTATTCCAAGAGAAAAATTTCCCTTCAAAAACGAGATCAATATCTACAATGACAGTGTTTCTATCATCGCGCATCGGGAGTTGGTCGGAGTCATCATACAGAGCAAAGATATCGCGGAGACCCAGAGATCAATATTTAAGCTGGGTTGGGAATACGCCGGTCTTTTAGCTAAACTCCAGGCTGCGAAAACTGATAATGAGTACTTAACAATACTGAAGAACATGAAATCCTTGCAATAATTCAAGTAGAAATGAAGAAACACTCGAAGAAATTTACACAATTCAAAAAAGGAAAGCTTGATGATTATTCCCCTGTCATCAATAGAGCTTATCGATTGGCAGCTTATGCCCATCGGGAACAAATCAGGAAATCAGGAGATGAATACATGATCCACCCTGTTTCGATCATGAATTATCTCAGATCAATAGAAGTCGAAGAGAGTGTTCTCGTGGCAGCCTTGCTCCACGATACGATCGAAGACACCAGTATTACGATCAAAGATCTCGAAGATCTTTTTGGTTCTGAGGTGGCCTATATTGTTTATTTCCTTTCAAAGGAAAAAGCCGTCCATTTCAAGAACAAGGATCACAGGAGATTGGTTTATTTCGAAAAACTCGAGGCGGGATTTTGTTTTAATTACAAGATCTACCTTATCAAGCTCGTTGATAAGCTCCACAACCTCTCGTCACTCACATCATTTCCGTTAGAAAAGAGAAATAAGACTATCAAAGAGGCCTTCACGGTCTTTATTCCACTTTTTAAGAAACACCTCAGCGTTGTGCCGAAGAAATACATGAAGTATTGCGAAAAGGTCATCAGGGATATGGAAGAGATTGTTGAAGACTATTTGATCAGAAATGGGTAAATTGGCACAAAAAATCTTTTGACAAGCATAACCCCATTGACTAGTATGTCTGAGCTCTGGGCAACCTGAGCTTTTCTTATGTTCTTTGAAAGATCGGCAACCGCTTCTCTTTTCACGTGATCGGCTATTGGAGGCCGAACGGGGAGGAGAAACACAATATTCCAAAAAACAAAAGAAATCACTATGAGCACTCATTCAGAATGTAATATTCAGAATAGAGTAGAGAAGAGCTTTCCCGACTTCGTCGGGAGAGAAACTTACTTTAAGTTCAAACTTTTTTTACACGAAGAGTTTGATCCTGGCTCAGGATTAACGCTGGCAGTGTGTATAATACATGCAAGTCGACTGCATTTAGTTGCAGGGCAGACGGGTGAGTAACACGTTGGAACCTGCCCCGAACTCAGGGATAACACCGAGAAATTGGTGATAATACCGGATAGTCCCCAGTTCCTCGCTGCGCTTGAAACAACGAGGAAATAAAGAAATGAAGAAATGAAGAGTCTGAGTCCCTATGGGGACTAGACTTCGTTTCCTCGTTTCCTTGTTTCTTTATTGCGACGAGCATAGCGAGGAGCTGGGGTAAAGATTTATCGGTTCGGGAGGGGCCTGCGCAGTATCAGCTTGTTGGTGAGGTAATGGCTCACCAAGGCTATGACGCTTAGCTGGTCTGAGAGGATGATCAGCCACAATGGAACTGAGACACGGTCCATACTCCTACGGGAGGCAGCAGTAAAGAATCTTCCGCAATGGGCGAAAGCCTGACGGAGCAACACTGCGTGGGGGATGAAGGCCTTCGGGTCGTAAACTCCTTTTCTGAGGGAAGAAGTTCTGACGGTACCTCAGGAATAAGCGACGGCTAATTACGTGCCAGCAGCCGCGGTAATACGTAAGTCGCAAGCGTTATCCGGAATTATTGGGCGTAAAGCGTCCGTAGGCGGTTTTGTAAGTCTGTGGTTAAAGCCCGGGGCTCAACCCCGGAATCGTCACGGAAACTACATCACTTGAGTAGTGCAGGGGCAGATGGAATTCCAGAAGTAGGGGTAAAATCCGTAGATCTCTGGAGGAACACCAAACGCGAAGGCATTCTGCTGGGCACTTACTGACGCTGAAGGACGAAAGCGTGGGGAGCAAACGGGATTAGATACCCCGGTAGTCCACGCTGTAAACGATGGATACTCGGTATCAGAGGCTTCGACCCCTTTGGTGCCTAAGCTAACGCATTAAGTATCCCGCCTGGGTAGTACGGTCGCAAGATTAAAACTCAAAGGAATAGACGGGGACCTACACAAGCGGTGGAGCATGTGGTTTAATTCGATAATAAGCGGGAAACCTTACCAGGACTTGACATCTCGGGAATTTCTTAGAAATAGGAAAGTGCCTTCGGGAACCCGATGACAGGTGTTGCATGGTTGTCGTCAGCTCGTGCCTTGAGGTGTTCTGTTAAGTCAGTAAACGAGCGCAACCCTCATCGTATGTTGTTTATTTCATGCGAGACTGCCTGGTCCAACCAGGAGGAAGGTGAGGATGACGTCAAATCAGCATGGCCCTTATGCCCTGGGCCACACACGTGCTACAATGGTCGGTACAAAGGGTTGCCAAGCCGCAAGGCGGAGCCAATCCCATAAAACCGATCCAAGTTCGGATTGAGGGCTGCAATTCGCCCTCATGAAGCTGGAATCGCTAGTAATCGTGAATCATCACGTCACGGTGAATACGTTCCTGGGTCTTGTACTCACCGCCCGTCAAGTCATGGAAGCTGGGGGCATTCGAAGTTCCCGAACAATCGGGACCCAAGGTGAAACCAGTGACTGGGACTAAGTCGTAACAAGGTATCCGTAGGAGAACCTGCGGATGGATTACCTCCTATTAAGGAGCTTAGCCTGTTCAAACGATCAACCCCGCTAAAGCGGGGACCCGCTTCGGCGGGTTTGACCGTTTGACTGTGTTAGGTCGACCCTGAGAGAACCCGATTTATCGGGGAATCGAAGGGGTAAAAAGCTGGGATGAGGTTTCTTATGAACGTACCTCGCTCAGTGTCTTCTCTACTCTATTCTGGGTATTAGCCTTAAGCCCTCGTAGGGGCTTTTTTGGTGTCTTTACAAAAATAAATTTGCATTTCTAATTGTAGGATAGTACGATAATTTTTGCGTTTCACAAGGGGGGAGCCCCGCATTGCCCTTCGGGGTTTTGCGGGGAAACGCTTCAAAAAAGACCTGGTGAAAGCGACCGGTCTTTTACATATCGGTACTCATTCTTCTGTCGTAGTCGGCAAGTTCTGCTGTTTTTTTAGATCAATATTTTGTTAATTGACGAATTATGAGTAAGACGAAAAAGTCCGATAAAACGGACCCAAAAAAAGAATTTAATACTTTCCGCTTCACCGACTATAAGGTGTATCACGAAAGTAAAAAGTGGTATCAGGAAGTCCTTCAACTAAGGGGGGTCCTGGAGGCCACTGCACTCTGGAATCCGCTCAAGGGGAATCTCCACTCGCTGGTGATGAACATTGCTGCGGCTTCCACCAAACTTCCCATGGACGCGAAACGCTACTTGGGAAACGGTATCACCGCCATCAATAAGGCGGTTGCTTGTCTCGACATCGCTTGCGATGAAGGGGCAATCGACCCCGATGAATTTTCGGTTTTTACCGAAGGTTTCAAAGGGATGGTGATCCAGCTCAAGAGCTTCATCAAAGCCTTGGGAGCTGCTCGTCCGCCTAAGGGCGAGCAAACACCGGAAACCCAAGCTGGGGCTGATTCAGTCACCGCTTAGTTTCCTTGATCTAGCTGTGTTGTATAGCTAGGTCGCCGGCAGGCTTGCCGGCTACGATGGGGGAGTGGACTTAAAAATTTCTGGGAAGCCTGGCCGCGCGTTCTGCTTCCCACGTTTTCTGCAATGCTTCTACTCGATCATGGGCTTCGAAGAGGATATTTATTGTTTTCTCATCAGGGAGAAGGAGAAGGCTAGCGCTGTTTATAATCAAATCGAGAGAATCATGTGCCACTTGTAACTTCTCGAGAGCAGTATCAAGTTCTCCCATTTCATAATGCCTCTGAGCTTCTAAAAAATAGGTATCGCCTAAGTGAGCCAGAGATATGATCATCATGGTGTCATCCAGAACAATGGTAC
>JAUYGZ010000002.1 GCA_030690415.1 bacterium
CTGAAACTCAGCCCATCCTCTTTCGCCTCCTTCCAGCTCTTCGGTAGGAGGGTATAAAACTGGCCCTGGTGCATCTTTCGTGTCCCCTTCGGATCGTATTCTTTGTACAGCTCCCAGGTGCTGCCCTGCGTTTGGGTGAGATATGCTTTTGCGTCCTTGTCTTTGAACCACTCCTCCAGCTGCGAGCAGTCTTCGTAGGTGGCATTCATCTTGCTGAAACTCAGCCCATCCTCTTTCGCCTCCTTCCAGCTCTTCGGTAGGAGGGTATAAAACTGGCCCTGGTGCATCTTTCGTGTCCCCTTCGGATCGTATTCTTTGTACAGCTCCCAGGTATTGCCCTGAGTTTGCTTTAAGAGCTGTTCAGGACTGTTGTTGGCAAAAAAGAGCCGCAGTGGGGTCAGGTCTGAAAGCTTTGCTGTCAGATTTTTTACCCCTCTCTCCTCCCTGACCGTTTTTTCCATCTGTTCCTTCAGATGGCTTTGCAGCTTTGTGATATTCACGACTGCTAAACGACTCTCTCCCTGCTCTCCTGTCATGCGGCTCAGAAGAATGCGATTGATTCCCCTCCCAATGGCTTCGATGACCCAGATCCACTCACGATCATAAGTCCTGAGCTTATCCTCAGTATTCCCTTGTTCAGACAGCTGATATTTTTTTTCACAAAGAGCTACCCATTGGGAAGCTTCTTGATATCCTTCATCACCCAGGACTTCCCGGTGTAGGTTGTTGAAAATGGTATCAAGGGACATGAGAATTGTATGACTTTTTTGAATGCTGCATTTTAATCATATATTTCACATCTGTCAATCACCACTCCACGTTGAAGGCTTTGGTTTTGAGGGGATTCTTTTTGTTGGGACCCAAGCGCTGCTTGAGCCGCAGCGAACTGGCGGAACGAATGGCGAGGTTCCCAAATTTTTCTTTAATGTGGTGCTTGCTCTTTTCCAGCTCGTCCTTGCGGATAATCAAGCCGGGGTCTTCGAAGAGCGTGAGCTGGAGGCCGGCATTGAACGAGAGTCGTGAAAGCGTGACCCCACTGGAACGGATCAGAGCACCGGTCGGAAAATGTTCTCTCCAGATCTTCTTGAGCGCGTCTAAGAGAATTGAGAAGGACTTGGTTGGCACACTCAGCTCATACTTCCAGTCGTAGCGATTGAAGGCCTTATCGCGCAAATAGAGACTGATCTCTCTCGTGAGCTGGTGATCATAGTGCAGGGCTTCAATGGCTCGCTCGAGCTGGCGAATGGTGTGAGCCCAGAGGAATTTTTGATTGGTGGTGATGGGCTCGAAGCTGCTCGTCCGGGTGATGATTTTGTTGGGCGCAAAGGAGTTTTCGACAGAATGAACCTGTTCTCCCTGGAGCTCTCTCCAGAGGTCAACACCTGGACGGTGAAGTATGCTTTTGACCGTATCCTGCGTCAGGTTTACGAAATCAGCACAGGTGTGAATACCGAACTTTTCCAGGAGTGGAACCGTGTTCCGCCCGAAGCCTGGCACATCGCTGACGTGGAACTTTGGAAGCCACTCTTGAATCTGCTTCGCGGAAATGACCGTGACGCCATCAGGCTTATTCACCTCTGCCGCCATCTTGGCGAGAGTTTTGCTGGTGGAGACACCAACGCTGACCGTAATCCCCAACTGCTGTTTGATCTGCTCTTTAATGGCGTAAGCGATCTGCCCGTAATCTTTTTTGTACAATCTGCGAAAGCCTTTGATGTCGATAAAGGCCTCATCGACCGAATAAACCTCTACGTCCGGACTCCACTGGCGGAGGATGGCGAACATTTTGGCAGACAAGTCGTTGTAAAATTCAAAATCGGTATTCAGCACGATGATGTCGGAATGCTGTTTTTTAATTTCCCAAATGGGCTGACCCGTTTTAACCCCCCTAGCCTTCAGGTCGTAGCTTTTCGCGAGAACAATCCCTCCGAGTTTTCCCGTCACCACCACCGGTTTGCCTCGTAATTCAGGATGGCGTGAGATCTCGCAACCGACATAAAAAGCATCGGCGTCACAGTGGATGATGGCGTTGGGCCAGGAGAGATGAGGCATGCAAGAGAAAAATATTGCTGCCCTTGCAATGTAGTATACATATGTATATTATTCAATTGGATATTATGTTTTGTGATGAATATGAGGAGAGTTAAAGAGGATGAATATGTGTGGGCCAAGAAGATTGCTTACGATTTCTTTCAAGAAAACCCCATTATTCGATCAGCAGTGTTTGGAAATATTACACTGAATGCCGATGGATTTACTCATTTAATAGCAAAAGATTTACGACACAAAAGAAATCAGAAAAACCAGATGAAACGCTTTGAACTCCTGAAGTATCTCAAACCGGTACTCGAGGGGATGAAATACTATCAAGAATATCTCGAGAGAAAACAAGCGGTGAAGGTTAAGCGAAACAAAACCATCTTTCTCGAATTCAGAGTTGTGAAATATTGGGCATTTGTAGCTGTCATAAAAGATCGGATCAGGATAAAAGTAATCCTCAAAAAAATTGGTGATGGAACCATCATCTTCTGGTCTATTGTTCCAAGCTGGAAACTGAGGGGATATAAAGAGTTCAGAAAAGTCGTCCTGAGTAATGGAAATCTAGAGGAAGACTAAAAAAAAGAACTTGCTGACCAGCTCTACATTGAGGCCGGTCTGGGGCTACCGCCCGCAAGTTCAGTTTTATGATATCCTGTACCTCTTCGTAAATCAAATACTTCTACTTCATCGGAACCGGTATGGGTAATGCTGGATCGTTGATCGTTCGAACCACTTTCTCGAAACACTCTTGCCCTGCATCGTGGACCCATTCAAAATTGACGTATTGGGAACGATCGCTATTACTCTTTCCGACACGGTTTGAAAGCACGAATTGAGCACAGATTTCATATCGGGATTCGCTGATGACTCGGTATGGAAAAGGATCGCCGCTGACCGGATCAACCTTGTACAGGGGATCCATCCATTGACCAGTCAGATCAAGCTGATCAAGCTGTTGGGGAACGGTTCTGTTTTGCTGATAGTACACGTCAATCTGGTAGCTTAAGTTGCTGAGGTTATTGACCCGCGCATCGTCTTCTCTCATGGCTCGAACCGTACTGGGAGCCTCAATAAAGAAGAATCCGGACACTAGGGACCCGATCAGAATGAGAAAAAAGAGAACTCGAAAAGCGACAATGGTTGAGCCTACACGAAATTCGTCACGTCGGATATCATAAAAATAATACGCAAAAACCAGACCCGCGATGACGATAGATGTCAAAGCCTTGAGGATAAACTTTATGGTCAATTCACCACTGAGGAAACTGTTGAGCAGTCCCATCAGAAAACCGATAACCGTCACGCTTGCGATGAAGAGAATCAGATAGGTAAGCCATTTTCGAACACGGGATTCCGGCTCGAGAGTTTTGTTGGCCAATTCTTTGTTAATCATATAGCTCACCACCCAGTATGCCGGACCTGCAATGATGACAGAGGAAATTCCGAAGCGCAGTACATCAGCGGAAAAAGAACCATCATAAAAGTAAACAATCTCGGGAAAGACACTATTGATGATTTGGAAAAAAATCTGGCCGATCCCGATCGCGGTAAAACTGAGCGTGACGAGAACCAGCATATAATAAAAAGTATGCCTTGCAGCATGGCTTTTGGTAGGCATAAAGCATTGGGGGTTAAAAAAAGAAGGAAAAAACTCAAGTTTTATTCTAGCATGCTTTTGTGGAGGTCCACCATTTCCTGACTTTCAATTCGAAGGGCTCGAAAAGGATCCCAGCTAGTGACCTGAACCTGGTACTGGTCCACTAGAAAAAGGCTTATCTTTTGGGGAGAAGAACCTTTTAGACGAATTCGTTCAGTGTATCGCTTGTCATTTCCGAGGACCTCTCCTGTTTCAAAAAGTCTTTCCCAAATATGCTGCTTTATCCTATACTGCTCCCATTTCTTAAGCTCTTTAGAGTGATCTGCTATCCCCCACCAATCGGGTGGATTGACTATCCAGATTTCCCTGGTAATTGTTGAGTGAAGAAGCTTCCACAAGTGATCCAATCCGGGCTGGTTTTCAAGATGTTCTGTCACTGCTGTTGACACGGACGGCTTGGCCATGTTTTGAAGCTGCGCGCTGAGAGACTGAGCCTCTTGCTGGATCTCATACAGCTCTACCTGTTGCTTTTGGATATAGCGAAGCGCTGCTTCAAAGTCGGTAACCCTATAATGTCTAATAGAAGCCTCATCCGCTTGCTGAACAAAACCTTTTTCCGCAAGGGATTCCAGGATTTTATACGTATAGGTCCGTGGTACACCGCTAATTTTTGCTAATTGTCCAGCTGTGGCACTCTCCAGGGTAATAAGGGAGAGGTAAAGATCAATTTCGTGCTGTTCAAGACCAGCTTTTGCCAGGAGATTTTTGATGTTCATTCTGTCAAAATAACTTTTACACATTTTTTATATTTCATATATTCACCTTATACAAGAAGCTGAACTGTAAATATATTTTTTACACATTCTCGTATACTTTTCTTTCTCTATTCTCATCCTTGCGCTGAACTCCTGAATGCATTGACTTTTCTCATCATTCCTCCATACTCTTCTCGCTTTTTTCAATGAACTTGCTTCAGATCAAACTCGGGACCGTTGACGCGAACAGGTCCTCATAGTGGGAGAGAGGGAAGTTTCCACGAGAAGAGAATGTTTTCATTTTTTCATTTCTGCTATGAGTACTAAACTCTTTGTAGGGAGCCTTCCCTACAACACGACAGAAGACGCTCTCCGACGGCACTTTGCCGGAGCTGGAGAAGTTGCTTCCGTCAAAATTATCACAGACCGAGAAACCGGTCGATCCCGAGGATTTGCTTTCGTCGAGTATGCTTCTCCTGAAGATGCTCAGAAGGCTGTCGAGATGTTTCACCAACAGGACTTCGAAGGTCGAAGTCTGATCGTCAATGAAGCACGCCCTCAAGAGGACCGTGGTCCTCGTGGTGGTGGTGGTGGTGGTGGTGGTGGTGGACGGTGGTAATACACTCCTCCAACAATCAAAAAACAGGGCTGCGCGTGGCCCTGTTTTTTTTATTTTCTGAAGCAGCTTTGCAAGTCGGAAGTTTTTCGTTACAATCGTTCAGCTTCATCGGGGTATAGCGCAGTTGGCTAGCGCGCTTGGTTTGGGACCAAGAGGCCACAGGTTCGAATCCTGTTACCCCGACCATTGAAAACCTGTAAGATTGTCTCGATGCTTTTTTTGAATGCGCGTGACCAGCACAACCGTCAATTACCTCAACTCTGGCCTGATCCTCCTCGCTGCGGCCATAGCCTACTTGCTTCCCTTTGAGCTTTTCCTTTTCTCCTACGCCGTACTAGGCCCTCTGCACTATCTCACGGAAATCTCCTGGCTGCAGAAGCGACAATACTTCTCCCCCGGTAAACATGACGGTACTTTTTTGATACTGATTGGGGTTTTGATTTTTTTAGGTGCGTCCTTCAAAGACCTTATCGGCCCCTTCGTCCCCAGCTTCATTGCCTTAGCTTTTTTGTTGGCTTTGGTCATGGTGATAGTTCGGAGGCCAGTTTATAAGGCTTTTTCAATCGCCTTGATCCTGCTTTTTCTTGTGCTCTTTTCTCAGGCCCGATGGTACATCGTGTTCTTCTCGATCTTTTTGACGACGATCATTCATGTTTTCGTTTTCACGGCAGCCTTTATGCTCTATGGGGCGCTAAAGGAACGCAGCCGTTCGGGATACCTGTCATTGGGCCTGCTGTTGGCGGTTGCACTGAGCTTTTTCTTATTTGTTCCTGAAGGGAATGTTTTTGAGCTCAGCAAATATGTCCAAGAGGCTTTTCTTAGTGCATTTCCTGTCCTGAACATTGAGCTTTCTCGTCTCCTGCCGGTACAGGAACTCTCTACCGTCAATGATCTCTTTTTTAGCACCTCGGGCTTAGTGGTGATGCGCTTTATTGCTTTTGCCTATACGTATCACTATCTCAACTGGTTTTCCAAGACCTCTATTATCAAGTGGCATGAGGTATCGAAAAAGTATGCTACGGGGATTTTCTTTGTCTGGCTCATCGCTGTAGGGCTCTACGCATATGATTATGAAGTTGGCCTCACAGCACTTTACTTTCTCAGTATGTTGCATGTGCTCCTTGAGTTCCCCCTGAATCAGGTGAGCTTTATCGGAATTGGAAAGGAAATTGGTGCTCGACTGGGATTCAAGAAGACTCCCGTAAAGGCGTAGGTGAGTGGACGTGATGAAAGTCACTAATTCTGGTCCGTAGCCCTCGAAAGAGAGTCCTTTTGAGATATACTCTGAATGATGAACACCTTCCTACTATGAAAACCTTATCTCGAATCGCCGAAGAGGCTGATCACAGAGCAAATACCTTCAAGCAGCAAGTTATGAATTCCCTTCCTGAAGGAATGAGCATAGGTGATGTTAAGCAGCTGGTCAAACCCGAACGAGTGGTGGCGGAACAGGTTCGAGAAGCCATCCGAGTTACTTATCAGGTCACGGGAATTGATACTGCTCAGGCAAAGGTTGATACCCTCCCCGGAAACACCGCTGGAGAGTACCATATGAATGATGGTCACATCGAGATTGATCTCGACATTGCTCGAAACGAAGATGTTGGCCATGTCGCGCTGCATGAGGCCTGGCACAAGGCGAACAAAAAGATGGGTGATGATGAGATTATTGCGAGTACTGACTTCGAAGAGGCCCTCACAGAGCGCGCCACAGAAGAAACCACGGGACAGCGTTTGGCGTATCACGAGGAAGACCAGATCATTGGAATGGTTGTTTCACGAACAAGAGTGACCCGAAAGCATCTGATTGGTCTTTTTAAGAAAGGTGAGAACGCTAAGCTCAATGGGTACTACGAAGAGGCTTATGAGGAACCAGCGCTGAACTAAGTGAGAATTGGGCGTTTTCAAGTCGCCTGTCTTGCGCTAGACTCTGTGAGGTCTTTTTGGGTTGGCGAGAAAAAGAAGTGACAAGAAGAATGAAGGACTCGCTGACGCTCGTGGAGGGGTCGCATAGTGGCCTAGTGCGCACGCTTGGAAAGCGTGTAGACCTGAAAGGGTCTCGAGGGTTCGAATCCCTTCCCCTCCGCCATTCTTCGCTCCTGCAACCCCCTAACCCCCTTGAAAGGGGAACGACCACTCCAACTAAGAATCGGCGGGGCCATGAATACTGACTGGCAAAATTGCGAAAGCACTAAGCGCTCCTATGGAAGATTTACTAAAATAATTTTATGAAATTTGAGCTAAAAAAAATTCATAGAAATACGCCAGAAGATGAGCTTATCGCTGACCTTAAAAAGACTGCTGCAAAATTAAATCAGAATTTTGTCACACATCAACAGCAGAATGAATTTGGGAAATTTAATGCTTCTAATATAGCAGAGCGATTCGGAGGATGGGCGAAAGCGCATGAACGAGCGGGTCTTAATTTAGCGAGACATCAAAAGAGTATATTAGTGAGCGACGATGAGCTTTTTCAAAATTTGGAAGAAGTTTGGACAAAGCTCGGACATCAGCCGATACAGACTGATATGTTTCCACCATTATCAAAATACAGTGCTGGTGTTTATAAAAAACATTTTGGTACTTGGATGAAAGGGCTAGAAATATTTATCGCTAATATCAACAAAGAGAAGGACATTCCATCCGAAAATTCAATTGAAAATTTGCAGGTTGAGTCATCAACAAAACATAAAACGAAGCGTGAGATAAACACGAGACTTCGTTTTATTGTTATGAAGCGAGATAATTTCAAGTGTAAAAACTGTGGTATGTCGCCCGCGACAGACCCGACTATTATTCTCCATGTTGACCATATCAAGGCTTGGGCAAACGGCGGAGAAACGGTTTTAGAAAATTTACAAACGCTTTGCTCTAAATGCAATATCGGAAAAAGTGATTTGAACTAGCGGTCCAAAAAAAACACCACCAAATTGAATTTGCTGTGAAGAAGGAGAGTAGCGACTGACTGAACAGGAAAGATATTTGGCCCCGCAGAGCGGTGGTCATAATAGGACATCCGCCCCTGCTCTTCAATTTGATTTTTTTCTGTTCATTCGCCTATGAATCGTCTATAATACGTCTATAAGGAAATTAACTTATGTTTGAGCCCCAATACACCATTTCTTCCAGGCTCCTGCAAAATATCAAGCGTATCGCTACCTTGATATATGAGCTCAACAGCAGGCGCTTCCCCCAGGTGGTGCTGACATCGCTTATCCAGCGTGCTCATGAAATTTCTGCGCATGCCTCTACGAGTATTGAAGGGAATCCCTTGCCTTTAACGGATGTCAGGGCACTCCTCAAAACGCATCCAAGACATATTCGTGACAGTGAGCGCGAAGTGTTGAATTACAACCAGGCACTCGTTCAGCTTGAAAAACAAACCAGGAAGAAGGGATCAGAATTTGATCTAGCTCTTGTGTTGGATATTCATAGAACTGTCACGGATGGGCTGATGTCACCCATGCACTGTGGCAAGATTAGGCAGGAACCAGTCTTCGTGAATGACCCCAGACTCCGAAAGACGGTGTATTGGCCGCCCGATCACCAGGATATGAAGACTCTCATGAAGGACTTATTTGAATTCACCAATAATAACGTGGGGAATATAGATCCTCTTATTCTTGCTGGAATTTTTCACAAACAGTTTGTCATCATTCATCCTTTCATTGATGGAAACGGGAGGACAGTCCGCCTGGCAACAAAAGTTTTGTTATCAGCTATGGGTTTAAATACTTTTAACCTTTTCAGCTTTGAAAATTACTACAACCAAAATGTGAGCAAATATTTTGAATATGTAGGGTCTAAAGGGAATTACTATGATGTCCGTGAGCAGATCGATTTTACTCCCTGGCTAGAATACTTCACTGATGGGATCATCGACGAACTGCTGAGAGTGTCCAAGGTGCTTGCTGAAAAGGGCATTACTCCGCAGACAGTCTTAAAAGCTCATCATCAAAAAATTCTGGACTACCTCCAGGGGCATGATTTTATCACAGATTTTATTTATGCGTCACGTACAGACAGGGCTAAACCAACGAGAAATCAGGACTTTAATCGCTTGATCGACTTGGGGCTGATCGAAAGAGTTGGTAAAGGAAAGGCAACGATCTACAAGACCAAATAAAAAAAACTCCCAATACTTGGGAGTTTTATAATCCTCATTTGGAATCTTTCCCTACCCCTTCATCAACTCCTTAGCCATTTTCTCCGCGTTTCGATCCTGTTTGTTCAGGGTTCGGAGAGTAGAGGTGGCGATTTTCATTTTCTCATATCGCTTCTTCACCGGATCCCAGATCCGCTTGGTGATGAGATTGGGGAGAAAACGACGTCGGGTCGCTCTCATGGATTTGGAACGGTTGTTTCCCGCAGCAGGTCCTTTACCGGTCAATTGACATCTTCTTGCCATAGTTTGAAGATTAGAGAACAGTCTTTTCGCGGCTGATTTTCTCGGGTAGAGTGAATCAAGCTTAGCTATTGTAGTGATATTGCTTCTTTTTTCAAGAGAAATTCATGTTGGATATCTATTTCATCTTCGCCCTTGTCGTTGCTGTCACCGTTCATGAGTTTTCCCATGCTTGGATGGCAAGCTACTTAGGTGACCCCACTCCCCGCTACATGGGTCGATTGACACTGAACCCACTGGCTCATTTGGACCCGATCGGGACGATCATGCTTTTTCTCGCGGGATTTGGTTGGGGAAAACCTGTCCCCTTCAGTATGAACTACCTGAGAAATCCTCGAGTCGGATCAGCCCTCATCGCCTTGGCCGGCCCGCTGTCAAATCTCGTGATGGCACTGATTTTTGGCGTGTTTTATCGCTACCTCTTTTTCAATGCCGGCGACCTTTCACAGAGCAGTGATTTCACCCTTTTCCTCTTCAGGCTCATGAAGACCATGATTGACCTGAATCTGGTCCTGATGATTTTTAATCTCCTCCCCATCCCTCCCCTGGATGGCAGTAAGGTTTTTGCCCTGCTCATCCCGGGTGACTACATCGAAAAACTCTACCGATTCAGGAATTATGGCTACGTTATACTTATTCTCATAGTATTTTCCCCCACACTCTTCAACGTCAATATCCTTGGTCAGTACATCATCTACCCCGTTGTGAAGTTTTTCTCGGATGTCATTCTGTTTTCGAGCTGATAAGTAGGGGGTAGGAGTTAGGAGAAAGTAAAAAGAACCCCGCAGGGCTCTCATTTCTTCGGAATTGTCGAGAATGATCAGGAAAGGATACTTTTCCGCTGGAAGGCGGGAATGAGCTCTTCGATGATGAGATTCTTCTGAGAAATACTCTGTCCGGTGTTCATGTGAATGGAGAAAGTGCAAAAAGGACACTTTTCCAGTCTATTGGAAACACTCTTTCCGCAGGCATCACAGTGAATTATCATAAGTAGGAGAAGTGAATGTGAGTATACAATTTCTGTTCGAGAACTCATTTTTTGATCAACCGCGGATCACTTTATCCCAGCTCAGATGAGCTGTACAGAAAAATTCCTATCCTGTGACAATTTTTAGTTCTGTATCCAACGAAACTGTTGTGTAGATATACATTGACATGCTGCCGCTTTTTAATTTGACAAATTTACACAAATAATGTATTTTAGTATCCATTTATGCCCTTCAATTACAACAGATTTCGTTATTTTCTCAAGGCGTTGCTCACCTCATGAATCGTGTTTCTAACTTTTCTGTCAAATACTTGACGCAATTCTAGAAGGTTTCTATCGTACAAGATGGTCTCAAAGCTCGTGAGCAGACCAACGCTTTAGTCTCTAAAAATCCCACTTTATGGCCGATTCAGCAACGAATTCCCAGCACCCCTCAGACGATACTGCCAATATGTCCGGTGTTCCGAACGGGGCTTTTGGGAATTCAACCTCCGCAAATGTTGCTGAGTTTGATCTCGCCAAAATGGTGAAAGAAATGTTTATGGTCCTCA
Organism: bacterium; assembly: GCA_030690415.1. Taxonomy (GTDB): domain Bacteria; phylum Patescibacteriota; class Gracilibacteria; order JAUYGZ01; family JAUYGZ01; genus JAUYGZ01. Next base: position 10,956 of record JAUYGZ010000002.1, read on the forward strand.
CTGAGAAAGAACAAGACGTGATCACCCGCCGCTTCAGTCTCAACAATCAGCCGAAACAAACTCTTGAAAAAATCGGTGAATCCTTCTCAGTTACCCGTGAGCGAGTTCGACAGATCGAAAACATCGCCCTGAGTAAACTGAGAAGGACTATCAACAACACGAAGTTTTATCGAATCAATAAACTGGCAAAAGAGATCACGACCCAACGTGGAGGGATTATGCTCGAAGAAGATCTGGTGAGTGAAATGCTCAGTGTCTTCATGAAGCACGGAGAAGCAGATGCGAATATCATCCGACTCTCCATGGTGATTGACCCTGAGTTGGTCAAGCAGGACAAATCAGACGTCTTCTATCCCTTCTGGGCCTACAACTCCATAACGATCACTGAGGTTCGCCAGATCAATGATGCGGCTATCTCTCTTCTCAAGAAGAGAGCTGATGTTTTTGAGGAAGCAAAACTCATCACGGAACTGAAATCGATCTTCTCTCGAAAGGAGGAAGACTTTTCTGATAAGTGTCTCGTGGCCGCCTTGACCGTCGACAAGAGATTGAAACGAGTCGAAAGCGGATGGGGTCTCATCGAATGGCGGCACATCAATCCCCGCTCGATTCGTGACAAGGCTTACATCGTCCTCAAGAAGGCGAAAAAGCCTCTGCACTTTGTGGATATTGCCAACAAGATTTCGGAAGTTGGTTTTGACCGCAAGGTGGTCACAGTACAGGCTGTTCACAATGAACTCATTCGTTGTGAGAAGTTTGTACTCGTCGGACGAGGCCTGTATGTCCTGAAGGAATGGGGCTACAAAGAAGGTACCGTTGCTGATGTCATCGAAGATATCCTTCGTGACCATGATGGCCCCATGACCAAGCAGGAAATTATTGAGTCCGTCCTCAAGCAACGCCATGTCCGTATCGGAACGATCAGTCTGAACCTGCAAAAGAACCCTCACTTCGCCCGTGTCGGTCGCGCCGTGTACGACCTGGACGTGAACAAAAAGCCCAAGCTAAAGGCTAAAAAGGGCAGGGGTCGGGCAAAAAAAGTCTCATAAGCCAGGCAAGAGAAGCTGAAAAGCTTCTCTTTTTTTTGCATTGGCAAAGGGAAACCTTTGCCCCACAATGGACCTGCTCTCGCCCCCACCAACTCACTGATTTTTTCTCGGCCATGATCGCACTGCTCGACGGAACGGTTGCCCGAAAATGGGATCATCAGATTATCCTCTCGGTTCAGGGCATCGGGTATTTGGTCAACGTCGGGAATGACCTGATGAGCCGAATTCAGGAGAATGAAAAGCTCACGGTGTTTATTCATACTCGTGTCAAAGAAGATGACATATCACTCTTTGGATTTTGTGAAGAATCAGAATTAAGCTTTTTTCAACAGCTGATCAGCGTCTCCGGTATTGGAGCCAAAACCGCCATGGCTATCTTGGACTCTCCCCTATCCCTCACTCATCGAGCCATCGCCGAGGAAGATGTCAGCTACCTGAGCAAGATCCCCGGCCTCGGAAAGAAAACCGCCGGAAGAATGATTTTGGAGCTGAAAGGAAAAATTGATCTCATCGCGCCATCAGTCGAGAATCATTTCCCCCACTCGCTCCAGGAAGAAGCGCTCGAAGCGCTCGTAAGTCTGGGATACGACAAACCGTCAGTTATTCGCTTTCTTAATTCAGCGCCAGAATCTTTTGAGAGCGCAGAAGATGCTGTACGGTCTTTTCTTCAGAATGCTTAAGCTTTTCAACTCTAACACTCAACCATGAACAAGCAAGTCTGTGCCATTATTGGATCTCAGTGGGGTGACGAAGGAAAAGGAAAACTGGTCGATATCTTGTCCCAGCAATATGATATTGTAGCCCGCTACGCGGGAGGATCAAACGCCGGCCACACGGTGGTTGTCAATGGAGAAAAGTTTGCATTCCATCTCCTCCCCTCGGGAATTTTGCATCCCGAAATCATTTGTTTGATCGGGAATGGTGTCGTGCTGCACTTGCCAACACTTTTCAAAGAACTCAAAACACTGGAGGCAAAGGGTATTGATTTCACCGGTCGCCTTCTGATATCAGACCGTGCCCATCTGCTCTTTGATTTTCATCAAATCGTTGATGGCCTTCGTGAAGAACAACTTGCCGGCGAAAAGATCGGTACCACCAAAAAAGGTATTGGCCCGTGCTATAGCACGAAAGCACTGCGCATCAATCTCAGGGTCGGCGACCTTCGCTTCCAGAAACACTTCCGCGAAAATCTGAAGAACAATGTGGAATACATGCAAAAACGTTACACCTTTGACTATGACCTGGAAGCGGAGATGAAGCGTTATGAAGAATATGCCGGATTGCTGGAACCAATGATCACCGATACCGTGGATTACCTGAACCAAGCCTATGCTTCCGGTAAAAATATTCTCATCGAAGGAGCGAACGCGACCATGCTGGATCTTGATTTTGGGACCTACCCTTTCGTGACCTCTTCCAGTGCCACCATTGGAGGAGCCTGCACGGGGCTGGGGCTTTCGCCAAACAAAATTGATTGCTCAATCGGGATCGTGAAAGCCTATACGACACGGGTGGGATCTGGTCCTTTCCCCACGGAACTCACGGATGAGCTGGGGAATCAGATCCGGGAAAAAGGCCATGAGTATGGCACGACCACGGGCCGACCACGTCGTTGTGGGTGGCTGGATACCGTAGTCTTGAAATATTCCCACATGATCAACGATTTCACCTCCCTGAACGTGACCAAGCTGGATGTCCTGGATGAGCTGGAGGAGCTGAAAATCGCTGTTTCCTACTCTTTTCAGGGCAAGAAGCTGACTGCTTTCCCTTCTAATCTGGAGGTGCTCGCAAATGTGGAGGTGGAATACGAAACGATGCCGGGATGGAAGATGGATATCAGCAAGGTCAAAACCTTCGATGAACTCCCTGAGGCGGCGCGGAACTATATCAAGCGAATCGAGGAGCTCGTGGGGTGCCCTGTGAAGTGGATAGGGGTGGGACCAGGGCGGGAGGAGATGATTGAACGGTGAATTGAAACCGGCTCAGCATTGACTTATTGCCGCTTTTCCTTATACTGCTGGCTCTTTTTTGGCTTTCATGACTTCAGAAAATCTCGCTTTCCAACAAGCTCAACATCTCATCGAGCAACATACTCGAAAATCCGGAACAGCTGTTGAGATCACGCATCCCCTCTTTGAAACACTTCCAAAAGAGACCCGTCAGCTGATCATGAAGGTCATTAAAGCCATCTATCTCAAAGACTTTGAGATCTTGAGAAAGGCTTTTGCGGTAAAACTCGAACTCTTTGCCCGTCTTATCCTCAGCACCCTGGAGTCTGGGGAGTGCAATGATAAACCACTGCTTGATGAGATCAATACTGTCCGTGAAGCCATCGCCAAAACGGTCAACGAAGCCCTTGTGACAGAAGATGATCATCAATGGTTGAAAAACATCGGATTTGAACCGATCGATATTTTTGAGCTGGCCGCGAAAGTAGATATGCCTGGACTTATTGGGGAGCTGAAACCACATATTGATACTTATATGGTCATTTTCAAAGACCTGAAATACCTTATCAAAATGCTCAAATTCAGTCAGGGGCTGAAAAAACTCCAGGCGGTACGCCCCTTCTCGTTGAAAGCAATAGCAGTCAATTTCAATGGATCTCAACTTTGCAAGATCGTTCGCGGTTCCGGTTGGGAGGAGAAGCTCAAGTACTTTGAGGACGATACCAAGCTCAATAAGCTCAAAGAGGCCGGCTTCAATGGCTCCCATCTCGCTCAAATCGTCGTCGGTGCGGAGTGGGAGGAGAAGCTCAAGTACTTTGAGGACGATCAGAAGCTCAATAAGCTCAAAGAGGCCGGCTTCAATGGCTCCCATCTCGCTCAAATTGTCACCAATGCCGGTTGGGAGGAGAAGCTCAAGTACTTTGAGGACGATCAGAAGCTCAATAAGCTCAAAGAGGCCGGCTTCAATGGATACCATCTCGCTCAAATTGTCACCAATG
>JAUYGZ010000005.1 GCA_030690415.1 bacterium
AGCGGAATGAACACGCTCCTTACTCTCCTGCACAGCTCGATCACCAAGACCTACGATGACAACGGCAGGGTGCGCACTATAGTGATCAACCTCGATCCGCACAATCTCTGCATCCAATCCCTGTAAAGAAAGGGAGTATATTCTCTTGCTCATGAAAAACGCTTATTCACAATCACTCTATCATAGACATATGTTCATACACGCAAAGAAGGATGACAAATAAATGTCATATGTCAAAATAGCAAAGAAAAGAAGCTAAGAGCTACTAAGGGCCCATGACAAAATAACTACTCAAAGTTGCTAAAGAAGAGTAAGGTGGTTGCATGACCACTGAAGCCACCATAGCGATGACCAGAAGCGTTGAAAGGAAATACAGGATTTTTGGAAAAAGCCTGGATGAACGGACGCGTCGGATATGGGCAGCGGCAGAAGCGGATGAAATAGGATATGGCGGTTTAAGCATTGTTTTCCGTGCGACAGGGCTTGCCATCAGTACCATCCGGCATGGAAGAGATGACATCGATGATGAGGTGTCAGAGGGAGTCGATGTTCCTCGTCGTATTCGTCGGAGTGGTGCGGGACGTAAGCAGATAACGGAGAAAGATCCAACGGTAATGGAAGCCCTTGATTTGCTTCTCGAACCGACAACGCGTGGGGATCCCATGTGTGGAATCCGTTGGACATGCAAAAGCCTCCATCATCTTGAAGATGCCCTGAAAGAACAGCACCATTCTATTTCCTACCAGAGTATCCGAAGGCTACTGCACAGCATGAAATACAGCCTACAGGGGAACCGGAAAACTGATGAAGGAGGAAAACATCCTGACAGGGATGCTCAATTTCAGCACATTCACGAAACAGCTACCAGCTTCCAACAACAGGGAGATCCGGTGATATCCGTCGATACGAAAAAGAAGGAACTGGTGGGGAATTTCAAAAATTCAGGAAAGGAGTGGATGCCTGAGGGGAAACCGACGGAAGTGAAAGTCTATGATTTTGTGGATAAAAACCTTGGGAAAGCGATTCCGTACGGAGTGTATGACCTTACCAGGAATGAAGGGTTCGTCTCCGTCGGGATTGACCATGACACAGCGGAATTTGCCGTTGAGTCGATTCGAAGATGGTGGAAATCCATTGGAAAAAAGACCTATGCTCAAAGCAGAAGGCTTTACATTACCGCTGATGGTGGTGGGAGCAATGCGAGCCGGAGTCGTCTGTGGAAAAAGGAATTGCAGAAGTTTGCTAATGAGAACGATCTTTCGATAACGGTTTCCCATTTCCCACCGGGAACCAGCAAATGGAACAAAATCGAACATAAAATGTTCAGCCACATCAGCATGAATTGGCGAGGACAACCCCTTCTGAGCCGTGAGCTAATCGTCAATCTCATTAGCCACACCACCACCAGAAACGGCCTCACAATTCATGCCCAACTGGACACGGGAACGTATGCGAAAGGCAAATCTGTATCCAAACAGGAATTCGAGCAACTTGCCCTTCAGCGAAACCAGTTCCATGGAGAATGGAATTACACTATTTCTCCTCAATACTTTGAGTAGTTATTTTGTCATGGGCCCTAAGGGGAAAATGTGATAGAGGGAAGCCAAACGCAAGAAGAAAAAAGTGTCCAGGATCGGCACTTTTTTATTGTGATACGAAGAAAAGGTAACCGGACAACAAAGCCCGAAAGAGCAAGTGAAAAGGGGTCGAAAAAACGAAAAAATCCGGAAAAAGCTTGACATCAAAAACCCGCATCCAAAATTTTCAATCCGCCTTCGCTCCGCAGTAGCGGAGCTACGGACGGACGAGGGCATGGGTTGATTCCCTGACGCTTGCGTCGAAAACGGGTCCAGGGCTTGCCCTGGGGTCCATACCATTGATTAGTGGATGTTTTTTGTATATTATTT
>JAUYGZ010000015.1 GCA_030690415.1 bacterium
CCCGCCACGGCGGGAGGCCAGCGTCTAGGGTGGTGGGTTGATCCCGCCACGGCGGGAGGCCAGCGTCTAAGGTGGTGGGTTGATCCCGCCACGGCGGGAGGCCAGCGTCTAAGGTGGTGGGTTGACCGGGACTCGAACCCGGGGCCAGCGGCTTAAGAGGCCGTTGCTCTACCAACTGAGCTATCAACCCAAACAATGCGAACCAGAGATATGATTCATATCATCAGAGGCATTGTAATAAAGAGAGTCTCAAAGTCTAGTAAAAAGGCTGGTTTTGAATGCCAACAAATCGCTATACTGCCGTGGTAACTCATCCTATGAAGAAAAAAACCAGACTCAAAATTATTCGCATCCTCATCGCCGTAGCATTGGTCCTGATCATAAGCACCGGACTGATCATCTATCATATTCTCGGCCCAATGCGGAGCTTCTTTTGGAACCTTCCCTACCTGGGTGGATTCCTTGGCTCAAAAACTTACCTGGTCCTCCTGCAAAATAATAATGAACTGAGACCGACAGGAGGGTTCATTACGGCTGTGGCAGAGGTCGGAACGACCTTCGGCTTTACCTCAGTCAAGGTTTCGGATTCGTATCAGATACCAGATCCTAGCCAAAAAATACCGGCTCCTGACCCCTTTAATTACTTTATTGGAAAATCTGATCCTTTCTTCGCGGGCTGGACCCTCAGAGACGCCAACTTTTCTCCCGACTTTGCGGTCAGTAGCCGAGACATCATTGAGCTCTATCACAATGCCTATCCTGACAAGACCATCGATGGTATTGTGGCAATTGATTTTTTCGTAATTGAAGAACTTCTCAACCTTTACGGACCCATTACGGTAGAAGATACCGTCTTCACATCGGAAAATTTCTTTATTGAATCACAGCGTGTCTCAAAAAATATCGACACGCACGACCCAGACCAGCTGGCGGCAAGAAAAGACATCGTGAAACCTTTCATGGAAGCCCTAAAGAGCACCATCCTTCATACCCCCAGCCAATACGGAAACTTTTTTCGATTGATCTCTGCATTGGGACAAGAAAAACACGTGATGGCCTACAGCAGTTCTGACTCCTTTCAGGCCAAGCTCGAAGAACACGGACTGAGCAATACCCTGCACCATAGCGATCAGCGCTCAGATTTCCTCCACCTCAATATTGCGAACATTGGAGGAAGAAAGGCGGACCGTTACGTCACCAAAGACATCAAATATCGGGCAGATTTTTCTGATCCCAACAATCACCTTTCTATCTTGACCATCACATTTGATCATCTGGGGAGCTACAATATCCAATCCGATATCTATCAAGCTTATGTCAGAGTCTACTCTCCCTTCGGATCACAGCTGGTCGCTTCGTCTGGATCAGGTCTTCAATCGACAAAAGCGTCTACTGACCTCAATCTGACGGTATTCTCGAATCTCATTCGACTGAGGCCGGGAGAATCCACAACCCTGAGTTACCAGTACCGCTTGCCTGATCTCATCAGTCCATCCGATTACCGACTTCACATCGTGAAGCAAGGGGGAATCCAAAACCAGCAGTGGCAAGTGGCAGTGCGGGAAGAAAATGACACCAGTATGAATAACATCACAGCCCTGAAGGAAGACATCACTCCCCTTATCATTCGGGAAAACCTCGCCCTCTGGAAAGGTGAGTTCATTCAGGACCTGTTCTTTCACGTGGCACAAACAGACGATAGCAGCGGGCCCATTGTACTTTGGCAACAGTTTGAAGATCTGAGCACGATCACCATTCGTTTCAATGAGCAAATTGATACCACGACAGCCCTAGATCCCAACAATTACCTGATTCTGGACCTCAATGAGGCCAACTCTCAGACAGACGAGGTCACAGTCGAGGCCGTGCGTTTCGGAGGAGATGAACAACGTGATCTCAGGCTGGAGGTGAGTGGAGTCACCAATCAACCCGAAGAACACTATCAGCTCACCTTGCGAAACATTCAGGACCGTGAAGCCAATCCTACCGAACCCAGTCCCCTTCTTCGAACCTTAGTCCAACGTATCAGTGAATAACACTCCAAGCCAAATAGAGACCCCACTCTGGCAGACAGAGGAATGGGAGCGATTTCAGCACTCCTTAGGGCACAAGACCGACCGGGTAGGAAGAGGAAAAACACTCATACTCATCTATCCTCTTTTCCTTGGCCTAAGCTATGGGTACTGCCCGAGAGGTCCAATCATCACCTCTACCAGTAATTTGGCCGATTTCCTCAGTGGAATCGAGAAAGAGGCAAAAAAAAGAAAACTCATTTTTACCAGGGTAGATCCGGAACAAGATCTGAGACTGACGGGTGAGAGCGTACGACTATCCCACTCCACTCAGCCGGAAACAACCCTCGTGCTCGATCTCAGCCTCAGCGAGGCTGATCTGTTGAAACAAATGAAAAGAAAGGGACGCTACAACATCTCTTTAGCCGAAAAAAAGGGAATTGAAGTAAAAATGGCAAAAAATGAAGGGGAAAGGAAGGAATTCGTAAACATTTTCTACCATTTACTCACAGAAACGACACAAAGAGATAGATTTTCATCCCATTCAGAGGAGTATTATCAGAAAATGCTCAAAAACGTGTCTCAGAGTGAGATCATGGTTGCCTTCAACGGGTCAGATGCCATCGCGGCGGGTATCTTTACTTATCAAAAACATCGTGTCATCTACTATTATGGTGCATCAAGCAATGCAAATCGTGAGCTAATGGCTCCGTACCTACTACAGTGGAGAGCAATACAAGAAGCGAAAATAAGGGGTTGCGGCACCTATGATTTTCTGGGGATAGCCCCTGAAGACGCAACGAAAAACCACCCCTGGAAGGGCATCACAGAGTTTAAGCAAAAGTTCGGCGGGTCAGTGCTTCAATACCCGCAGGCAAGAGACATTATTCACAGACCATTCTGGTATCAGTTTTTCCAATTCGCGAAAACAATTCAAAAACTTATCAGATCATAATACAAGCTCTTGTCACGAGTGCTGAATCGATAGGAAAAGCGAAATGCGGTATAATATAAGCAGATTATAATCATATTCTGATCCTCATGTCCGACAAAGGAGATTCAATTCCTGTGATCATCAATAAGCGAATTGAGGACACAGGACCTATTCACTTCAACGTCCGAGACTCGAAGATTGAGAGAGCCGTGACCCGGGAAGAACACGTCAGCCTGGATAAAATCATAGAAGACTCCCAGTCGAGCTTCCTGATCACGGGGAAAAGCACCAAAATACAGCTCATGAACTTCCTGAATCTCATTGACCGCCACGAATTGGCCGATGTGATGGAGGATATGAGGAGAGAGGAGATCGTCATTTCGTCCAATCTGATCACGCAAATAGCCACAGCGCCCGTGGTCGACGAAGATGATGAAGACATGAAGTACATCGACTCCTTTGCCATCGGGATCTTCTGCTCGGCACTTTTTCTCTCCATCTTCGCACTCATCACCAAAACAGTAGAGGACCTCAGGACCTTTGCCTGGATCCTCCTCCTCATTTCCCTCTTTTTCTTGGGAAACTACACCTACAGGGGAATTAAATCAGGGCAACTGAAAAAAGTAATTCGAGTCTGTATCAAGAGCCTGTCGAAGAAGTAGTCAAAAGAGAATACCCAATAAATCAGTCCACTGCGCCAGATTCAGTTGATGAGGCCTAAAACGGAGGTCGATATCACACTTTTCAAGAGTGATCTCAATATTTTCCTTAGACCACTTACCGACGTTCATCAGATTATTCAGCAGGGTCTTTCTTGGTTGCTTGTAGGCAAGAGACATCAATACAAACAGCGCGTCCATGTGCTCAGAAGGCAGGAGTGGCTTCGGAAGCATGCGAATTCTCAAAACAGCAGAGTCTACCTTAGGTGAAGGTGAAAACGAACCGGGAGGGACTCCACAGATGATCTCAGGAGTGCCGAACAATCGAATCTCCCAGCTGAGAAGCGTTGGTTTTTTTGAGTCGCAGATGCGTTGAGCAACTTCCTTCTGGATGAGCAAAACAATGAGATCGGGACGACGAACCCTCTGGCTTCTCAGAAAGTGCTTAAGAATAGGAGAAGTAATGTAATAAGGAATATTGGCCACCACCTTGTAGGCCTTGTCCTCGGGGATGAAATCAAGAACATCCTGGTTGAGGATCGAAACATTTTCATACTCCTTCATGATCACCTTCCAGGGGGCAATCATCTGTAGGTCAATTTCCAAGGAAGTTAATTGAGCAACATGAGGAGCTATTCGTTGGCTCAGGACTCCCGGTCCTGAGCCAATCTCGAGGACAAAATCATGACCAGAAAGCTCAGCGGATTCGATGATCTGATCCAGTATCCTCGAATCGACCAGAAAATTCTGGCCGAACGACTTCTTCGCAAAAAGTCCGAATCGTGAGAGGAAAGACTCTAATTCACCAGGATCCGAAAGGTCATAAGTCATGTTCACAGGATCGTAAAGATTCAACAGCCTTCCGATAGTCCTCCGATCTGAAGATATAGCTCCCGGAAACCAACATATTGCAACCGGCATGACAGGCCATTTTTCCTGTCTCAGCATTAATTCCCCCATCAATACTGATGTCCTTGTGAGGGTATTTTCCCCTCAGGTAGCGGACCTTATCCAGTACCTCCTCAATAAAGGACTGCCCTCCCCATCCGGGCTCAACACTCATGATCAAAGCCACATCAGCATAATCCCAAAGATCATCGGGGACCGTCTCAACAAAAGTTTTTGGCTTGATTGAAAGACCAGTAAGACAGCCCAAGTTTTTAATTCGCTCAAGTGTCCCAAGGACAGACTTCTGCTTCGCTTCGTAATGAATGGTCTGGAGATCTGCTCCGGCAGATGCAAAGCCTTCTATCCAATCCTCTGGATCATCGACCATAAGATGAACATCGGTGAAAAGAGAAAGTTTCAATACCTCAAAATCACTGATACTAAATGTGGTAGGGGGGACAAAACGACCGTCCATCACATCATAATGAATACCATCGACAAAGTCGGCGACTGAATCAATCGCTGCTTTGACGTTATTATCAGGAACATTCAGAACTGAAGGGAGGATACGAATACTCATATTAACCGACAAAAGCAAGAATTAGACCAAAAACACAGCCAATAGCGCCAATAATCCAAAACCTCATCACGACCATCGTCTCTGGCCATCCAACCTTCTCAAAATGATGATGGAGAGGGGCGATATGAAATACTTTTTTTCCGTTTCGAAACCTTTTCGAGGTGAGCTGAATAATGACGGAAAGAGTTTCTAAAATGAAAACGGTACTGATGAGTAAAAGAGGAAATATCGAGTTCGTAAGAAGAGCTATCACCCCCAAAGTAGCCCCAAGAGAGAGAGAGCCGAGATCCCCCATGAAAAACTGTGCCGGGTTAATATTGTACCACAGGAAGGCCGTCAAAGCGCCTACTGTCACGCCGCAAAAGGTCGCCAAGAGAAACATCCCTTCGTGAAAGGCAATCACGCCGAAAACTGAGTACGCCATAATAAGTAGACCGGCAGCAAGGCCATCGAGTCCATCGGTGATATTCACCGCATGACCGGAAGCAATAAAAACCAGGACAAAAAAAGCAGGGTACCAATAGCCAAGGCTCAGTTCGCCCACAAAAGGGATAAAGATTCCCGAAAAACCTAATTTGCTATAGAACCACCAGGCCCCGACGAGAGATAGAATCAAAAGAAAAAGGAACTTAGGCTTTACGGGTATACCCTTTTTCCAGAGTCCTTTAAGGTTCAGCCAATCATCCAGACCACCCAAAATCGCACAGCTAACGAGAGTGAATATGGGGATATAGGTCTCCTTACGGTTCAGCAAAGAGTGGTCAATCCATCCCAGGTAGGAGAGGATACGAGAACCCAGAATCATAAAAAGAATAATTCCAACAACTACAGCTCCACCCATGGTAGGAGTTCCCTGCTTCTTGGCGTGAAGTTCAGCAAATAAAACAGCCTTACCTCCTCCGGAAGCGTCTTCACGAATGTTTTTCCCGATTTTATGATCGCGTAAAAACTGAATGAAGGGCGGACAAAGCAAAAATGCGAAAAAAAAGGCAAGGACGCTGTAGGTCAGTATCAGAGAGATATCTACGAGATGATCCATGACTAGAATAAACAGTAATCAAACTTGAGTATAAGGGTGAAAAATGATATAATGAAGTGAATAATCTTCATCAATATGAAAAAAATATTGTTCGGTATCATCTTTGCGTCTGTGTTGGTTCACAACAGTGTAGGGAACGCTTATGCTGATGCACCTCAAATACTGTTTGACCTGGACTGCACGAGCACAAACAAGGACCTGAAGATAGGGTTTGAGTCCGATCCAGCGACACCAGGAAATGGTGCGGAGATTATTGCCTTCAGATTCGTTTTTGATTTGAATCCAGGTGGAACAACAACAGTAAATGATCTGCTGCAAGCACAAGTGAATCTGAACCCAACATATACGAATGCTTTCGAAGCAAATAAAGAAACCTCGTCCTCTGGAAGTACCGTGAGTATCACCATAGAAGGAGGATTCACACAGGAAATGGGATACCGAAGTATCGAAGATTTGATGATCCTCTCCGGCATTCAAGAAAAAGCCTACACGATTGTGGTGAGAGAAGGTGATCTCATCCCAAAGGGTTCAGTCAATGATGTATACGTGGATACCCCACCCCAGCAATTCCAGGCAGATCCAGGCAGTTGTCAAACAGGATCCGGAACGACAACAACAGGATCTGCACCAACGATGGGTATAATTCTCGTTGCGGACAAGCCCTCTGCTACGGCAGGCGAGAATGTTGCCGTCACAGCTACCATCTCTGGAAGAGTTAATGAATCAATTAACTGGTCTCAAACCAGTGGGAGCGCAATTCAACCACAGATCGCAAACCAGGTCTTAGCAAATGGAGACACTGAGAGTGTGCTGACCTTTAGTATGCCAACAGGTTCGACTGATATTCTCCTCAAGCTCACCGTTGGCGAAATTTCAGAAAACATAAGCATTCAGTCTGTCGTAGCGGAAGAGACACACGAGGCGGCGACTGAGACGGACACCACAGGTCAAACTCTGGAAGAGCGACTGGCAGAGCGGCAAGCAGAACAGGCCGCTGCAGCTGCTGCCGCAGCTAGTCAAACAACAACAACTGGAAGCGTCGCTACTCAAACGGGCACACTTTCAGAATCAGGACCAGCGGAAAACTCTCTGCTTATCCTCATCGCAGTTATCGTGCTCTGGATTGGAAAGCATGCTGGGAAAAAGCTAAAAACAATGAAGGCTTAGATATCCAGGTTAGCATATATATCGGAGCTCTCATGAGACTCTTCGGGCTCGTCTGAGTGATTTGCGGCTGTGATACAGACTGATCGATCATTTCCCATTCCGCGACTCTCAGTGGAAAGAGTCGGATACTTTTCGCAGACATAGAGATGAACAATTCGTCTGAAAAAAGGTGACATAGGGGGTAAAAGCGCACTTCTCCCGGTCATCACAACCTCAGATGCTCTCTGATCAGCCATATTAAGAACATTTGACTCTTGCCTGAGACGATACGAGTCGACATCAACCTTGATATGTTCACCCTCCTCAGTGATATCCTTGTTTCGAAAAATGTTCTTGATCAGATACTGAAGGGCAGAGAGCACATCACCGTTTCGACCAATGAGCGATACGGCATCCTGGGCGCTCTGGATATTGATGTACCACTCCCCTTCACCTCGGGATTCAACATCGAGTCCGTCTACGGTAAATTGAGCAGTCTCTAAGAGGGTAAGTATGAGTGTTTTTGCCTCTTCGGTCTTCATACGAAAATGATAAGAATAATCAAACTAAACCTCCTTATTCACGAAGTACTGTTGTACGATCGCGAAGAGTGTTGAAACGGTCAGATAAAGACCAACAGCAGAAGGTAGTGTAGCTGTCATGAAACCAATCATTAAGGGCATGAAATACGTCATCGTTTTGTTCATGGTCGCCATGGTATTGGGGAGAGTTGTGACTTCCTTTTTTCTCACATCAAGCGGCTTCCCATCTTCATCGAGTTCGACAACTTCTGTGCCATGGGATGGCTTATGAACAGGTGTCATTTTGGCAAAAGAAAGCTTCAGCTGGAAGAACTGGAGCAGTCCGACAACAATCGGTAACCATGTTGCGTTTATCTTGCCCAGATCCAATATTCCAAAGAAATTACTATCCACCATGGAGAGATCTATAGTCTTCTGGAAATCATAAAACATGTGGCCCAGGTAAGGAGAAAATCCAACCTGCACGACATAAAACAAAGCGATCAAAATCGGAAGTTGAATAAGGAGAGGAAGGCATCCACCGGCAGGATTGACCTTATGAGTCTTCCACAGTGCGAGGGTCTCACGGGATATTTTTTCCTGATTACCGGCATATTTTTTCTTGATAGCATCCAGCTCAGGCTGAAGCTTTGACATCGCACGTTGAGACTTCAGAGCTCTTCGACTTGGACCAAGGAGAAGAAATCGGATGACAAGAGTGAGGGCAATAATCGCCAGTCCAAAATTATAACCGGGCATAATACTCGTCAAAAACCACATAAAGTTGAAAATCGGGCGGAAAAAGAGGTTGTGGGTGACACTGGAAAAAAATCCCCGCTCTACCATCTCAAACTCTGTGTTGAAGGACTTTTCAACTCCATCAATGGGAACGTCTAAAATGAGTCGGTATCGACCCAGTGAAGAAAAAAGCTCATCTTTCCAGGGAGAATAATCGATCGTAATATCAGATTGTGCGGGAAACTCAAGACGGGCTGGCTGTTCAAACAGATGAGCACTGGGATCCGGCAATGCGTCCATACTAAGGCAACTCAGATAAAGTCCTTGCATTGAGTGGATTGGTGTCCAGATTCCGTTTGAATAACGTTCGACACTGAGTGGTTCCGATGGACATGCACTCTCAATAGTCACCGCGTGTTCAAGATGATTAGAGACAGTAAGTAATACTGGATCACCAACATAATACGATCCGTCAGAAGTCTCTAAGACAAAATCCTCAAAATGACTCTCTTCTGGGGCCTCATGCCCCTGAAAAGTCTGAAGTGCTAGAGTCACTCCGATTAAGATCAGAATCCAAGTGAAAAATTTTTTTGACATAATCTACTTCAAATGAGACTTACTCATGAGCTCAAGAAAAGCATTCCTAAACTCAGTGCGTTGAGCATGCAGTGCTGGAGTCCTGACCAAGATAGCAACTCGTAGGCCATCTGTCCAACGGGAAAAGTGAACTCTGATCAGCTCATTCAAAATCCTCCTCATTTTATTTCGGTTTACCGCGTGAGGCAAAATTTTTCGAGGGATGACAACAGCAAATTGGGAATACGAACGCTCACTTTTCTTCCAGTTGATTCGAAAATACCGATTTACAACTGTTTCAGCTCTCCGATCAAAGAGCTCTGAGACCTCTGAAGCACTCAGACTGCGATAATTCTTTTTTAACATCGGATGGAATCAAAAAAGCGCCATTCGGATGCCTATTTCTGATACACACTCTTCACAGAAAGCCGTTTACGCCCTTGTGTCCTTCGGCGAGACAAGACTTGTCGTCCTTTCTTCGTCGCCATTCGAGAGCGAAATCCGTGTTTGTGAGCTCTTTTACGCTTACTGAGTTTACCGAGCATAATTCAAAAAAAGGAAAGCCATGAGAGTGTATAGAGGATCCTCTGATCTGTCAAAAATATTGGCATAAAAAAAGCCCATCGATTTTCATCGAGGGGCTTAAAATGGAGCAAACATTACTTGCACATGACATCAGTACCACGTACGGTTTTTCGTCCATTAGCCTTTGCACGCTTGCATCCCTGCTCGGCATACCACTTAACCAGAGCGTTCAAACCTCCAACAAAATCACCAGCAGTGTTACAACCCTTTTTTTTGTTAAATTCCTTCACCTTTGACCCGACAACATAGGCATTGTCACTTGTCTCCATGCAAGCATCAGTGCCACGAACAGTCTTCCGACCGTTAGCCTTCGCACGCTTACAACTTTCATCCATGTGCCATTCGACAACACTACTCAAGACATCAATTAAATCTCCAGCGGTATTGCAACCAGCTTTTTTGATGAGTTCCTTAACCTTGGAACCTACGACGTAGCTCATAATAAAGAAATTAAAAAATTAAAAGCCAATCCATTGTAGCTCCTAATGCCCTAAAGGCAAGTCATTTCCCGAGTTCACCTGTTTTAGGTCCTTTTCTCCAGCGAAACAATCTGGGGTTATGATCTAAAAACTTCGTAATAAATCGACCAAACACTGGGAAGTGCACCTTTTTAAGGTAAAAGTATCCGAGCACAGCTACAAAAAGAGCTCCTATGGCGTTCACAATCATATCCCACATGGTATCTTGAAGACTGTTGTCCTGCATTTTCAGATTCGTAAACTGATCGAGTACAAATTCAAAAATTTCCCAAATTGCTCCCAAAGCAACAGAAAAGGCAAAAGCGAAAAAGACAGAAAGTATCGGACTTGCGCTGAGTCGTACCCGCTGCACGGAATTCATGATATAAATCAGCAAAAACCCAACAATACCCAGGAGGACTCCCGAGGCAGTATGGAGCATGATATCCCACCACCAAAAAGTATGGTAGTACTCCAGGACCGAACCCAAAAAAACTGAAGCATAAACAAACACAGCGATAAAGAGCTCCAATTCAATTGGCAAAAAAATTCGAAAGTTCCTCTTCAAAAAAGCTGGGGTGTAGTTAAGAAAAAGAACCATCAGCGTTAAAAAGGAATTGAACCACTGAAGCCGCACAGTCGAAACCACAAATGCGACAACAATGCTCGCATTCAAAAGATTGAAGATTACCAGCTGCACTTTATCCGCTCGATCCATAGCCATAGGAAGCTATCAGTGAATAACCTGAGTGTATCAGAGATTAGAAGGGATTTCACTTGTAGAAGAAAGTTGAGTGATTATAATAGCCAGGACGGAAGGATGGCAGAGTGGTCGAATGCGGCGGTCTTGAAAACCGTTGGGCCCTCACGGGTCCCGGGGGTTCGAATCCCTCTCCTTCCGCCACCCTTCGACTCGCTAACACTCGCTCAGGGTGACAACCCTCAGCAGAGAGGGATGAGAAGTTTATCCCGAGCGGCGTGAAACAGAGTCGAGGGAAATCCCTCTCCTTCCGCCATCGAGCCTTAACAAAACGCACACAACTGGTAAACTAACCGTACTCTTAGCGTTACGTAATGGACCACGTCGACTACGACAGCCTGGATAAAGCAAAAAACGCCTTCATTGATGCCTCCAGGAGGACCTCACGATTCGCCGCGAAGTACGGATTCATCCCCGACGATCGGTTCGGAGCGAGCGCGAATGTTTTTTCACTCGACCTCAAGCCATTTCTGTCAGCTGAAGCGGAGGAGCTCTACGTGACTCTCCTACCGGAAGGCCTGGGAACGGCAGATGATGCCAGACCTGATGACCTTACAGCTGAAGAGGCTGAACAGTTCTGGAGAAATATTGGGATTAAAACGGTATCCGTGATGACAAACGATGCAGCGTCAACCGGAATGCAAACGATCCTCATTTCCCTTTATCTCCCATCCAGCTCTCCAGAATTAGTATTCAACGAAACCTTCATGAAGGGGTTTCTGGATGGCTTCGTGGAGGGCTGCAAAGAAGTTGGTTGTGTCTATTTCTCCGGTGAGACCCCTCAGCTCAAGACCAAAATTTATCCCGAGAAACTTGATATTGCGGGAGCCCTTTTCGGCATCATGCCTCCACGAAGGGAACCCGTTGACGGATCCCAACTTGCCGCTGGCAACACCATGGTTTTCGTCCAAAGCACCGGACCCAATGAAAATGGATTTACCTCCCTTCGCGAGCTCGCCAGTCGAATCCCAGGTGGCTACAGGACAAAGCTACCCGGAGGTCAGGAGTACTGGCAGGCCATCAACAATCCCTCTGTACTGTATACCCCACTAATTCAGGACATCCTACGGCACGACATCCAACCAACTAATATCGAGCCTATTACTGGACACGGATGGCAGAAAATCATGCGTTCCAGCAAACCTCTTCGATACGTGGTTGAGCAAATACTCCCTGTTCCAGAGATCTTCCAGTTCGTCCAGGAATATTCCAATACATCCCCTGAGGAGATGATCAAAATCTTCAACTATGGTCTCGGCTTGGTTATTTTCACAGAGACGAATGAAGAGGCAAAAAAGATCATCGAAATTTGCTCAGAGCATCATTTAAATGCGATCATTGGTGGACAAGTGGAAAAAGCTACGAAACGAGAGGTAGTCGTGAAGCCACTCAGAACGACACTCAGCAGCGAATCATTCCACCTCAAGCAGTAACAGCATATGAACAAACCCCTTCTCATCATCAAAAATGTGTCCCATGAAGGACCGGGGATACTTAGTGAACTTTTGGAAGAACATTCAATACCCTATAGAATCAAGAACCTCGATAATCATGAAACATTTCCTTCACCGAGGGAATATTCCGGAATAGTGGTGCTGGGCGGACCTGATAGTGCAAATGACGACAGCGAGAAAATGAAAGAAGAAATACAGAGAATCACAGAAGTTATTCACCATCAGATCCCCTACCTCGGCATATGCCTCGGCATGCAAGCTTTGGTAAAAGCAGCCGGGGGAAAAGTCATCAAGAGTCCTATAAAAGAAATCGGTTTTCGAGACCGTGAAGATGATCCCTTCCATGTTGACTTCACACTCGCGGGAGAGCAGGATCCCATTTTTTCAGGACTTCGAGAGCCCCTGTCTGTTTTCCAACTTCACGGTGAAACCGTTCAGCTGACAGCGGACATGCAATTATTGGGGACAGGGAAATGGGTGAAAAACCAGGTCATAAAGGTGGGGCGGAACGCCTATGGCATCCAGTGCCATTTCGAACTCACGGAGAGAATGTTTGAACACTGGATCCATACTGATCCGGATCTTATGGCCATGAATCAAGATGAGGTAAAACACGACTGGACCGAGATTTGCTCAGAGTACAAGAATACAGGCAAACAACTGTTCTCAAACTTCCTCCACATCTCGGGGTTGCTCTAAACCTATACAAACTCTCCATCCAATTCAGCTATGACTTTTTCTCCGACCCAGCTCGAATCAGAAAGAGATCGACTCTTCGATAAGCTTCAGTATGTCGGATGGACATGTAAGGACTGTGAGATCTATGCGCCAATCACGCTGGAAATCAATCAGCTCAAGAAGGAACAAGATGCCATTATCCTCGCTCATTCATACCAATCTCCTGACATTGTTTACGGAGTTGCCGATTTCGTAGGCGATTCCTATGGATTGAGTCAAATCGCTGCCGAGCATCCTGCTAAAAAAATCATTTTTTGCTCAGTTTTCTTCATGGGTGAAACCGCCAAGATCCTCAGCCCAAATAAAAAGGTATTTGTACCCTCCCGTGCCGGTTGCTCTCTGGCAGATTCCATCACAGCGTCCGATGTTCGCAAACTGAAAGCACAACACCCGGGAGTTCCCATTGCATGCTATGTCAACACCTCTGCGGCAGTGAAGGCTGAGTCAGACGTGTGTGTGACCTCATCCAATGTGCTCCAAATCATTGAGGCCCTCCCCGGAAACAAAGTCATCTTCATCCCGGACAAATACATGGCAGAGTTTGTTCGCCGGAAGAGCAGAAAAGAGATCATCTCATGGGATGGAGTGTGCATCGTCCACGAAGAATTTACTGCAGAGCAAATTTTATCGGTTAGGAAACAGTATCCCGGAGTGGAAATCCTCGTACATCCCGAATGCTCCTCCACAGTGATTGACCAGGCAGACCTGGTGGGAAGTACCACTCAGATGCTGAAACACGTCGAACAATCCAAAAACGATCAATTCATGATCGTAAGCGAATGTGGACTCAGTGATCGGGTCAAATCCGAGTTTCCCAAAAAAAAAGTGGTTGGGGCCTGCTCAATGTGTCCCTACATGAAGTCCATCATGCTCAAGGATGTCCTCATCGCACTTAAAACCCCAAGACCTGAGCAACAAGTCACTATTCCACCTGAAATCCTAAAAAGAGCCAGGAAAAGCCTCGAACTCATGTTTGAATTGAGTCATCCCACAAACCATCAACCCCGCAAACTTGCCTCATCACCTCAACCTGCTAATCTCATCCGGCAAGAAATTCATCAATCCTCATAATCCTTATAGTCATTATCGTCCTTATCGTCTTTACCCTCCTTCCTCATGAAATCCTTCACCGAAGCCAAACTCGACAATGGGCTACAAATCATCACTACATCAATACCATCAGATAGCATCACTCTTCTGGTTCTCGTCGGTGCAGGGTCTAGGTACGAGGAAAAATCAATCAACGGGATCTCACACTTTATCGAACACATGTTCTTCAAGGGAGCCAGTCGCTACAAAAACACGAAAGAAGTGTCCGAAGCAATCGATAGTGTAGGCGGACAATTCAATGCCTTTACCGGAAAAGAGTACGCCGGCTATTACGTCAAACTCGCTAAAGAAAGCAAGGAAGTCGCCTTCGATGTGATCTCTGACATGCTCATCAACCCTACTTTCGATCCGGCAGAAATCGAGAAGGAACGAGGAGTCATTATGGAAGAGCTCAACATGTACCAGGACACCCCCATGTATCAGATCGGATGGGATTTCGAAAAGCTCCTCTTCGGCTCGCAGCCCATGGGCTGGGACCAGATCGGGACAAAAGAACTGATCAATTCAGTAACGAAAGAACAGTTCATGCAGTACCATGACCAGCTCTACAGCTCAACTAATTCCGTCATCTCCGTTGCCGGAAACATTGATCATGATGAGATTATGGACCAGATCAATCGATATTTTCAATTCAACATTACTGAAAAGAAGCGCGAATGGGCAGCGTTCGAAGGTTATTCCACAGACAAAAAAGTCATCATGCAGACCAAAAAAACAGAGCAAGCCCATTTGGTTATCGGCTTTCCGGGGTATAAAACGACACACCCTGACTTCTTTGCGGAAAAACTTCTTTCAATAGTCCTCGGGGGGAATATGAGCTCGCGCATGTTCCTCAATGTCAGGGAGGCACAAGGGCTCTGTTATTACATTAGTTCTACTGTAGACGATTACAGCGATTGCGGTCACTTCTCAACAAGTGCCGGGGTAGACGTCAATCGCATCGATCAGGCCGTCACATCAATCGTCAAAGAGTATAAGGACCTTCGAGACAATCCGATGATCGAAGCAAAAGAACTCGAAAAAGCAAAGTCATACCTCTACGGGAAACTTGTCATCAATCTGGAGGACTCACAGGAAGTAGCTCATTTAGTCGGAAAACAAGCCTTGTTGCAAGAAGGGGTAAAGACCCTCGATATGATTCACGAGCTCATCAAAAAAGTCAGCCTGGAAGATGTGGCAAGAGTCGCAAGCGACATCATGAGGCCTGAAAAAATGAAACTGGCCTACATAGGACCGGAAAGAACAGAAGAAAGCTTCACATCACTGATGGACTTTTAAGAAAAGACATGGCAAACTTACAATCCTACTTCTTGATCACTGTTTTTCATGGAAGAAGAAAGTGATGATTTCGAATCACCCGATAAAGTTCCTCAACAGACTGATATCGGTGATCCAATAGAACCCCCTGAAAATATATCCCCCCAACTCGAACCAATCAGTACTGAAGTTGGTCAGATGGTGACAGATGCTATGTCAAACGGCATGGATTCAGACCATTTCATGGACATACTTGCTGAAAAAATAAAACACACAATAATCTCACCTGAGTTCGCGCTTCAGCATCTTGAGCGGAAAGAATTTCAGAGAGAATGGCTTAAAATAATCAGAGAGGAAAAAACGGGAGACCTGTCAAACTGGTCTGAAAACTTTCGTGAATCGACACTTGTGCAAACAACACTCAGTGAAAAATTCGAACAATACGAGCAGGAGCACGACAAGGCCATGCACATGAAATTTTCTACCGAACTCAAAGAAGAAATAAGGCTGGGTAAAATCCCACCAGAGATGGCAGAAAAACATCTGGATGGAGAAGCCTTTCAGAAGGAGTACTTTGAACTGATCCTAAAGGAGGCAAGCCCCGAGTTGAAGGCAGAATTAGGTGAGCATGAGGATCTCGAAAAATCATTATTCGGACATTCAAGCGTACAGGAATCACTTAGGGGGAAATTCAAGGATTATGAAAGAGCACATGACGAGGCCATGGAGAAAAAATTTACGGCCGAGCTAAAAGAAAAAATAGAGCAGGGCAAAATCCCACCAGAGATGGCAGAAAAACATCTGGAGGGAGAAGCCTTTCAGAAGGAGTACTTTGAACTGATCCTAAAGGAGGCAAGCCCCGAGCTGAAGGCAGAATTGGGAGAGCATGAGGATCTCAGAAAAAAACTCTCAGAAAACAGCCAAGTCAAAGACGCTCTTGGGAAGAAATTTAACGATTACGAAGAGTCACATGAGAAAAGCATGGAAACACGGTTTTCCATAGAATTATCAAAAAAAATCAACAAGAAAAAAATCTCGCCTGAGGACATCAGGAAACACTTCAGCGAAGAACAATTTTCAAAACACATCTTCAAAATAGTTTTGACTGATATTTCACCCCTGCTCAAAGAAGAACTGAACGAGCACCAGAATCTAAAAATGCACTTGTTTGAGGCCGAGCTAGTCAAAGGGGAGCTCTTGAAGAAATATGAAAATTATAAAACCGAACATGCGGCCTTTGAACAGAAAACCATAACAACCGGGCAGACAGAAATACGAGGACAACTCGCGATTAGTTCGGAAGACATCGACAATGACAACTTTCACAATAAAGAAGCATTCCGAAAGACCATGCTTACACGAATCATCATGGTCATAGAGAAAGCTCCAGAAGACCTTCGTGCACAGCTCTTGGCATATGCAGAAGATCAAATCGTGAAATCGCACCAAATCTGGGAAAATCGCCATATGAACTACCACAAACAGGTCATTCGGGAGATGGAAGGAGAACTTGACCAGAAGTTGGTCCTTTCGGAAGAAGACATCAGGGACAACCGATTCCACGATCAGGGGAACTTCCGCGAACAAATGGGTTTTCGCTGCACCGAAGTCGTGAACAATCTTCCGGAAGATCTGAGAAGCCAGACCATAGTCCTGATTGATAGGAAAATCGCGACACTCTATGAGCAGTGGCACATACAGCATGAAAACTTTCATAAAAACACTCTCAATAATGCCCAGGAAGAGGTGGACGAAGTACTCATCCTGAACCCAAACGACGAAGATGACGACCGCTTCCACGACAAAGGCACCTTCGAAAAGACCATGAGGCTACGCCTTTCATCGGTCATGGTCCAGGTCCCCGAAGACCTCAGGAGTGGGATTGAATCATATGCGAATACTCAAATCCGTAGCCTATACCAAGAATGGAAGAAGCGCCACGAGAGCTATCACGATAGAATACTCCGAAGCGCCAGGATTGAGCTGTCAAATGCTCTCGTCTTCAGGCGGGAGGACAAAGAAGATGACCGTTTTCACCACCAGGGAAAATTTCGTGAAGCCCTGCTCGAAAGAACAATCGAAATCATGGTCAAAGCGCCGGAAGATCTTCGAAACCAGCTGGAATTATCCACCGAGGAGAAAATCAGGGAACTCTATGATAAATGGCAGAAGGAGCACGAAACATACCATGTCAGGACTCTCCAGGAAGCACGTCGGGAAATCAGCAGAGAGCTCATACTAACAGCCCATGACAGGGAAAATGAGGATTTCGAAAACCAAAATCTCTTCAAACAACATATGCGGAACAGGGTAGCCGGAATTATGAACCGTCTTCCAGACGACCTGAAAAAAGACATGGATTTTTATCTGGAAGAGAAGCTCGAAGGACTCTATGAAGAATGGAGGCTCGAAAAATTCATTCTCTCTACCCGGGAACCAAGTCGAAAAATGGAGCCAAAGGAAAAGACTGAAAAAACCGTTGATCAACTGAGCTCTCTCTATGAGGCTGCAGCTTTGGTCCATGGGAAAGAAGCTCTGGACGGCTGCTTCATTGCCCGTCGCTCAGGCTCCTCAGGAGGGATCTCAAGGCACAGTTCAACCCCTTTCTTCTCATGATGACAGCAATGATCAACCCAAGTGATTTCAGGAAACTCAGCACGAGTCTTCAGGGAAGCGTCACACCCCCACATGAGATGCTTCAGACTCTCCTGGGCACACACCAGAGACAGCTCAGGGCCCTTCAGATTAAACGTCTCTCTCCTGAGGTCTGGAAAGAATTTACAAGAGGGCTCAAAAGGATTCAGATAGTCCCTCAGAATCTCTTCACTAAAGTCAAACCAGGAGAACAGGATGAGGGGGTCGGAGAGGAACCTGAGGAAACCGAGGTGGAAGTGACAACTAGCGAATTTGAAGAATCAAGCAGAGAAGAAGCTAAGCAGCCGACGGAAGAAAATTCAGACAATCAGATCGAATCAGAGGATCAGGGCCCAGAAGCATTGGAAAGCGAAACAGAAGAACCAGAACTCATCGCCGAAACTCAAGAAGCAGAGAACATTGAAGAGATTACGGGTGAGGATGAGGAAGTAGGCTTCCATGAAAAGGAAGAAGTCCCTGTAGAGCCCGAAACAGCTTATCAGGAAGAAGAAGAAGAAAATTTACTACTCGAGGAAACAGATCAGGAGGAGGAACAGGATTTTGAAATGAAAAGAAAGTCCGAGGGAGATCCTGAATCACAGATCATTGAAACACTCCTAGCAAACTTCCGAGAACTCGAAATCATCGATGTACCGCATCAAATAAAGCCCGATCTGGACTGGCTCAGGGATGAGCTCAGCAAATATATCGTGATTGGGGCACGATTCCAACCAACAAAGCAATTCTCTAAGCCTGAGAAGGAAGCAGGTAAACAGACACCTTTTCCCGAAGTACCATCCGATGCAGAGGAGCGAGATTCTAGGACAAGAGAGCAGCTTCAGGATAATTCACAGCTTACTCGATTGGGAGACCTGCTGAATCAACTGATCAAGGTTATCCAAAAACCTCGGAAAAAACCGTTGGGAATCGAATTGAGCATCGAACAAGAGGTTCTCGACCAATTTATCACACACCCTGAAAAAATTCATCAGGAACTCCTCCAACACTACCTGGAATACGGCTATCGTAAAAAAGGCCTCCATCGATTGAGTTTTTCCGTGGAACGCCGGATTCAGACAGGGCTTGCCCTTATCTTCAGCATCCACGGAAAAGAACGAAATACTCTCTGTATGGCCACTATCTGGTGTGAATTGCAAGCAAGCACACAGGCTGCAGATTCTACAGAAAAGAAAAGAGCATCAGGATCTCTTTTCGCCTGACAAAATCCAGGATATAATTCCGATACATTGAATCTAACCCTCACTGAATCTATGATGCAACGAACTCTCATTATCCTCAAACCGGATACTGTCCAAAGGGGACTCGTCGGCGAAGTCGTGAGTCGCTTCGAAAGAAAGGGACTTAAACTAGTCGCAAATAAAATGACTCTACTCACCGGTGACATTTTGAAAGAACACTATGCGCATCTCGTCGATAAGCCATTTTTCCCAGGGATTGAATCCTTCATGAAGTGCTCACCGGTAATCCTCCAAATTTGGGAGGGTTTCGGTGCCATTGACGTTGTCAGGACAATGTGTGGAGTGACAAACTCCCGTGAAGCCTCACCGGGAACCATCCGCGGTGACCTCTCGTCCTCATATGGGTCGAATATCATTCACGCATCCGATTCACCCGAAAACGCTGAGGCAGAAGTGAAACGCTTCTTCAGTGATGAAGAGGTCTTTGACTACAAAAAAGTTATCGACCAATACAGCTATTCAGACGACGAAAAGACTCATTAGCAGCAGACAACACGATCAACCAGAACATCATGCTCATCCTTTGGGAGGGCATTTTTTATCTGCTCACGAAAACAAATGCCTACAGAAACACCCTTAAAGCCAGAAAGGAGTCGGTCATAAAAACCACCACCTCGCCCCAGTCGAAGACCAGAATGAGTGAAGGCAAGACCGGGAACAAAGATAAGATCAATCTGATCGACCTTAAACAGCTCGCCCTGAGCAGGGTGAAAAAGACCACGAGAGCTCGTGACAAGGCGAGAGCTGGGAGTCCATTCGCGGAATTGGATCACCGTGCCCGATAGGTGCCCCTGGTGTTCTGGGACAAACACTCGGATCCCATAAGTCCAGCAATGACGGGCAAGAAAGGTAGTATCAGGTTCGTCGGGAAGCGAAATAAAAAGTGATATTGTTTGTACATTTTGTAATATTGTTAAAGAGAGAAGCATATCCAAAAGTTCCTGAGATCTTTTATCACGATGTGAGATCCTCAGTAGAACTGCCTTCAACTCTTGTCGTAAGACATTTTTTTCCAGAACGGAATCCATAACTAAAACACTGATTTAAGATCCTGAGAACGAATCCCTGGGGAAAGCATCCTGTCCAAAGGAGATAATTCTTGAGGTCGAACAACAAAGTGAAGCGAAACGTCCTGACCAAACTGTCCCTGAGCTGCCTCCATCAGCTGTGACAAGAGTTCCTTCTGTTTCATTTTATTGACCTCAAAGGCGGAACGAGGCTGAATAGTAAGTTGCTGGTCTGAAAAGCTGAGCTGAGAATACCTGAGCAGAGTCCTCAGTGGAACATGCTGAACAGCATTCAAAAGAGCGTCACGATCGAAGCCGGGGTCACTCTGAGGCAACAATTCATTGGCATCCTGAGACTGTGCAGGATCCATACCGTGAGGGATTCCTTGAATAGATCCCTGTACAGGGGAGGTTCCTAAAGCCTCAAAAGAAGCGAGAGCAGCGGTCGAAGTATCCGAGGGGATGGCTGAAGAAAAAGAAAGTGCCTTCAAAACGGCCATTTCAAGAGGGAGCTGAGGGATAATAGGATTGCGAAGCTGATCAAGAGCATCGTAGAAGACCGCTACCCAATCCAAAAGGAGTCGACAATTCTTGGGATCCTTCAAAAGTCTCAAGCGCAGTTGCTCCAGAAGCGACTGGCAAAACTGAGAAAGATCGGCACCCTGCTGGTACAGTTCTTCAACCATATCTAAAGCTTGAGCTGAATCATCGTGAAAGAGGTAATCTAAAAGCCGATGAACTGAGCTCTCATCCGAAAGCCCTAAAGTACTCATGACTTGCTGAGATGTAAGCTCAGGCATATCGATGACTTGTTCCAGGAGACTCAAAGCGTCGCGAAAGCTCCCACGTGCATGCTCTGCCAATACTGCAAGCGCACCTTCATCCGGGTAAACCTTTTCGGCTCCACACACATCCTTCAGGTGAGCAATAACAAGCTGATCGTTCGCAAGGTGAAAATCAAAGCGCTGGCAGCGAGATTTGATGGTATCAAGTACCTTATGTGATTCAGTAGTGGCCAAAATGAAATGAACATAATCCGGAGGCTCCTCAATGATTTTCAGAAGAGCGTTAAACGCACTCTTGGAAAGCATGTGAACCTCGTCAATGATGTAAATCTTCTTCCTCGCCTGGGTCGGCATAAAACGAGCCTGCTCAACAAGCGCCCTAGCGTCATCGACCAATCCGTGGCTTGCGGCGTCAATTTCCACCAAATCAGTCAGGCGCTCCTCAAGAGCCGCTAAACAAATCTCGCAAGTATTACAGGGCTCAAATCCATCAACAGGCGACAAACAATTGATCGCTCGTGAAAGAATACGAGCCGTAGAAGTCTTCCCTGTACCACGTGGACCAGTGAAGAGATAAGCATGTGAAACCCGATCCTTCAAAAGCGCACCCTGAAGCACCTCCCTGACATGATCCTGGCCCAGCAAGGACTGAAAATCTCGTGGACGATATTTCCGGTAAAGTGACATGAAAGCGAAAAGGAGTACCTCCAAACTACTGCAGGGGAAGGAAGGAAACAAGGTAATCATGCCTCCGCTCGGCGGTACTGGAGAGCTTCCAGGACATCACTCTCACCGATCTGACCTCGCCCCTCCAGATCTGCAATGGTACGAGAAACCTTGAGGACCCGATGATAGCCTCTCGCAGAAAGATGAAGACGATCTATAGCCTTATCAAGAATCGTACTGACTACTGAGCTAAGGGGACAAAACTCCTGAATAGCTTTAGCGGACATCTCTGTATTTACCCTGATGGCACTGCCCTGAAAGCGGTCTAACTGAACCTGACGGGCAAAAAGAACCCTCTCACGAATATCAGTGCTTGATTCCAGGTAATCCGTACCGTGAAAATCCCGATAAGGGACGGGAGAAACCGTACAGTAGAGATCGATCCGATCAAGGAGAGGTCCTGAAATCTTCTGCTGATATCGCCGAATCGACCCAGGAGAGCACTCACAAACCTTCTTTGCATTCGGGACCTGATAGTATCCACACGAGCAAGGATTCATAGCTCCACAGAGAAGAAACTGTGATGGGTAGGTCAGCGAACCCTGGGTACGGCTAATAGTAATTCGTTTGTCTTCCAAAGGCTGTCTCAGGAGCTCTAAAACACGAGGAGGGAACTCTGCCATTTCATCAAGAAAAAGGACTCCCCGATGGGCCAGAGTAATCTCCCCGGGCTTTGGGATCTGACCCCCTCCGACAATAGCCGCGCCGGAGGCTGTATGATGAACAACGCGAAACGGACGCTCACGAATGAGAAAGTCATTTTCTGGGAGTAGTCCCGAAAGGGAATAAAGCTGGGTGACTTCCAAGGACTCCTCAATCGAAAGAGGAGGCAAAATCCCCTGCAGAGCACGAGCCATCATGGTTTTACCGGAACCAGGAGCACCATTCAGAAGAATGTTGTGTCCTCCTGCGGCTGCAATCTCAAGAGCACGCTTAGCCTGAGCTTGTCCCCTAATGTCCGCGAAATCGATTAAAGAAGGCGTTGCCCGATCAAAATAGGACTTCAGATCTTCAATTCTGACCTGCTCAAGGTCGAGAGCTCCCTGAAGGTGATCTACCGCTTCATGAAGAGTTCGAATTCCATAAACTTCAATTCCATCGATCAACGCAGCTTCCTCGGCATTCTGGAGGGGGACAAAAAAGCGCTTGAAACCCTGATTACGTGCAGCCGCTGCAAGTCCCAGGACTCCTGTGATAGGGCGTAAATCACCATCAAGAGAGAGCTCACCGAGGTAGATCGACTCCTGGAGGAGATCGAGCTTTAAACCATGACTGAGCGAGATCATGCCAAGGGCAATGGGCAAATCAAAGCAAGGACCGGATTTACGGACGTCGGCTGGCGCTAAGTTCACCACGACTCTCCCACGAGGATAATAAAGACCACTATTTTTAATTGCGGCACGCACCCGTTCACGACTCTCCTGAACAGCAGTATCACCAAGGCCAACAATCACTGTACCCGGCTGACTCTTATAATGATCGACTTCAACTTTGACCAAGTCTGCCTCGAGTCCTCTTGCAGCAAGAGAATAAAATGTTGTTTCCATATTCAGATATAAAAGTATATTCATATCCAATATATATGGACGGATGTATTCATCAAACATGACGGCTAGCCGTATCCGACATTTTATTTTATGGTGGTATTCAAAAATAACTATCCGGTGATAAGTCTCAGAATATCATTATAGGTAACCGCTAAAATAAGAATGATGATAATCAAAAACCCAATGGCGTGAATTCGTGCTTCCCAAGTGGGGTTGGGTCTCTTGCGGGTAATGATTTCAAACACGATCGAAAGAAAACGTCCTCCATCCAAAGCCGGAATTGGAAGAACATTAATCGCCCCAAGTGAAATCGAGAGTAATGCCATGAGCTTAAGTACTTCCCAAATCCCTCCTGACTGGGTCGCCATATGAGTCAACTGAGCAATGCCAACAGGTCCTGATATTTGGTCAGAGACCTGGAAGCTGGTGAACAAATCTACAAGGACCTGTACAAAAAGCTTCATGGTCAGAATGGAAAGTCTTCCTACTTCATATCCCGCCTGGACAAGTGCCTGAGGAAAGGAGTAGGAAACCTCGTGGATTTCATCGACCCGGGGAGCATCAGAGATGACCACACCAATGTGACCTTCAGTACTCACCGGAACTGATAGGTTCAATTGACCGCCATCCCTCAAAACGGTAACCAGTACACTTTTCCCAGCATGATCCTGGACAACAGCGACAAACTCATCATTTGATCGAACTGGAAGCTGATCAGCTGATAGGATGACATCATTGACAACGAGGCCAGCTTCATCGGCCTGTGAATCTTCCGCAAAATCTGTTATCAGAACCTGATCTTCAGCGATAATAACCCCCTGATCTCGATAGTATTGAAAGTCCTCTTGTGTAGCAATAAAGGGCTTCGTGCCAACCGTGAAAAGAAGGACCAAAATGACGTAGCCCAAAAGAAAATTCATCAGAACACCACCTAGGATAATGATGGTTCTGGCGGGTATACTCTTACTCCCAAAACTCCCCTTCTGCTTCCACATCTCTTTCTCAGAACTATCCTCTCCAAACATGCGAACAAATCCTCCAAATGGAATCCAATTCAGGCTGTACAAAGTTCCTTTCTTATCGGTCCAAAGTCCCTTTGCCCGGGGAGGAAGTCCCATCCCAAACTCATCTATCTTCACTCCACATTTACGGGCTGCAAAAAAATGACCGAACTCATGGACGAGAATTAATATGGAGAACAAAAGAAGAAAAACGAGAATACTGATCAGATAACTCATAATAATGTGAAATGAAGGAGCAAAACACGATAGCTCCTGAAAGAAATAAAAAATGTTAAGGATTAGACGGTCATGATATCTTTTTCCTTCGTCTTTGCGAGTTCATCGATTTTCGTATTGGATTTGTTGACACTCTCCTGAAGCTCTTTCTCCATAGCCTTGGCCTCATCCTCAGAGATTTCCTTATCTTTCAGCTGAGTCTGGATAGTCGAGTGAGCCTTTTGACGTGCGCTTCGAACAGAAATTTTAGACTCCTCAGCTTTCGCATAGGCAACCCTAACCAATTCCTTACGTCGTTCCTCAGTCGGTTGAGGGATCGTAATCCGGACAACAACCCCATCATTCTGAGGGTTAAGACCAAGATCAGATTGATCTCGAATAGCCTTTTCAATGGATGCAAGAACTGCTTTATCCCAGGGTTGGATAAGGATCGTTTTGGGATCTGGTGTCGTGATCGTGGCAAGATTTTTGATAGGTTGGACCATATCATAAGCAGAGACATGCACCCCCTCCACCATTGAGGTACTGGCACGACCGACCTGCATTTTTGAAAACTCTTCTTCGAGATAAAGAATAGATCCCTGGAAAAGCTTCTCTGCGGATTGAAGATCCATAAAAGGAATGAGATGAGTGATAAAACGAAAACAGTATACCTTGTTCAGAAAAAAATACGAAAGTTCTTCAAACCGGATAACAGAAGGGAGAAATATGGCTGAAAGCTAACTCAAAGAGAGCTCACCGGAAAGATCAGCCTCCATAATCTTTTGAATACGGTCAACCCGGGTTGTCTGACTCAAAACCCACATCAGTTTGGTCAAAGTAGCCTCAGTCGTCATATCATGGGAGGAAATAGCACCAGCATTCAATGCCTTATAGCCACCTTCATAAGCACGAAGATTCGTGATCCCCCGCTCCATCTGATTCGCCAAAACGACCGGAATACCGGCATCAGTAGCCCTCTCGATCTGAGGGATAATACTCTGCGTCAAAAATGGAACATTTCCAGGACCAAAACCTTCGATCATGATGCCCTTCGCTCCGCGCTCTATAACTCGATCTATGATCTCAGGATGAAAGCCCGGAAACATCTTAAGAAGCGAAACATTGGTTTCAAACTCTGGCTGAAAATGAAGGACCCTCTTTCGCCTTCTTTTTCTCCAGTCAAAAAGTACCGTTGGACGACCCAGCTCACCGAGAAAAGGGAAGTTCGGGGAATGAAAAACATCAACAAATGACTCGTGATGCTTTTTTGCACGATTACCACGAATGATACGGTTCGCGAAAACAATACACACCTCAGCAATATCCAGAGCAGCAGTAAGACAAGCATAAATCAGGTTATTTCGCCCGTCAGCCCCCAGCTCGCCCAAAGGAATCAACGATCCTGTCATCACGATGGGCTTACTGAGGTTTTGAAGAGCAAAAGAAAGGGCGGATGCGCTATACGCCATGGTATCCGTCCCCTGAGTAATGACAAAGCCATCATAGTGATCATAGAGTTCGAATATATTCTTCGCTAATGTTGTCCAGTCAGGAGGCTCCATATTGGAGCTGTCGATATTCATCACCATCCGAAAATCCAGCTTGATTTCCTTTTGAAGCTCAGGAATATCACGCAAAAGATCACTGACATGGGTCGCGGGACGAAGTGCTCCCGTACCAGGGTCCCGAATCATCCCGATCGTACCTCCGGCGAACAAAATACAGATATGTGGTCGAGCCATGAACAGAATGAAAGGACACTCATTCTACGATCATATTCCTCAGGTGAAAAGAAAATGATGCGAAATAAGAAGGAGATGATTGTCTAGAAAAGCGGATGGCTGATCGGATGGATCTACAACAGATTATCCTAAGACCTTCCTCAAGTCTCCAACCCGATTCATCTGCTCCCATGGAAATTCAGCTCGTCCAAAATGACCGTAGGTGGAGGTGGCAGAGTAAATTGGTCTGAGAAGGTCTAGTTCAATGATGATCCCGGCCGGTGTTAAATCAAAACACTCGCGAATTGCCAGCTCGAGCTTCTTATGATCAACGTTTCCGGTACCAAAGGTATCGACGAATACAGAAACCGGCTCAGGAAACCCAATCGCGTACGACAGCTGGACTTCGCAGCGATTGGAATATCCCGCCGCCACAATATTTTTCGCAATATACCGAGCCATGTAAGCGCCTGATCGATCCTGCTTATTTGGATGTTTGCCGGAAAACGCCCCTCCCCCATGTCGACCCATCCCACCATAGGTATCAACAATAATCTTCCGCCCCGTGAGGCCGGTGTCGCCATGAGGACCGCCGACGACGAACTTCCCTGTTTCATTGACCAGAAATCGTGTCTTCTCATCCAGGAATTCTCCACATATTGGCCTGATAACCTGCTCAATAATATCCTTCTTAATGTGATCATGAGAAATCCCTTCATGATGCTGTGCTGCGACAACAACGGTGTCCACTCGTAAGGGCTTGCCCAGTTCGCTGTACTCAATCGTCACCTGAGCCTTCCCATCGGGACGAAGGTATTCAATCTGACGAGAATGACGGACATCAGCAAGTTTCCGCGTCAATCCATGAGCCAGCATAATGGGCAAGGGCATCAGCTCCGGTGTCTCATCACAGGCGTAGCCAAACATCATCCCCTGATCCCCAGCCCCCTGGGCTTTGTGAAGACTCAAATCGTTTCGTTCACCCCGGGCAATATCAGGACTCTGCTCATCTATGGCTGAAACCACCGCGCAGCTCTGATAATCAATCCCGAAGGCCGGATCAGTGTATCCAATCTTCATCAGCGTGTCTCTGACGATTTTCGTCACATCCACATAAGTCGAAGTCGTAATCTCGCCTCCTACGACGACCAATCCCGTCGTTGTAAACACCTCACAGCAACAGGCGCCCTGGGGATCGTCTTTCAAGACAGCATCAAGCACCGCGTCAGAAATCTGATCGCAGATCTTGTCGGGATGGCCTTCGGTGACGGATTCGGAAGTGAAGAAGTAATTTGGCATAGTTTGCTGGTTACTGGTTACTGGTTTCTGGTTATTGGTTGCTGGAAGTAAGAGTCTGAATAAAGCGGTTGAGCTGTTTCCCAACAATATCATATTCTGAAACAAAATACTGAAATCTTTTTTCTTCCATGAGTTCTGAATCCTTCAAAAAATCAAGATTAAAAAGAATTTCATCATTAGAACCAATAGCCGTTCTTAAAAAATTAACCTTATCTTTATTGGACTTATTTCTCATAAGGCCTTCTCGAATATTGGAAGGAATCGAGCGCGATGCTCTTCTCATCTGATCTGAAAGATCATAACGAAGATATGAAGGAAGAGTGAGTGAAAAATGATGGATCTCAATTGCCAATCGATACGACCGCTGATAAACATCAATTTTCTTTATATCCATATCAATAAAACCAATAACCAGCAACCAAAAACCAGCAAACCCTCTTACGTTCCCTGTTGCCACAAATCTAGATAGACCACCTGCTCCTTCGTCAACACATCAATACCCACCCCCATCGCCTCCAGCTGCATCTTTGCAATCGTATCATCAATTTCCGCTGGCAAAACATGAACCCCGGCAGACAATTTTCCCTTGTTGTTCACCAGATACTCGCAGGCTAGGGCTTGACCGCAAAAACTGAGGCTCATGACCTCACTGGGATGTCCCTCAGCAGAGACCAGATTGACTAAACGCCCCTCCCCGGCAACAAAAATGACCTTGTCAGCAAAGGTATACTCATCCAGATAATGACGCACACGTCGTTTCGAATTTGCCTTCTCTTCCAATACCTTCAGGTTAATCTCACTGTCAAAATGACCTGAGTTGGCCAGAATCACTCCATCCTTCATCTGCTCCATATGATGCCCGTCAATGACATGGATATTCCCCGTCACCGTAATGTAAATATCACCCTCCGTCACGGCGTCCATCATCGGCATAACCCGAAATCCATCCATTTTCGCCTGCAGAGCAGTGAAACTATCAACCTCCGTCACGATCACGTTTGCTCCCATACCTCTTGCTCTCATGGCAACTCCCTTACCACAGCTCCCGTATCCCACGACCACCAGCACTTTACCAGCCAACAAGATATTGGTAGATCGCAGCAAACCATCTAAAGTTGACTGACCCGTCCCATAATAATTATCCATGAGGTGCTTGGTTTTATTATCGTTCACCGCAATCACGGGGAACTTCAAAGCACCATATCGCTCCATGGCTCTCAATCGTTGTATGCCGGTGGTCGTTTCTTCACATCCTCCGATAACAGTCTTCAGCAAGTGAGGATAGTTCGCATGAAGTTCTGTCACCAGATCACAACCATCATCAATCGTAATATCTGGCTTCTCATCAAGAACCGACCTTAAAAAAGCATAATACTCCTCATTCGTTTCGCCCTTGTAAGCAAATACTTCAACACCATCTTCCTCTGCTAAAGCCGCGGCGACATCGTCCTGAGTGGAGAGTGGATTGCAGCCGGTGATGACAACCTTGGCGCCACCATCTCTCAAAGTTCGAACCAAAACAGCGGTTTCCTTCGTCACGTGCAAGGCCATACCGATCGTGAGGCCCTGAAAAGGCTTCTCGGTAGTGAACCGTTCCCGAACCTTCATCAAAGCGCTCATGTGCCGCTCAGCGAGCTCAATATTCAAACGACCTTGATTTACCTGTTCAGGATATCTGACCTGGGACATAAAGAAAGGAGTGATGGAATTGATCGAGTGTCTACTTTTCCCGATTTGATTGGGAAGTCAGAGGGATTGTACTTACATAACGAGAAATAATCAACTCATTGAAGTCACCATCCTCTCCTCAACATCATCTATCCTAAACCGATGATTCTGTGTCCCTTTTTCTTCCACCGCAAACGAAGCCACAGCACATCCGTACCGACAGGACTCGATGATCCCGAGTCCATTTTGCAAACCATACAAAAGTCCAGCCCGAAAAGCGTCGCCAGCTCCAGTGGGATCAAGAACATTCAACTCTGAAACAGCAGAAACATTTTCAACACCTTCCTGAGACAAGATTTCAACTCCCTTATGACCTTTTGTGACCAGCACATAAGGAAGAACTCCGAGAATCATCTCCAAATTGAGTCCGGTTTTTTGTTGAAACATTTCCCATTCATAGTCATTCAGCACCAATCCATCCGCTCCCCGGATACAGGCGGTAAGTTCATCGCCAGACAAAGCATTCATCGCTTGTCCGGGATCGAACCAAAAATGCCAACCTTGAGCCTGACAGTACTTCACATGCGAAACCATAGCCTTTGGGTCATCGGGTGAAATCATCACCAAATTCGGTTCAGATGAAACAACGGAAAGTGACTGCTCATGTGCTCTCCCCATCGCCCCTGGATGAAATGCCGTGATCTGATTATCCTTCACATCAGTCATGATAAAAGCCTGAGCCGTATGTTCATCGCGCAACTGCAAGAGACAATCCGTCTCCATGCCCCATTCCTGAATCCTCTTCAAATAGGATTCAAAATCATGACCAACCGTGGCCACAATGGTCGGACGCAGCCCAAGCAAGGATAAATTGTAGGCGATATTCCCCGCCGTACCTCCAAATTCACGTCGCAGTGAATCCACATTGAAGGCCACATTCAGCATGCGCACCTTTTCAGGAAGGATGTGATTCCGAAATTCATCACGGAAGACCATGATGTGGTCGAAAGCGAGAGAGCCGGTGAGAACGATGGACATAATATCCAGAAAAGAATTCTAGTACACGCACCTCATTGCCCTCCATCCTGCTCATCCAACCACTCCTGAAGAAAATGCTGCGCCGCCAGGGAATCCACATGACCCCGCTGTTCCCTGGCCTTCATCCCCATATCATGAAGCTTCTGAATGGCCATTTTCGAAGTATAACGTTCATCAATCATCTCGATCGGCAAATCAAAGCGATCCATAAGTTCATCATAAAAATCCATAAGCTCATCATGAATAGTCCCGACTTCTCCTCGTTGGCGGTACGGCATACCGAGCAGGATTTGCTCAATCTGATCATGGAGAATGATTTTGCCCACATCCTCGTAAAGAAAATCAGTATTCTTCAAAACTGCGCGAGCAAAGGCAATACCCGACTCTGTGGATCCAACAGCCGTACCGATTCGCTTCAGTCCGAAATCAAGTGCTAGAACATTCATGATCAGGAGTACTATTCCCCCTCGAGTGCTACATCAGCCTTGATCTCTACGACCTGACCATCTAACTGCACTCCAATGGCGTGCTCACCAATTTTTTTGATATGTGCCATGACGATCTGCTCAGGCTCAACCTCAATAGAATACTCTTCCATGATCGCATCAACGACATCCTGCTCCAGTAAGGCCTTAAAGAGCGTCCCCTTCTCTGAAGCCTTCCCGGAAAGATGGATAACAGCTCCAGAGAGTGCCCTTGCGTGAGCAGAAGCATCACTGGAAGCCATTTTTACAGCCTCACGTTTCGCGACAATCGTATTCCTCATGCGATCAATCATTTCAGTGGTAGCCTGCTGAGCCAAGCCTTTAGGCATAAGATAATTTCTGAAGTACCCGGACTTCACATTAGCCAGACTATTCTTCTGACCAAGGTCAGGGACATCTTGAGTAAGGAGGACGTACATGGGAGGGGAGTTAGGAGTTAGGAGTGGAGTAGAGACGCATTGCTATGCGTCTGTACGAGGAGTTGGGTAGAGACGTTTTGACAAAACGTCTGTACGAGGAGAGAAACTAGAAGGTGAAAATCCAGGAAAAGAGCTGAGAGAAACTAAAGGGTTCTTTGAGGTCATAATCCTCTTTCACATACCAATTGGGGAGATCCGTAAAGCGATCTGAGTGACTGCTGAGCTTCCCCAGCTGAACATTCTTAACCGACTTCGCAACAAGGTAATAGTGTGTCGGATTGTAGAGGAAAACAGCAGGCGTGTCATGGGCAATTTCCTTTTTAAGACGATCAAGCAGTTCCTGCTTCGTTCGCTCATCGAAGGTCCTTCGAATATCAACCAGGAAATTATCAGATTCCAGACTTCTATAATTCGAAAGATTAAGCCCTGTCCCCGATTGACTGGAGTGCCAGAATGGGAAAGCATCCAGATTGTAGCCTAAATTCTGTCCAAAGAGCAAGATATCATAATCACGATTTTTAATCTTTTCCTGAAGATCCTGAAGAGAATAGGTCTCAATAATGACCTTCGCTCCTGCCTCCAACCACTGCTTTCGAACTAGCTCAGCCACACGAAGAAAACTCGCTGGCTCCTGTGCCGTCACCAAACGAAGAATCAGACGCTCACCATTGTCGTTAATTCGAACCTTATCCAGCTCTGCAACTTCTTCCCCACTCAACTCTGGCTGAACTTCTAAGGGAAGATCAGGTTTATCTTCCTCAGCAGGTACTGGCTCCTCCGACGGTTTTGGAGTATCGGAAACGGCTTCAGGAGTCGATGGCGGTGGGGGAAGTAAGGTTTCATCGACATATTGACTGATCGTTTGTCGATCAAAAACTATATTCCTGACGACCTGGCCAGCGCCACCCAAGGACTTCAGCTGAAGGCCATTCATTTCTACCTGCAGGCCAGCGGCATTCCCAACCGTGCGGAGCGTCAAAGCAGTCTTTGCAGAAAATTCCTTAGTCTTACCTGCACTCAAAAGGAAGGAAGTCTGATCAACTCCATCAACAGCAAGGGAGATCCAGCTATCCTGAGACGCCGTTAAAATAAACTTCAGTTCCGTCGCGTCAGCAATGAGCTGATCAAGCTCGGGTCCACCTGTACTCTTGGGCTCTTCTTCCTGTTCTTTTCGCGACTCCACCTTGGAGGGGATATTCCACTCAGTGTCAAAAAAAGCGCCTCGGGCACGCTCAAGACTAAATTCAATATCCAAATCGAGTTTTGACTCAAGGATCGAAGTATCCACTATCTCCACATCTCCTACCGCATCCCTGATCTCCTCTTTATCAGTCGCCAGAAGAAGAGCAAATCGAACCATACGATTATTCAAAATATCGGAATCCGTGTTCAGAAAAAGCGAACTGTACTGAGGAAGATGATACGGGAAAATATCAAAACGACTGGTGTCTCCGAAAACATCCTTGGGGTTCTTATCAGTGCTCAAACGAAAGCCGGTGAGCGTATTCTCAGCGAGTAAGAGAGAATCCTGATCATGAAATGAACGGAAAATAAGAGTCGTAATCTTCGTGTGGGTGCCATAGTACTGATCATTTCGCTGAAGGGTGACCTCATAAGTATCATTCTTAACCGTCCAGGTCGCGAATTTGTAGGGGCCAGTCCCCACAGGAGCCTGGTTAATCTCTGACTTGTCAAGATTATCGACAGGTATGAGCTCATAGAGGTGCTTAGGAAGAAGACCGATCGTCACATTCGCCAGGAAAAAGGAATATGGGTTATCGAGTTGAAACTGAACCGTCCGATCATCGATCTTTTTCACCGTCACATCCGAAAACATCTGTCGCAAAGCGACATTGGGAAAGGCCTCATTCTGAATCACCGACTGATAAGTAAAGACCACATCGTCGGCGGAAACAGGCACCCCATTATGCCAGAATGCGTCAGGCACAAGGGTAAAGGTATACGTCAGATTATCTTTCGACTTTTCACTGGTCGCGATATCGTCCTCGATGAGTCCGGTATGAGGATTGTAGCGGGTTAATCCACTAAAAATCACCTGACTGATATCTTTATCAACCGGGTTTCCCATGAGGAGAACGGGATTGAGAAGGAGTGGTCTGCCCACAAGACCCTCTGTATAAATCCCCCCGTCCGCGGCAATCAGATTGGAATTATCGCGGATAAAGCGTCCATACAAATAGACACTCGTAGACACTACGATGGCCAGCAAGATCAGAATGAGAACCTTCTCAAAAGTGGTGAATATTCGAAACATAAAATGAACTTATTCTTCTCCTCCATCAACATTGATCGTTTGTCCTGGATTCACGGTGATCGGAGTGCCAGTGGATGAACTGACCGTCGGAGCACCGGGAGCCGTCGCACTATCTGGGATAATCACATAGAGCAAAGCCATAGCTAAGAAAATGACGGCAAGGATGACAGACAATACGTGAACAACTTGCGCAGCTCCGCGTTGAGTGGCATAAAAGGCAGATCCACCACCTGTCCCACCGAGGGCAGTTCCAAACCCAACTCCTTTGTCTTGAATGAGGACCATAAGAATGAAGAGTATACCAACGACCGATTGGGTGATCAGAACAAATTCTTGCATGGAAAGAGAGAAGGAAATAAAAACTTATCGGATGAGCTTCTGGAAAAGATAGTTCAGGATTCCAAAAAGAAGAACAGCAACAACATAAGTCCATATGCCGTTAATCGTCAAGGTTACCCCTGAAATATCTAAAAAGGAAACGAATATCTGAGCCAGCCATAAAATCAAAGCATTGATCAAAATTATAAAAATCCCAACCGTAAGGAAGATAAGAGGGAGGGAAAGAACCTTTAAAATGGGTTTGACAAAAAGATTGAGCAGTCCAATACAAATACCCACCACAACAAATCCCATGGGACCACCAGTGACCACAAACTGATCTAATAAATAGCTAACGAGATAAACGCTCGCAGTATTCAGGGCGATAAAGATGAGAAAGGCTCGAATCATTCAAATTAAAAAGAGCGTAGACAGTCTACTCAAACCCTCGCAAAGAAGCAAGACCTCCACACCAGGCGACAGCAAGAGCGTCCGCGGCATCATCCGGTCGTGGTATCTCAGTCAGCCGAAACTGTCGCTTAATCATCTCCTGAACCTGAAGTTTATCGGCCCTTCCATCTCCTGTGACCGCCAGTTTAATTTCATTGGGCTTCAGAGACCGGGGGGAAAGACCATGAGAAGCCAAGGTAACCAGGATAACACCCCTGGCCTGCGAAACAGAAAGGGCGGTTTTTACATTGGCGCTAAAAAACAACTCTTCTACAAAAGACTCTTGAGGACGATAGCGCAGGATCAGTTCGCTCAGATCATACTGAATCATCAGAAGACGCTCAGCCTCCTCCATACCGGAAGGAGTTTCTATCACGCCCATATCCAGGATTTCCATCTGACCATCCGAACACCTCAAAAATCCATAGCCGACCGTAGCCAGGCCCGGATCGATACCGAGAATAACACGTTCATGCTCCATGATCGGGTAAATCACTCAACCAATTCGGTATCCACATGCCGGCTGGGAGCATCGGCAGCATCCTCTTCGCCAACAGAAATACTCAAATTCGCATTGGCACTAGATGGCAAAGAAGCAGCAGGATCAGGATAGATCTCCTCAAGAGGAGGAATGTCTTGGACGACTGGTACAGGCGGAGCGAAATGATAAATCACAGGTGCAAGGGACACTACGATCAAGGCTATAACGGCGAGAATGCCGAGAATCTGGAGGAGAAGACGTTTTGACATGGGGAGGAGGGAGTTAGGAGATGGGAGTTTGGAGATCGGAGTTCGGAGATGGGAGATCGGACTATCTCCCCGCCAGATCCGAGCCCCAGTGTAGCTTTTTGCGGAGGGTCTGAAAATAGGAATTTTTGGTGAAACGAATCAACTTAAGACTTTTGGAAGATCGCTTGATTTTAACCAGGTCATTATCCTTCAAATGAAAACCATGCTGTCCGTCCATGGTGAGGTAAACCCGATCTTCACTGGTTGAAATATGAATCTTCACGGCGCTCGAAGGAGGCAAAACGATCGGCTTTTGAGTAAAGGAATGAGGCGAAATGGGAGTCAAAATGATGCTGTCGACAGATGGGGAAATGACCGGACCACCTGCGGAAAGAGAGTATCCCGTGGATCCCGTAGGAGTCCCGACAATGAGACCGTCCGCGACGTAGGTCGTCAGCTTCAGATCGTCGACCGTGGTCTTCAGAGCAACCATACGCGCCAAAGCATCACGGGCAATAGTGACCTCATTGAGGGAGCGTTTACTGAAGACTCTCTTATCCTTCCTCATGACCGTACAGCGCAAAAGCATTCGTTGATCCAGGTGATACTTCTTTTTCAGGAGCTTCTCAATAATTTTCTTGTAATCTCGGCCCACGCCTTCAGAGAAAAATCCAAGCCGACCCATATTGATGGCAAGCACAGGGCACTCAAAATTTCTCATAAACTGGAGCGTGCGAAGAAGAGTGCCATCACCACCGAACACAATGAGAATATCGTAGGGCTTGTGAAAATCCAGCGCCGGTTTATGTCCGGGCACAAGACGGCAGGTACCGGGACAGAGATCGACTTTTACTCCCGCCTTTTTCAGGAGCTCAATTGACTTGTGAAGATAATGATGAGGATCTTTTAACTCCGATTTAGTGGTAATGCCGATGGTCATAGGAGGTGCTAGGAGTGTTTGAGAAAAAAAAGAAAAAAGAAAGTACTAAAATCATATCATTTCATTCGGAAGAGACCAATAAACCCACTGGATCCCCACTCTTTTCATTGATAAACAGTAATATCCATTTTGAATTGATAACAGCTTCGGATAGTATTCCTTTGGAAAAAGAAAACTGTTTTTTTAAGGGATTTCTCCGCTTCGTCCTCCCCACTCCCTCTCAACTCCGATCGAAATGACAAAAGAGCCATCCTTATCATCTTTATAGTCCTTATCCTCCTTATACTCCTTCCCCCATGTATCGAACACACCTCAATAATCAGCTCCGCTCATCAGACTTGGATCTGGAAGTCACTTTAGCAGGTTGGGTACACCGACGTCGGGACCATGGAGGCCTCATCTTCATCGACCTCCGGGACCGCTATGGCCTAACTCAAATCGTTTTCGATCCCCAGCACGAGAAGAAAACACACGAACACGCGGAATCTCTCCGATCCGAGTACGTCATCCAGGTCAGCGGAAAAGTCCGAAAACGGCCTGAAGGGATGACCAATACCGATCTGGAAAGCGGTGAAATAGAAGTCATCGTAGACACGCTGGTCGTCTTAAATGAAGCCAAAACCCCACCTTTTGAAATCGATCAGGACAAAATGGTGGGAGAGGAGATCCGACTGCAGTACCGGTACCTGGATCTCCGACGGCAGCGCATGAAAAGCAACATTATTTTGCGTCATGAAGTCATCAGCTTCATTCGTCATTACATGAGCGAAAAAGGCTTCATCGAAGTGGAGACCCCCATGCTGGTCAAGGGAACGCCGGAAGGATCACGGGAGTACCTGGTACCGGCCCGTCTTTACCATGGCAGCTTTTACGTGCTTCCACAGTCGCCACAGCAGATGAAACAGCTGCTCATGGTCGCGGGATTCGACAAATACTTCCAGATCGCCCGTTGCTTTCGCGATGAAGACCAGAGGGGAGACCGACAGCCGGAATTTACGCAGCTGGACATGGAAATGAGCTTCGTGGAGCAGGAAGACATCAGGGCTCTGAATGAAGGTCTGGCAATCGCGTTGACAGAGAAATTCATGCCCCAAAAAGCTATCTTGCACAAACCCTTTCCCGTCATCAGTTTCCATGATGCCATGAACAGGTACGGATCAGACAAACCGGACATCCGATTCGAAATGGAAATGCAGGACATCACCGCGCTGGTCAAAGACTGTGATTTCAAGGTCTTCGCCGAAGCAGAGTGCGTCAAAGCGTTGAAAGTGGAAAACTATGCCGACAAGCCCCGCGCTTACTTTGAAACCAAGCTCACCGACTTTGTGAAAGAGCACGGAGCCAAAGGCCTGGCCTACTTCATCTACACCGAAGAAGGACCGAAAGCGCCCATCCTCAAATTCCTTGATGAAAAAACGGTGCAGGCCATTACCGACACAGTAGAAGCCAAAACCGGAGACGTGGTGTTTTTCGCCGCTGACCGCTGGAGCACCGCCTGCGAAGCCCTGGGAGCGCTGCGAAAACGCGTTGCCGAAGAAGAAGGTCGTATCCCAAAAGACAAGATCGCCTTTTGCTGGGTCAATGACTTCCCTATGTTCGAGATGAGCAAGGAAAGCGGGGCTATAGGGGCTGTTCACCACCCCTTCACACGGCCTAAAAAAGGACACGAAGACATGATCTCGACCGAGCCGCTCAACGCTCTCTCCAACGCTTACGACCTCGTCATGGACGGGAACGAAATCGGCGGAGGATCTATCCGAATCCACGAGCAGGCACTCCAGGCCCAGATTTTCGAAACTTTGCAAATCTCGCCTGAAGACACCCAAACCAGATTTGGACACATGCTCAGGGCCTTCGAGTACGGCGCGCCACCCCATGGAGGCATCGCCTGGGGCATTGACCGACTCATCATGATCTTTGCCAACGAACCCAACATCCGCGAAGTGATCG
Source organism: bacterium (assembly GCA_030690415.1). GTDB lineage: Bacteria > Patescibacteriota > Gracilibacteria > JAUYGZ01 > JAUYGZ01 > JAUYGZ01. Next base: position 37,926 of record JAUYGZ010000015.1, read on the forward strand.
CCTTCCCAAAAGATCAGAAAGCCAAAGACCTGATGTTCGGCGCGCCGAGTCCTATGCCGGCTGAGCAGGTCGCTGAGGCGGGCGTAAGGATTGTTGAGGAGGGGAAGTGAGACTCATTGAAAGGGGTGTTGGAACACCCACAGGGATGTTTGTTATGATACAGATCCATGATATAATTATTATGTATTATTATGAAAATTTATTATGGCCCACACCACTATCTCCGTCGACAAATCCATATTTACGAGAACAGCAAAGCGAGCCAAACAACAGCACCTTTCAGTCTCGGCGATTGCGAGAATGCTGCTCGATGCCTACGCCAGCGGAAGAATAAATGTGATTGCCATTCAAACAGAAGAACCGATCGAGCTTCGAGAACTTTCCAAATCCGAAATCACGCCGGAAATGCGAAAAAAAGCTGATAGGGTCTACAAGATGAACCGATCTCAGCTGATTAATATTCGCGCATGATGCTCACAAGTATTTTTGAAACCGAGGATATCCTGGAATACCTGACTGCACGACAACTCCTGAAACAATACGAGAAAGCAAAGGGATTTCTCCTACAGGGATATTTCAGGCAGGTTAACTTCAAACTCAAACAGCCAAAAGAAAAGGGAATATATTCATTCCGAATCAATAAACAATTCCGCGCACATTGCGTGTATAAATCCGGAGAATTATTGGTATTTGAAATATACAATCATCAATAATGTCAGAGAGGCCGCCTAACTAAACTCAAAAAATTTACAAATCTCATGAATCCTCACTTCTTCCGATAAATCACCACCCCCACCCGATCGATATGATCAAGGAGATCTTTATTGGAGATTTCGTGATAATTAAGCACATCGAAAAAATAAGGAAGCGAGATTTCCTCTTCTAGCAAACCATGAATTTGACCAATTATTTCACGAGTGAGTGTATTTCCCTTAAGGGCTATATCCACATCTGAAGATACTTTTGCATTTCCCTTAGCGCGCGAGCCAAAAACTATTGCCTCCTCTACATCAGGGAACCGACCAAAGACCTGAAGAAGTTCATCCTGCTCGCTTTGGCTCAATAATACAGAATTCATTTAAGATTTTGAAAATACTTATAGAGCTGGTCAATAAGTGGAAAATAATACTGACGAATATCCTGAAGAATTCCAAGAGCTACTTCTTCATCGTAGATATGAGTCGAGAGATTTCGTTTTTCCAAAGCATCTATCCATCGATGACCATCCTGGATTACACCTGCCTGAAAAGCTTGTTTTAAAGCCTCTCTCGGACTATTAGCAATAAAACCCTGGGTTTCAAGATAATCCTTCATTATCTTCCAGGATAACTCAAAAGCGAGCTCAAAAAACTGAATAATCCCTCCTCTTTCGACCTCACTTGGAGACTGAATCAATAAGCTTTGCTCTAAAACATGATGTGCTTTTTCAAAATTCTGAAAACGTTGCTCAAAACGAATATCCTTAGTAATCATAAAACGAAATCAAATAGCACAAGGAGTATATCACAAGGGACTCTCAATCCGCACCAAGGACTGATTCGAAACCTGAGTATAAATCTGTGTCGTCCGAATATTGGAATGACCCAGGAGAGACTGAACATAGCGAAGGTTCGTCCCCCTCTCAATGAGGTGTGTCGCGAAACTATGTCGAAGAGCATGAAATCCAACAGTCTTCCGAATTCCAGCGGATTCCACAGCTCTGGAAAAGACTTTTTGAAGAGTTCGGGTAGTCAGTCTCCCGGCTCGTTCACTCTCAAAGACAACGTCAGAAAAGTGTTTCCGATTCGTATAAAGCAAGAGTTCATCCTTCAATCGTGCCGGCAACAGCGTCTGACGATCCTTAGCGCCCTTTGATTGAACAATCCGAATCAAGTTTCTCTCAAAATCCAAATCCCCTCCTCTCAGTTTCACCACTTCGCTGACTCGTAGACCAGCCCCATACGCCAGAGCGATCATAAGCCGATGCTTGCGATTCCGAATCTGATCTAAAATACGGCTGATTTCAGGATGTGACAAAACTACAGGGAGCCTTACCGCGCGCTTCGCGCTCGGGATTTCAACCTTGACGGAACGATTTAAGACCAGCTTCGCAAAAGACTCAAACGACATTTTATAAATTCTCAAAGTAGAAGCGGCATAGTTCAGCTCAAGATGCCTCCTCAAGACAAAAGTACGGAGCAGCTCCGGGACAAACTCCTGGATATCATGAACTCTCAAAAATGCCCTGACACAAGTCAGATAAGCTCGAACAGTCTTGGGGCTCTTCTTCCTAAACAACAATTCCTCACGAAATTTCTTCTCACACTCTTCATTCATCATAGTATTCATCAAAAAACACAAATCGATTTTCTTTTACGCCGGGTTCAGATATCATGCAAGTAATGAGTGTTGACAGGAAGAGAGTTCAGATATCCAGGAGATCTGTGACATCCGCCTTCTTCTTTTTTGTATTTTTTACTCTGCTTTTTAAGGGTGCAATAAGGAATTTTGGACAGGATTTTTTCTTATTTATATGAGGGTTTTTTGGATTTCACTCGCTCACCGAAAACGCGAGTGAAAGGCTTTTTCTTATTTTCAGAAGTTAATGGTACTCAACTAGAGAAAATTAAGAAATAATTAACAATAGCTTTTCATTTCCCAATCGTTATGATGGGAATGCTTTTTTGAATGAATATGAGCACTTTGGCAGTAAAACCAGATTCCCAGCAGGGAGTTGCTTCGTATGTGACAGCTTTGGTAAACAAATTCAGCACGGAACATGCTCGTGAGCATGCATATCGACCAGCATTTGAGGATCTCATAAAAGTCATCGATCCCTTGCTCCAGTCCATAAATGATCCGAAGAAATCTGAACATGGCGCTCCGGATTTCATTTTTATGCGAAAGCAGCTCATTGCTGGATATGCTGAAACAAAAGATGTGAATATCAACCTTGATAAGGTAGAAAAAAGCGAACAGCTAGAACGATACTTTGGATATTCAAATC
>JAUYGZ010000008.1 GCA_030690415.1 bacterium
TCATCCTCCAAATCTTTTCCATGAGTTTTTTCAAAAGAAACGCTCGGAAGGCAAACCATATAGGGTAGCTTTGTGTGCCGTAATGAGAAAGATGGTGCATGTTATTTACGCTGTTTGGACGAGAGGAACGCCGTTTGTTTCTTGAGTTTTTAATTAAAAGGGGCAATTGTTAAAAATTGCCTCTTTTATTGTTGACTGCGATATAGGTAGTTAGCTGATGTATTCCTTTTCTTTTCCGACGATAGTCGGTTGTTTTAAAAATTTTCAAATTTCTTTTTCCGTTTTTGGTGGTGGGCAGAGGGGAATTAAAGGGGTGAATGACCATCACCCAAAACACCTATTCTTGGTTCGAGGGAGGGGCAAGAGGGGAACAAAAGGGGTGAATTGCCCCGATCGAAAACAATCTATGTTTTTATGTTCTCTACATATCTTTCAGCCATATTTAAAATTTCATCAAAAGTGAATATTTGTATATTGTGAATACTATTTCTTAACTTAGTGAAATCCTTTTTTAGTCTCTTTTTCTGATCCTCGCTTAGTATATTCTGATTCTTGCAAATCTTACCGTAAGAAGAGATGATAATAATTCCTCGTGGTCTGTATAGATTCTGATCGATATTAAGATAGCTTAGAAGATCTTTTTTATCTTTTGTTTTCTTAAATTTCTCGTCAGTTATTGCATCCATGTAATTTATCGATTGGATAATTGCCTTGCTCATTTCGGAAGAAAAAGCGAAGTTGTCATGGGAATTATCCCAAACTAAAACATTTTTCAGGTGTGTTTTGATTTCAATAATATCAACTCCGTCATAGTGATTTACTCCGACAAAATCAGGGTACTTCTTGTCTAGGTTTTCAAGATCTTTAAGTTCAACCTTAGGAATAATCTTTTTATAGGAGAAAAACAAATATAGGAGATATTTTTCAAAGTATTTTTGCCAAACAGTTTCGAGTTGCCCAATGTTTTCTGAAAAATGTAATTTTATTAACTTTTTCGCTTGTTTTGTTTTTACATTACTACTTTTAAGTGCGAGGATTTCTTTTCCTGCTTGAATAATGTCTTCAAGTTTTTCTTTTATAAAGTAGTCATCCAGTTTTCTTAGATACTCCTCGTCAAATACCTCTTTTTTGATCATTTCCTCGAAGAGAGAGCCGAGTGACGTTATGTCATCCGGGTTTAAATACTGTTGAAAATCCTTTTTCTTCTTTTTTGTGTTTAGATTGAGTCTATTGATGAGAAAGTCAAATTCACCCTTTGTAATACTCGTAGTTTTTTGAGTTCTTTTATTTAGGAAAGTAAATTTTGTTTGATTAATTAAAAAATTAAGAAGGCTTGTTTTTGAGGATTTTGCTCTTTTATCTATTTTTGTTATTTCCGCTTGTACCTCTTTGAATTTTTCAGGCTGTATCAATAGGTTTTTTGCTCTTTTTTGAAGTTCTGTTTTGTAGTTTGCTGAAATTTTTACAATATCAATGCCCTCAAATATTTTTTTAAAAATCCAGTGTTCTTTAGAAAAATTATATCCAAAGCTATTTCTTTCTTCATTTGACCAGTATTTTATAAAATCCAAAGCGTTTAAATCCTCATGAATAAGCAACGTAAGGTAATTTTCTCTTTTTATAATACTTCTCTCTATCGTATCAAAGTCATAAAAGTTTATTTTCATAAAGCCCTGTTCTTTCATGAGAATGTATTCCTCTGAATCAGCTATTTTAATGTGGTTATTTTCTTCGTTAATATCTAAAAAAGTGCTCCATGGGAACTTTTGAAATAACTGATATATGTTTGTAATCTGATCGGGCATGTTGTGGTTACTTTATAGAGGAATCCTCAACAATTTTAATTTCTTCACTCGTAAGACCATAAAGTTGATATACAAGTTGGTCAATTTGCGCCTCATACTCCTTGGAAAACGCCTGTTTCTTCGCGTTTAAAGCATGATCCCCATCACTTTTTATAGATGTTATCAAATTTACCAGATCAATAAATGGTTTTTGCTTTGATTCCGATGCTTCGTGTATTGGAAACTGATCGAGGTGCCTTCTTTTAATATATGGAAATACCTCTGGATTAGTTATAAAGAATTTATTGTAGATATAGGTAAATAATTTTGAGTTCAATAGCGCCAAAAGATATTCCTCTTTATATTTTTTATCTTTAGTCACGATGTTGTATAAAGATTGTATGGTATAAAATTGTTTTTCGTCCAAACATGCTGTTAATTTTCGGCCTGTCTTCCTAAGAAGTATCTTTCTGTTTGCTAAATAAACTTTTTCGTTATCATTGCTATGAATTAACGATTTATCGAAATTCACATAGTTCCCTCTATCAAACAGTATCCATTTGTCTATATCTTTTCCGCCAAGAACCGGCTTGCTGTTTTGAAAAATTGGGCTTTTTGAAATCATATCTTTTTGTCCGCCAGTCATAATCCCAATGTAATTTAAGGCCAGATCTCCTAGCGGTTTAGAGAAGAGCTTCATTTTGTCTAAAATATTGTTTGCCTCATTATCATTAGTTAAATTGAAAATATATTTATCATTTTGTAAATATTTTTTTTGCTCGATAAATATTTGGTTATCTTTGTTTAATAGGTCATCTATAAGTATTTTATTGCTGGTGTTGTCATTACTTTTTTGAAAAATTGAAATAACATTATCAACCACAATGGTGCCAAATACCTTCGGTGGTAGTTTCATGAATAGTCTGATTTTTGTATTGTCCAACAAAAATTTCCGTATCTTGAAGGAATAAAAATTCGATAAAAAATTCCATGGTGTGATAAATGTTACCAGCCCATCATTTTTTAGTATTTTTACAGCCTTTTCAATAAACAAAACATATAAATCTAATTTATCGTAAGCTGTCTCGAAATTTTCTTGATAAATTCTTTTAAACTCATTCGATATTTTGCCATATTTTGTTGTTACATACGGAGGGTTGGCGATTGCAATATCAAACCCCTCTTTAACTCCAAACATCCATTCTGGATCAAACCAAGAGGATGCTTGATGGCTAAATGGGTCCCAGGTTGTGAGTTTGGAAGTGAGCTCGGCGTGACCTCTTATATCGCTTTGAATCAAATGATCTAGCATCTTTTTTTGAACTTGCACAAATTCAAATTTCAATTTGTCTCTTTCGGCTCCGGTTGAGCTAAAGAACAAGTCTCTTAACTCTTGCAGTTCAGTAATTCCGGCTTCATCTTCGAAGAGATTGGCTTGCTCCTTTGAATTAGATGATTGAGGCAGTACGATTAGGGTGTTTGCTGTAACGAATTTGAAATCCAAGTTAGGCAACGGCTCAATCCCTCTGTTTTCCGCATTGTCGTCAATGCTTTCATCTACGATAAGAGTCAAAAAGCATCGTAAGCGAGAAATTTCCGTTGCAATGGGCTGAATATCCACGCCAAAAATATTTTCTCGGATAATTCCAAGTTTGCGAATATAGTCAAAATTTTTGTTTTCAAATTCACGCTCAATTGCTCGGCGAATTTCCGGAGATGCATGTTGAATTTGTTTTTTAAACCAGTTTTTTCCGTCCGGGTCGGTTTGTTGAAGAATAAAGACAATCTTTTGGAGCATTCCCATAGGGAAAGCACCGGAACCGCAAGCGGGGTCTAGTATTTTAATCTGATGAAGCGCCTCGGTGATGTTTTTTTGCTCTTCTTCGGTTAAAGGATATTCCGTATCATCGCCTAAATCATAGCTAATGACTGCTCGTATTTTTTCCTCACCAATGCCGGTTTTATTGCTTAGGTAAGCATAAAGGCTCTCATCGACCATATAGTCGACAATAGTCCTTGGGGTGTAGTAGCTTCCTGTGCTTTTTCGAGCCGATTCTCCGGTTTCGGGATTAATCTCGGCAAGGAGATTTTCAAAAATGCGTCCAAGCATTTCCGGATCAATAGAAAGTTCCTCATCAAAACTGATGTTTTCATCAATAGTGAAGTTGTAGGTTTCTAAGAATTCAAAAAATTCTTGTAACCAGGTGTCAGGAACCCTAACAATGTTATTAAAAATAGCCTGCTTTCCTTCGTTATAATTAAAAAAGTCGTCATAATGTGGTGTAAAAAGACCGCCATTGAGATAAGGTATGGAATTAAATCCATTTTGAGTATACATTTCTTTTCGTTCTTTTATCGGTTTATTGAGAACTTCAAAGAATATCGGTTCAAGAACGCTATGATAGTAATTTCCATTAGCCAGTGCCGCTTCATGAGATAGAAGTGATAACGGCATTAAGGCTATTTCATCCTTACTTTTCTTTTCTCGCAAAAACCAGCAAAAAATAACGCGACCAATTAGCCGGACGGCAAATTCAAGTGAGGTTTGGCTTTTATCCTGAATCGAGGGGAGTTTTAGGAGCGGTTCATATTCATTTTTACTTTTTCTATTGCCGACAGTGCCACCAACCAGTTTGGTAAACAGTTCCGATATTTTTTTATAAAAGTCTTTATTTACAACCTCAAGCGAAAACCGACTTTGTAAATCTTCAAAATTAGAGACTGACCCTTTGCTGATCAGGAATTTCTCAGGCGTTGCTGTTTTGCTGTTTGGCCCAAGAATAAAAGAATAGCGTTTTGGGCTAGATCGTTCAATCGTGAGTTTTGCTTTCTCATTTCTTTTGGGCGTAAGCGTCATTAATGAAAAACGCCATTGATCATCATCTTCTGAATAAAACGCAATAAGAGCTCGAAACGCGCCACTTCTCCTCATGATTTGAAACCCTCCCAATGTGAGCCCAACTCGTCTTTTGGATGTACCTGTATGTTTAATTTCAAAAACTTTGAGGTCTAGCTCTCTGTTTTCACCTAGCAAGTACGCAGATTCAATATCGCTAGATTTTGTTTCTGTTGTCTTTATTTCCCGTTCATCAACATATAAGTCAGGTAAAAATTCTGTGACAAAATTAATAAATCGTTCTCTATTATAGGTTTTTCTCAATATCATACTCGGTGTTCTTGGCTAAGAAGTATTATTTCATGCTCATCCTCGAATTTATTTACACGCTTGTTTATAACCTCAATTTGATATTCAGGGATGATTAGTTGTAGCTCTTGAAAGGCCTTTTCAATATCTTTTATTTCCAGCTGAGCAATGTCTTTCATTGCTCCTTCACTGAGATCATCGTATTTTTCAATAATGTCTTTTAAATCGTCGCAATAATTTTTTGCCTTAGGCAGCTCATTTTTAATGAGCTGTATTTTTTCAAGCGCTTTTTGTCTTCTGCCCTGAATTTTAGGGAGTTCGTGTTTCTTAAAAAGTTCATCTCGAATAAGTGCAAAAGTTTCGTCGTAGCTTTTATCTCCATTTTCTCCCACATCTCCGGGTTCGGCGGAAAAATAGTGAAGCGCGTCTTCGGCTGAGCAAATTCTTATACCCTCGTCATCTGTGCCAACCGCAAAAATGCTATGACTGCCTTTTTTACCAAAACCAACCATTGCAGGCTGTGGCATTTGTGGACGAATAACTCGACTTCTAGAAGGTATATCTATCACGAGTTTCATTAGATCCTTATCATCTTTTGACTGTTCGTAAATTTCCCTATACGGCGCGTCCCACGATAGCTGCTCTTGTCGCTCTTCACTTTTTTTGTATTGTTCAATAAAAAAGCTTCTTACTTCTTCGTCGTTGGTGAGAATTTGCGTGTCTGTTCCAATTACCGAATTAATGAGCCTCATTTTCAGAGTGGAAACCTCTTTAATGCGAGCTGTTTTTTCTCCAATATGAGTTGGGAAATAGTTATAAATATATAACTTATCAAACACTTTCTTATTAATACGGTTTATACGTCCAATACGCTGAATAACACGTGTGGGGTTATACGGAATATCATAATTGATAATGATGCCAGCTCGATGGAGGTTGTAGCCTTCACTTATGGCGTCAGTAGCCAACAACACATCATAATCATCGCTTTGGGTATCGTCTGGAACGCTTGCATCAAAATTTTTCTTTAAAATATCGTTACTTTGCTTGCTTTTATCTTCGGAGGTGTATTTCAATAGCCTTAAGCCGCTTTTTTCTGAGAGAACGTCATAAAGATATTTAACCGTATCTGCGTAACTGGAAAATACTACGATTTTTCGTTTTGGATCCTCTCGTAGAAGCTCGGAGAGCGTTTCAGTTAATCCTATAACTTTGGGATCATGACCTGCTTTTTTATCACTTCCAAACCAGTTGGTTTGTATTTCATGAAGTACCGCAATATCGTGCTCAAGTTCGGTAATAAAATTTTCACTTAGGCTTGATGCATCAATCGCTATAAGACCTTTTGAAGTTCTCAATTTTTCTAGCTCGTCTTCAAATAAGTCTTTTTTCAATTCTTCATCGATTGAATCTGAGTTTTCAAGCAAAAAATCAGGATCAGGAATTTTACCTTTTTTATAAATTGGGACTTTCCCAACTTCATGATACCAACGTTTGATTAACTCGTTAGAATAAATAATATTTTGTAGCGTTTTTCTGAATGCTTCTTTTGAGCTTTCAAAACGCATCACGAGCAATCTTTTCATGAATGAAGCCAGGTTTGTTTGAGCTGTCTTTAGGTCACTTTCATCTAAATCTTCACTATACTTTTTAAGAAAGTCAGAAATGTCGTCAATATATGTTGTTGGCTTATAACGTGCCCCAATAAAGCCAGTTTCTTTATTCGTAAGTTTTTCTAGAGTGTCTAAATATAATTCGGTAAGTTCTCCCAGTTCGTATTCTTTAAGCTCCGGGCCGGCAACTTCTGCAAATTTAATGTTTTGTCTTTCAAGATCTTTTTTGTACTTGGAAATATAATCAAGATCCAGTCTTGACCTGCGTATAACTACTGTTTCTATAAGCCGTCGAAGCTCTTTTGCAATAATGTCCGCTTCACTGGCAATCTGATATTCTGTTAATTTTTCTTTTGCTCTAGCGCGATTTAATTTCTTATATCTTGTGATGAGCTCTCTAAACCGCAAACTTAGATTGTCGATAGAGCGAATTGTTGAGCGTCCGGGGGTTTGAAATAGCTTTATAAGAGCAAAAACATCCTTTGGATCATTATTGAATGGAGTTGCCGTAAGTAGAAGTATTTTGTGATCAGGGTGACTTCTCGTTACCTGCCAAAGTTTTTTATAATCATCTGTATCTTCGTTTCTAAATCTGTGAGCCTCGTCAATAACAATAAGAACAGGCTCTTTGCATTTATGATATTTTTCGTAAACTTGTTTAATATTCCCAGAGCTGAAAATTTGAGTTCCTGGAATTTTGAATTCAGCTTGATAGTCTTCCCACTGATTTTTCAAATGAGGTGGTGCGATTATAACTGTTCTCATGCCCATGTTATGAGCTACGGCAGAGGCAATAATACTTTTACCCAGCCCAACTACATCAGCAACAATAACACCGTCATACTTATCTATTTTTTCGATTGCCGATTTAATAGCGTCTACTTGATATTGAAGATCAATATATTGACCATTGGTAATTTTTTCAGGTGTTTCAATATCCGCAGCTTCGTCATCAAAACTGAATAATTCATGTAGTACTCGTAAGTACATGATGTATGGATCAACTTTTGCATGAATCCATAACTGCGTATCAAGCGCATCTAAAAACTCATCTCGGGAGTCCGGAGTAACCACGTTAATACTCTCTGCGTCATTCCATGATTTTTGGAAATGTTTCGAGTATTCGATAACTCTCTCTGTGTTGTCAAACTGTTCGTTAAGCTCTCCTTGAGCTATCAGCCCGTTATAGGTGAAATTACTTGAACCCATGAAAACTGTTCCAGTGTTATCCTCTTTATTGCTATGTAAAATATACAATTTTTCATGACTGGATTTTTTTGTCATTTTTATTTCCAAAGTACCGTTCTGTATTTTCTGTTCAAAAAGCATTAATGCTTCTTGTTGGTCGGTATTATCAAAAATTGAGGATTCGTTGAATATTTCAATAAAGCTTTTGATATAATCTTGTTTTTTGCCAGTTCTTGAGGTTGCTGGATTTCGTGGGGCATATCGCGCAAGCTCGACTTCTCCACCTTCTCTACGCGATGCTGACAGCATTTCTTTTACCACATTTGGATCAATGTAATTTCCAACAACGATTCTGACGGGTATATCTTTTAGATATTTAGCTAATAATTGCCAGCCTGAAAAATAAAAAAATGCGACAGAAATATCGATACTTGTAATATTTTTTTGTTCCAAGACATTTGCGAGTGCTTGGTACATGGTGCTTTCCCTGTTGTTTATGATTTTGAGATTATTTGCCATATCATTAATTAATAAGTTCATCCACGCTGACCTTGAGTGCCTCAGCAATTTTTTTTAGTGTTTCGATTGTTGGATTTGTATTTGCTCCACTTTCAACAGTAACTACTGTATTTAAAGAAAGGTCTGCTAATTTAGAAAGTCGATCTTGCGATAGATTTTGCTCTGTTCGCAGCCGTTTGATGTTCTTTCCAATGGTATTCTTAGGGTTTGGCATACCAATATAATGTATAGATTTGATTGTATGGTACTGCTTTGAAATTCCCCTGTCAAAAAGAGTGTTTCGCCGATAGGCGGAATTCCATATATTCCCCTCATCAAATAAGCGTTTCCGGAGTGTAGCGGAGGAAACACCATATTTCCCCTCCTCAAAAGAAAAAGAAATTTGAAAATTTTTAAAACAATTGGGCGATAGCCCAAAAAAGAAAAGGAATATGTCAGCTAACGTTTGCGGCCTATGCGACGAATCGCGGTGGTATAATTGTTGAACCACGTGATATGTCGTATAGGCCGCTGTTGTGGGATGAATAATTTAGCCTTCAATTCCCCATACTCTCATGACCTGTTCTTTGAAATCAGAGCAAGTGTCATCGAGGCTTTCAAGAAGAGGTTCGACAGCGTCTCTGTCTGTAAGTCTTACGACGCGGTCAATTAACTTTCTTGTAGGGTGGTTTTCTGGTAAAGCATGATAAATCCTCTGAGCTGAATTGAGGTATCCAAGCGTTGCTATTCTGCCATCAAGCTTGTCTTGCATTTCTTCCATGAGAGTTGGTTAGGTTGTGATGATATATTACAATTTATTTATAAAAAGTCAAATATTTTAGGGCTAAATTATATGTCCCACAACGTTCGCGGTATATCCGATGTGCGGAGGGAAATGGAGGCGGTATAATATTTGCGAAGCAACCGCCGGAATGACCGGAGCATATGGGTGGAGCTGAGGGGGTATTTCGAGGTGGGCGGAACCGGATATACCGCTGATCTGTGATGTCCGCCTTCTTCTTTTTTGTATCCATTCGGCGGGCTCAGGACATGTTTTGTATTCTTACTCTGCTTTAAGGAATTTTGGACAGGATTTTTTTATAGAGGCGAGCGGCAGAGGGTAGGGTGAATGCCGTGAAGCCATTATTTTTATCAAACTGGTAAATCTTTATCTGTCATTTTTTGGTTCTTGACCTATTGACAAAATAATGATATTATTTCTTTGTAGGATCAAGTGGGGAGACCCTCCCAATAAATGAGGCTTTCAAACCGCTTTCCTACTATTTACATCAACTCATTACAAAATATAGATAGGATCCCAGTCTTGGTCCTTCTTTTTTTGTGCGTATTTCGTTCGTAGCTCTCTAAAGCGTTTTACCAGATCGAGTTTTGGCCTGCTTTTGAGATGTTTCTTTTCGAGTTCGTAAACGGTTAACCCCAAGAGAAGATCGGCGAGTTGAATGAGATCGTGTACTCTGCTATCCAATCGATAACACCGTGAGAGGTTATTTCTCTTGCGAATATCTTCTTCGAACTTATAACCAGCCGGGGTATTGAAAGAATCGAGAAAGAAAACGGATTGCGTGTGCTGTCTTTGTTTGAGGGCTCCGAGATCCAGTTCATCCAATTTGTCGAAAAAGTTATTGATGGACGTTTGATGATCGTCGATGAAAGGTGCGTTGAAAAACATGATGGGCAACGGGCCTTTTGACCAGTATTGAAAGAATTGTTGAATGAATTCTTGAGCGATAAATGACCTGATGAGATTGAGGCTTGACCACTTGATCTCTCTCATCTGCTTGTTCAACATGTTGATTTCTTCTGATCTTTGCTGAACGGTCAGTCCTTTTTTGGTCTCGATTCGTTGTTTATGAAACATATCAGCGTTTTGCCTTACCCTGAAGAATGCTTGGGTTAAAGCTGGTGCAAGTCGTTTTTCCATCACGAGCACTCCAATTCTTCTGGAGCGTGTTTCTTCGTCCATGAAGAAGTCGAATTCTATCGGTTCGCCGTCGAAGGTGATCATGTTTTCTTTTGTTTATCAGGGGCTTTACGATAGCAGTCACTCTTGTCTTTGAAAATCGGATTTGTTCTTCAGACATTTTTTACAGTTTTAGCTTGCGAGTACATGATTTTCACGGGTTGCATTGGCTTCTCCAGCACTTCAAAGATTTTCACCATCGCCAAAGTGTCCAGTTTACAGTATTCCAATAGATCCTTTTTCAGCGATTCTTTTTCCGATTCATCAGAAGTTTCAAACATCATTTTTTTCCATCCGTTCATCGCCATGGAGCCATCTCGTATGTTCAAATTGGCGTAGGTCATTTGCGGTACCAGGACGGGCAAGACGTCCTTAATGGAAAAGCCTCCTTTGAAGTCAGGATGGAGATAGAGGTGTTTGGAAAAAATTTCCATCAGGTCAAAGAGCCTCTGGTTATAGTCACGAAAAGACTCAGCGCCATCTGGCATCAGATCAGCAAGATCTTCGTTGCATTTTTCTTCAAATTTCTTGTTCCAAACGATGATGTTTCCTTCCTTCCCCATCATGTTCGTCAGGGTGTTTGCCAGTGCAATCATCGGGTGGGATTCTGGATCTGTGTGGAGGTATTCATAGTGCTCCAATGTGCCACCTGGTCCTCTCAGGACGTGCAATGAAAACTGAAAGGGGACTTGTTGATAGGGAGCGCAGCCGTCGTAGATCGGCACGGCGGTAGGGTAGGTTTCGTAGTCCAAAAAATAGAGGGGGTACTCCAGTTCATCGAATGCTTTCTGGATTTCTTGGGGCTTGATAATGGGAATGTTCGTTTGAGCTACCTGCACATGGTTTCGTTGGTACTCCGTCAGTTCAAAATCTTCAGGAACCTCTTCGAGAGCATAGTGGCCGTCCTCTACCAGCGCTTCCAATCGTTTGGGGCTCAGTCCGATGCGGACAATGTCGTGAACCGAGTAGTCGGGGACATCGGGGTACAAGTATTTGAAAGCCGGGCAGTGGTTATTGCGCGATTTGTAGATGCAATCGCAGGGAAGTGGTTCTCTCTCCTGTTCGATCAGGTGCTGCATGCCGGGGATCAAGAGCTGGACCTCTTTTTCCAGTTCTTTCACGTTTTCGGTAATGTCGGTGATTTTCAGGAGTTCTCGGGGCTTGATCTCCCCGTGCTTGCGGAATTCTTTGTTTAATTCGATCAGGTTCACTCGTCCGACATCGAGTCCGGCCTTTTTGGCCACGATGTATTGAAAAGTTGCATCATTGAGCTGTTCTTCTTTCTTTTTCTCTTTGCTGCTGGTGGCTTTTACTTCATTGATGATCCAATGTCCAAGGCTCTCATCCCACTCTAAAATATCCACCATGGCATAGAGGTTCTCGGCTTGGAATGTGGCCTGAAAAATGGCTTTGTTCTCTTCCGCGAGGAGTTTTTGAGTTTCTTTGATGGCGGCAGCTTCTCTACTGTTCACCAGAACGCCTCTGGGAAATAATTTCCTGGCCCAGAGTTCTACTTCCTTCCCATTTTTAATGAGTTCTTTATCAAAGTCGCTCAGTTCTTGTTCCCTGAGCACTTGTGGTTTTTTCTTGAAGAACCAGAAGTATGCGGGGCATTCAAGGTAACGGAGGAAGTCGGATTTGGTGATGGGGGAGGTGGGGGTCATGACTTAGTTGTTTTTTGTGGGTAAAGTTGGTTTTTTCCTCAATTTAAAAAACAAACGGTTCGGAATTAATCTTTCTTGGACCAGACTTGGGGTTATTTATATGCCACAGTGGCCAATCTAACTCTTTCCAAAGTTCAAAGTATTGTATATCAAATTTAATCGGCTGACCTTGATTTATTCCTAAAACGACCAATTTTCCTTTTGTTCGATAGCGATTTCCGGTTTGAACAATAGGTTGAATTTCGAATGGTATGAGAATTTTTTCTTGGAAGTTTACAAAACTTTCACATCTGTAGTCTTTTCCAAAAGTGGTTCTTCCATATTTATCAAACATAGCCTCGTCCGAGCCTACCTCAGCCATAAAAGCGCAATCATGTGCTTGAAAACGTTCATTATATTTATCAAAAAAACTTTTTATATCCATCTCATAGTTTGTAAAAAGTGCTTGCGCTCGCCATTCAGAAGTCCACCAAGAATAGAGATCCCTTCCTATTCCAAAAAGTCCATAAGTTAAAAAAGACAAAATTATCAAACCAGCAAAGATCGTTGATCCTTTACTCCAGATAGACTTGGAATTTTTCCAATGCTTAACAAAATTTTTAAACAGATCTACTAAAGATTCCCAAAAAACAAGCATTATAATGCCGCAAAACATTTCCCATAACCCCGGAAAAAATTTTTCTGAGCCATTTCGAATGTTTTTAAAAGATTTCAAACGATTTTTTTATAGTGCTCAAATTAGTGGATTTCTGAAATGCTAACAGGATTTAAAATCCCCTCAATTGTCGAATCTAGGTCTGATTCCAATACTTGTTTACCTTTAATAGAATTCTTATATTCGATTCTTCTTATATGTGAAATATCAAATGGGAACTTCGGTTCAGGGGTCTTTTTTTGATATATCATTATGGTTTCTTTTCCTAAGGTATGAGCAATTCCTAACTCATACATCACATTCGGATTCAGGCTAGTTAAATCAGCAATTACTATTCTGGCTTCACATAGAGCTTTCCATATATCATTTAATACTACTTTGTTGGTTTTGAAATCGTCCGCTCTTCTACATATTAGATCCTTGCTTTCAACGGTAGGCTTGATGATTGATTTATAATTTTTTGTTAACTTTTTTTCAAATGGCATTAAAACAAATACAAGTTTCGGATCAATTTTGTAACTTGCAGGTCCAAAGACTGGTGATACTTGTATGAGTGACATAGTTTCTACAACTCTATTAAATTCTGATTCTACATGAGATTTTGCTACTGCTGCAATTACACCTGCTCTCTCTTGTTCGCTTTTTTCAATAATTTCTTTAGGAAATGAAATTACAAAAGGTTCATCAAATCCAAATTCCCATTTTGCTTGATTCAAAGCTTGCTGAATTGAAAATTCTTTTTCTGGTAAATCAAAATAAATGGTTGTAGGCATTCCTGCACTTTTGGTAGCTAATACAAAAATATTTTTTTTATCAATAAAGATAACCAAATTACAAGCGAGTTGGCTTCGTACAACTGCTCTTTGTAACTTTCTTTGATTCGATTCCTTTTGAACTTCTAATGCAAACTGGTCCAGTATTTCAAGAACTTTTTTTTGATTTTCGGCATCCATTTGGCCTCCTGTTGTGCGTGCGCCCTTATGAAACATAATTAATCCACTAATGATATTTTATCAATCTCCTTCATAATCCGATCCGTCTCCACCAAAGCCACAATCATCTTTTGGTAATGCTCAATCTCTTCATTTGAAAGAGCTCTTCCTTTTCGATCTTTAAGCCACTTCTGAGCCGGTTGGTAGCCTCCGATATAGAAATTCCAAGCTATCTCTGGCACGTTCCCAAAGTATTGTTTCGAGTTAATAAAAGCCTTTTCATCCATGTAGGCGATCTTTTCAACAGCATTTTCTCCATCTTCGGGGTAAGTGGTGATGAATTTATTAAGCACTGAAGATTTCAACAGATGTAATTCCCGTAATTCTTGTCCCATGGCAACGAGCGCGTCGAATTGTTGCTTGTTTTTGGGGTATGGAATACGGGGAAAATCGATTTTTAGAAACTCTTTATATTTTTTTCTATAACCAGGTGAGTGAAGTACAGCGTAAATGTAATCGAAAGTATCTTCTGGAGATATTTTTCCAACATTTTTTTCAATCTCATTAACGATTTTCTTTTCTAGATTAGGAGTTTTTGATCCATTCTCATCAAAAATGTAAAGTGGAAGAAGGTAAGTAGCTTCGCGCGTTTGCATTGAAATAGAATTTCGATCAACTATATTATTTGAAACCAAAACATGTTGAAATCCAAAAGTACTTTGCTGACGAGAAACCTGAAAACCAATGTTATTGTGACCCACAAAATTTTTCATTGTTTCAGGCCTTGGCCTTTGAAAAACACCTTCACTATTTGAAGAGTATAATGTGTATCTGATATCAAATGGTCTATATGAAATAGGTGTATATTCTTGAATAACATTATTCAAATCCTTTTTGACATTAATTATTTTTTTCTCATCAATTTCATATTTTTGAGTTACTTCTTGGACAGAGAAGTTATTTAGATGATTTCGAAGATCCTTCAATTCATTAACAGAAAATTTGATCAAAAAATCATCTTTTCCCGTAGATGCTCCAGGTGACCATTTTTGAAATAACTCAGTTAGTTTAAAGCCTGAATTGTAATCATGTTCTGATGAAAAATCCTTTTTAACAAAAAAATAATAAGGATCAGTATATTTTAATTTCTCCCATTTAATTGAATCAATTTTGTTCTCATTAAGAAAAGAGAACTTTTCTGATCTTCTGCCATATAAGTCCATATGGAAAACTTTTCCTAATCCATTCATTTTGCTCTTTTTTTTGATAAAGATACAAATAGCTACTCCTTGTTGAATTGCAAACACATTCTCATCTTTTCCGCCATTAGCTGAAGTTTCTTTCTTTTTGGCATTTCCGTGTAGATCCAAAACATAGATCTCATCGAATGTTTCAAGCACATGCTTTCTCATTTGACGATGAATTATTCCATCCAAAAATGAATTATTGGTTATCATAGCAACAATTCCAGTCCCATTTCTTTCAATAAAATGTTCAGCGTATCGAATAAATTTTATATAGTCATCTGAAAGCGGCTGAATATTTCTCTCTTCTAGGCCATTTTTGTAATCTTTTATTAAATTTGTAATCCAGTCGCCTTTATTCGAAGAACTAACACTGTAAGGTGGATTTCCTGTGATAACCATTATTGGCGTTTGATTCTTAATTTCCGAAGCGCTAATGGCTTCCTCTGCGATACTTTGTGAAAGTCCGAATGAAAACAGATCATTTCCCGTTAGATGGCCTTCTTCCAGAGAGTTGGTGAGATAAATTCCCAATCTTCGAGAAAAGGCAGTGTAGCCAGTATCTCTCAAAGTCATTCCAAGTTTGAGATGAGCAATGGTGTAAGGAGCCATCATTAGCTCGAAACCATGTAAACGCGGAAGAAGATCAGTGTCGACGTAGCTGCGCCATCTGCCTTCTTGTCCTGAAAAATTTTTGTGGATCTCTTGAACAATCTCATTCAAAAATGTCCCAGTGCCAACAGCCGGATCTAGAATTTGCACTTGGTGAACCATTTCCTTTCGCTTTTTCCCTTGGATATCTCTTTCCACTTCGATTTTCGAAGTATCGGCAAGTCCATTTGCTAATCCAAAGGTGCTTTTCAGAATGTGATCGATTGAACGAACAATAAATCGAACGACGGGTACCGGGGTATAGAAGGCTCCTAGTTTTTTCCTTTGAGCAGAGTCGTATTCCTTCAAGAAGTCCTCATAGAAATGGATAACAGGATCCGGTCCTAAATCTTCATGTCCTTTCGAGTCTTTTTCAAAGTATTGGTGCATCAGCGAGCGAACATCCGCGTGTGCGAAGACCTCGCAAAGCTCATTCACAATATATTCAAGACGTTTATCAAAATTCGGCCCGACGATATGATCAAAGAAGTGCTGCAAGAGGGGATTTGAGGCAGGAACTAGGTCTCGAGCTTCTTGGCGCGAGAAAGTTTCAGGGGTTTCATCATGAAAACGTGCAACAAAAAGTCCGTATACGAGAGTTTGAGCATACATATCTGCAAAGTCCGGAAGCTCTAGATCATGAACTAAGAGTTCTTTAATCACATCGTACACTCGTTTCAATTCTTGGCTTCTGTCAGGCTCATTTTGCAGGGTGAATGAAACATTGTCTCGAATACGGCGTGCCTTTCCTCCCATGATTTTCGCCAATTTTGATCCACTCTTGATGTTTTCGGGAGTACCTGTGAGAAAGTCTTTGAGGGTGTCAGCTAATGCAGAAAATCGATCCGGGCGAGGAATAATAGTATTTCCCTGCAATTCGGCAATAACTATTGGATCACCATATCTTTCACCATTCCTAAAAAAACGAAACTCAAGATAGTTGGTAAGAATGAGGTTCGAATAGCCAAAATATCGTTCTAGCTGTTCGCTTTTTTCCACCTTATCAAGGTTGATATTCACGTCTTTTGTTTCAGCATAACCAGCAATGAGCTGCTTCCGCATAAAAATGAAATCCGGAGCGCCATGTTCAGATTTCTTCGGATCATTTATGGACTGGAGCAAGGGATCGATGACTTTTATGAGATCCTCAAATGCGGGTCGATACGCATGCTCACGAGCATGTTCCGTGCTGAATTTGTTTACCAAAGCTGTCACATACGAAGCAACTCCCTGCTGGGAATCTGGTTTTACTGCCAAAGTGCTCATATTCATTAAAAAAAGCATTCCCATCATAACGATTGGGAAATGAAAAGCTAATGCTTAATTATTTCTTCATCTAACTTATAAACTATGGAACTAAAAAAAATTGGATATACTCAATTTAATTAAATACTTCATGCAAAAAGGAATCATAGGTGTTGCTGGCGAATATTTTGCAGCTGCAGAGCTGTCCCAAATGGGAATTGTCGCCACACTAACGCTTAAAAATACTCCGAGCATCGATATTCTGGCAACCAATCTTGAGAATGGAAAATTTGCTAATATTCAGGTAAAAACAATGTCTCCAGGCAATAAACAAGGCTGGCGCTTGTCAAAAAAAGACGAAGAAAAATCAACAATCAAAAATCATTACTATGTCTTAGTGAATCTACAGGATGTTGGGAAACTACCTGAGTATTATATTATCCCTCAGGCAAAATTAGCCAAATATCTCTATGATGATCATAGGGGATGGCTAGCAGGAAATATAAAGAGAAAAGACACGACCATGAGGATATTTGATCCATATAGAAAAAAGATACCAAAGGAATTTGGTGAGAAATACAAAAATAATTGGAAGATTCTGGATTTATTTTGAAGCATCACACGCTACATACCTCGGCGCTCCGAAGCCGTGACTACTATACATTCCACTCCAAAACAGCTATTCTGTCTTCGTTCTCATCGAGAGACGGCGAGAGGCATGACTCTACGACCCGTCAGCAACCTGCTTTGAATGCTTAAACCATTCGGGGAAAGGTGCTCCACTCACGCGGGATGAATTGCAGATCATTCGAATCGATGAAGGAATATTTTTTTATTCTTCATCTTTGTTTATGGATACTTCATCCTACGATTCACCGGGAAAATGGTTTACGGATGCGAGGGAGAAAGGATATCGAATTCCGCCAGCCATGATGCAAGGCATCTGCCAGACCATGGAGAGACTGGCTATAGACTTTCCAAAAGCATTCGAAGTCCTGGAGAGACATGGAAAGATCATGCTGACGGAAAAAACATATATCTTCAATCTCGACTATGAAGGACTGCTTGATCTAACTGAAAGGCAGAGGGAGCTGATTTTGAAGTATCGTGATAGGGTTCCTACAAAAAAATGGGCAGCCTGGGCCACCAAAGTTACAGGGAATCCGGAAGTGGAGTGGTGGCTCCAGGGAATGTTCTATTTAACTGAAGTTGAGGACATTGAACACGAAGACGCGAAGGTAATCATGCGTGAGAACTGGGACAATTGACTGATAAAATAAGATATACGCCTTTCACTGGCGTTTTCAAAGAGCGGATACCCCAGATCACAGACTCGTCCGTATCTGAAGAGCTTTTGAATCCAGAAGAATCATAAGATTGTAGATGAACTGGGCGCGGGAGACAGGTCGAGAAAGCTCGTCCACTTCAGAGGGGATCGGGAAATCTCCTCCCGAGTTATTCAAAATCCGAACGTACGGCGCGAACCACTGGTCTCCCGTGTAGGTATTTGCCGGTACGGTTTCCTGGTCTGTAAAAGCTTCCGGCTTGAGCTCCAGAAGGGTATTGACGATGACCTTCGCGGCTTCTGCCAGGATGAGCGCGTTCGCGGGACGGAAACTCTTGTCCGGGTACCCATCAAATATTCCAAGCCTGCTCACCGTCTCGACAAATCCAAAGAACCAGTCCGCCATTTTGGTATCCGGAAAGGTTTGTGAAGAAAAGGCCTGGTTCAGTCGGCTGATCTCAGCTTCGGTCACGATTTCCAGAATCACAATGGGACCTGACACGAGGATCTTACTGACTTCCGCCCGGTTGATGGAATTGTTCGGAAGGAACAGTCCATTACTCCCTGAAATGATGTTGAACTCCTTGGCCAAACAAATGGCTTCCTGATACTCGAACGGTTGATCTCCGATATCCGGGAAGCAGTTGAATTCAGTGGCAGCTGGCTTGTCCGGGATCACTGGCGGCTCTGTATCAGGCACTTCCTCTGGGACTGTGGCCTCTCCGATCTGAATCGGAAGCAGGAGGTTTCGGACATTGGTATAGTCCTGGATCAAAAGAGTGATTTCCTGACTTTCCAGAGGTGTTGTCCCACTCAGCTGGGATCCTCTTTGGGTCAGAAAATCTGGAATTTGAGGAATAACAATATTCTGACTTGCGGGAGCGTAGGTCTTCACGTCTAATATAATGTTTTTTCCGGCTGAAAGGATTATGGGGTCCAGGGTGATCGTTTCCGCTTCGTAGAGCTGAAGATGAAACCTAACTCGTACCCTGGTTTCAAGCGAAGACGTCCTGACTTCAGTTCGGGTATCGAATTGCTCAAAACCGGTCGGTGAAACGGCGTCCCTTTCCAAAAGAGCCGAAAAACTTTGGTCCTGAAGGTCTACTGTGGCGAAGAGGGTCACGATGTTGTCAATATCAGGCTCGTGTTCTCCCGGAAGTGTATCCAAAGAAATCGTGAGCGTTGAAAGCTCCAATTCGCTGAAGCCCTGTTCTGAGAGAATTCGCGGGACATCAATCCGATTAGGAAAATCCTGAGCCAAAGGAATGATGATCTCCTGATCTTCAACCGGAAGAAATTGCAATTCAAAAAGCACAATATTACCGGTACCCCTGTCAATTGCCCGGATGAAGCGTGATGTCGTCTTCGTCAGCCCGGTACCGCTTCCGGTCATCACAAAGGCTTGTTGGGGAAAATCGTAGCTGATGGAGAGAGCACCAATCCCCTCAATCAATCCAGCCTGACTGCTCTTGGGAATAAAATCAGAGCTTGTCTCGAAGACGTTCTCCAGTGGGTGTTGGGAATAAATGTTTTGGCTGACGCTGTCGGTGTTTTTTGGAATTGGGACCGGGATGAGCTGGACCTGGATCTCCGGTCGATCACGAAGGGGGATGACAAAGCTTGAGACAGCACTCACCTCGACATCTCCAAAGTCTTCCTTCATGAGATAGCGGTAGGCGAGCTGAAGGAAGCAGGATTGTAGAGTTGAATCGCCGGGTACTGACCCGGTCAGTTCTCTTTTTGCTTTATTGAAAGTAAAGAATGCTGCGCACTGAGTGGAAGGGAAACCGCTCTCCAGAACTTCGAATCCCTGATACGTTTCGAGAGCTCCGAAATCGATGACTTCAGTATAGCTGGAGCCTGGAGCTGCTGATCTCAGCAGAAGGGGGTCGAGCAGGGTTGACTGAGGAAGGGACGAAGGATGCTCAGTATTGAGCATCAGCTGAGTTTTCAGAGTTGCTATCCCAATGTCGGCCGGCAGAGGAGTCGGGGGGAAGGTCAGTGCGTACCGGCTGGTATCTGTGGGGAGGGGAAGTTCTATTTTTAGAGGGATGCTGATCTGACCGGACAGGTTTTCGGCCGTGAAAAAAAGGGTCTGTTCATCAAATCGGATGCCTTCCTGAATCGACTGTTGAGAGGTGATATCCGATCTCACCAAGGGTTTGAAGAGTATTTTTACCTGGCTGTTCCGTGGAAGCTCCAGATTGACCTGAAGGGGACGCGTGAGCAGCTCTTCCGGAGGAATAATCCTGATCGTATTGGGTGTGCTCAGGGTGTTGCCAAATCCCGGAAAAAGAAGGGTTTCATTAATCGGTGCCGGTGCAGGAATACTCTGCTCGAGAGCGTTGTTTTCTCCCATTTTTTTCAGAACAACATTTCCCCTCGTCACCGGAACGAGAGTCGTCTTGGAATCGAGGGAACTGATCTGATAACTGGTCTGGAGAGGTGTCGGGAGCGTTCCTTCCTTCTTCGGTTCACTACGAAAGGACAGGTCGTCCTGTACCACCAGATGGCTGTGCTCAAAAGTAAGGGCGCTCGATGAGAGGAGATGAAGAGCTGATGGTTTTAGTCGGGCAAAATGCTTTTGAGGAGGGATCGTGATGACACTGTTTCGATAGCCATTGGTACTGATGACCATCGTTTCCGTGGGAAGAAATGCTGAAGTACTCACGAAGTCAGACCAGCCCGGCGCTGCTCCTGATCCTGATTCGGTTGGCAAAACGCGTTCGTAACAACCGCTATTTGGCTGGTAGTTCAGATCTATGATTTCTCCGCTGTTCTTCCTGATCTGAAAATGAAGATCTTCTGCCTGAAAGAGATTTTTGAAAAGTGGGCTATTCACGAAGCACAGGTCAAGCAGGGGGTCCGGAGACTCGGAATAAATGATGGTATCTGACGCTGTCGCCAGCACTAAGGAATCGCTATTCTCCAGAAGGATCAGCACTTTGAGAAAACATGTCCCCGGACAGCCTGAAAGAGAGGGGATTCCGTAGGTGCTGGTCGTGATCTGATTCGCGACAGCCCTGTTAAACGAGGAAAACTGATGGCTGGGACTCGAAAGGATTTGAATGCCTTTGCTGGTGCTGGAGAGTCCTTCATTGAGGGTAATAATCCCTGATACCGGGTCAAACTGAGTTACTATCGGAGTTTGCCGACTCATGGATGGGGAAAATTCATAAGAACGCGAAGCCTCCAGCTTCTCTGTCGCTGCCCGATACACCACCGGAAAAAGCTTTCCTCGCTCAAAACCGGCACGTCTGGCGCTTTTCAGACAGTCTGAGCTGAGAGCCAGGTCGCCGGAAAGGACGCCGAGAGAAAAGTCGCCCTCTTCGGTGTGAAGCAGACACAGCAGTCTGTCTCCAGACAGGGGATATATGATTTCCAGCTCGGCCTGGAGATTTGAGGCGGCGAGAGGGAGAGGGGAAAAGTTCTGATTCAGAAAATCCAGATGTTGTCCATTCACTTCCTGGCTCCAGACCTGATCGACTTTTCCCACAAGATTGAACCAGGGGAGGGAGTGGGGATCACTCACCCGTGTCCTGAGAGATTTGCTGGTCTCGTCAAAAATGACGATGTTTTGTGTCGTGCTCAGGAGCTCAACTGCCGACTTGAGTGTCTTGAGTGGCGCGCGGCTGAGCACCCCGATGAAGAGGGAGTCTGTGTGACCACTCACGCTCACCTTGAGGTCCAGACTCAGCGCATTCTTATTTTTCACCAGCTCCGGCATGAGAGACTCATAGGCCGTCCTGTAAAAGACAGGGTATTCTCCATTGTCTAATAAACTGTTCAGGGGATATTCCGGATTGAGTGTCGGTAAAGCATCGCTGAGCAAGGAGAAGCTGTACTCTATCTCCGTAAAGAAGTCGAGCATGGCATCAGTGGGGACAGGGAGTGTCAAATCCTGCCCCGCGAGAAGAGAAAAACTCGAGTACTTCCAGGGCTGGCTTCCTGTCCGGTACCGTATCGTCAGGGCATTGAGGTCTCTTTGAGGAATTCTTGGAAGCACGAGGTGGCCCTGCTCGACACGGAGTGTCGGAGTTGCTTTGCTGATCGGCTCACTGATCAGTGTCGCGGTGCCAAGAGCCTGGTGTGGCTGAAGAGTACTGGTCTGATTGGCCAGAAGAAGTGCTCCAAATGGGATCTGTGGTGTTGTTGTGAGGATTATTTGAAAGGGAGACATGAGCGCGTGCGTAGAAGGTGTGCTCACGTACAGAAGCTCCTGAGTAGGATTTTGGAAAAGAAAATAATTGACCGGAGCTCCGGTGGCATCGGTCAATAAATCAGAGGGAAGGGGATTGTCGATCAGGGTTGAGCTGACCCCATTGATAGTCACGTCGTACTCCAGGCTGAGATACTGATTCGCGGGGAGTGTCGTGAGCAGAGTGCCGAGCTTTGTTGTGGAAAGGGATCGGATCCCCCTGATCGTGATCAGCTGCTGATTTTGTGTGTTGATGATTTCTTCGGTCCCAGTCGCAAGTACCGCTCCTGTGATCATCTGAGTCGAACTGATCAATTTTCCTCCATCTGTTTGCAAACCCTTGATCAGGGTTATTTTCAGATCAGGCGGTTGTACTGAGCTGAGCTGTTGGTAATAAATATCAAAGGCGAGCATTCCATTGCTCTGCTCCTGGGGGATCAGCTTCGCCTGACTGATGATCTGGGGAGGGCTCAAAACCTGAGACTTCAGTAAGCCACTAAGGTCCATGAAGATACTCACGACGGCTACCAGGATGAGTGCTCCGGCGAGGACGAGATGATTGGGGCGCTCCTTCATGTTCACGGAATATATTACTGTCATCCTATCGTTTCTTTTCTCTTCAAACAACTTGCTGAAATGAGTTCCTATGGCTTGGACACTGTCGGATTCTCGAAGAAATGGAATTGCTCATATTGGCTTTAAGGAGTAGTGTTGGGATTATCTTGTCACGATGATATGGGGATAACTGATCTCATCAACGCTGCGAAACAGTACTCAAAGGTGAACGAAAAAAAGCTTCGGGAAGCTTATGCATTTGCTGAGATGGCTCATTCTGGGCAAACCCGAATGAGTGGCGAACCCTACATTACGCACCCACTAGCGGTTGCCATGTTACTGGCCAGTTATAAAGCCGACGAGGACAGTCTGGTCGTAGCTCTTCTTCACGATGTCATCGAAGACACCCCTCATGAGCTCAAAGAAATCGAAGCACAGTTTGGAAAATCCGTTGCCAGGATGGTGGATGCCATGACCAAGCTCCCGAGTGCGAATTTAATTCAACCACCACAGGCCTCACATTTTGACTCTCGAATCGAGAGTATTCGAAAAATTTTCGAGGTCATGCAGGAAGACGTGCGGGTGATTGTGATTAAGCTCTGTGACAGGCTTCATAATATGGAGACTCTTAGTCATTTTCGAAGCGAGAAGCAAAAACGGATTGCCCAGGAAACACTTGATATTTATGTGAAAATTGCGGAGAGGCTCGGGATTGGTGATTTGAGGGAGAAACTAGAGAATTTGTCCAACCAATATCTATTCCCTGAGGAATATAAAAATATTCAAGCAGCTACCCAGAGAGAACACCAGAAGTTTGGTGCGCTGAGCAAAAAAATCATGACTCTGTTACGATCGGACCATTTTCTTTCTTCTGCTCAAAAAATTCATATCCGGCATATGTTCTCGTATGAGAAGGTATTTTCAGAGGGGATCCAGGAGACACCACCGGATGCTGTCGTTTCCCTTCTTTTTGCCCGCGAGGAGGATTGCTATCTAGCTCTCAGGTCAGTTCACTCTTTGTGGAAAGTCGTGAGGGGAGGGGTGCAGGATTACATCGCACTACCGAGATCAAACGGATATCAGGCCTTGGAAACATCGACAATCAAGAATGAAGGTGGCGTCATCAAATTCGTCCTCCAAACCCAGCGAATGTATGATTATTCTCAGTTTGGGATAATGCTCCAGTGTTTTTCGGATGAAAAGAGTGATAAAATAGTCGTCCTGCCTTGGGTACAGCATCTCAAGAAAGTTCATCACGGTACTCGTCAAAGCAGCAATGATTATATGCTAGCCCTGGAATCGGATGTCCTGAAGGGTTCGATTATTGTCTATACCGATGATAATAAAACAATTTTCCTGCCTCCTCAGAGTACTGCACTAGACGCAGCTTTTTTTCTCCTCGGAAAGAAGGCGAGGAATATTACTAGAATTTTTATCAACGAAAAAGAACATATCTTATCCACCTTTTTGGGAGACGGCGACAAGGTCCGATTTCAAATGGGATCCAGGGATAATCTGCATTTTGACTGGATTGAGAACATCAATACCGCTTATTCAAAATATATTATTCATGAAATTATTCAGGAAATGGGCCATCACAAAAGGGTTGTGGTAGGGGAACAGCTCCTGCAAATTGAGCTCAATAAGAGAAAATTCGGATATCTTGAGGAAATTGATGATAAGACTATCAAAAAGCTTTTTTCTTCCTATCACATCAGCTCCCGGAATGAGCTCTGCCTCCAATTGGCTGAAGGGAATCTCTCCGTTTCACAGGCCTGTGACATTATATTTTCCGTCAAGAAGAATCAGAAGCCCCATACCTACCTCCTGGAAATTGAAACCCACCCGAACAAATATGATGCCCTTTCTTCCATCTTTTCTCTTTTGAACGGGAAAAAAATATCTCTTGAAAGTTTTTCTGTGCTGAATCACGGACATGATAGTCTCCTTGTGAAGGCCTTTGTGTCCTTCCCTTATCAACATTACACATCTGTTCTCAAATCTCTAAAAGGAATCCCTGATTTACGCTCAATCCGACTTCAGGACTCCCGAAGAATTAATCTGGCCAGAGGGCTCATTGTTCTTTTTATTATCCTAGTCGCTCTTGATCCTATAGTGACCTACTACATGATCAATACTCTTCAGGTCTACTTTCTTGATCTGTTGACCATTCGATTCTGGTCCATTTTCCTTGTTCTCTCCCTGATCCTTTTCATCAAACGTGCGGTAACTAAGTCACCCCTGGAATCGCCTGTTCGCTATTACGATAAGGACTTTGTTATCTCGGCTGTCGCATTATTTTCAACTGCTTTTTTTACG
This sequence comes from bacterium, assembly GCA_030690415.1. GTDB lineage: Bacteria > Patescibacteriota > Gracilibacteria > JAUYGZ01 > JAUYGZ01 > JAUYGZ01. The sequence continues at coordinate 24,958 of JAUYGZ010000008.1, forward strand.
TATCTTGCTTTCGACAGTCACATCACTCCCTTTTACTATCAGCTGGCCATATATCTCCTGCTGTTTCCATTCGTTTTGTTTTCTGAACAACATCGAAACATTTTGGCGTTTCTCGCGGTTATAGCTCTCAATACGCTGCTTTATTTTTACATCTTTAGACTTCTCATGACAGAGGTCTTCAGCTATCACCTGACTCTCTATGCACTATTTGCCTCCGTTTCCTTCATCCTTTACACATATTTCAGCCTAGAATTTCAAAAAAAAGAGCACATTCATCGCCGTTATCTTTCTTTTTTCAAAACACTGGCGCTCTACGGTGCTCTACTTTCGGTGCTTCCTCATTTATTTAGATCTGCATTTGAAATTCCTTCACTCCCTAACATAATTATTTCATTTTCATTCTCAGTTATCTTTATTCTTGTCCCCTACATTCTCTATTTTATCATCTCTGGTCTCTATGAATACAACGTCCCAATTTGGAGGAAATTTATTATGGTATTACTTCTCGTAAAAATAGCAGAAAACCTTTTCCTTGGCTTTCCTTGGAGTACAGCAGATTTTGCTATTACTATGATATTTATCATGGGGTATTGGATCTATTCATCTGTAGTACTTCCAAGGCGCTCTTCTATTTCTCCTCAGCCTGAAATTTGATCATCGGAATTGCAAAATGAACATACCCACGTCTTGTCATTACAGGCTTACCGTCCTGAGACAGAAGTGGCACTTCCACATCATTCTGTCCGTCCCCATTTTTCACTATTTGAGGAACGGGAGATGGCATGCGCGGAATGGTAAATCCAATCTCAGTACCCAAGAGTTTCGCTCCAGCGATTGATGAGGCAACATTCTGCAGTGCTTCTAGAGCTGGCTTATCATCTTCTCCTTCTCTAAATATAGACATAAACCAATTAACATAATACCAAATAGACCACTTTTCTAATTCGTTTGGATGAATTACCCTGTTTTTCTCAGGAAGCCCCTCCTCATATCTAAGCATTTGCTTTATTATCTCTCGAAATAACCCTTGATGGGTAATGTCAGACTTAAAAAATATATCTCTTGCCGCAAGGATATGGGAGTAGTTGTCTCGGATCACATGCTCCATCCATGGCCAGCCTTTTTCATGGAATTTGATTTCTTTTAATTCGTCCCCAATATTTTTGCTCTCGTCGCTGTCTGATGACAAATAATATGAAATAACTCCTACAATCTCTCCACCTGTGTTTTTCATCACCAGTACTCGCTCTTCCTTAATTCTTCTTTCCCACTCTTCACGAGAAATAACATTGAGCTCTCCTCCGCTTGTTACAGCTTCGATAGCTCTATGTACCTCCTCTGGACTTCTTCTGTCTCTTTCTGCAAGAACAAGAAAGGCATCCCGGTCGTAATAGTGTCCTCGATAGATTTCTGAAATTTCACGAATAACACTTTCCAGTTCTGGAGATTCAGCTGAGACCGGCGCGACGGTGAAGTGGGGGGTGGTGGGAGGGACCGCTTTCATCAATTCTGTGCCACTTAGTGACAATAGATCAACAATCTGTTTTCGACCTTCGCTAAATTCGCAGAAAATACGACTCTCTTCAGGTGACTCGGGAGGTTTAGTTTTTGGCGCATTTTGTGCCACACTTTCTCTCATCAAGCCATTACAAAAATTTTTCCTCGCAGAGCCCACTTGTTTTGAAGACTCAGTTTCTTCTTTAGCCATTGTTTAAGCATCATTTAAGCCTATGCCCTCGTTGCCCTAAGCTGAGGACGCCATGCTATCAGAATATTGATCCTTGTAAATTGCATAATTTCGTGCGGCCATGATTGCCGGATTTATTGAATCTCTAATTACTCCTTCAATATGTCGAACAATGGCTTCTAATGACACTGTCTTAGGATCAAGTTCTTTTGTCAAGATGTCGAGAACATTGTCTATGACTTGCAAAAAAATTGAAGGCTGCATTGTACGATCCTTTACCAGATGCATCAATTGTGAACAATCCATGAACCTGGCGATAAAGGTAAATAGTGGAATTGTAGTTTTTTCATTTCCACTGATCGAAAGTAGAGTCACAACCGGATCGGCTTGCATCAGATACCGATAGAGACTGTTTTTGTCTTTTTCATCAGATGTGTCAGGCGAACGATTCAAACTTTTCTCGAGCATATTTTTGATATTATATTCGAGCCATCTCTCAGCAACCTGTGGCTCCTTTTTAGCTGAGTCTCGTATACACGGAATAAACTTACCTTCTCCGCCATTAGATCGATGTTCTACAATCAATGCCGAATTAATGTAAAGGAGATTAAGCCTCTTGAGTAAGGGATTCAGGATATTATTTTCTGGAGAATTGATATTCCTTAAAATTTGGTCAATTTTCGCCTTACTCAATTTTTTTCTATTATAAAAGCGGGGCGGAGTGACGTTTTCAAAGAGCAATGCGCAGGCATATCGAAACACAATGCGTATGACTTCAGGGTTCGGATCAAGTCTTAGTGCAGAAATCACCTCGACGTGGTACTCCAAAAAATAATCTCCCAGGCTCACACCAAATTTTTTTTTGATAGGCATGAGACGAGCTCCATGAGGAAATTCCTCCTTTGAATGCATTACCAAATCATCCAAGTCTTCACATTTGAGTGCTTCTAACTTCAGTTTGTACTGATATTCTATTTCTCCTTCTGCGTCCTTTGTTCCAGTATCCCCAAGCAAGATGATCGCAATCCTATTCCCTGTTTCCTGAGCAATTCTTGTAATTTCCTGCTCTATTGTCTCTTTGAGCAGCGGATCGACGTTAATCAGATTGAACGCGGGGAGGGCATCAGAGGAGTCTAAAGGGGATTTCGGTGACTGTGGAGCAGGTCGCTCTTCATGAAAAAACCTATTTATCACGTTTCCATCTGTGATGGGAACAATTCGCTCTTCGCTCTCGCCTGTGGATGGGCCAGAATTCTGCATTGTCACTGACATAAAAGGTATTATGATATGTATTCTTCTAACGATATAATACCACCATGCGCAAGTTTTAGAAGGGAATAGAGTATGGGGTCACGCTGATTTTTTATGTTATGTGCAATATTACTCAAAAACTTAGGGGATAATGACCAATCGCTTTGTCCCTGTAAAATAGCTTTATACTTCACTTTAGCGGGCGGGCACCTTCTGTTGCTCTCAAGTGTCATTTGAATTGACTCTATGAGTGGCTGAAGGTCAACTTTACTTTTTTTCAGATTTGACTTTCGATATGCTCGGCCAATTATGCTGCTAACAGCATTTCTCAGCATGAGCTTCAAAAAATCCTTATCTATATGCTCTCCTTTTCCTGGTTTTTTCTGCAAACTCAGTGCATAAGCATAATTGATGTACTCTGTCATAAGTGAACGGATAAGGATCCTTAACTCTTTTCCCTGAAAATCTACACAGACTCGAGTTCGATCGATCATTTCTGGATCCAGCAGAAGAAGATAATAATAAATAGCTTCCTTTTTATCGCCTCCGACTGAATTGTCCAACGCAGCGAAAAATATGGGATCCAGTAATTCTGCAGATGGTATACGATAAATATCCTCCTCTCTCCTCGTATCATCGCTCACCTGCCTTCTCATAAACGTTTCGCATTTTTCCCTTTCGTATCTGTCCTCAAGTATCTGATATCTCGTTCTGATGCAAAAAGGGTCTTTGCTATTTGCTCGTTCTTCAATTTTTTCTACATCGTGGTCGTTGAGTTCTTTTGCATTTCTGAATTCAAGATTCAAGATATCGAGAGCAGCGCCGATCGCCCCATCGTATCCCTGCACATTCTCTTCAAAACCTCCTTTCTCCAGACAGTTTCTGATAAGATTACGGAAAAAGAATTCGACGCGCGTGCATTCACCTTTCTTGAAAGGATTCTCAAGACTGATGATTTCCTGACAATCAGCAATCGCTTTTCTCGTGTTAGAAATCAGATCATGGGGTTCCCTTGAAATTACACCGTCCAAATAGAAAACTGCAGGGTCGTTTCTCACTTTCCGTGCGAGATCAGTGTAGGAAAGTCTCTTGTGTTTACCTTTTCCTCCTTTTCCTTCTTTTCCTTCTTTTCCTTCTTTCCTCGAATCCGGTGATTCTTCACTTTGAAATGGCATATTCATCCTGTGAAATAAATGGTATATATTGATAGATTATTATGTCTACTTTGTCAAGACAAAGAGGAGTAACCGATTCTATAATCTTATTTCAATAAAAACCCCATCTTCAGGATCCTTATATTCTTTCAGGCTATAATTATGCTCTCTCCGGTTTCGGCAACTTTGCCTTCTCCGTAAAAACCTCGATGGGAAATGGAATGATGATATTTTCTTTATCGAATGCTTCTTTCACAGCCTGAATCCGCTCTGAGCGGACATTGACCCAGCTCTTTGACTTGTCCTGGGGATCCATCCAGAATCTCACATTGAGGTTGATGAATGAATCACCGACCTCCTGCAGTATCACCTGTGGTTTCGGCTTGAGAAGAATAGAGGATTCCACCTTCAAGACTCTTAAAATGATTTCTTTTGCCTTGGTAATGTCGGATTCAAAACTGATTCTCATCGTAAAGGTGATTCGACGCGAACGGTGCGCGGTATAGTTCGTTATCTGTTTCACCAGGAGGTCCGCATTGGGGATAATTATTTCCGTTCCATCAATTCCCTTCAGAATGGTTGTTCGCGTTTGGATTTCCTTGATCTTCCCTCGAGTTCCATTGGTGCCAATTTGAATGAAATCTCCGATATGGATGCGGTTTTGGATGACAATAACGGCTCCCGCGATCAGATTAGACAGCAAGTCCTTGAACGCGAAAGAAATCCCAAGACCGAAAAATCCAATCACCTGAATGAAATCCAGCTTAAATACAAACTGAACAGCGACAGCTATTCCCACGAAGAGTGATCCCACCACCGAAAAGCGCTGGATAAGGATGACCATGTCCGGATACAGACTCTCACCCTTCGCATGTCTTAGCCCTCGGATTACTCTACGGGCCAGTAATTTCCCAATCAGATAAAAGACTCCTATGATCAGGATAGAGAGCAACACATTTTTGAAGATGTCCAGCGAGCTCAGGAGCGTATCGAGAAACACGCTCGTGCTTTCGCTCGCTTTTTCGGCGGCACTGGTGCCGGCCTGACCCACCGCGGTCGTAAATTGTGCTAGGAGATTTTCCTTCATAATGCTCAGTAACATCCCATAATTGTACCTTATTTTGAGTGTTTTATCAAGAATTGGACACCTCGCTCCGGAGGACTTATGCTGTCATTATCATCATTTCTTCCATGAAACGGATTTCCTTTGTTTTCGCCTTTCTCCTCATTTTCTTGAGGATTGCTGTCGCTCAGGCCGCATTGTACTCAGACCCTGAATCTGAACTTCTTTTTGAGTTTCCCGATGGCTATGCCGTGCAGGATGAGAGCACAGGGGGAGAAATAGTATGGCCTGCCGCCCTTCACCTCATTCGTTCCTTTGATGTGGGACAGGGGGTTTTTGAGGTCGGATTTCTAAGTACTACGGCTTCGAAGGCCCTTGAGGAGCTGCAACTTCGTGAAATCAGCACGACTCAGCTCGTCAATCGGGAGGTCTTGGGAAAAACTGCCGTTGAACTGATTGGTGCAGACTTTACCAGTGGTGACCCCAGACGTGCCCTCGTCCTGGGGCTGGACACTGAAACCCTTGTCATCATTTATACCGGTCATGAGGAGCTGGAGTACGAAGCTTTCGTACGAGGTCTTAGACTTTCCGGTGGATTTATCGATGTCGCAGGTATATCACTTCAGAAGGAAATTGAAGATGTCACGACACGAGGCATTTTTCAGGGATATCAGAGTCCTGAAAGCAATGTAAATGAATTTAAACCCCAACAACTCATTAATCGGGCTGAGTTTTTGAAGGTCTTGACCCTTTCCACTCCTGGCATTGACCAGCAGGTGATTGATGATTTTTATGCCCGGACCAAACTCCCCCTGGGAGCCCTCCAGGATCTTGATCGCACAGCCTGGTTCACTCCTTATGTCGCCTATGCGTTTGCGCAAGGTTGGGTCGATGGGTATCCCGATGGAAATTTTCGTCCCGGTGATCCGGTGAATATCGCCGAAGCGGTGAAGGTCATCACCCGATCCCGTAATATCGACATCGATGCAAATCTCGAGGTGTGGTTCCAGCCCTTCCTGAATGTTTTCCTCGAGCGAAATATTCTTTACTCAGATGGAAATACGTATCAATTTACTTTTACTGATGAATCTTTTTTGGCTCACCATTCTGCCACCCGTGCTCACGTGGCCGGCTTCCTTTCACGTCTGATCTGGCTCGATGAACACACGGAATTTCGACGTTTTGTTCGCCTCGAGTCTTCTCCAGAATTTTCTTTTTCCATGGATCCCGAGGCACTGATATATTCCCTCGGAATGGGTGAGTACGAACGAAGTACTGAGACTTATCGGATTTTTCGGGGGGATGATTATCTCGTCACGATTCATGCTTTCCTTCCAGAAGTGTGGAAAGAGATAGAAAAGGGTGGCGCAACCGACCCTTCTGATGGTCCTCTCCTCTATCTGGGAGCAAGTCATTCCCTTGCCTACGCGTTCCCGCGGCAATGCTATGGACCGCAAGCCTGTGCGCCGGATCAGTTTAAAGAGACTTTTGCGCAGAGTTTTGAAATAAAGGATTAGGGTCACCAGTCATCTCTTGCATTAGCTATCAAATCTCTTAGTATGACTCCGTGATTTATTTAAACCTTCCTCCTCATGGCTTCTCTTTATATTCTTCCCTTTGATCATCGAGGATCATTTCACAAGATGCTTTTCCCTGATTCCCCAGAGCTCAGTGATGATCAACATGCGACGATCAAAGACTACAAGCACGTGATCTACGAGGCCATGAAGCTGGTGGGAGAGAAAAGGGGCTATGGTGATCTGGCCATTCTGGTGGATGAACAGTACGGCACTGATATTCATGCTGATTGTGAAACACAAGGCATCCGTCATCTCCTGACCACGGAGAAGTCCGGAGAAGCCGTCTTTACCTTTGAATACGAAGACTGGAAGGAGCATATTCTTCGGATCAAACCCACTTATGCTAAGGCCCTGATCCGAGTCATGATGGGTGAAGATAATTCGGTTCAGAATGCTCGACTGAAGGAGCTGGGAGATTTCTGCACGGAGCAGGGGATTGGATTTTTGATTGAACCACTTGTTCAGCCTTCAGCCGGTGACCTTGAGTCGGTAGAAGGAAACAAGGACCGCTTTGACGGGGAAATCAGACCTCGACGATTTGCCCAAGCCGTAGCCGAGATGCATGCCTCCGGTGTCACCCCGGATGTCTGGAAGATCGAAGGAACCGAGACCAAAGAGGGGATGGATATCTGTTCAGAGGCTGCTTTCAACGGAGGCAAAGAGGATGTTCAGATTGTGATCCTGGGAAGAGGCGCGACTCAGGAAAAAGTTGATCATTGGTTAGTCGCCGGTGCGAAGTCAAAAGGTGTCACCGGGTTCGCAGTGGGACGCACCATCTTTTCAGATGCGATTGAAAAGCTCCATAGGGGCGAACTTTCACGGAAGGAGGCTTCACGAGAAATCGCCAATCACTATGAGCATTGCATCGAAGTCTTTGAGAAGGCACAACTGTCTTAACCCTTACCATGGACTATTACGAGGAATCGTTGAGACTTCATCGTGAGAAGAAGGGTAAGATTGAGGTCTGTTCGAAAGTCCCCCTGGAGACTCAGAATGATCTTTCGCTCTCCTACACCCCGGGTGTAGCGGAACCTTGCCGAAAGATCGCTGAAAATGCTGAGGAGGTCTATACTTACACTTCCAAGGGAAATCTGGTTGCGGTCGTCACGGATGGATCGGCAGTCCTTGGCCTGGGAAATATCGGACCCGAAGCGGCGTTACCCGTCATGGAAGGTAAGGCTATTTTATTTAAACGATTTGCCGGAATTGATGCCTTCCCAATCTGTCTCGGCACTCAGGACACGGAGGAAATTATTCAGATTGTGAAGGCACTGGAGCCAACCTTCGGAGGCATCAATTTGGAAGATATTTCGGCACCTCGGTGTTTTGAGATCGAAAGACGACTCAAGGAAGACATGAATATCCCCGTTTTCCATGATGATCAGCATGGGACGGCCATCGTCGTTCTGGCAGGCCTGATCAATGCCTTGAAGGTGGTGCAGAAACAATTGTCGGAAATTCGTATTGTAATTTCCGGATCAGGTGCCGCCGGTATTGCCATTTCGAATCTGCTCAGTCTGGCTGGAGCAAATGACATCATTATCTGTGATTCTCAGGGTGCCATCTGTCCGCTGCGGCAAAACCTGAATTCCAGTAAGGAAGAAGTCTTGAAGCGAAGTAATCCCAGGGATCTCTGTGGAAGTCTTTCCGAGGTCATCGAAGGTGCTGATCTCTTTGTCGGTGTCTCAGCACCTGATGTCATGACTGCGGATGATGTTCGAAAAATGGCTGACAAATCCATCGTCTTTGCCATGAGTAATCCGAGTCCTGAGATTATGCCTGAGGAGGCAAAGAAGGGAGGGGCCTACATCGTCGCCACGGGGAGGAGTGATTTTCCCAATCAACTCAATAATGTGCTTGTCTTTCCCGGTATCTTCAAGGGTGCGCTCCAGGCACGGACCCAGATCACGGACGAGATGAAGTTAGCTGCCGCTCAGGCACTGTCAGACTTGGTTCATATGCCAAATCCTGATAAGATCATTCCCCATCCCCTGGATAAGGGCATTGCTGAAGCCGTCGCTGAAGCCGTGATTCGGGTGGCGCGTAAACAGGAGTTATGAGACTCATTCACGCTCAGGAAATTATTGATCCGGTAAAACAGATCTGCATCTCTTCGAACTATATTCTCGACGAAGGGACTCTTCGGATCTTGAAGAGTTCTCGAAACAAAGAATCCTCCGATATGGGACGATATGTTCTCGAGGAAATCCTTGATAATGCTGAGATTGCCTCACAAGAAAGTATGCCCCTGTGTCAGGATACCGGAGTTTCCGTCTTTTTTGTGAAATGGGGTCAGGAGTGCGTCCTGGAGGGTATGTCGCTGCAGGAGGTTTTGAATGAGGCTGTCCGTCAGGCCTATCAGGAGGGATTTCTTCGGAAGTCTTTGCTCCGTGACCCCATTTTTGATCGGTCGAACACCGGTGACAATACTCCGGCCCTCATCCATTTGGAGCAGGTCTCAGGGGATAAGGTTGAAATCACTTTTCTCGCCAAGGGTTCGGGTGCGGATAACTGCAGCCAGCTGACCATGCTGAAGCCATCTGACGGACTGGAAGGGGTCAAAGGCTTCATTTTGAAGGTTTGTCGAGAAGCGGGAGCCAGCTCTTGTCCGCCCTGGATACTGGGAATAGGGATTGGTGGAACTTTTGACACCGTCGCGGGGCTGGCGAAAAAAGCGATTGTCCGAGATATCGGAGTGCCTCATAAAGACCCGAACTATGCGAAGCTGGAGGAAGAAATCCTCGATGAGGTCAATCTGCTTGGTGTTGGCCCCCAAGGGCTGGGAGGGAATATTTCCGCGCTCGCCGTCCTCATCGAGGCCAAGCCCTGCCATGCCTCTTCACTTCCTGTCGCGGTGAATATTCAGTGCCACAGCAATCGGAAGGGGATGGTGGTGATCTAAATCCGGCTCAAATACCTCTCATACTTCTTGTTTTTCCCTTTCACAACATCCATGTAGGCCTGTTGAATTGTTGTAGTAACCGGACCCATTTTGCCATTTCCAATTTTTTTTCCATTGATGGATCCAATGGCGGTCACTTCTGCGGCGGTTCCGGTGAAGAAGGCCTCGTCGCCTTTCAGGACATCGGTAGGTTTTAGGGTTTTTTCAAGAACCTTGAGTCCATGATCAGCAGCCAGCTGAAATATGGTATCCCTGGTAATGCCGGCCAGGATCGTGCCCAGCTTTGGGGTGTAGAGAACGCCCTTTTTGACCATAAAAAAATTCTCTCCCGGTCCCTCGGCAATATTGCCTTTGAAATCGAGCAAAAGCGCCTCGTCAAAGCCTGGGTCCAGACTCAACACCGCCATAATACTATTCGTATAGTGTCCTGAAATCTTAGCATCGGTGACGCTGGATTTAGGGTGAATTCGGACGATATCACTGATTTGAACCCGGATAGGACGGTCGTCCAGATACTTTCCCCAGGGCCAGCATGCAATGACCATCTCCACGGGTGCACCAATAGGATTCAGCCCCATCTTGCCGTAACCATAGTAGATGATGGGTCGGATATAGCCCTGCTTCAGCTTATTTCGACGGACTGTTTCGAGGGTGGCCATATTGATCTCCGCTTCTGAGTAAGGGACATTCATTCCCATGGTTTTGGCGGAATAGAGAAGCCTCTTCGTGTGATCTTTCAAACGGAAGATCGCAGGACCTTGTGGTGTTTTGTAAACCCGGGTCCCCTCAAAAACTGCTGAACCATAGTGCAGCCCGTGCGTGAGGACGTGAGTTTGTGCCTTCTCCCAGGGAAGAAGCTTGCCGTTCATCCAGATCAGGTCAGTGGTTTCCATGGTTTAACGGACAACTAAATTCACAATTTTCCCTGGCACAAAAATCTCCTTCAAAATTTCCTTGTCCTTCAGGTACTTCGCGACAACCGGCTGAGTTTTGCTCAGATCCAGCGCTTCCTCCCTACTGATGTCAGCGTCGACCTTGATAGTTCCCCTGAGTTTTCCATTCACCTGAATAGGAAGGGCAATCAGATCTTCTTTAGCCAGTTTAGGATTATACTTTGGCCACTTTTGTTCCATAATCATCTTCTTGTTACCCATCTCTTCCCAGAGCTCTTCAGCGAGATGAGGAGCAAAGGGGTAGAGGCAAATCAGAAGCATTTCGAGAGCTTCTCCCGGAATTTTTTCCAGTCTTTGGAGGTGATTGACGAGGATCATCATCTGAGAAACAGCTGTGTTGAATTTGAAATCTTCAATATCATGCGTCACCTTCTTCAGCGTCTGATGCAGCATCTTGGTAGTGGTGGCCTGTGGTTTCCCCTTCGTCTTGGGCGTCTCCACGGCCAAACGCCAGACTTTTTGGAGGAAGCGATAGACTCCCAGGACTCCTTTCATACTCCAGGGTTTCATTTGCTCAAAGGGTCCCATAAACATCTCATAGATCCTCAGAGTATCGGCCCCGTACTGCTCAATGATCGTGTCAGGGTTGATCACATTACCTCTTGATTTGCTCATTTTTTCCCCATCCTCACCTAAGATCATCCCCTGGTGACGGAGCTTCATGAAAGGCTCATCATACTGAACCATGCCGTGCCGGTGCAAGGCTTTGGTGAAGAATCGAGCATAAAGGAGATGAAGAACGGTGTGTTCCGCGCCGCCCACATAGAGGTCAATTGGCCCCATTCTGTTGATGATCTTTTTGTCGGCGAAAGCCTTCTTATTCTTGGGGTCCATGAAGCGCCAGAAGTACCAGGACGAACAGACGAAGGTGTCCATCGTATCAGACTCACGCCGAACCAGGGTTCGGTCCTTTGGCATGACACCGGACTTCTTCAACTTGCGCTCGATTCGCATCAGGTCTTTGGGGTTGTGAAATGACTTGGAATGCACAAGGGGTGATTCCCCTGTGGGATTGAAGTCAACGTCCGTGGGAAGTTTGACCGGCAACTCCTCCTCCGGCACCAGATATTCGTTTTCTTCATTGTCATAAACAATCGGGATCGGTGCTCCCCAGTAGCGTTGTCGGGAAACCAGCCAGTCACGGAGGCGATAGGTTTCTGTTTTTTTTCCTATTTTTTGTTGTATAATCCATTCTTTCATTTCCTTGATCAGCTGCTCACTGATTATTTTTCCGCTAAAAGGACCTGAGTCCTTCAGTGTACCTTCGTTGCCATGAGCATTAACAGGTTCAAGCTCATTTACCCGGTCTACCACTTCTTTGAGAGGGATGTGATACTTTGATGCGAATTGGTAGTCGCGAATATCATGAGCTGAACATCGGATGATACCAGTACCGAAATCCATTAATGCAAAGTTAGCCACCCAAATGGGCATTTTGGATCCCTGGTTGAAAGAATCTAACGCATAGCTTCCGGTAAATACACCCTTTTTTTCAAGGTTCTCTTCACTTCTTTCTTGAGTACTCATTTTCTTACATTCTTTCACAAAATCGTTAACGGCATTTTCGTGAGACACCCCCCTAACAAGTTCTTTTAATAAAGGATGCTCAGGGGCAATAACGATAAAAGTATCCGCAAAGAGCCAGGCAGGATAGGCACTGAATGTATCAAGCTGGATGTTTGTTCCTTCAACCTGATGATGAATGATCACCCCCTCCTTCTTCCCAATCCAATTGCGCTGTCCAATTTTGGTGGATTCAGGCCAATCGATCTTATCCAAACCCTTCAAAAGTCCTGAAGTACCTTTCTTCGTTTCGATGAAGTCAGTAATGCGAAAAAACCATTGAGCCAGCTTTTTTTGAATCACGACTTTTTTACAACGGTCACAGTGACCGTTAATGACCTGCTCGTTGGCCAGGACCGTACGGCAGTTTTTACACCAGTTCACGGGAGCTTTTTTCTTGTAGGCAAGGCCGTTTGTGTAAAGAAAACGAAAGAACCATTGCGTCCAGCGGTAATACTCGGGCAAACAGGTCGCAATCTCACGATCCCAGTCGTAGCTAAAGCCCAGCTCCTGAATTTGTCGCTTAAAGGTCTTGATATTGTTCAGGGTACTGGTTTCAGGATGAATTTTGGTCTTAATTGCGTAATTTTCCGCAGGAAGGCCAAAGGCATCCCAGCCCATAGGATGGATGACATTGTATCCCTTCATTCGCATGTACCGGGAAACAATATCCGTGGCTGTATAGCCCTCCGGATGGCCCACATGAAGACCGGCTCCTGAGGGGTAGGGGAACATGTCCAGGATGTAGTACTTTGGCTTCCGGCTCGAGTTTTCGGTTTTAAACAGCTTTTTTTTCTGCCAATGCTTTTGCCACTTGTCCTCAATGCTTTGGTGATGGTAGGGTTTTTTCATAGGGTGAAAAAAATGCTGTCAGAGCCTTCTGACAGCAGTTCATCACAGATAATTGCCATCTTCAAGCTCCGAAGGGTGATTAGAGAGTGAGATTCCTCAGAACGCCTCTGATCATTCTGGTTCGTGCCCGTGCTTCTGTTGAGCTGATTTCATCAAGATCCTGAAGCCATTTTAACTCATTGAAGAGTGTCCTGGCTTCCCGCCTCAAGCACTGCTCGTCGTAGCCACACATCATGAGCAAATAATCGGAGATCTGGATTTCATCCCCGAGAGAGTTCCATCCCGTCTCATTGAGAGTAATTCCTGGGAATTCTGTTGTTGGCAGTTCGTAGGAAGGTTCGTAGAAGGCCTCCTGGGTCATTTCACTGATCGTCATTACTCCATCAAGCACTCTGTTGAGATCAATGATTCGGTTCTCGTCCAGAGTACCGGAGAGCTGAAAGCCCGAGCTCGTATCAAAGGTGGTATTTTGGATGAGGATCAGTGGAACTCCAAGACTGTTGAGGTCCAGATTCATCTTCAGCGTTTGAATGAGATCATTCCTGGTTTCGATTATTATCTGTATGGCGTTCTCATTCAGCATGCTCAGGAGTCCGTTGATACCATCTCGGAGTGATTCCGGTGTTTCAGAAGCAATTTTGTCCGCAGCTAATTGTCCCATTGCAGGAACAAGCCTGGTCACGAATTCCTGGAGACTGACCTGCAGTATCTTTGCCTGCTGGGTCGTAATGGAGCTTCCAAGTGTCAGTATATGGGTATTCCCCAATCCGCTCTCGCGTCTTCGTCGCCCTTGCTCGTCAAGCATGTCTTCCCGCAGAACTCCGGTCGTAATCAGATCATCCAGCAGTGCTCCGAATGTTCCCATCATCTGATCAATACTTTGCTGAGCCGAAAAAGCCTGAAGAAGCTCTTTTTCATCAACACCGAATTCATTCATCCCCAGAGTCGTCTGCAGTGAGCTCATCAGATCCTGCTGAGAGAATCGAACTGAGAGCCCATTCAGAACTTTGAGAAACTGGTTCATCATATCGAATATCTTTCCCAGCTTCACACTATCGGTCCAGAGCTTCGTCTCTGAAATCCCGGCAAGAGCCATCTGATTGAGTTCCTGATAGGCACCCCAATAGCTCAGCTCTCCCACTGCCGTTGTCAAATCACTGAAATCGGAAGGGAGGTCTTGCACTTCAGTGGCTTCCGCCCAAATTTTTCCCTGCTTGCTGTACTGATGATTCTGTTTCCCACCGTTTTCCTGAACTCTTACTTCGAGATGAAAGGGAAGATCTGATTCTCCTCCCTGCTCAACGCTGAGTTCCGTTCGAGACTGATAATTGAGCTGGGGACTAGCAAAGGTATTGGCAAGAATCTGCTCGATATCAGCTGCTGAAACGGCTTGAACGGATTGCGTAAAGAGTCCGAAGAGAACTACAGTGGAGAAAAGACTGGAAATTTTCAGACGAGAGAAGATCATAGTATGAGGTAATGAGTAGTAATGAGCTGCTATTTTTCTTCATTTTTCTTCTTTTGTCAACACTAGGGAGCCATCCAGACCGGTCCTGTTTCATTGCCAAAATGACATGCCGTGGGGTCAGGGTCGTTGACTCCCTTTGTTCCATCCAGATTCGTGACTGGATCGGATATAGAGCGGTAATGAGCCGTACTACAGTTGGCGTCGGCAGACTGGCTCGAAAATTGGCTGAGATCATAACAATACCCATTCGAGAGCTTAATCACATCAACTCTGACTCCTCCGTTGATGGGCTCTTCGTAGGTCACATTATCTTGACATCCGAGAGGATTGAGACCAGACCCTTCTACTGTGATGACGTCCTGACCCTGCTCTCCTGCTGTTGAAGGACAGTTAAAGCGGTCACTAATTACGGTGACCATGACGTTTGATGTCGATGGGCTTCCATCGATGTCTACTGCCACACTCAGGGTGAAGCTCAGCTTCCCCGCTGCTCCCGAAACATTCGTCCCGCAGGTAAAGGCTCTGTCTTGAAGAGACGTCTGATCGGGAGCGAGTGAAAAGGGTGATAAGTGGTAATTGACTGGACTAAAAACTTCTTCCGGGATCGTCGTCAGAAGCACATTGGAAAAGTTGAGGCTTTGCATCACCAGCGTTTTCCCTGTCGTGTCGATCACGGTTTCGAGACTTTTTCCTTCAAATCCGACGCGTGCGTTGACGGTCGTACCGGAGACGCTTTGAACGACCGGTCCGATCGTCAAGACCTCAGAAAGACTGATCCCCATCTGGCTAAAGTGGAGGAGATCCACAGTCAGTGATGCGATATTGGTCGCCTGGTCTATTTGAATAATGGGGTCGGGGAGCATGTTAAATTCTCCTCCTGAAACGAGGAAAACCAAGGGAATGGTATTTTGATCAATGGGAAGGTTAATTTGCACCGTGATCGGCTGCTTGAAGACAAAACCGTCCGGTCCCAGATCATAAAATATCATGGGAGCACCATTCACCGTTCCCAAGGGGTTTTCTTCTTCCTGCATTCGACGGATACTGAACGTATCCAAGCTTACCCCTTCCGGCAGGGCGCTTTCGGATATTTTCATGGTCAGAGCTCCATCAGATGAGACGACTTCGTCCTGAATATTTCTCAGCCGGTACACAATCTCTGCCATCTCACCTCGGGTTATTTCCATGATCCCTCTTTGAGTAGGATCCCCAATTCGAGCGAGACTATCAGGTACCGCACTTCTTTCCTCCAGCTCGTTGAGATAAGGTATAAACCAGGGGTCTCCCGTCCCTACTTCCAGGCCATAGCTTTCCACACTTATCTTGGCGGATTCCGCGAAGTTGATCAGTCGTGTCCCTTGAAAGGTTCCATCGGGATAGCCCGCTATGACTCCTTTCTTTTTCGCAAAGCATACATACTTTTCGAACCAGACTCCCGGCTCGATATCGGAGAGGACTTTCTTTTGATAGAACTCCGGTGATCCTACACAGCTTTCTATTTCTCCTTGGCTGAATCGTGCTGCAATCATAATCTTTGCGAACTCCGCCCTATTGAGGATGCGATCAGGTTGAAAACTTCCGTCCGGATATCCCCCTACAATACCTTGTTCTTGAGCGTAATTGATTGCTGCACTATTGGGATGTGTGGCAGGGACATCGAAGAAGGCGGCTGAGGTCCCATGACTCATGGTCATGAAAAAAACCAACATGATCGAGAAGATCGAAAAGGAGGCAAGTATCAGGGAAAGTCCATTTTTTTGCATGAGATATGGGAGTTTAATTACTGGTATCATACGAAAATAAGCCCAATCTCACAATCTATCTCGGGTTGCCTGGGGTTCTGAATTGCCGTAGAATCCCGATGATTCATCTCTTTGCGCATTCTCAATTATGGCTAAAAATGACTCGGATTCTACTGACAATAAGGGCTACGATGCTTCGAAAATCCAGATTTTGGAGGGACTCGAAGCGGTTCGAAAAAGACCTGGAATGTATATTGGCTCGACCAGCATCACCGGTCTTCATCATATGATCTGGGAGGTTCTCGACAATGCCATTGATGAATCCATGGCCGGACACTGCGATCGGATCGAAGTTTCTATCAATGATGATGGATCTGTTTCTGTAGAAGATAATGGACGAGGGATCCCCGTCGACAAGCATGCTAAGACTGGGAAATCCGCTTTGGAAGTGGTCCTGACCGTCCTGCATGCCGGAGGAAAGTTTGGAGGTGATGAGAGCGGATACAAGGTCTCAGGTGGTCTCCATGGGGTAGGAGTATCGGTCGTCAATGCTCTCTCTACGAAGCTAATTGCTGAAGTTTTTCGAGATGGAAACCATTACCAGCAGAGCTTTAAGATGGGTGTCCCGACTGCGGATGTGAAAATCATTGGAAAGTCCAATAAAAGAGGCACCAAGATCACCTTTTTTCCCAACTTTGATATTTTTGACACAGTTGAATTTGATTACAAAACCATCAAAACACGATGTCGTCAGCAGGCATATCTGACGAAAGAGGTTCATCTTTTTTTGAAGGACATGAGAGCTGACCCCAACAAGAGAGATGCCTTTTACTTTGAGAACGGGATTGTTTCCTACATCAACCATCTGAACGAAGGGAAAGACAGATTCGGCGAAGTTTTTTATGTGGAAAAGGATGTTCCGGAAGGAAAAATCGAAGTCGCACTCCAGTACACCGATACTTTTCAGGAGGTTATTTATGGCTTTGCCAACAATATCTTTACTCCTGAGGGGGGGATGCACATCACGGGTTTCAAATCGGCATTGACTCGAACGCTCAATTCTTTTGCCCGGAAAAGCGAGCTTATGAAGGAGAAAGATGAGAACTTTCAGGCGGATGATACCCGGGAAGGACTGACTGTTGTCGTCTCGGTGAAGCTTGCTGACCCTCAATTTGAAGGTCAAACCAAGTCCAAGCTGGGAAATGCTGAGATGCGGACCGCCGTCGAGACGGTCATCAATCAGTCCCTAAATGATTTTCTTGAAGAGAACCCTGATAGTGCCAAGGCCATCATTGGAAAGTGCATGCTTACCGCACGTGCCAGGATGGCTGCCAAAGCAGCGCGTGACTCGATCGTGAGAAAGGGGGCACTTGAAGGAATGACTCTTCCCGGAAAGCTGGCCGACTGCACATCAAAGGACCCCGTTGCCTCTGAACTCTTCATCGTCGAGGGAGATAGTGCCGGTGGATCCGCCAAGCAGGGGCGGGATCGGGAGTACCAGGCGATTCTGCCTCTCAAGGGTAAAATCCTGAACACGGAGCAAGCCCGACTGGATAAAGTGCTTTCCAATGAAGAAATCAAGTCCCTGGTGATCGCTCTGGGGACAGCCATTGGAGATGTCTTTAACATGGAAAAACTTCGCTATCATAAGCTGATCATCATGACTGATGCGGATGTTGATGGGGCTCATATTCGAACTCTTATCCTGACCCTCTTTTACCGATACTTCAGAGAAATTATTGAAAAAGGATACCTCTACATCGCGCAGCCTCCACTGTATAAGCTGAGCAAAGGGAAGAAGGGATGGTATGTCCAATCGGAAGAAGAAAAAAATACCATTGTTGATCGTGAGCAAATAGATGCCAAAAACGTCCAGCGGTATAAGGGTCTCGGAGAGATGAACCCGGAACAGCTGTGGGAAACCACAATGGATCCCGAAAAACGAAATCTTCTACAAGTCAATATTGAGGATGCTGAAGAATCCGATAGAATCTTCGAAGTACTGATGGGCAGTATGGTTCCTCCGCGGAAGAAATTCATCCAAACCCACGCCAAAAGTGTCGTTAATCTCGATGTTTAGTACACCCTAACCCTTCCTCATGAGAATCATCCCTTACAAGCGTTTCTGGCTCACCTTCTCAGCAGTTTTAACCATTTCCAGCATCGCTGTCTATGTCCTATTCGGTTTGCGATTTTCAGCCGATTTCATCGAGGGGACACTTATATCATTTAAGTTTCTTCCCCCTGTTGAGACTACGACAGACGCGGAAGGTCAGGATCCTTCTTTAGAGGGCGGCACTGACCCTGTGGTGCTGCCTGTTGATATCACTCAGGACAAACTGAGAAGCGTCCTCAATTCATACCAGTCGTCAACTACCGCTTCCTCATTGGGAAATATGGAAATAAAGGAAAGTATTGATGGTACCTTCATTCTCCGATTCCGAAGAATCAGCGCGGAAGAGGCTGAAAGCCTTCTTGAATTTATCCGAACAAAGCTCGGTCCATTTGAGATCCTCCAGTCCCGGGACGTGTCACCACTCTATGCTCAGGCATTTCGCGCAAAGGCAACTATCGCCATCCTGCTTGCGATTGTGATGATTATCCTATACATCACCTATGCCTTCCGTCGTGTATCACGGGGTATCAAGTCCTGGAAGCTTGGATTAGCCGCTATCATTGCATCAGTCCATGATGTCCTTGTCACCGTTGGGGTTTTCGTTGTACTTGGAGTGCTTTTTAAGGTTGAGATCGACGCGCTTTTCATCACGGCTCTTCTGAGCGTACTGGGGTACTCTGTCCATGACACGATCGTTGTTTTTGATCGACTCCGAGACAATCTGCTCACGAAACATCATGCTGAAACCTTTGAACAGGTTGCTGAACGCAGCATTCAGCGAACCCTTGCACGATCGGTTAATACTTCATTCACCACCCTGCTGGTCTTGGTCCCTCTCCTTATTTTTGCCGCTTCGGAGATTTATTTCTTTATCTTTGCTCTCCTGATCGGAATCGTGGTGGGAACCTACTCATCGATCTTCCTGGCAACGCCACTTCTGTGTGTTCTCGAAAAATATGAGAAGAATCACTAGTCGTCTCTAACACGGTCCTCTATGAAGCGAGTATTATCCGGTATCCAGCCTTCAGGAAACCTTCATTTGGGCAATTATTTTGGTGCGCTCCGACAATGGCTCCAGCTTCAGAATGATCATGAGTGCTTTTTTTTTCTTGCTGACCTTCATTCTTTGACGACCGTAAGGAATGGCGATGAACTCAGGAGTTTAACCCTTGAGGCCGCCATTACGTATTTGGCCTGTGGTTTGGATCCCGCAAAGTCGGTTTTATTTCGGCAGTCGGATGTGTCCTATCACACTGATCTGGCCTGGATTTTGTCGACAATTATTCCTAAGGGCCTGATGGAACGGGCACATTCGTACAAGGATAAAGTCGCCAAAGGAATTTCCGCCACTGTTGGACTCTTCACCTACCCTGTCCTGATGGCGGCTGATATTTTGCTCTATCGAACTGATCTGGTCCCCGTTGGAAAGGATCAAAAACAGCATGTTGAGATAGCACGGGATATCGCTGAAAAATTTCATCATCTCTATGATGAAGCCTTTGTCTTGCCCGAACCCTATATCCCCGAGGATGTGGCGGTTATTCCAGGAACCGATGGGCAGAAAATGAGTAAGAGCTATCACAATACGATCCCCATTTTCACCGATGAAACTCAGTTGATGAAAACCGTCATGGGTATTGTCACCGATTCCACCGGAGTGGATGAAAAAAAGGTTCCTGAAGGCAACATCGTTTATGAACTTTATAAATTGGTGGCTCCTGCTCAGTCTGATGAAATGGCGGCGAAGTTTCGAGAAGGCGGGTATGGTTATGGTGATGCCAAGAAAGATCTTTTATCAGGTTTGAAGCATTTCCTGGAACCGATCTGGGAGGAGAGAAGAAAGATTGAGGCACGAAAAGGGTATGTCGAGGAGGTACTCGATGATGGAGCACATAAGGCACAAGCAGAAGCTGAGATGGTGATGGCGAAAGTGAGGGGCTTGGTGGGCATCTAATGTATTGTGTGAATCAACTTTCTTTCACTCTACCGTTTCAGTCCGATGATCTTCTTCAGATCCATTCCGGAGATCGGCTTTTATTAACAGGAACTCTCTATGTCGCCAGAGATGAGGCCCATAGGCGTTTAGTTGATCTAAAAAGGGCTGGTAAACCCTTACCTATAGATTTACAGAACCAGGTGATCTACTATGCCGGTCCGGCCCCTACCAAACCGGGACAAGTGATCAATAGTATTGGTCCTACAACGGCAAAGCGAATGGATAAGTACACTGCCGATATGCTGGAATTGGGGGCGGTGGGCATTATCGGAAAGGGAGAAAGGGGAACTGAAACTCGAAAACTCCTGAAAGGAAAAGGAATCTATATGGCAGCGCTGGGGGGAGTAAGTGCGAAACAAGCCAGGTGTATCATCAAGCAGGAGATTGTGGCCTTCGAGGAAATAGGAATGGAGGCACTCAGAAGACTCAGCGTGGTAAATTTTCCCGTTATCTGTATCAACGATCTCGAAGGTCGTGATGCCTATGAATTCGTCCTTTCTTCATGAGTTTTTTTTCTCTCAAAGATCTTGTACCGAAGGCAGCTGGAAAGTTTCAGCTCCAGGGTGAGCTCTTGGCCGCATTGGTGATTAATCGTGCATCCGCGCTGATCAAAGAGGTCTTTGACGAGGATGTTGAACGGGAGATTCGTGTGAAGAAATTCACGAACGGAGTCCTGTGGTGTTCGGTCAGCAACGCTTCTGTCGCCCAGTCGATGATGATGAAGGCCTTTCTCATGAGGAATCGGTTGAACGAATCCCTGGGAGAAGAGCTGGTGAAGAATATTCGAACATTTCAGGAAGATTCGCTTCCTGAAGAGATTCACTCAGGGTAATATGTCGCCTCTTATTTGTTCCATGGGCTATCTCAACGACTGTGAGCAGGAATCATTGGTGAGCTCAGAAAATGATTATCTTTGGACACCATATGCTCCTGTGCAGTACACGATACCAGAGGGAAAGGAGGGAAGTGGCATCAGGAAAGGACTTTTGAAGGATGTCATTCAAATTGCACATGCAGAATCACCAGGAGGAGCGGATTGTGAATTGATGGATGCAATCCGAAAGGAACTCATTGTCATTATCAGCGGGGTAGGCACCCGTAAACTCCCTCCCCAGGAAATCCTCTTGGGCTCCGGAATACTGTTGCCGGATTTTCCACACCGACATCCATTAGACAAAAAGAATGGGGAACTCGTTGAGACGGAAGATATCCAGCTGACCCTTCTGGGGACAAGACGGGGAATCATCCGTCAGTCTTTCACCTACTGGATCCCGGATGCCGTTATCATCCCACTGCTCTTCAACTCGTATTGTACATTGATTGACAAGCATCCATCCCTCTCCCCAAAAGGCTACGAGAGACCCTCCTTGCTCGTGAATCAGATGGAACCCTCAAGCGAAAAAGAGTCGTTTTTGAGCTGGGCTAATTGTCTTGATTCCCGGAGTCCAATTCAGAAAACTCTGACCTATTTCATGGAATATGTTAGAGCTCAATATAAAAGGGTGTGCGAAAGGGTAATGGATAACCTCACTCTCTATGCTGATTTGGACCAACTCTTTTTTGATGTTTTGAATAATCCTGAGTCTCTGAATGCCAGAATTATTCATGCCTGGAGCGCGAATGAGATCGTTATTTTCAATTCTTTTGTCCCACATGGGAGAATTCCCATTGCCTATGATCCCGAACTGAAAGGGGGACTTTTGTACGGTATTCGACACTTCAATGCGAGAAACTATGGGAGGAATTCAGCCTGAATTTCACTGAAGAGAGTAGGGTATTGAAGTGATTTCTTGTACCATTGAAGAGCTTTTATACCTTTTATGGAAAGAATAGTCCTCCTTGGCGCAACCGGATCGATCGGGGACCAAACCCTCGACATCATCAGTCGCTACCCAGAGCTTTTCCAGGTCGTGGGCATGTCCTGTAAATCTAATGTCACGAAGCTGGCCGAACGGGCTCAGCAATTTTCCTGTGAACGTCTTTTTGTCGCTCGTGGAATGCAAGGCGACAAGCGGTCTGTCCGAATGCTCAGTGATCTCATCGACGAATCAGTCGATCACGTGATCGTCGCTGATCACGGCCTGGAAAGCTATGAGGCGACTTTGAAAGCGATTGCACTCCGAAAAAAGCTTTCTTTAGCCAATAAGGAACTGATCATCGCTCATGGCAAAGACCTGATATATTTTGCACAGGAACAGCGTGTCCAGGTAATTCCGCTCGATAGTGAACACAATGCCTTGTTTCAGTGCTTGCAAGGAGAACAGATTTCGGATGTTCGTCGTCTGATTATTACGGCATCAGGAGGGCCGTTTTTAAATAAAAGAAGCGAGGAACTGAAGAACGTTTCTGTCGAGGATGTTTTATGTCATCCGAATTGGTCAATGGGGAAGAAGACCACAGTCGACAGCGCGACCCTGGTGAACAAGGCCTTCGAGGTCATTGAAACGCATATTCTGTTTGATATCCCTTACGAACAGATCGAAGTCCGTCTACATCCCGAAAGTATCATTCATGCCATCATCGAATTTAAGGATGGAAGCTCCAAAATGCTCGCGTATCAACCGGACATGCGCTTCGCCATCGGTTATGCGCTCTTTTATCCGAACAGGGCTCCTGAGTCGCTCAGTGGAAGTGAAAGAGATTTTTTTGACTACGATCGGGATCTTCACTTGAGTCGAATCGAGGAAGGACAGTTTCCCTGCTTTGATCTGGTGATGGAGTCTGCGAAAATGAAACCACGGAGTTTAAGAAGACTAATAGAAAATGATATGCTTGCCGTTGATCAATTTTTATCTGGTGATATAGACTTTCCTCACATATTGCAATCTTTAAAGCAGAATCTATGAGTTTTCGGAGAATCTTTGAAACTATGAAGCATTTTTATTTCTTTGAGTGGAGAGGGAGTGAGAGACCCAGTCCAGCCTTTCAAGGGGAAGTAATTCAGATCTCTCGCTCGGCTTGGAATCATATTACTTCTTCTCCAAAGCGCTCACGATCAGAGATTCTCGTGAGACTTACTTTATTACCATTAGCACGAGAACTTATTGAGAAGAGCACTTTTATCCAGACGTATCGATGTGAGGAAAAGTATGAATACTGGTCTCTCCAAGGCCTTTTTGATGAATTGCCAGTGAGAGTCGTCGTTCGATCTCTCAACAAAGGCCCCAAACACCTCTACAGCGTCTTCAGGCCACTCCCAAATCTTCATTCTCGAAGACACAAAAAAGAGCCCCTCTCCCGCTTGGCTCCGCGGAGCGGAGTTGGCGGTGCCGAGCATTTAAGCTCCGGGGCCGAAGTAAATCTAACACATGACTAACCATTTTTCAATGAATTCAAGCATTATCATCGTCGCCGCGGGATCCGGATCCCGATTTGGACAACCGAAGCTCTTTGTTCAGCTCGCCGGTAAGACCCTGCTGGAATGGAATCTGGAGGTGATTCAGCACCTGAACTTCGAAAAAGAAGTGGTGATCGTCCTCCAACCGGAGCACCGTGAGAAGGTTCGGGTAATTGTAGATCGGTTTCCTGAACTGGACGTAAAGTTTGCAGATGGAGGAAAGGAGCGCATTGATTCCTCTCGTAACGGACTTGCGGCGAGTTCTGGGGATATCGTCATGCTCCACAACGTGGCCAACCCGATGGTTCAGCCACAAGATTATCAGCAACTTCATGATCTTCTCGTCAAACAGGACGCCGCTTGTTTTGTCGGGATCAAGGCCGTAGATACCCTGAGAAGAATTCAGGGAGGGGAATCTCAGACGATTGATCGAACTGATGTCTGGAGAGTCCAGACCCCTCAGGGATTTCGTCGGTCAATCCTGATCAAGGTTCTTGAAACGAAATCTGATCATGCCACGGACGAAGTCATGATGTTTGAAGGTAGCGATATTCCGATTCGGGCCTTTGAAACTTCACCGTTGAACCAAAAGATCACTTACCCCGCTGATCTCGAGCTGCTTGAGCGGTATTTGACGAATGATGTTCTGGTCGGGATTGGTGAGGATTCCCATCGATTTGGAGAAGCTGGGATACTCATCCTCGGCGGAATTGAAGTTGAAGGGATGCCTCGTTTATTCGGAAATTCTGATGCCGATGTCATCCTCCACGCACTCTACAACGCGATTAGTTCAGCACTGGGTGAGCGATCGATAGCTGTCGTCTCGGACCCAATGTGCCTGGAGGAGGGGATTACGGATTCATCTGAATATCTCCAGGTTGTTCTAGCTCGCGTAAGGGAGTTGGGATATCGCTTCAACAATATCTCGATCAGCCTGGAATGCCAGAAGCCGAAAATCGAACCCCTCGTCGATCGTATGAAAGAGCGATTATCTGAATTACTCGACCTTGATCCTGCTCGAATTGGGATCACGGCCACAAGTGGGGAGGGGATGAGTCGTGAAGGGATGGGAGAGGGCATTCGGTGCAGCTCAACGGTCTCTTTAATTCGACTCTGATGCCTCATCTCAACTCTCCCTCTAAAATAAACCTGACGCTTGATGTGATGGGACGCGACGAACGAGCCGGAAAGCATTTTGTGAATACCGTTTTTTATATTGATGAAACCATTTTTGACGAGATTGAAGTCAGGCCTAAATTGGGTGGTGTGAAGAATCTGATTCACTGCGATTATCCAGCAGTTCCGCTGGACGAGACAAACACGATTTCTAAGGCTTTGGAACTTCTTGGGATAAGAGGAGCTGAGGTCATGATAAGAAAACGAATTCCTATTAAGGCCGGACTGGGAGGAGGGAGCAGCAATGCGGCAGCGGTCTTGAAGCACTTTGGCGAACAAAAGGGGATTCCACTCTTCCAACTTCAGGAGCTTGCCACACAGATCGGAGCAGACGTGCCCGTCTTCCTTGCAGAGGGAAATGTCGTGTACTGCGAGGGCTTCGGCGACAAGATTATTCAGAGCTGGCAGATCAACCCGCTAAAGATTAAGTACCTGGAAACTGGCATGGAAGTCTCCACACCTGAAGCCTATGCCCGACTTGATCTCGATCAGTGCGGCCGGAATTCCGTGAAGACAGAGGCTCTCATTCAGGTGCTGAACGCTCCTTCTGGAATTACTGCAAAGGAGCTCGCTTCCTATGTTCACAATGATTTTGAAGATTCTTTCTTTGAGGCCAGTCCCCAGTGGAAAGGAAAGGGGAATCTCTGTGGGAGTGGGGGGATGCTGTGGAGCATTCAGCATAATGGAAGATGACTAGAAAATGAGAAGATGTGAAGAATAGGAGGGGGCGAGTGGAACGAGTAGGGCGGTGGAGGGGGGCCGCAAAAACGTTCCCACGTTTTTGCGGAGAGGAGTCCGAAAACAAAATTGAAGAAGCCTTCGAAGAAGGATTCGGAAATGGAGATTTCGTGACGACGATGGTGGGCAGTGAGGGACTTCTCTCGACTTCACTCCGTTCCGCTCGAGACAGGCTTCTCGTCCCTCACTGGTTTAAGGGTTGTCACCCTGAGCGAGTGCTAGCAAGTCGAAGGGTGGTGGGCAGTGAGGGACTCGAACCCCCGTAGGCGTAAGCCAGCAGATTTACAGTCTGCCCCATTTGACCACTCTGGTAACTGCCCGGGCACGATATTGCCCTGAGAGGGTATCAAATATCTGTCCCCTGAGGAAGAGTTTTTTCTGTATTCACTCCTTCAGCAAAACGCTCATAAAGCATTGGAACGAAAATCAATGTGAGGACGGTCGCAAAAGTCAGACCAAAAATGATCGTGAAGCCCAGTGGTCCCCAGATAGGTTCGCTTAGGGTCAAAGGCAAGATACCAAAAACAGTCGTCACGGTCGTGAGGATCACCGGTTGAAGTCGGGATACGGCTGCCTCTACCACGGCCTTGTGGCGAAGCATCCCCGCTCTGAGATTGTTGTTCATCTGATCGATCAGAATAATGGCATCATTTACGACGATCCCCACGAGAGCTACAATCCCAATAAAGGCCGGGAAGCTCAGAGATTGGCCTGTAATGGCCAGTCCTGGAAAGACTCCGATCATGGCAAAAGGTAGAGATACCATAATGAAGAATGGCTGTCGAAAAGAATTGAACTGGAGCACCAGAATACTGGCGATCAGAAAGACTCCGATGATCATCGCCCGGTACATATCTCCGAAAGATTGCTGGACTTCCTCTCTCTCTCCTCCAAAGCTCACCTGGTATTCTTCTGGGATATCGAGTTCGTCTTCTCTCTGCTCAAATGCAGACACTATATCTCCCGGGTTGGCACCCGGGGTAGTCTGAGAAGTCACTTTTGAAATTCGGTCCCCCTCTTCATGCTGAATACTGTTTTGACTTCTTTGAAGGCTGGTATCCAATAGTGAGGCCAATGGGATTGTACCCCGTGGTGTTTGCATGGCGAGAAGTTGAATGTGATCAACTGAAGTCATCGTGCTTTCATGAGTGTCGCTGCTGGAATGGTTGAGGTTCATCTTCACCAGAACCTCGACATCATTGCTTTCGATCTTGAGCGTCGTCGCATTCACTCCGAAGACTGCTGTTCGAATAAATTGGGCGATCTCGATTGGCGTCACTCCCACTTGTATGGCCTTTTGACGATTGATGTGAAAGGCATATTCGAAGGGACTATCCTTGATCGAACGATCAATGTCTGCTGTTCCCTCGATACTTTCGAGAAGAGCTTCTCCTTCCTTCATCAAAGATTCCAGCTTGTTCAGATCCGGCCCACTGAAGGTGATTTCGACCGGAGCTCCTTGTGGAGGCCCTGCGTCTTGTTGACTCACGGTGACTCTGACCTGAGGATAGGATTTCATCTTTTCTCTATATTCTTCAACAATAAGCTCACTCGGTTCCCGATCTCCAGCCTCTACGAGGTTGACGGTAAACCTCGCGAGATGGCCACTCGACCCGCTCGAAGACGTGGACTGTCCACCAGCCGATCCAACCGTGCTCACGAAGGAAAGAATTCGTATATCTTGATAAAGGAGGTTTTCGAGCTCCCGAGTATACTGATCGGTCTGCTCCACAACTGTCCCAATCGGAGCCTCAATCTGTATTGAAAACTGGTCCAGATCCGGGGTGGGGAACAACTCAATTTTGACCGCACCTAAAAAGGGAAGTGACATAGCAAATACGAAAGCTCCAACCATGAGTACTGAAAAGATTCTCTTCTCCTTTTTGTTCCCCAAAAAATGTTCCAATCTTACCCTGTACCAGGTTGCCATGTGATCGATGAAGACCACCCTCTTCTTTTTTTCAGAAGGTTTATCGTGCTTGAAGAGACCTTTGAGAAATCGTGAGCCCAACACAGGAGTGACTCCCAAAGCTACAAAAAGAGAGGATATCAGCACAATGCTGACGGTCACGGGGATGGTTCGAATAAACTGACCCGTCACACCCGAGGCGAAGATCATGGGAAAAAAGGCTGAAACGGTCGTCATAACCCCTGAGATAATAGGCCATTGGAATTCATGAATGGTATCCTTTGCTGCCTGAATCGCTGATTTTCCCCGGTTAATTTGTTCGTGCATACCCTCCACCATCACGATCGCGGCATCGACCAGAATCCCGAGAGAAAGGATCAGCGAAAAGAGCGTGAGAAAATTGAGGGTAAATCCCAAAGCTGAAAGTGCCGTCAAAGCGATCAGAAAAGTAAATGGAATACTCATTCCCGCGAGCCCCGCTTCACTCAGGCCCAGGAAGAAAAAGAGCAGCAAAAATACGATAATCACCGTTTGTGTCCCGTTCCAAAGCAGATTGTTCAAACTTTTTCGGATCTCTTTGGCCTGGTTGAATGAAACGAAGACTTCAGCAGTGCTGAGTGCTCCCTTTTGAAGCTCAGCAACCGTCGACTCAACCTGATCGAGCACCCTGAGGATGTCGGCACCGTCTTGCTTAAAAATCTCTATCCCCACGGATGATTGCGCTGGCCGCCCCTCCACGCTGAGTCGGGAAATCGTCGTAATGTCTTTCAGCCCATCGGTCATCGTCGCCAGGTCCTGAACCAGGACAGGAAATCCGCCTCGGGTCGTCACCGGAATGAAAGGTATAATGCCCGTGTCTTTCAGGCCTCCTTCGAAACGGAGCGTGTATTGCGTGTTATTTTGCTCGATACTTCCCAGGGGAAACTGCGCGTCATTTTGCTGGATGGCTCTGACGATCTCCGAGAGTGATACCTCATAGTGCTCCAGTTTGCTCTGGTCAACGATGATTTGAATTTCCCGGTCTCTTGCTCCGGTGATCTTGGCTTCCTGAATCCCTGAAATTTTTTCTACTGCGTTTTGAAATGTTTCCGCCATATCTTTGAGATCCACTTCGGTGACCGGAGCGGACAATGAGAAGATCATGATCGGTTGATCGGAAAAACTGACCTGCTGAACATTTGGAGTTTCAGCATCCTGAGGGAGATCCGGCATTGCACTGTCTACGGCATCTTTAAGCGCCTGAATACGGTCCCTGATCTCCGCGTCAGCATTGAATTCCACCACAATCGATGAAAAACCTTCTGTAGAAGTTGAGGTGTAGCTTTTGACATCATCAAGATTCTCGATTTCCTTTTCGATTTCATTGGTGATCAATTCCTCCACATCAAGCGCACTGGCTCCCGGGTAGTGCGTATTGACGACTCCCACGGGAACAATGACCTGAGGATCGGATTCCTTGGGCATCATCATGATCGAGAAGGTCCCCAAAAGAACTATCGACGCGATGATCACGTAGCTGAATCGAAAATGGTCGATAAAGAAGTTCCAGAGGTGGTTCATGAGGAGGGGGGGGGGAAGGACTATTGGGAAGGTTGGGAAGGTTGGGAGGGTTGGGACTGTAAGGAAAAAGAGGAAGATTTAGCCTCTTCAATGGTCACCTCTTCACCTTCTCGAAGGCCTGATACCTTCGGAATAATAAGCTGATCATCTGTGATTCCCTCTACTTCCACCAAGTCTCCTCTGACGCTTTTAACCGTGATTGAGATCGCCTGAACTTCGCTTTGATCGTTTACCGTGAAGACAAAAGACTGATCCTGCGTTACTTTCAACGCTGAAATAGGCACATATCGATTGTCAGGACTGAGCTGAGTCGCAAACTCGAGGAACACGGTTTGTCCTATGAGCAGTAGCTCATAGCCTTCCGCTAGACTCACGGTGACTTCCACTTTTTTGGTCTCTGTATCAACCGCTGGAGAAATCAAAGTCACTTTTCCTTTGGCATCTGAACCCTGGATGCGGACTTGTATTCCGGCAGTGCCCAGAAGCTCCGTGTCCGTCTCAGGAATAAAGGTCTGAACTTCAATTGCTCCTTCATTCGCGATGAGCGCGATCACCTCTCCAGTGTTGACATAGTCACCATAATCAATCTTGAGGCTCATGACTGATCCGCCGATCGGTGTGGAAATAATGCTCATATTCCGACTGATGGTCGCAAGTGACACTTCCGCCCGCGCCTGCTGTACAGATGCTTCCTGGGCCCGTACATCTTCATCCCGGGCTCCT
This sequence comes from bacterium, assembly GCA_030690415.1. GTDB lineage: Bacteria > Patescibacteriota > Gracilibacteria > JAUYGZ01 > JAUYGZ01 > JAUYGZ01. The sequence continues at coordinate 54,728 of JAUYGZ010000008.1, forward strand.
TTCTGAGAAATCTCGAGCTGCAGCTCCATCTGACGAATATTACTTCGCTGAATCTCAAGCTGCTCTTCTGTCGCGCTTACTTTCTTCAGATCCAACTCTCTTTCGAGCAAGTGAACTGCATTTTCTCTTTCGCTCACGAGATTCTCAGCGTTGTCGAGGCTCGTCGTGTTTAGAACCACTTGCGTTTTTAAGGTTTCAAGATGACTTCTGAGGATAGACAGTTCTGATTCAATCTCTGATTGTGCCGTAGTGACCTGCATTTTCAATGCTGCTAATTCATCATTTGATATTTGACGGTCCCTGAAATCAACAATGATGGAATAAGTTCCTTTCACCATCTCAAAGACCTGCGTCAGAAAGCTCTGAATTTTTTCGAGCTCTTCCAGAGTTGTTTCCAGCTTGTCCACAGCTTCATCAGTTTCGAGACTACGAGATATTTCGTCAGCAAGAACCTGAACTTTGAGTGAAGCCTGCCAAGCATCATTGCAGGCTTGGACGATATTTCCGGAATAAACAGATAAAACATGAAGCCTGCAGTTGAGAGTTCCTGGGAAGGCATCCGGATAGATGATCTCCTGAAGGGTTTGTCCCAAAATCTTCTTCACGGTCGAGCTCGCTGAACGGATCCTGTCAGGAGTGTTCACCAACAGGGTGTGAAGACTCCGCTCATTCGTCTGACGGGCGTTTTCAAGACTTTTCCTGGCATCGACAAGACTCTGTTGCGCATTCTTCAACTGCGTAAGCGTGATTTCCACTTCTTCAGGTCGCGCCCCTCGCTCGAGCTCTGAAAGTCGCTGCTGCTCTGAATTCAGTTTTTCCTGAAGAATTGCTATCTCCTCGGGGCGATCTCCCATTCGGAGCCTGTCCAGGCTAGCCTGAGCTGAGCTAAGTCTGGCCTCTGCCTGGAGGACTTGGGCATCAAGTGTCTGGTGGTCGATCTCAGCAATCAGTCCTCCAGCTCCAATGCGATCACCTTCCCGCACAAACAAACCGGTAATTTTTCCATTGCTTTCCGCTCTGATCTCTACCTGCTGCGCCGACTGAACGGTCCCAATGGTTATCACTTTGGCCGGCTCCTGGATAAAGGAGCTGACTTGAACCAGCGAGACGGATTTTAGTGTTTTCTCTGGCTCTGTGACGAGGATCTCCTCTGTTTGAACTGAATACGCCACAATACCCCCTAAAAGAGCAAGAATGAAAGCTCCTGAAACGAGTTTCTTCCGCTGACGGAAGAAGGGAATGGCTGAAATAAGACGCATAAATTGAAATTTTTACGAGCCAATATTTGACCATAATATGTATTTTATTGCAAGTGTTTTGTGGAGCCACCTATCGGACTCGTTCTCCTTCGCTCCCAACTATTGGCGGAATCCTCCGTAGCTCGAACTGTGGAATCAGGAGGTGGAGCGGAGGAGGATGGAGCCACCTATCGGACTCGAACCGATGACCCACGGTTTACAAAACCGTTGCTCTACCAACTGAGCTAAGGTGGCACTCTCTTCCTTCTCGAGTACGCTAGCAAAAAACCTTCCGGGAGGAAAGGTTTCTTGATGATAATCGTTCCTATTGCTGAAGGCGTTGTTTCATCACAGCACTCTCAACTTCCCGTCGTACCTCTTCATAATTAACGATGACGACCTCCGCTACTTCTCCAAACGTCAGCACAGTGCTGATATTCTGAGAGAGGCGATTGAGCATGAGGGATCGCAGCTGATAGAAGATTCTGGTGGAGGCCAACTCAGCAGCTCTTTCCACAAGATCCACACAGTCCCCATGAGCTCGTTCACTCATCAGGATTTTTATCGTTTCCGTGACTCGAACGACATAATCAATTGGAGATGGGATTTCGCTTTCATATGGAACAAAATCATTAAAGCTTTCGCACGAAAAATTATTATTCTGAGAAAAAAAACTGTTCAGCGTTTTTTGTTCTTCTGGTGTGTAGACCTCAAAGAGAGGAGCTTCTTCTTGCATGGATTTTGATGTGAAAGGGTGTCATTATTAGTAATGTGATACTCTTGTCAAGATTATTCAATTCATGGCTGTCGCTGATTTCATACAACACTCCGTTCCCCTCAAATCCCTCACCTGGATGAAAGTTGGTGGTTTCGCAGACTATTATGCTGAAATTAGGACAAAGGAGGAACTCCGGAAGGCTTTTGAGTTTGCTTCAGATCGGAAACTTCCCATCGTGTACCTGGGCCAGGGAAGTAATATGATCCTGCCCGACGAGGGAATCAGAGGTCTGATTCTAAAACTGATGAATGACCAGGTCGAAGTTGATGTGAATTACTCGGCTGAGCTGGCAGCCGTGAATGTCGGTGGCGGCATGGTGCTTGCCCGGTTGATTCGGGACTGCAGAAAACAGAGCTTGAATGGTCTGGACAATTTTGTGGGGATTCCGGGGACCGTTGGTGCCGCGGTTCGAGGGAACATCGGCATTCCGGAGGAGGAGTTCGGTGAGCTGGTGAGGCAAGTAGAAATCTTCGACGGTCAGAAGTTTCGAATACTTCAGCCGGAAGAGTGTGAGTTTGTTTACCGTGGCAGCCGAATCAAAGATCAATATTGGTTGGTCTGGTCGGTTGAACTGATGGTCCGAAAAGGCGATCCGCCTCATCAGGACGAGTGGTTGCTTGAGCGGGTGACGAAACAACCAAAAGGACACAGCTGCGGGTCATTTTTCAAGAATCCGGATCCGGAAAAGGGAGTGTTCGCTGGGCGGGTCATCGAGGAGTGCGGACTGAAAGGAAAGAAGATTGGTGGGGCCTTTGTTTCCGAGAAGCACGCGAATTTTTTGATGAATGACGGCACGGGAAGCGCGGCTGAGATTTTGGAACTCGCAAGGAAAGTAAAGCAGACCGTGAAGGAGCAGAAGGGGATTGAGCTGGAGAATGAGGTGCTGATGTATGATGAGAGGAGGGGGCTGATAAGGCTGTAGGTCTTGGATTTGAGGCCGTTTTGAGGTATAATGATGAGAATATTTTCTCATTATTTTTTATGGCGCAAAGAAGAGAAGCAGAAACTGATGAACTTGAGGAAGACCTTGAGGCACAGTCTCCGAATTTTATTCTTCAATTGGGAAAAGAAACTGCTGAGCCCAGTCCAGAATCTGATACGACACATTTTTCTGCCACAGAGATCAGAGCAGCCATGCACGAGGGAAACATTTCAAGAGAAGTTAGACAGCACATTGACGACCTTGAATGTATAGATGTTCCTCTGCTCTACACTCTTCCTCTGAAAGAAATGGTACAGGAAGCTGATGAAGATCGATTCCTGGCGAAAGTTTTTTCACACTATTGGAAAAGTGAGGATCTGGAACCACTCCTGAGACCTGAAGCTGAAGAAGGCCTTCAAAAGGCTATTGATTTTCTTTCCCGGGATCGGAAGTGGGATCTTATGCGAATTTTGAGAGATGTATTTCAGATACAAGTTGCGAAAAATGCGACACCGGTATCATTGAAATCCGAATTAGAGCAAAAATATCGAGTCCTTCAAAACTACTACAATCCTCAAGGAGAACTCAAAGGGAATAATTTCCCCTCATGGGCCTATTCCTACGAAAGAGATCTCCGAAAGCAGGGACGTCCTACAACTCAAAAATCAATTCAGACTCTGGCACACGAGGCAGGGCTTCAGGCTCAACAAAAGGCAGTCCGTATTTGCTGGGGTTTTCAGGATGCGCTTGATCGGGTCACTCGGATTGCGGTTCAGCTGCTGGATTCTCCTTCTTCTTGATCTCGACCTCAGAGAGCGTCTGCTTCCTGATGAGTGTTTCAGCGAGACTTACTAATCTGGAATCGTCTTTGAATCCGTTTGATTCGGACAGAAGTGAAAGCGTTTCAAAATTGATGGTATAGACCGACTTCTGCCCATCACTGTCTTCGGACTTGGCGCGATACTGATAGTGCTTTTCATTTTCTGAGAGAAATAAATCCAATATATCGGGGAACATTTCGACGAAAAGGTTTTTTAAATCCCCCTGTAAAGGGATTTCATTTTTTTGCTCTAATAGCGTATGAATTTTTCCCCTGATTCTTCGAGTCCAGGTAGAAACATAAGTTAAAATGAGTCGTTGTGTTTTGCTCTCATCAGCATTTGACTGAGTCGTAAAGCGAGGGATGTAGCTCGCTGCCAAAACGAGGAATATGAGCACGTATCGGTCTTCCAGCGCTTCAGTCGGTCCGTCGACCGGAAGCGACGAAAAATCTGCCGGCACAAAATCGTCTGAGAATATTCGGGTTTTTTCCATTATGATGGTAAAGTGCAGAAAGGCATCGTACTCTTATTGTGCCTTTTGTCAATTCCTGTTTTTTGCTCTGTTCGCTCCGATTCAAAGCATGCTATAATTTCATTCCAGTTTCATTGATATCCTCCCCATGCGCTTCATCGTCAAAGGTGCTCGTCCTCTCAAGGGTGATATCACCGTATCGGGATCCAAGAACGCCGCGCTTCCCATCATCGCGGCAACGCTGCTGAGCGAAGAGGAGTTTACGATCTCCAATATTCCGGATATTCAGGATGTGCGAACGCTACTCGAGATCATGCGGCATTTGGGGAGTCAGTTCACCTTCGATGACAATACCTTGAAGATCTGCACTCCCGCAATCCGGACAACGGATATCCCCAAAGAGATGGTCAAGACCATGAGAGCATCGATTTTGCTGGTGGGGCCGCTACTCGCACGTGCGAAGCAGATCCGCATCGGGTACCCTGGAGGATGCGTACTGGGGAAACGACCTGTGGACACGCACCTAGATGCTTTGCGCGAGCTGGGAGTCCGGGTGAGAGAAGATGGCGATATGATCTTTCTTGATTCGGGTGACGCGAAGGCGGGAAAAGTCATTCTCAAAGAAATTTCCGTCACTGCGACCGAAAACCTCCTGATGTTCGCCTCGGGACTCACAGAGGAGACTGAGATCCGTCTGGCAGCTCAGGAGCCCCATGTCCAGGATCTTTGCCGATTTTTAATCGCCATGGGAGTGTTTGTGAATGGTGTCGGAACGCATGTGGTCACGGTGAGGGGTGGTGGAGTGCTTCGGGGTACAGAGCACCGGGTAGTATCGGATTATCTCGAAGTCGGGACTATGGCCATCGCGGCAGCGGCAACCTGCGGAGATGTGACCATTCACGATGTCCATCGGCATGATCTCGATGCTCTCTGGCAAAAAATGTGCGAGGCCGGGATTATCATTGATTTCGATAAAGAACATCAGGTGAGAGTCAGGGGAGTGAAGAGCATGGACTCGATCGCCAAAGTGGATACGGGCATTTTTCCAAAATTTCCCACGGATCTTCAGGCACCATTTATGGTCATGCTCACCCAGGCTAATGGGGTCTCGAAGGTTTTTGAGACGCTTTTCGAGGGACGACTCAACTATTTATTTGAGCTGGAGAAATTGGGAGCACGTTTTGAGTTTTTGAATCCTCACCAGGCAATTATCCTCGGACCAACGCCTCTCTATGGTGCCCCCATAGCTTCCTGTGATATCCGAGCGGGAGCAGGAATGATCATCGCCGCTTTGATCGCAGAAGGCACCACTGAGGTCAGCAATATCAACTATATCGATCGAGGATATGAAGCCCTGGATGAAAAATTCCGCCAGCTGGGAGCCTATATCGTCCGCAGCCAGTCTCCTGAAGATCTTCCGAACGAACAGCGATCTCTTCACCAAATGGAAGATCGTGAAAGAAGCGGGGAGCTGAGGCCGGAGGTGCCGGTGTCGTTTTGAACGAGGAAACAAGGAAACGAGGAAATAGCATTTAGGCCACTCTTTCGTTCCTCGTTTCCTCGTTTCCTCGTTTCCTCGTTTCCTCATTTCCTTCTTCCCTTGTTTTTTATGGATGGAGTATTACTCATTGATAAACCCAGCGGCATTACCTCCTTTGATGTGATTCGACAGCTCAGAAAGTGTCTTGGAGTTCGTAAAATGGGCCACCTTGGGACTCTTGATCCTCTTGCAACCGGACTTTTAGTGGTCTTCCTGGGAAAGGCGACGAAATTGATCCCATATTTGACTGAGGCTGAAAAAGAATATGTTGTAGATCTTGAGTTGGGAAAAACTTCGGACAGCTATGATGTGACGGGTGAGGTTAAGAGCATGAAGGGTTTTCGGATGCCGACTCAAGAGGAATTTTCAGATGCTGTTCAGAGCTTTCTGGGCCCCCAACTCCAGATTCAACCACCTTTCTCGGCAATCCGAATTCAAGGCAAGCGCGCTTATGAATTGGCTCGAGACGGAAAACAGGTTGACTTGGGAAAAAGGCAGGTGAGCCTTTTTGAAATTCAGATAATGGACTTCACCCCACCATTCGTCCAACTCAGGCTCCACTGCTCAAGTGGAACCTATGTCAGGTCATTTGTTCACGAGCTTGGGGAGAAGCTGGTGACTGGTGCCATCATGACTCAATTGATGAGAACCAGGGTGAATAAATTCTCTCTTGAACAGGCCCATAGGCTTGATCACGTTGGTGAGAAAAACGTTCTCGATCCCCTCTTCGTGGTAGATGAATACGGCATTTGGGAGGGAAAGTCAGACCAGGAAAAGGCTTACCTGAAAACAAAACTTTCTCAAAAATGAGGGCTTCCCAATATATATGTCCTAATATTGTGCTCAAAACATGTCAACGTCATTTCATTTCAGGGCTTGCAGAAAGCCGATTGATTACCTACACTTTTGTTAACCTAGTCTTAAAATTTTCAAAAATGAGTAAATCGCTTCGACCGTTGGTGCTCATGTCTACAATTCTTGTCCTTGGAATGGCACTCTTCAATACCGTGAGTATAGAAGCCTTTGCTCAGACTGGGACCGGATTCGGAGTTGGCCAAAACATTGTTCCCGGAGAAATCGTTTCCGCGACGGGTGGTGAGACCAGTCTCATCGATCTGGTTCGGACCATTTTAAATTATTTCCTCGGATTCCTCGGTATTCTCACTCTCGCCATCGTCATTTACGGAGGCTTCATGTATGTGACAGCAGGAGTAAATGAATCCGGGGCTGAAACAGGGAAGAAAGTCCTGACCTATGCCGCGATTGGAATCATTGTGATTTTGCTTTCCTTCGTGATAGTGAATACCTTGCTGCAGGCGGCGGTGCAGTAGGGGAGGTTGTAGGTTGTAGGTTATAGAGAGTGGGTTGTGAGAAATATAAAATGCCCCAGGTTTTATGATCTGGGGTTTTTTGATACATCAGGATCAATTATAATATTCTTAACAACCGACAACCTACAACCTACAACCTACAACCTACAACCTCATTCCAATGACCTCTTCTCTCGAACTATTCATCGGGCACCCCATCGGCTCCGTTAGATCCCTTGGCTGGTTTGGCTTCGCGGCTGATCCTCCGACTCTTGCTCATCGGGCAGTCGTTGATGCTGTCCTGGGATCTGGCCTGGTGGAAAAGGTGATCGTATTCCCATCAGGGCGTCTGGACTACAAGGAATTTCAGTGCACCGACTGGCAACGAGCTGAAATGGTTGAGCTCTGGAAAGCTGCAGCTGACTACGGAGATGATGTCCTCGTGAGCCGCTTTGACCTGATCAGGGACAGGGCTTTTTACTGGTATGATCTTTGGAGACACCTACATCAAATCGCACCGAAAATTGAGCATTTTTTTGTTCTTGGCTCGAAAGAATATGCTGAAATAGAAAGGAAATGGGATAGAGGTGTTGAACTCATGTTTAATGCCCGATTTATCGTCATCCCACGGAGTGGATACCCCCTCAAGAGCATTCAAAGCAAGGATTATCTCCTTCCTCTCCCTCCCATTTCTGGATCCAGTACACAGGCGAGGAAGGGAGAGCGTACCCTCCTCGATGAGCAGGTCAGAAAGTACATTGTAGAACATCATCTCTATAGCTCTCATGCCTCTCTCCTCTCAACAGCTTGAATCTGTCATCACAAAAGCTTCTCACGCACTTGCGGAATACTGCATGAATGCTGAGATTCACACGACGGTGACCGGAATCTCGGGGGGTTTGGACAGCGCGGTAACCCTTGCTCTAGCCAAAAGAGCCAGTCAGAATGCCATTTCTCAGGGTTTTGAGCTGCGAGCACTCGGACTCATATTACCCTGTCACTCCGATCCGGATCATGCTATTTTGGCCAAACAATTGATTCAACAGGTCGGAGCTGAGTTGATCGAAGTTGATCTGACGGGTGTGTATGATCACATCGAAGCAGGGGTTCTCAAGCCACTTGCTGAACGATTGCTTGAATATCAGGATACGGATCAGGAGGGGCGGTATAGGACCTCACAGGGGAATGTGAAAGCTCGACTAAGAATGGCTCTTGGCACCTATTATGTAGCTAATATGGTCAATGGTTTGGTCCTCTCGACCGACAATTATTCAGAATACTGGATGGGTTTTTGGACATTACACGGTGATGTGGGAGATTTTGGGATGATTCAGGAGCTCTGGAAGGGGGATGAGCTCATTCAGATCGCTGAGTATCTTGATATCCCCAGAGAAATCCTCGCCGCAGCTCCGACAGATGGACTCGGAGTCCAACCAGGAGGAGACGAAGCTCAGCTTGGGGCCCCTTATCCGATTGTTGATCGGGTTTTGAAAGATTTATTGGGGAAGGGGATTGATCTGAATGGGGATGAAAAACAACTAGATAAACTCCCTCAAATCGATGGGATTGAATCGGAATTGGTAAAGAAAATAGCTAAAAGAGCCTTGAATAATGCTTTTAAGAGGAGACATTCGGTGAATTTGAGCAGGAAGGACTTGGGACTAGAGTAAGATTGTCATTGAGGACCCTGAATCTGATTTCTTCTCTATTTGAGCGGTTTTTCTGATTGACATGGTATATTTTATCATATATAGTAATATGAATTGTTTATTTGTCAATTACCGCCAAAATTATGGAAGATCTCTTGCTGCTACCCCCGCCAAGTGGCAAAAAAGAGGAGAGGAGGGTGCTCAAAAATCGTGTCATCGGAGTTGTTTTTGGCCTCCTGGTCTTCGTCGGAGGAACAGGCACTCTTTATTCAGCCCTGGCCGGTAGACTGGGAGGAGACACAGAGGTATTACGGGCCAATTTTGTCCTCGAGCCGGAGCTAAACGACCAGGAAAATATCGCAAATAAGATCGCCGAGGTACTTCCCCCCAATGCACCTTCAAAAACTCTTATTCGAACTTCTGAAGCACCAACCACTCTCACATTAGCTGTTCAAAAGAATAATCAACTCGTCACAGTACTGGTCGACGGGAAATCAAACAGCGAACAATCTCTAGATGACCTTGGCATATCTTTCCAACCCCAGGGGGCAGGGTCTCATGTGGATCTAACTCTTGATCGGACCAAGTGGAATTCATTTCTCGAACAATTGGCTCAAGAGGTATCGGTCCCCTCAGTAAACTCGGATCTCCTCTGGACTCAGGACAATGGATGGAGTATCCACCAGGGGGTTGCAGGCCGCACCTTGAATTCCAGTCACTTGGCATTAGCCCTTGACCGTCTTACTCGTCAACTCGAGTCTCAGCAAACGAACCTGACTCTCCAACTGACAACCACCAGCTTGAAGTCGAGCGCAGGTGAAGAAGATGCGCTCATTCAAGATCAGCTTCATCACATCCAACGACTCGTTGAAATTCCCATTGTCGTTCGAATCGGTAACGAAGATCATATCCTGGATATGAATACACAAAAGGATTTCATCAGGATCGATGAACACGGTGTTTCTCTCAATGAAACTCTTGTCCGTTCATGGCTTCAGGAGCTGGAAAAAGGAGCTTATCGGGAGACCAATACCATCCGCATCACGGGAAAAAATGAAGTCCGTCCCGGTATTTTCAAGGCCATCACAGATGGTGAGTTTCTAGAAGGACAACGCATTAGCTCAGATGAAATCTACAAGGACCTGGTCGCCATGCTGGACGATAATGCTGTGGAAGAAAGGGTTATCACTGCAAAAGTCTTCGAAATTCCCCTCAAGGTCTATTCAGAGTTGGAAGGAGAAGACTATGATCTCCTCAGTGTCGGGTACTCTGAGTACTCCCACGGGAACGCTCCAAATCGAGTCCACAATGTCAAGAATGGCCTTGCTCTCATTAATGGGTCTCTGATCGAGCCGGGAGCAGAAATTTCGTTTAATAAAAATCTGGGGAATGATTGGAGCAACTTTCTCATGGGCTGGGGTATTTTCGGGACTGTCGCAAAGCCGGTCCTTGGCGGTGGACTCTGTCAGGTTTCAACCACTTTTTATAGATCCATCGCCTGGCTCGGAGTACCCGTCACGATGCGCCAGCCGCATAGCTGGGATCTCAGCTACTATCGTCAGGGGGGGTATGGTCTGGACGCAACGGTGTATCCGGCAGAAGGACTGGATGTGAAGGCGATCAATGACTATGGTAGCCACCTCTTCTTTTATTCCTATACCAGACCAGAGACGGAAGAAGCATTTGTCCTTGTCTATGGGAAGAAGGATGGAAGAAAAGTAAATCTCTTCCCGGATGAAGAATACATTCCAAAAAATGGCGCGAAGACGATTTGGTGGACACAGACTATCGAGTATCCTGACGGAGAGGTGAAAGAAAACCGAATCGAGAGTCGTTATCGTTCGTAGAGAAAATTATGAACCCCTGAGAAAGATATGCCATCTTTCTTCCCCTTGTAAGGGGTTAGGGGTAAAATACGCAGGCTCATAATAGAGCCCATGATGAAGATCAAAACACCTGACCAGATCTCACTCGAGATCAGATCATTTCTTGATACTGCTAAAAACCCCCTCCTGGTCGTTGTCGGCCCGACGGCTTCCGGGAAGACCAAGCTTGCGGTGCATCTGGCGAAACAATTCAATGGTGAGATCATCAATGCTGATTCCCGTCAAATCTATGAGGAAATGAAAATTGGGAACGAACTCACAAAACCGGAAGAGATGGAGGGTATCCAGCATCACCTCCTGGGCTGTTATCCGATCTCGTCGAACATTTCTATAGCAGAATACAAGCGCGATGCTGAAGCAGTAATTGGAGATGTTCTCAAGCGAGGTAAACTTCCCATCCTCTGCGGCGGCTCCGTCATGTGGATTGACGCGGTGGTGGACAATTATGTCATCCCGGAAGGGAACCCTGATTGGAAACTGAGAGCTGAACTGGAGAAGAAGGGGATTGATGAATTGCTGGAGGAACTGGATCGGATTGATCAGGAGTCGGCGGAGCACTTGCGTGGCGAACGAAACAAGCGATATATCATTCGTGCGCTGGAGATTTACTCTCAAACAGGACGGAAGAAGTCTGAGATCATGAAGAAGGGAATTCGAAAATATGAAATCTTCAAGCTCGCTCCCTATCGAGACCGGAAAGATATTTATAAGCGGATTAACGAGCGAACAGCCTATCAGGTCGATCATGGAATGATCCCGGAGGTTCAGGCTTTGGTCAACAAATACTCGAAAGGCGATCCTCGAAAACTTCTTGAACTGGGCTGGCCTGGGATCACTTCGATCGGGTGCAAGGAGGTAATTCCCTATTTGCTGAACGAAATCACGAAGGAAGAGTTGATTTCAACCCTGCAGCAGCACAATCGAAACTATGCGAAGCGACAATTGACTTGGCTGCGAAAAGACCAGGAAGTCAACTGGATTCAGAGGATTTAAGCTCTCAAGGTCGTGCAAGAAGAACATTTTTCCGCTATAATACTATGAACAATAAAACCAATACAAACTCATGCAGTGGAAAGAACTTGAAGGTATTATTCATGATCACAGCAAGGCTCTGAAGAGTGAGCAGGTTGAGGAAATCTCTTCTGAACTCCTGAAGGATCTCGGCAATGGCGACAAACCGCTTCAGGCAGCTAAGATTGCATACGTATTGGCGCTGCTTCAGCTCAGGACGCAGTTTCCCAATGCTGAAAAGTGTCTGCAGTTTATTCAACACCTCAAAACGATTCTGGATCACGAAGTGCAGGATGCTGAGCTGAGTGAATCAGAACATTCTTTGGCCCACCTGGTGTATGTCAGAAAGCTGGCGGAACATTACTATCACCACCTCATGATGCTGGCGGAAGGTCATCAGGAAGGTAAGATTGTCGCTGAACTCAAGACCCTTAGGAGAAAAAACCATATCCAGCTGCTCAAACTTCAAACCAGTTCCAACCCCTTCTGGAGACAGGAAAGAAATGTGATCAGGAAAGCCATGAGAAGCCATTATCTCTTTACCGCTTTGATCTTCAGCATCGCTCTGTTTTTTGCCTGGGACACCTTCTGGAGCCTGATGGATTATGGTATGGCTCAGATGATCTACAGCGAATATCCGGTTGAAGCGGTATCGACCATCGTTCAAAAAGTTCTGCTACTGCTCTTTTCTCTGAGCTTTGTCTGGGGATTTGTGAGTTATCAGAGAGGGCATTCAACGGAGGAAGCGGCCTAGATGTCATTTTACGGTTTGACAATTCTGATTAATTGGTCTATTTTGCGTGCCTGAATTTTTGTTAAAAATGTATGACAACGCCAGATTCTGAATATCCCCCTTTGCAATTTGATTGGAAAAGAATTCTGCCGGGTGAGGTGAGAAATATCGACGGGGAAATTATCCCGAGAAATATTGTAGAGAGGAAAATGAAGGGTGCGGTCAATCTGGACACTTTTTTATCTGCATATCGAAGCCTCCTTATCACCGTCTTTCAAGGTAAAAGTTCTGATAAATCTGATGACGAGCTGGATGCATTTATTCGTGATGCCTTTAGTCAAAACGAGTAAATATCCTCAATTCTTATTCTATGCGGCTCTCCCAAAAGCAAAGTTGATGATTTCATGGGATTGTTTGGTGTATTTTTTGAGAAAATCTCTGCCTTTCCAGTTCAGGAGGTTCTGATAGGTATCATCGTAGGCCTTTCTAAAAAATTTTTGATCATTAATGTCTGGCATGTTTCCAGATGTTATTCTTTCATAGATTTCTTTCAGGAGTTCTACTCTGAAGTCTAGGCTAAGATCGTTATAGAATTCCCTTCTTGGAAGATCTTCAACTTCTACCACCTCAAGTTCGGGAGTCCTTTCCATGAATAGCTTACTGTTAGACACCTTTCGGGCTATTTGAGGATTGAAATGAAGCTCCTTTGCGACCGTTCTCAGTATTTCTCCATTATAAGTAGCAATTTCCTGGTCTTTTTTTCCATCCTCTCCTTCTTCCTCTATTTCACCCTTCTTTGGTTCCGTTTTCATTTTGAAATCGATGCCAAATAGTTTCCAACCGTCTTTCAATTTTCTTTCTATGAAGAGATCGACTCCTCTCAGATCGATTTTCTTACCGACTCGAATGACCTTTATGTTTTTTTTATTATCGTAAGCTGCTTCTGCCAGGATGTACGACATGATTTTTTCAGCAAATTTTCCCCAGGTGATCTGCTTCATTTTTCTCTCTTCTTCTTCGGTAGGGAATCGTACATCCTCCAGGATTCTCCCACCAAAAAGCTCTGCATCTCGCGCCAGCAGCTTTGTTCTCACTTTCATCGCTTCTTTATGCGCTTCAAGAGTCTTCATATCTTTTTCCCATTGCTGGTACAAGGCTTTCATCCCTTCTAAATCAAGCTGCCTTTCGGAAATCATGTCACGATGAGCAATGATTTCTTCCCACGGCTGAGTGTTGGATGAGAGCTCCCTCATGAGTGCATCGAATGATCTGTATTTATTCAGTGTTTCTGGTTGAAAAAATGTCTTGAAGTAAGCATCAATCTCTTCGTTCTCTCCCATGAGAGCAACCATCATAGCTTTGTGCGCGGAATCTATACCAGCCAGTTCATCTTGTTCCTGAGCTTTTTCCGATAGTGGTATTGAGATTTGTTCTCTGACTGTTTTTAGCAACTCATTTCGTATCCTTTCTCTCTCTTTTTCTTCTTCTACCCTTAGACTCTTTTCCTTCTTATGTTGAATTTCTACAAGCTCTTTTAGCAGAGTAACAATCCTTGGTATGACCCGAATCAGGTCCATCAGGACTTTTTGCCGACTTTTCGGCTTTCCTATTGGAAGAATTGGATGCTCGCCAGATTGATCTTCAAAAAGAATTTCCTTGTAGGCCTTCATAATCTGTTCATCATCTGTTCCGTTCGGGAGTCCCCGCAGAAGAGCATCAATTTCCTGTATTCGAAAAGGTGTTCGAAGCTCCTTGAGCAAGTATTGAAGCCTATTCCCATGATCAATCAGAAATCGAAGTGATTGGATAGAAGTCTCAGAAGGACGATCGTGGGAATAGCTCTTTCCGAACAATTCTTCGAAGATTTTGAACGCATCATTGTCCAATTCTTTTTTGTAAGCACGCCTGAGGACAGAGAGGAGATCTGTCCTTTTCTGAATCTCCTGAATCATATCTTTGGCCTCCTGCAGCAGTTGTTCCTCAGATTTTTGAGGAGCATTTTCTAATGTTTTTTCTAGAGGTATTTTTTGCATGTGTATTTTTTCATTTCAAACCAAGGAACCGGGCCCTAGGCTTTCTGCCTATTATATCATATTTTCGATACCTTTGCCAGCAGCGCTACCAGCTTGAAGATCTCGCTTCAACAGTTCCCGTGCTAGAGTGTTTTTTGAATCATTAATTCTAGGTTCCATGACTGTCCGTCTGTCCTCTGCTCTTTTCATTTGTCTATTTATTCTTACCCTTTCCGGGTGTTCTCAAACCAACACCATTGTATTTGAAAAGCCCATTCCCGGAGAAGAGGTCTATCGCTATCAGCTCCAAAACGGTCTGAAGGTGATACTCCAACCAGTGCACTCCACTCCCGTCGTGGCCATGAATGTCTGGGTCCATGTAGGAGCGAAGAATGAAGACTCCGATACTCGTGGAATTGTGCATGTTCATGAACACATGGCTTTTCAGGGTACGGATTCTTTTCCCGAAGGAGAAATATTCAGTCTCGTGGAAGGTTTGGGAGGAGACTTGAATGCCTTTACCGACTTTGATACCACGGTGTACTTCATTACTCTTCCCTCCAGAGGACTGAACCAAGGTCTCGAAATCCTTTCAAGCATGGTCCAGGAAAGCAATTTCCCAGAGGAATCCCTTAAGAATGAACTTCAGGTGATACTCGAGGAATATCGTGCGGCTCAGGACCAACCAGTCGATATCCTACGCAATGCGTTTTTGAAGGAAGTCTTTTCGGTTCATCCGTATCGTGAGCCCATCCTTGGCACTGAGGAATCTATCCCCTCTATCACCCGAGACCAGGTGGTGGCCTTCAACAAGAAATGGTATGTTCCCTCCAATATGAGCCTTGTTTTGGTGGGGGATTTTGATCCTGATCAGGTCATTGCCCAGATTCAGAAGTTTTTTGGAGATGCTCCTTTCCACCCCGTTCCGGAAAGGTCTGTGCCTCAAGAACCTCCTCAAACGGAAATGAAAAGCATCATTCTCCAGAAGCCTTTTGACAGTACCTTCATGGGTTTTGCCTTTCAAGCACCAGGACTCTCCGACCCTGAGACTCCCGTCCTCGACGTGCTCCTGAGTCTGGTGGGCACCGGACGCAGCTCCCGACTTATTCAGAAAATTCGAGAACAGGCGCAACTCGTTCAAAGTATCCAAACAATCCCCTTTACCCCTGAAGACCCCGGGCTTTCTGCTGTCCTGGCTCAACTGAAACCTGAAGATATTGAAGAGGCCTTTCGAGCAACCCTAAGGGAATTTTATCTGCTTAAGTATGTCCCCGTACCCGATCATGAACTCGAAAAAGCCAGGCTTTTATCCGCGTCCGGGTTTATTTATGGGAAGGAGAGCTATAGTGGCCTTGCCGGGAAGTTGGGGTCATTTGAAACCACCGGAGGTGGCCTGGAAAATGAACCCTTTTATTTAAACCGGATTCAAACTACGAGTGCCCGAGATATCATGGATTACGCCCTGAAGTATTTTCAAAACGATGCCCTAAGTGTCGGGATCATGTATCCCGAATCTCTTCCCGTTTCCGAGCTCATCACTCAAGATCGGATCAAGGAAATCGCAGAATCAGTCGAGGCAGATCTCCAAGTACAGTATGGGTTTTCAGACGAGATTGCTTCACAGGAATACTTCGTAGACTCAGGAGTCACGAATGTTCACTTCCAGAATGGAATGACGCTTTTAGTTCGTGAGGACCCCAGTGTAGAGACCGTCGGTATTTCAGCGGTGTTTTTGGGAGGACTCAGGTTTGAAAACGATGAGAATGCCGGAACTTCGGCCTTCCTGGCGGAACTCATGACCCGTGGAACACAGAGCCGTGACCAGATCCAGATCGCCGAGGAAATAGAATCCATCGCCGGAGGATTGAGTGGGTTTTCAGGACGAAACAGTTTTGGGCTCAATGCCAACAGCCTAAGTCGCTACTCTCCGGAAATGCTGAGCATTGTAAGCGACCTCATTCGGAACAGCAGCTTTCCGAAAGATCAGGTCGAAGCCGTTCGGAAACTGGTCGTTGGAGCCTTGGAAGATGATGAGAGTAATGCCATCCAGCTGGCTTTGGATGCCTTCACTTCGATGCTTTATGGAGATCATCCCTATCACTTCAATACTTTCGGAACCCTTACCAATGCACAGTCCTTTACGAGTGAGGATTTTCAAGACTTCTCCCTCCAATATGTCGTTCCTCAAAATCTGGTTCTTTCTGTCGTAGGAGATGTTTCGACTGAAGATGTCATCAGGAGCGTTGCTCAGGGACTTGGAGATTGGGAGGGGCCTGATCAGTTTGTGGAGCCGGTCCCTGCGGCACCGGCTTTCCCAAGCCAGTCACAGGAACGGAGGATTCATGTCGTGAAAGAGCAGACGAATACATTTCTCGGATTTAAGGGTATCACCCTTGATTCACCTGACCGCTATGCTTTTCAGGTCGCTGATAAAATTCTTTCCGGCACCAGCGGTCGTCTCTTTAGCACCCTGAGAGATCAGGAAGGACTGGCTTACACGGTGACCGGATTTAGTGTGGAAGGCTTCCGTGAACCCGGCTTTTATGTGGTGTATATCGCGAATGAGCCCTCCAAAACAGAGCAGGCGATCGAAGGGATAAAGCGAGAGATTCAAAAGCTCATCGACGATGGAGTGAGCGACGAAGAGCTGGAAAAAACCAAGCGCCTGGTTACCGGAAACTTTGTGATCGGACTTCAGACTTTCAAGTCGCAGGCCAGTGCTCTTGCCACTTCAGAGCGCTATGGGATGGGGTTTGATGACTATTTGAAGTTTGAAGACTCCATCAATGCCGTCACCAAAGAAGATGTCCAGCGTGTTGCTCAGAAGTACTTTACGCTCGATGAATCCATACTTACCAGTGTTGGGCCACAAAATCCTCAAGAATAAATTCCATGCGACGTCTTATTTCTCTCGCGTTGTTTTCTTTCCTCCTGGTGATCAGCCATTCTCAGGCTTTCGCTCAGGAGGAAATAACTACTCCTACGTATCGGGATGACTACTATCGTGGGCAAGTCACGAAAATTCTTGATGAACACGATACGGAAGTCATGGGAGATCATCAGATCACGCAGAAACTCCTGGTAGAAATCACAGAGGGGCCAGAGAAGGGGAAGGAAGTTGAAATTGATCAGCCCGTCACCTCATCCCAACCCGATGATCTGAAGTTTCGTATCGGAGATACTGTAGTCGTCCTGAGGAATCAGGAGTTTGACCAGCCCCTTTACTACATCATGGACCAGTATCGATTGCCCTCTCTCATCTGG
The DNA here is from genome assembly GCA_030690415.1 of bacterium. Taxonomy (GTDB): domain Bacteria; phylum Patescibacteriota; class Gracilibacteria; order JAUYGZ01; family JAUYGZ01; genus JAUYGZ01. Next base: position 72,364 of record JAUYGZ010000008.1, read on the forward strand.
CTTTTTGGGGTGTTTTTTATTCTCACGATTATCTTCGCAGGCTGGACGGGTCTCACTGCCTTGATCGGACTGGCGTTCAACCTTCTGGTCATTGTTTCCTATATCATCCCCCAGATCATTGCAGGAGAAAATCCTCTTGTAGTCAGCTTCATCGGAGGAGTTGGGATAGCTCTGGTGTCCTTATACTTCGCGCATGGCTTCAATAAGCGTACGTCGATTGCACTGGTGGGGACTCTATCGACACTCGTCATTGCTCTACCGCTCTCTATGCTCTTCGTCGGAGTGAGTAGACTGACCGGAGTCGGGACGGAAGAAGCCTTCTTTCTTCAGCTAGGGACCCTGGGCAATATCAACCTCAAAGGACTTCTCCTAGGAGGGATCATGATCGGTGTGCTGGGAGTCCTGGATGACGTCACGACAGCACAGTCTGCCGCTGTGGAAGAATTGAAGAAGGCGAATCCTCGATTAGGATTTGGAGAACTTTACAGGAGGGGGCTCTCAATTGGGAAAGAACACATCACATCGCTGATCAATACGCTCGCTTTGGCTTACGTGGGTGCTTCATTTCCCGTTCTTCTTATTTTTCATGTCTCGCAACAGCCGGTCTGGGCTATTTTGAACAGTGAGTTTATTGCGGAGGAAATTGTACGGACATTAGTGGGCAGTGTCGCCTTGATTTTGGCGGTGCCTATTACGACGGCATTGGCGGCATGGTATTTTGGAAAGCAGAGAAATCTTTGACATTTGGACTGATTTCCTTAGACTTTCTGATGCTCATGGCGCCATCGTCTAGTGGTTAGGACATCAGGTTTTCATCCTGGCAACAGGGGTTCGATTCCCCTTGGCGCTACCATCTTTTACCATCAGATAGTCTAAGAAATATGCTAGTTTCAGCTTTTTTTCGAAGATGAAACCCTGCTTTTCGTAATACGATACAAGAGATTTCTGACACAGAAGCCAGTTTGCTTTCCCCCGACTGGAGCCTTCGGCAAAATTCATAATCTGTTTCCCATATCCCTTTTTTCTACTTGCCGATTCAACATAAAGAAAAGCCCAATACACTCCTTGTGATTTCAGGAGTTCATGAATCCTGAGATCCTTCTCTCCTCCTGGTTCAGGACACACCCCTGAAAAAAGAACCATGCCCCCCCTAATTTTCGCCTTCTCTTGAAGTAATACAAAGCGCATGCTTTCAGACGTGCTTTTCAATAGGTCTTTTATCTCCACCTTCCATGAATTGGGAATGATGCGTAAAAAACTCTTGATTATAGAGTCGCCATTCTGTGGTATCAGGAGTTTCATCAGATATATCCCCAAGAATGCAGTTTGTCTCCCTCATCATACCAACGGTTTCCTATATCCGTGCGATAGTACATATTGGGGATCAGAATATGCTGAATCCGCCCATAAGCCTGTTTTTGGGCTTCTCTCATCGTGGTTCCGGTGCCTGTCACCAGGAGGGCGATTCCTGAACTTCCTGTAATAAGCCATTCTCCCTTGTAGGACCTGAGATCCTGAGGGTGGATTCCCTCATAGTTTTTTTTCTCAAAGACCACCACTGCGTCCTTGGAAAAGGAGTTAAGAGTTTTGTTATCTTTGTAAGGGAATGGTGGGACGACCAGGAGGACGCCCACCTGAAATCCTTTTCGGGTCTTGAAGGTGAAGTCTTTCCCCTGTGCAAGCTGATAGAATAGAGCCCCCATCTCATCCAGAATCCCTTCCCGCTGGATACTGATCTGGGGATGACCAAAACGACAGGTAAACTCTAAAGGGTAGATACCATTATTATTCACAATGGTGTTCAAGTCGATAGATCCGACATAGCCGGTTTTGGCCAAACGGGGCTCCATTTTGCGCAGGGTTTTTTCGAAGATGGGACTGCTTTTATTCCAGAACATGCTGGTTCCCATTTCTCCTGTCGAGACCCCAAGCTCTCCAGGGAAAAGCTTTTTGTGTTCAAAGGTGATGTTGATGGGAGCGATGAATTTTTTCCCATTGAAGAAAGCCGCGACGCTGACCTCCACTCCGGTCATCTTTTTCTGAAGTTGAAAGGTCGAAATTTCATCTCCCCAGGTCTTCTGATAGCTCTTCAGTATCCTGATGACATCTGAGCCGTCTTCCTCCGCCCCGATGAAAACAAATTGTTTTTGATGCTGGGCTTCACCGGATGGCTTAATGACGTACTTTCCAGGGTTTGTTTTGACAAAGGCAATCGCCGTATCGAAATCGGAAAACTCTTCATAGTCCAGAATCTTGATCCCATGTGCTTCGAGCTCGTCCTGTCCAAAGCTGCGGTCATTTTCCAGCTGGTCAGTGTACTGCGATCCCCCCACGACGAGTTTTCCCTGCTTCCGGAGATTTTCCGCAATCTCACCGTAACCCACATGATCAAAAATAATAATATCGGCCCAATCGATATGTTTTTCCCAGTGTTTTACCCGCTGGACAAAACCCGCTCCGACTTCTCTTTCTGACTTCACGTCGATATAAAATTTGACCTTGTGTCCTTCATTTTTGATACACCAAGCAAGATCAAGAATAACCGCTTCACGGGAGATAAAAAGAAAGTTTTTAGGGGAGAGAGCTTTCAAAAAAAAGGTTTCTGATGGTTTCATATTGGAGAATATCCCTTCTTTTGAAATAATAAAGCTGATTTGAATGGCTTATGAAACCTCTCCTTACCGTCCCCATTGTTACTCACGAACCGAAACAGATTGAAGACCAGCTTCGTTCGAAGGTTCAGGGAGTAGAAGCCTACGAGATCTGGCTGGATCATCTGAAGAGAAAATATCTGAAACCCGAAATCATCGCTGAACTGGTGAAGAGCTGGAAACGGATTACGGATAAAAAGTTGATCTGTGTCTTGAAGAGCAAGCGGGAAAAAGGGAAGTACACTGATGGATGTCGAGGAAGAGCCGATCTACTTTTAGCGGCTGCTCAGAGTGGAGCTCATTATCTCGATATCGGTTTCCTGACCAGTAAGCAGCAGATCGAGCGCCTGAGAAATGGCAAGGGAAATGCAAAGTTGATCATCTCCTGGCATAATTTCCTGAAAACCCCTTCCCGAAAAATCCTTGAGGAAAAAATTCAACAGATGAAGGTGTTAGGGGCTGATGTCATCAAGATCGCCACGATGGTGAAGACTCTTCAGGATAATGAGAATCTTTTGCAGCTCGCGATGGAGTTGACCGTGGACAAAAAAGCTCATATTATCATCGGTATGGGACAGCTCGGGGTCCTGACTCGTGTCTTCGCAAAGCAATTCGGCAATGAGTTGAACTTTGTAACCCTGGAGAGTCAAACAGCCCCGGGACAGCTTACTCTGAATCAGATGCTCACCTTTGAAGAGGTTTTACACTCCTAAATGGAAACGATTCGACTCAATAAATATATTGCTCAAACCGGATACTGTTCCAGACGCCAGGCGGATGAGCTCATCGCGTCCGGAAAAGTTTTTTTGAATGACCGTAAGGTCACTGAGCAAGGAGTAAAGATGGATCCGCAAACAGATCAGGTTCGCGTCAAAGACGGTCCCACTCTTCAGATCAAGCAAGAGAAGGTTCTCCTCATGATGAATAAGCCTAAGGGCTATATCTGCACAAAACGTGACCGGCATGCTACACGAACTGTTTACGAACTCTTGCCTCAAGCTTATCAGCACCTCAACAGCATTGGTCGCCTGGACAAAGACTCCGAGGGACTGCTCCTCTTCACGAATGATGGGGAACTGGCAAACCAGCTCACTCATCCAAAATTCGCTAAGGAAAAGGTCTATCACGTGTCGATTCGAGGTACCGTGGATGAAAAAGACCTGGATCGCATGAGAAAGGGGATGAGATTACTCGATTATTCGGTGTCTCCTGCAGTCGTCCAGGAAATCAGTCATGATGAGAAAAAGAATAGAACTGTCCTCGAGATCACGATCAAAGAAGGAAAAAATCGCCAGATTCGAAATATGTTTTTGGCGTTGAAAAAACAAGTGAAGAAACTCGTTCGGCTTCGAGCAGGGAAGTACGAGCTGGGGAAGCTGAAGACAGGGGAGTGGCAGAAGATAAGAATGTAAGATTTCACCCCTCATGACCATAGGCATCGACTGCAGATTGTATAGTCCGAAATACACCGGCATAGGCCGATACGTGTTCGAACTGATCAAGAACCTGATGAACCTGGATCAGACGAACCACTATATCTTGTACTTCAACTCTGAGGAATATGACGATTTTGTGTGTCCCAACGAGCGCTGGGAGAAAAGACTCGTCACCATTCCTCACTATTCCCTGGCTGAACAGACGAAGTTTTTGAAAGTGCTGAACCGCGAGCAAATTGATCTGATGTACTTTCCCCATTTTAACGCTCCTATTCGGTACAAGAAACCTTTTGTCGTTACCATCCATGATTTAACGCTGCACCATTACCCGAACAAGTCCTATCATCCGAGGTGGTCAGCCAAAAAATCCCTCCAGATCGCTGTGTACCGATTCATAATGGGGCGGGTTCTCAAGCATGCCCGGAAGATTATCGCCGTATCTGATAACACCAGACAGGATCTCATCAGGGAGTACCTCATACCGGAAGAAAAAATCGTGAAGATCCTGGAGGGGGTTCCTGAATCTTTTCAGCAGGCCTCGGAGGAGCAATTGGATCGGGTGAGGAATACTTATGCCATTACAAAACCCTATTTGCTCTATACCGGAGTCTGGCGGTCTCATAAGAATCTTTTGAACCTGATCCAAGCCTTTCATCAGCTCCTCAAGAGGGGACATGACATTCAGCTCGTTTTAACAGGGAAGAAAGATCCGTCCTATCCTGAGATCCCGAAGCTGATTGAGGATTTGGATCTGAAGAATGAAGTTATCCTGACTGGATTTGTCTCCGAGGAGGATCTGATCGCGCTGAACTCCGGAGCCAGGGTCTTTGTTTTTCCTTCCCTGTACGAAGGCTTTGGCCTGCCTCCCCTGGAGGCGATGCAGCTGGGAGTACCGGTCGCTTGTTCAAAAAACTCCTCTCTCCCTGAGGTCTGTGGGGATGCCGCTCTGTATTTTGATCCCCATCAAAAAGACGACATGGTCCGACAAATAGAACTGCTCCTGATCGACGAAGCGTTGAGAGATGAGATGATTCGGAGAGGTCATGAAAACCTTAAGCGCTTCTCCTGGAAGACGATGTCGAGCGGAATACTTGACATCTTTAATTCTTTCAGGAATAATACTAACTTAAAAAAAATTTAGGGCCCCCTCCTTTGACACTTGGTTGCTCAGATGAGCAACAGGGGAAGTGTGGAGAAAGGCCCTACGGTACTCAATGGATTGGTGAAAGCGTTTCGCGGTAAAAATTGGAAATGCTCACATAAGACCATTGAGGGATCGATCTCGCCAGTAGCGTGAGTTCGAATATGTCACTCCCGCTAACGCGGGATGCGCTCCTACTGTTCTTTCGTGGTTTTAACGAGGTCACGCCCTCGTCCCCATAAACGTGCAGAGCCCGTCCCGCTAAGCGGGACAGGAATGCATCAAAGGGAAATTTGAGAGGCCTGTACTGGCAGGCCCGGTTCCGACAAGTCGGAACGAGTCGAAAAGTAGGAAGCTCAGGATCATTTCACTCTGAAATAAGACTGGGCTTACTGCTTTTTTCTTTGTGCTCTGCGGTCTTTCAAGGTTCATAATATGATACCACTTATTTTTACTAATGTCAATATCAAGGTCGTCATTTACCGGGGGGTTTGACAATCATTATGCAATCAGTAAACTGCTGCTGATTTTCATCGAAATTGTATAGACTCTTTGTACTCACATTTGAAACCAATCGACGAAAGTAATCAGGAAGATGAGGCTTCTCATGAGCTTGTCATTCAGGGGTCATCTGTTCGAATTCTGTGTTCAGTTCTCGAACTCAAGCTCAGGTCTCTCTTGGATGACTACCACTCCCGTTTGAATCAGTTATTGGGACAGATTTCCTGCGATGGGATTTCGTCTGTCGCTGATAAATCGTACGTCAGAGACGTCGATGGTTTACGAGTACAGCAATTTTTTGCCCAGAGAAATGAGCTGTTGTCATTCCCAGAAGAGCTTCAGAGCATGATCAAAGCTCAGGTAGGAGTGATTGTGAGGGAGAATCCGGGAGTTAATCTTGATATTACCCAGGATTTTAGTATCCGACTGACATCAAAGGAGGAAGAGGGCATACCGCTCCTCGTCGATCGACTTGCTCCGGAAAATGAGCGAGATCGATTCGTTCTTCGCTCTGTTCAGAGAATTATGGATATGATCCGCACCCGTATCGACGAGCTCAATACTCAGCACCCGAAGGCCTCAAGTTATCTCAAGTCACGGGTCATTCTCCACATGGAAACTGCCCTCAATAAAAGCGTCCTGAATGACCCGTCAGCTACACTGGGAGATCGTCTCTCCGCGGCTCGACGAATCCTGATTGAACAGCTTTCCCAGTGGGTAGGTTGGGTACTGAGGCCCTCTTAAATCGTCATTCGCACATACTCGACCACCTTTGCATCTCCGAGGAATCCTCCTACCGTCATGCTGGAGTCCTTCACAAAGGCTTGTGAAATGAGGGCGTTTTCTTCACGGAATTTTTTCTCTTTTCCCTTCATGATGTTTTCCAACATATTTTCAGGTTTTCCCTCGTTTTTGAGCTGATCAGCCCAGATGTCCTTTTCTTTCGCCACCAACTCATCAGTGATTTCATCGGGTGAAACAACTGAAGGATTCATGGCAGCGGCATGCATAGCGACATCCCGCGCCTTCTCAGCATCTCCTCCTTCCAGACCGATTAGGACCGCGATCTTCCCGTTACTGTGAACGTAGCCACCAATAATGGGGGATTCGATCAGGGTATGGCCACCTAGCTGAATGTTTTCACCCAGGGTATTCACCGCACCTTTGACAATTCCCTCATTTTCTTCCTGAGATCCCTCACCCTTGTTGAAGTAGTTGTCGGTAATGTTCTGAACGATGGCTTTGAAGTCATCGTTTCGGGCGACGAAGTCGGTTTCACACCGAACAACAGCTAAGCAGCCCTTGCTTCCTTCGATTTTGATCCCAATTGCTCCCTCACCGGCTTGACGATCCGCTTTGTCAGCTGACTTGGCTTCGCCTCGCTTGCGGAGGATCTCAATCGCCTTGTCTTCATCGCCATTTGCTTCCACTAAAGCCTTTTTAACTGCCATCATAGAGACACCGGTTTTGTCACGAAGGGCCATGACCTGTTGTGCTGTAATTTTCATACGTGGAGAATGAAGGAGTAAGCTTTCGAATCGCTCAAGCAAGCGATGGATAATGAAGGTTAGGCAAACGCAGTCTCCTGAGCCATTTCTTCAGCCTTCTCCACCTTCAAAGGCTCTCGGACACTAGTCGTTGGCCTGACGGAAACAGCCGGCTTGACAGACTTGAGGACTTCCTCCACTTTACCGAGCAAATAGGTCAGTGACTTGAGAGCATCGTCATTTGCCGGCACGAGATGGGTGTAGAGCTCTGGGAAAGCGTTGCTATCGCAGATTCCGATCACCGGAATACGCAGTTTTTTGGCTTCCTTTACCGCGATCAAGTCTCGCTTGCCGTCTACGATGAAGACGGCGTCAGGAAGTCGTCGCATACTCTGGATACCTCCAATAGCGTTTTCCAGCTTGGCAATTTCTTTCTCCAGCTTCACGGCTTCTTTCTTCGTGTATTTCTCAAACTCTCCTGTTTGCTTTTGCTCCTTCAGGTTTTTGAAGTATCGAATGCGTTCCTTCATGGTATCAAAATTGGTCAAAACCCCTCCAAACCACTTCTTGGTGACGTAGGGGAATCCGTGCAGATCAGCCATTTTTGGGATCATCTCTGCTGTCTGAGGCTTCGTGGAAACAAAAAGAATGGTCTTTCCTTCTTCGACCAGTTTCCTGATGTAGTCGAGGAGGGTCTCCAGACGTTCCTTGGTCTTCTCAAGATTAAAAAGGTGGACTCCATTCACTTGCCCGTAAATATAGGGCTTCATATTGGGGTTCCACTTCTTGGTCCGATGACCAAAATGCACGGCATTTTGAATCATCTCTTCAACTGAAATACTCATAATCCTTGGGGTTAAACACCAGACTCCGTCACTTCGCAGGTGGCTCCGACTGGTCGGAGAGGATGCTGCGATCCGAAGCCTGACTGGAAATAATATTGCCCGATCATTCTAAGGAAAAATGGTGTAAATGCAAATCTTTTGCTATATTAGTCGAGCTGTAAATGCGCCTGTAGCTCAGTGGATAGAGCGTTCGGTTGCGGTCCGAGAGGTCGTAGGTTCGATTCCTGCCAGGCGTACCATACCTATAAATCGCATCTCACATGCTCAAGCTCCTCCACCGACTCCGAGCAAGATACCAATACCGTCACGAAGAAGCGGGTGGCTTCAAAAATCTAATCCTCCACACCGCCTTTGCACTCTCACTGACTTCGGGACTGAGCTATTTCCTGGGACTGGTCCGGGACAAAAGCTTCGCCTATACCTTTGGTGCTTCCGCTGAACTGGATGTCTACAACGCGGCTTTTGTGATTCCAGATCTCTTCCTGGCGGTGCTGGTAACTTCTGCTTTGTCGGCCGCTTTCGTCCCCATCTTCAGCAACTTTGACGAACAGCAGAAGGCAAAGGCGATTCGGTATACAAATCAGGTACTGAGCTATGGATTGCTTTTTTTAGCCATCGTATGTGCCGTCTTTGCCCTCATTTTGCCGAACATTGTTGATTTCTTGGTCCCAGGTTTTAACCATGAGCAGCAGGCTCAGTACATCAGCATCACCCGCCTCATGCTGATCAGTCCCTTTCTGTTTACGATTTCGAATACTTTTGGGAATGCTCTCATCAGCATCAAGGAATTCCTCTGGTACGGGCTCTCGCCCGTGATGTACAACCTGGGCATTGTGATGGGAGTTATTCTGTTCGTCCCTTCGATGGGTCTGATGGGCCTGGTGCTTGGAACTGTTCTTGGAGCATTCCTTCACCTGCTGATTCGAATCCCATCGATGATTCGCTACGGGTATCGCCCGCGGGTGGAGCTGGAGATTACACCTGAAATCAGAGAAACCGTGCTGCTCATGCTGCCGAAGATCGCTCAGATCGGCATGTGGCAACTCCTACTCTGGTGGTTTGTTCGCTTGGCCAGTCAACTAGAGGAGGGAAGTGTGACCATCTATTCCTTCGCTAGGAACTTTCAGAGCGTCCCTGTCAGCTTGGTTGGAATCGCAATCGCCCTTGCCGCCTTTGCCAGGCTCTCCCATGTTGCTTCAAACCGGGATTATAAGGAGTTTGTGAAGACGGTGAAGGAAAAAACCCGGATCATCCTCCTCTATACGACTCCCGCAGCCCTGGCCATGGGCATTCTGAGTTATCCCATGGTGAATATTCTGCTCGGTGGAGGAAAGTTTGATGCCACTGCCGTATCGGCAACCGCAAGTCTACTGCTCGTCTACTGCCTCTCAATTCCCCTGGAAAGCCTCATGCACCTGCTCAGCAGGGCTCATTACGCCATGAAAAATACGCTCCGTCCCTCAGCTATTCATGTCTTTACCATTGCCATGACGATGCTCAGCTCCTCTCTGCTCTTGGGCCCCATCGGTCTCTTCGCCATTCCTGCAGGATTTACGGTGGGTCTCTTCCTTCAGATTATTCTGCTGAAGCTGTCCCTGGCTCATCTGCTGCGTCGTCATCGTTCGGCATGATGACAAGGACTCTTTTTTCGCCTTTTACGATTGCTTCGGAGTTCGTGAACACTTCGGGAACCAGATCGTGAATAGCATTGAGGAGAACATCATATGGGTAGACAAAATTTTCGCCCCGTCTGGTTCCGACATCATTGGTGATGAAGTGTTCTTCATCGTATCCGCGAACGACCAGCATATGGTAAAATGGCTCAGTGCCATTGAAAAAAGGATTTCCAAGGGCTCGACCTGAAGTCGGGACCAGAACAGGAAATCCCTGAACGACCGCCTCTTTAATCTGGTCCACCGTGGGATTATCAATGATGAGATACTCCGTCAGTCCAAAGTACTTGGCTCCCATTTCGGCCGTCTCAGCAATACTGGTGTGTAAATACTGACCGAAATAAACCTCTTCCCATTCGATAAGCTTCAGGAGGTCCTGATGATAGCTTTCGATATCGGGTGATTTCCCGGTTAAATAGTAATAGCCGAGAATCAAACTAGCCTCCTCGCAGGCTTCTTGATAGGGAAGTCCCCAGTCACCATACGGCGACTGAGAGAAAAATTTCATATCGAGGTTGAATGACTTTGGCAGATCGGAAGGGGCATTCTTCGAGTCTGTTCTTTCTACAGGACTTCTCTCAATTACCCTTTTGGGAGTACTCACCTGAACCTCAGACTTGTAAAAGCCTTCTCGAATATTATCAATCCAATCGCATCCACTGAGGCTCAGAGCGCAGAGGAGAACTAAGAGTAATTTGACGAGATGGGGTTGGGGCAGCTTCATAGCATATATTATCAGAATCTCTACAATAAAATCCACTCTCTCCTTAAAACTCCAGCTTGTTTTAGGATTCTGATGAGAAGGTCTGTGCTAATATCGGATCTATGAGGGTTAGGTATCCTTACGTCACATTCATCCCTCGACATGAACATGTGTTTTCCCCCTGAGAAAGGACCTTAAAATCCTATTTTCTGAAGTTTCTTGATGAATTTTTCTCTGCTAATAGGACCAATTTTTGTCATTTCGACAGGAGAGTATTAAGATCAAACTTTTTGGTAGTTGGCAAAAATTGTTTCTTTCTCAATTTGAGGATCATCCATTCTTCTAAAACCTCGCGGAGAGTTTCTTCACACTCTTTTAAAGTTTTTCCTTGTGCCCAAACCCCCTTAAAGCCCTTAATGAATCCGTAATAGGGTTCATCATCTTTAATCAGCTCAAAGACAGCGAGTTTGCTCATCACATATTGGACATAGTCTGTGAACATCGAATGGCATTAGTGAACAGATAGATTTTACACTCTCAGGAGATCTTCCACAATCCTCAGCCTACCATCTCCGTCTCCTCATTCATAAGCTCTTCGAACTCGCGATAGAGCTGATCTGTCTCGTCCTGGATTTCCTTGTCTCTTGATCCGAGGATTTTGATTCGCTCGTAATTTTTTTCCTCGCAGGCTTTTTGAAGCTCTTTGGCGTTGGTATGGCGTTTCGTTTCGAATTGAGAGAGTTCTTTTTCAATCTGTTTTTGACGACTCTGGATCTTTCTCAGGCGCTTTTGATCCTCCTTCCGCTTCAGGTACTGTTCCTTGTTATCTGAATCTTTCCTCGCAAACTGGAAAACTCCTTCGTCCTCCTCCTCTGACCATCCTCCGGAGACCAGGAAATCTGTGTAGGTCTCTTCCCGTACCGTAACCTTCCCCTCGTCAAACACGACCAGTCGATTCGCCAGCCGGGAAATCATGTCTTCATCATGAGACACGAAAACCACGGCTCCCTTATACTCCTGCAAGGCCTTGATGAGGGCTTGACAGGACTCCATATCCAGATGATTCGTAGGCTCATCGAGGAAGATCACATGAGAGCTGAAAAGGATCACTTTACCCAGGCAAACCCTGCTCTTTTCACCTCCTGAAAGTTTTGAAATTTCCTTTTTTGCCGCGTCACCCGTGAAAAGCAGTGAACCGCAGAGGTTTCGAAGTTCTTGTTCTTTCACTCCCGGGAGCCTTCTGAGCTCCTCCAGGATGGTATTGGATTCATTCAGCTCCTCCTTGCTCTCCGCGCCGAAGTATCCCACTCTCAGCTCAGGGTATTGCTTCAGTTTCCCGTTTTTAGCCTCCAGTCTACCGCTCAGCAGCCGGAGAAGGGTTGATTTCCCTTTTCCGTTGCGTCCAATCACTCCAATACGGTCTCCCTGATTGATCGAGAGAGAAAAATCTTCGATCAGCAGTTTTCCCGGTTCGTATCCAAACTGAAGATTATGGGCTTTGAGAAGGACATTGCCGCTAAAAACCTTGCAGTGAAAGTGAAAGGCAATTTCGGGGATTTTCTCGAGCTTATCTCCCAGGTCCTGTTTCTCGAGCGATTTGATGCGGGATTGAACCAGTCCGGCTGATCTGGCCCCGGCCCGGAAGTTGCGGATGAATTCTTCGGTTTTTTTGTTCTTCTTCTCCTGGTTTTGTCGGGTTTTTTCATAGATTTCTTCATCCATATGGATCTGGTCCATGACTTTCTGAGGCCCTCCAACCATCTTTCTCATTTTTCCCCGATGAACGGCGATCACATGAGTCACGACGTTTTCCATAAATTGCCGGTCGTGTGTCACCAGGATGAAGGCTCCTTTCCAGTCTCTCAAGAATCGAGAGAGCCAACGAAGGGTCAGGATATCGAGGTAGTTGGTGGGCTCATCCAGGAGGAGTAAGTGGGGCTCGGCAACCAAAGCTTCCGCCAGTCGGATTCGAATCTGGAATCCTGAAGAAAAATCTTTCGGTGACTTATCAAAGTCTGCCTCTGTAAACCCTAATCCCGTAAGGATTGTTTTAGCTTTCCAATCCTGGTCCTGGAGGCTGGCTGGAAGAGCGGAACAGACTTGACCCAGCAGTGTCCCGTGCTCGAAATCCAGGTGCTGCTCGAGCGCTGAGACAACCAAGGTCTGTGGCATTTCTATCCCGTCATCCCGATCCTGGATCATTTTGAGAAAGGTACTCTTTCCGGATCCGTTTCGGCCAATAAGTCCGATTTTTTCTTTCTCCCCAATGCGAAGATTGACGTCGATGAAGAGTTCTTGTTTGCCGTAGGACTTGCTGAGGTGTGAAACTCGGATCATGGTATGGTTCACTACTGCGGTATTGCTCTACCGACTTCTCCCCGGCCTTCTTCCCCGAGATGGGGTTTTCTTTTTTCGGGGTTGTGGCTTTCGCGATGGTTCTTCGAGGACATCCGGAGTGAGGATATAGGTCCGGTTTCGAGCTTTTGAATCCAGTGGCTTTTTGATCATTTCCTTTTGGGGAGGTTTTCGTTCCTTGTCCTTCACCGAAATGACTGTGCAGTCAGGGATTTTTGAAAATTCCGAACGATTGACTTCCTCCGCGCGGAAAAACAGGTCATGACTGAGTCCATTGAGCACCTTCAGGGTGTTTTCCTTATCATGATATCTGTTTTCCGCCTTGTCAGCCGCTCCCCCAAATAGCCCGTCATCATTCCATCGTAGCTTGTGAACAGAAAAAAGGGGGCGCTCGTATCCGGTTCGCTCATCAGTCTTCACGGTTTGAATGTCCTTTTTGGTCTCGATCTGATCGTCGCCAAGAATACTCATAAGAAATGGAAAATATCGAATTGGAGTATACCCCAACAGGAGGGCATCAAAAAGCGTGAATCATTCTGAATCGGATTGGGAAATCATTTTGACTTCACCAATTCCCTTTAACGGCCTGATACTGCCGGCATTTCCGATGGATAAGAGCCGCTCATTGATTTCCTGCCCCGTTTTCGAGACCGCGAGACCTCCTGTTGAGGTTTCCCGGATCGCAGGCGACATGTTTTTCGCGATGTTATTCATCGCCATCACAACCTCATCGAAGGGAACTACGGACTCGATACCTGCGTAGCTCATGTCACTGGCCGTCATGGCGTGACAGACTCCGATCGCGTTTCGTTTGGCGCAGGGGACTTCAACCAGTCCCGCGATGGGGTCACAGGCCAGACCCAGCATGTTTTTTAGGGCGAGAGCTGAAGCATTGATGCTCTGCTGAGGAGTCATGCCTCTCAATTCGGAAATCGCCGCCGCCGCCATGGCACTCGAAGCTCCAACTTCCGCCTGACACCCTGCCTTGGCTGCTGAGAAGGTGGAAATATGAGCAATCACCATACCAACTCCTGCGGAAGTCAGCAGTGCCCGTGCAATCGTTTCATCGTCAAATCCCAAATCTTCCTGCATGGCAATGAGAAGTCCGGGAATAATACCTGAAGATCCTGCCGTGGGTGCGGCGACAATGGTGCCCATGGCCGCGTTACAGCCCATCACCGAAAGCGCGTACGCGCAGGCTTTGACCATCAGTGGACTGAGGAGCATCTGATCATTTCCGATTTTTTCCGACATTCTCTTCGCCTCATCTTTGATCATCCCACTCTTACTCTCCTTCACCGTCATTCCCATATCTCGCGACTTCTTCATCACCTGGAGACGGTCAATCGCATTGCTGATGACATCTTCAGAGGAGTGACCTGTCAGCTCCTGCTCCGTCTTGATGACCAGGTCGGAAATGCGACTCAGATCAGACTCTCGACTGATGAGAGTGAGCATCCGTTCCGATGAATAGAAGAGGTAGCTATCAGCCATAAGGTATTATGCGAAGTGTTGGTAATTGGAAATATGATTGAGAAAACGCAAAAAAATCACACCTTCTGTCGTCTCCAGGTCTTCGATAATCTTCGAATCAAAGTGTTCAAAGGTTTCTACCGTAAGCATCGAGAGTTCTTTGTAATGACTGATATCAAATTTTACGATGTTCATATTCATCTGCTTCACCTTGTCCAAAATGCTGAGGGCGTCAGTCGTACGATTGCTCAGCATCACAATGAGACAGGAATAAGACATATCGATCTGACAATCCACCTTGTCGATTTCCCGGATCACAATTTTCCCGCCCCCAATTGATTTTCCCCTCACGCGATGAAACGAACCGTCCGCATTGGTCATCTCGATGCGCACTGAATTAGGATGAACCGTGTCCCCGAGATTTGAGGGGGATATGATGACCTTCATGCCCACCTGCTCGGCAAGTTCCGCGGCATTTCGTATCTGATCGGAGTGGGGAAGGAGTCCCAGCAAACCCCCAATGATGGCTTTATCGGTACAATGGCCTTCGTAGACCTGCCCAAAAGAACCATGCAGGAGAAGCTTGACCTCTTTAGGCTGCTGACCATTGATAATCCTCGCGAAATACCCAATCTTGGCAGCGCCAGCGGTATGGGAGCTGGATGGGCCAACCATGACCGGACCTATGACGTCAAAAACGCTCCAAGATTCAGACATTTATCAGGGTAAATGATGCACCAACTATACCGTCAATGTACTATTTTTCAATTCAATTTAGCCTCTTTGGATCATCTGTAATCATCCGAACTCGTCTCCCGAATCCGATCCTTCCGGAGATTCTCCACCTGGTCTCTGATCCCATCCTCCAGCTGAACTGTCGGCACGTAGCCGAGGACTGAGCGAATTTTGTCGATGGAAGCGTGTTGGCCTTGGATATAGCCTTCTTTTACGGGGTTCTCGATGTATTGGGGCTGGACTGGCTTTCCGAAGGCTTTCGAAAGGGCTGAAACAATGTCGTTCAGGGAAGTTCCCTTTCCCGTGCCGATATTGAACACTTCGGCTCCTAATAATTGGGGATGCTCGATCGCTTTCGTAATACCCTGAACCACATCGCGAACGTTGGTGAAGTCACGAGTCTGAGATCCGTCACCGTAGATCACGGGAGCTAAATCACGAGCGACATCCCAGGCGAACTGAGAAATGATGTTCGCATATTTCCCCTTGGCCTCTTCGTTGGGCCCATAGACACTCATAAATCGGAAGCCAATGATGTCCATCTCGGGGTACACCCGGTTGTAACACTCACCGCAGTGCTCATAGACTTCTTTCGTCACCGCATAGTGATTGAGAGGTCGCACCTGCTGGTCCTCGGTCAATGGCATGGGGTTGTTTCCATAGAGAGAAGATGTGGAAGCATAAAGCACTTTTTTCGTCCCATTTTTTCTGGCCCAGTCCAGGACCGTGACGAAGGATTGGACGGAATTGACATAGCCCTGTACGAACCCGTCTCCCATAAACATCGGGGCTGATGAAGTGCCAGCAAGATGGAGTACAGTATCCACCGGATCAACCTTATTCAAATCGTCGGTATTGCAGGCATCTCCTCTTATGAATCTGATGTGCTGATCAAGGTTTCTTTCGTCACCGAGGAAAAGGTTATCCAATGCAGTGATCTCAAAGCGTTCTTTGTTGAGATTGCAGAAGTTGGAGCCGATGAAACCGGCTCCGCCGGTGACGAGGATCTTTTTCATGTCACTACAATTCTTTAACCGATTCGAGAATTTTCTCAGCCGTCTTTGGCCCGACTCCATCGAGTGATTCTAGATCCGCTATCTTTGCCGCCTTCAGTTTTTCCACCGTGTCAATTCCAGCGGCAGTTAATGAACCTGCGATTTTTTCTGAAACGCCATCAACAGAAGTGAGGTCATCTCCTGGTAAAGCTTCCTCCTTATCATCCTTATCATCCTTATCGTCCTTCCCCATATCGTCCTTCTTCATAACATCTCCGAAAGCTCCCGGCGCATTATTCATTTCTTCATCCATATTTTCCATCCCGGGTGGAACCGGAAGCAGTTTTTTCATGGAAAGTCCGATTCGGTGGTCCTTAAGATCAAGCTTTATGACTTCGGCTTCGATTTCCTGGCCTACTTTCAGAACTTTGTCGATATCATCGATCTTTTCATGAGAAATCTCGGACAGGTGAATCAGTCCATTGATCTCATCCTCAAGCGTGACAAAGGCTCCGAAGGTCGTCAGTCGATTGACCTTGCCTTTCACCTTGGCTCCCATATCATACTTCTTCGCGGCCTCCTGCCAGGGGTCTGCTTGTAAACGCTTGACGGAGAGTGAAATCTTTTCTCCTTCCATACCGATCACCATGACTTCTACCGGGTCGCCGAGTTTTCCGTAATCGGATGGATTGCGAACATGGCCCCAAGCGATTTCTGAGATATGCACCAGTCCCTCCAGACCATCAAAAGCCACGAAGAGTCCAAACTTGACGATACCGGAAATCTTTCCCTTCACGACATCGCCCGCCTTTAGCTTGTGCAAACGATCAGATCGTCCTTCTTCTTCTGCTGCTCGTTCAGAAAGAATAAGTTTGCCGTTTTCTCGATCAATAGAGATAATTTTGACTCGAAACTTCTCCCCGATCAGATTTTGGAGACGTCTCAGGATTTCCTGTGAATTTGCTTCATTCACTCTAGGATAGTGCATTGGTGCCAACTGAGAAACGGGAAGAAATCCTTTGATCGAATCGATCTCCAGAAGCAATCCTCCCTTATTGGCCTCATCCACTTTGACATCGAAGACTTTTCCTTCGTTATACATTTTTTCGAATCGATCCCAGGCTGTGTTTTGAGCTGCTTTTCGGAGTGAGAGGACAAAAAAACCTTCGTCATTCTCATCTTCCACGACAACCGCTTGTATTTCGTCTCCTTTCTCAACAGTTTTGTAGGTCCCGGCACTATCGTGGGTTTCACGACCGGAAATAATTCCAACGGCCTGTCCCTGACACAAATCAACCAGGCAACGATTCTTGGATCGATCGAGAACAATACCGGTAACAAGGTCTCCCGGCTTGGGAAAAGGATTTTCCTGGGCGGCCGTAACCGCCATGAGCATGACATCATCCATAAAACATTCACGCGATCTTGAGGAGTACAAAGGCCTTCCAGCTATGGCTCCGATCGCATGAGTGATCACAGCAAAGAAAGCCAAGGTATTATAATGAATATGGGAGTGGAGTAAAGGAGAATTGATAGACTCTCATCATCTAGCCCCTTGTGCCATCTTCTTTGCCTGATCCTCGATCATAAGACTCTCCATGATGTCATCAATATCGCCATTCATGATCGTGGGAAGGTTTGACCAGCTCTGCTTGATCCTGTGGTCGGTCACCCTGTCCTGGGGAAAATTGTAGGTTCGGATTTTTTCCGAACGATCTCCTGAGCCGATCTGAGCCAGACGTTCTTCTCCTCTTTCCTTTGCCGACCGTTCTTCTTCCGCGGCCAAAAGACGGGATCGAAGAATTTTCATAGCCTTTACCTTGTTCTTCAGCTGGGATTTTTCGTCCTGGCAGGAGACCACCATTCCTGAGGGAATATGGGTAATACGAACCGCGCTATCAGTCGTGTTTACGCTCTGCCCACCATGACCACCGGCACGGAACACATCGATACGCAGGTCTTCCTGTTTGATATCGACATCCACTTCCTCAGCCTCCGGGAGCACCGCCACGGTAATGGCTGAAGTATGGATTCGTCCCTGACTTTCCGTCACGGGGATACGCTGGACCCTGTGGGTTCCCGACTCGTATTTGAAAATGGAATAGGCTCCATCTCCCTCAATCCGGAATGAAGCTTCCTTGATCCCCCCGGCCTCCGCGTCACTTTTTGACATCATTTCAGTTCGAAATCCTTTTTTTTCCGCGAACCGTAGGAGCATGCGCATAATCTCCGCCGCGAACAAGGCCGCTTCTTCTCCGCCAGTCCCGGCCCGCACTTCGACAATGACATTCTTTTCATCGTTAGGATCCTTCGGCAGCAGGGCTATCTTGATTTCTTCTTCCAGTATCTCTTTTTGCTCTTTCGCGTTCGCCAGCTCTTCTCTCGCCAGCTCCAGCAAATCTGAATCGGATTCCGTCTCGATCACTTCTTCGCTTTCCTGAAGGCTCTTCAAACACTGCTCATAGCGTTTGGAGAGACTAACAAGAGGCTCTAGTCGTGCTCGACGTCGCGTCAGCTCAACGTATTGTTTTTGATCAGAGGCTATTGATGGCTGCATCAGCTGTTGGTTGATCTCTTCGAATTCGGCGACGATCTGTTGGAGTTTCTTGAGCATAATGATGTGATTCCGGACCAGAGTAGTGGATTTTCGAGCTCTTTTCAAGCACAGCCCTTGAAAGGCTCATTTTCTCATGCTACTTTTGGTGTACTTGTTTTCTTTACTCTTATTATGAAAAAAATTGCTGTGTTTTCTTTTGCTCTTTTCTTGGCTTTGAGCCTGACAGCCTGCACACGTACTGCTGGAAAATACGATCAATTTGCCCAATGTCTGACAAAAAAAGGCATCACCATGTACGGATCGGACGAGTGTCCTCACTGTATGGATCAAAAGGCTTTATTTGAAGGATCCTTCGATATGGTTGATTATGTGAACTGTCTTGTGGAGGGCGGCAAGTGCCAGAAAGCCGGTATCGAAGGTTATCCCACCTGGGTTGGGCCTAATAACAAGCGAGTGGTCGGGACACAAAGCCTCAGCAGCCTCTCAGAAGAGTTTGATTGTCCACTGGAAGTGGAGACGGCCGGGTAGCTGGAAAAATCATCCTGATTAAAAAAAACCTTGTTGTTGCTTGACATACGACAGGGTTTTGTTTTATGATGATGCACTATTATCGCTTATTGACTAGCCGTTTTAGGAAGATTTGATTGGCCGTGGAGATTGACAATCAAGCCTTTTCACATAGAATGGCGGCCTCAAATCTTGCCCATTTTGGTTTATCATGAGTCATCCCAACCATATTTCTTCAGAACACCTCCCCTCGAAGAATGGAGCTAACGGTTTGAGTGGTATTGATCCCGAAGAGCTTGAAAAAGCTGTTCGGTGTGGAAGCATTGATGAAAATCTTGATACCAAGCATATCGCAGAGGTCGCTCGATTTCTTTTCAGTCATAAGGATATCCTCACCCAGGGAGGATTCCCTAATATCATCCGAGCCAATTATAAGGGGCTTAATCTTGAGGCTCATGGCAGACCTCATTTTATTACAGATTCTTTGCTGGTCATTGAATGCCTGAATAATGCCATTAATACCGGTGAACAAACCTCTGAACAAAGACCAAAAAAGGTGCTCATACTGGGGCCTGGCCCAGGTCGATTGGTCATTCCTGAAATTGAAATGGCTATAAAACTTGGCGTGAAGGAACTTCTCTTCAATGATTTGAGCCCCGATCACATTGACCAGCTTCGAGAAAAGATTGCGGAGAGCTATGGTACTCGAGACCAAAAAATTGGAGGGGTAGAACTTAAGTTTGAAGTGGGTGACTTTGTTGATGTTGCTGGGAAATTGGAAAACAACTCGTTTGATGCTGTATCAGCCATGTGGTTCGTAACTCCTGAAATCGCCGATTTCAGTTCTGTTGAGGCTTTGAGAGCAAAGCGAGAAAAACTTTACGGCCATATTCGCAGACTCCTCACGAAACAAGGGAGCTTCATTGAAGATGTTCCGCTTAGCGATAGCCGATTGGGCGGATTTTATTATCTGGTAAGACTCAAAACATATAAGGTCTTACATGATCTTGATATCCTTGAAGGGGAAAATGAACACTGCATTATTACAAGCTACAGCTCTCAGAAGGGTGGACTTCCATACCATATTCGCTTTGCCCCTTCGCACATCAGACATAGCAAAGAAATGGAAGATGCCCAACTCAGGTTTGTTAAAGCTATTGATACCCTTCAACCAGTGGGGATTCGCACTGATGGAGAAGAGGCGTTTAAGATGAAATTTGGATCTGCTAGTAACATCATAGACCTCTTTCGCAATAATACGATCGAAGCGATTCAGGCTTGTTTCAATGAAGGCAGTGCTAAATTACTTCTCCGCCCTAGCTCAAATGACCCGTTGAGAAAAGTGAAGCGAACGTACATGTTCGAAAGCCACTAGTCTTTCTTGAGTTCCCAAATAAATTCAAATAGGGTTCTCCAGGTGTTAGCTTCTGCTTTGTTTCTCCTCAATGTACCTTGCTGAGGGCTCACTGAGAAGGCCATCACCAGATCGCCCACAATATTGATGTTGGCATCGACATTAAAATCTTTGATGAGTTTCACTTCCGTAAACTCTCCCTGATTTTTTTCTTTGTACTCCTTATCCTCCTCGTTAAAGGGACAAATGACAAAGGCCTTCACCTTGTTCATTTTTCTCTTTTCAACATAGTTGTTGAGAAAGATTTCTCCAATTTCGCTACTACTCAGTTTGTTCTCTAAGGCATAAATGGGTTGTCCTGTTCGTATCGCTTCATCCAGTATTTCCATATACACCCTCCGAATTCCTTCCCATCCTTCGTATTTCATGATCCCCAATTTTTCCTGCTGCTGAAACTGTGGGATTAATTTTTTCAGAGCTGTGATTGATTTTTTTTCCCTCTCTAGGCGTTCTTCAAGCTGGAGTACGGAAAGTGCATGAAAGATTTCTTCACCTGTTGTCCCTTCGAAGGAAAAAATAAGTCCTTTTTCAAGGAGTTCATCAATTCCCATTTGAATCGTGTCCTGGGGTTTATCCATGAGCTCCTGAAGTTTTTTGTGAGTCAATTCTCCGTGAACCAGGAGTTCCACATACAAATCAGCACTTGCTGATTGAATTCCGAGAGTCTGTCCAAGATCTGTTACATCAAGAGCCATATATTGTGGTTATCGATGGTGATTACTGGCTTTTCTAGTCTCTTTCTCAAGTCGATCATAGAGGCTTAGGAGGCTTTTTTGGAGATAGGACAATCTATTGTTTTTGATTATCCGTTCGAAGAGAGGAAGCAGCATATCATTTGTTTCATCGATATACTCATTCTGTTTTTCAGGGCTAAATCCATGAATCGTCTGAAGATTGTGGAGCCGATCAGCCATTTTGATGAGGACGGATTCAGGATGCACTGACCAGGCTTGCTCCATATCATCCAGGCTTCCCTTCATCTTGCAGTAGGAGGTATTCCATGAGGAAAGCTTGGAGACAAGATCCACCAGCTCAGCTACCTTGTCGCCGAAGCGGAGCCTGAGATATTCCTTGGTAATCGAAGTGTCTTCCAAAACATCGTGGAGCAGCGCGGCGTTCAAAATAGCTTCTTCCTTGATCCCTTCGTCCACCAGGATTTTTCGCACGGCAATAGGGTGACTGGAGGCCTTGGCTCCTGTCTTTCGCTTCTTGCCTTCGTACACGTGTTCGAGAAAGGCTCTGATATTCATAATACGATGAAACGATGTCATTCATCATATCGTGTTTTTGCCTTTATTCCAAGCGATTTCGTGCTTTTACCCCTTCTGATTGTAGAAGGGGTCTTTCCAGACACTCACGCCAAGGTAGACCACGAAGGCATTGATGGCAATGCCTACCACCTCGCCCATGGAGAGAGACTGGAGGAGGCCCAAGACAGAGAATACCAGCACTACGATCAGTGCCCATCGGGCTCCCGCGAATAGGCCTCTGGTCATAAAGAAAGAAAAAACGGCTATACCTATCAGAATCAACGCGAAGACCCAAAACATACCCTGAAGCATGCCGGTGACTCCTCCCGCCACCAGAGGATCCATTCCGGGTGCCCCCTGAAGCATTCCCCCCATCAATCCGAACATCATACCTTGTCCAAAGAGTGCCAACACGCCACCGATTGCCGCAATCGCGGTTCCAATAGCGGCAAGATAACCCAAGACGGTACCCTGCCAAGGACGAACTACTTTTACCATAAAAAATAATTAGGAATTAAGCTGATTGTATCATATCTCGAACATCAGTGTCCAAACTGTGAGAAGAGTTGTAATAAGAACGTCATAAATTCTCTTTGATTTATAGTCAAGTTTCTTTTATAGTACACTCCTTTGTGTATTCATAATCTCTTCACTTATGAAGAAGATCCTTTCTTTGCTCCTCATTGGGTTTTTTGGAGTCCTCTTTGTTTCAACTCATTCTGCTCATGCTACCGGTCCAATCACTACCTCACAAATCTTGTCGCCGACAGTCAAGATTTTTTCGTTGAGGCTGACCGCCAATAATAATGTTTCGTCGCAGAGCCTGGCTTCAGGGACACTCATCAGCGCGGACGGGAAGGTCATGACGAATGACCATGTGGTGAAGAATGAGTATGATGAGATCCAGGAAGCATTCCAGATCTGCGTGGTCCTCAATCTCCAGGAGAAACCCCAATGTCTTTTCACCGCTTCGCTCATCTCCACGAGTAAGAGCCTCGACATCGCCGTGCTGCAGATCAACCCTCAGGATATTTATGGGAACCCTATTCCGACCTTTCCTTTTTTGAAGGCTGATACTGATTATCTCCCCGCGGAAGGGGACAAGCTGAAGGTCTGGGGTTATCCCGGAATCGGAGGTGATACCATCACGCTCACCGAAGGAACAGTCGGAGGCTATGATGAACGCGAAGGAATTAAGCAAATGAAAACGGATGCGAATATCAGTCCCGGAAACTCCGGAGGGACCGTCATCGATAGTCAGGGAAATTTTATTGGTGTCCCATCATATCTGCGCTCCAATTATACTTCTCTCGGTTTCGTGGTCCCCATGGCTGAAATCTTGCCATGGCTTACGCTTCATATCGATAATGCTCCGGATGTGAATGAGTTTGCTCGTCTCCTAACCAATGAGTCCGCACAGGTGGAAGTGGAAACCGACAAAAGCCTCCGTTACCATTCAACCCTTTTTCCCCAATACCGGATCGATATCCCCAAACCCTGGAAAACCATTTTTATCAATCGCAATAACTTTGTCGCCCTGAATACGGTAGAGGGACAGGACCTCTACATCGTCATCACGGTGAACAATATGCCCTTCGAAGTGGATCAGAAAGTCATGGACTTTCTCCTGGGAAAGATGGAGAAGGATCAGCATGAATACACCAATTACAAGCGAGAGAAGGCCAGCTTCAAGGGCCTGGATGGATTCCTGATCCAATATGATGAAGGACAGGTCCGTCACTATCAGTTTATTGCCCCCAAGGAGAATACGACCGTGACCTACCGCTATCGAGTCATTCTCGAGAATCGGGACGTTATGGAGCAGGCAGCCCTGGATTTTTTGGAGACCTTCGAACTGATGGATGGAGTGAATAATACGCTCCCCATGCTCCGCGAGTACTCCCAATCGCATCCGAATATCTCACTCAAGGCATTTGATGATTTCCTGATCAATCCCGTCTTCGACAGCCAGTATGAGGAAGAAATCGTGCGCCTGGAAAATCCGAAGTCTTTCGAACAAAATTTCCGTATTTTTGAAAAGCATCTGTCCAAAGACTACTGGGATCTAAGTATTCCGGAAATCCTGGAAGAAGAAACGAAGGAGATCGGGACACGATTGGTCAATAGCTTTGACGATGTCGTCATCGATGGACTGGAAGGATATGCCTACACCTACACCTACCAGGGCGATGATTTTAATCAGCTCAGGAAACGAACCGTCGTAGTCCTCCTCACGGCGAATCATCGCTATCTGGAAGTTCAGTATGATGATCTGGTGAAGAATTATGAGCAGAATATCGAGACCACTCTCAAGGTCCTCAAAAGTATTCAGTATGATGGTCAGGATCCGCCGCGGCGGACTGAACAGAAGGGTGTCTACCGTGTGCCGCATTTTAAGCCTCTCTTTGAAGATATTGAAAACCATCTCTACGAGCGTGAGATCAATGCTCTGGCTAGCAAGAATCTGTTGAGTCCTGAGACGGATCTGTTTTTACCTGAGGAAAAAATCACGCGGCTGGAAGCTCTCAAGGCCATCGTCGATGCCAAGATCTTTGTCGAGAAAGGCCGCAACCTGAATACCACCCAGGATGCTATTGATGTGTCCCCGGTTTACTCCACTTTTACCGATCTTCCCGATGGAGGCGCCAATCAAATGCTGCAGTTCGCGGTGGAGAAGGGCATCGTGGGAAGCGGTAAACTCTTTCATCCGGAGGGAGCCGTCCATCTGACCGATGCTCTGCGCATGCTCTGCGAGACCTTTGAGCTTCCGATGTGGAAGCCACCCTATGAAATTGAAATTCCCTGGTTTGTTCCGTACATCTACAAGGGTATTGAGCTCGATGTGATTCCGGTCAATGTCAAATTCTATGACCAGCTCACCCGAGGACAATTCGCACACCTACTCTATAAGTTTGTGAAAATCGTGGGGGAAAGAGAGGACCTTTAAATTCCTAACGGATTACTCATCGGTCCGCTATCAGCCGAGATATTGACTCCGATCCGACGGATGATTTCGCGACTGACAAATTCTTTATCTCGACCGTATTTGAGCCGCGAGAGCTGAACCAGAGCTTCTCCGACTTCCTTGTCGGGCTGAAGCTCAGGGTGTTCCTGCCACCACTTGTAGGTCTTCATACTGAACGGACGGCTGATCTGGTTGTGAATACTGAGCTTAATGCAGGCATTGAATCCCTCAAGGTTGATCACGTCGGTTTCCGTGAAAACGGGGGCCATTTCTTTAGCCATGTACTCAGCATCTTTGGCTCCTATCTTGAGGTTTAGCATGGTCCCAACGTTTCCAAAGACGGCATTCTTAATCTTTTCATCACCACCCCCTCCAGCGCTTTTTTTGATCAGCTGATCGATGTACTGGTGAGCGATGACAAGGCCCAGCTTGTACTTGCGCGCCTCGGAAAGAATGGACTCAAAGCTATCCGTGATAAAGTTTTGAAACTCATCCACGTAGAGGAAGAAAGGCTGTCTTTCTGATTGGTCCGCGATGCGCTGGCGCTTCATGGCGGCCACCTGGATCTTATTAACGAAGATCGTTCCCAGAAGGTTCGAATTGATGTCACCAATCAGTCCTTTGGCCAGCTTAACCAGCAGGATCTTTCCACTGTCCATGACCTCGTCAAATTTGAAGGCGGATTTGGTCTGACCGACAATATTGCGCATGAGGGAATTCGTGATAAAACACCCGAACTTTGCAGCAAAGTAGGGGATCATTTCCTGTCTCTCCCGTTGTCCCGTCTGAGCCATCTGATTGACCCAAAATCCCTTCACGATAGGGTTCTTGATGTGTCTGACTTTCTCCTGTTGCCAAGCTTCATCCGTAAAAAGACGAACAATATCGGTCAGGGCACCCCCGTCGGGATCTTCCATAAGGGTCAGACAACCGTTTCGGAAGTAGTCCTGGATACGTGGTCCGAAGATCTCGTCACCGAACATCCCGATCATCATGTTCATGGCTTCCAAAGCGATGTAGTCGCGCTCTTCAGGATTGTCCGCCTCCAGCATATTGAGTCCCATAGGACGCTCGGTGTCTGAAGGGTCGAAGACAATGACGTCGTCAGCCCTCTCCCGTGGGATCCAACCCAGAATCCCGTCAACCAGATCACCGTGAGGATCCACCACACAGATTCCTTTCCCATTTTTGACATCCTGCTTGATCAGGGACTGAAGAAAAACGGATTTTCCCGTACCGGTCTGACCGATCACGTAGAGATGACGAAAGCGATCCTCCAGCTGCATGGGAATATCCGTTCGTTCACTGCGGTGAAGATTGTAGCCCAGCCAGATATCTCCATCCTCCGGCAATCCATCAGGGGGAGGAGTGATCCGAAAGCGTTGCCAGGCGAGGTTTGGAATATTGTTGTACTTGGCTGCCGGGACATGCCAGATCGAGGCGATTTCTTCGGAACTCATGATCATCTTATGACCTTGGAGCCAGGCTGTCAGATGTCTCCAGAGTGATCTGTAGATGAAGTTGATAATTAATCGCTTTTGAGAGGCATAGAGCACTCCCACAAATCCGTTGAGTGAAGGGGAATTGTATTGTCCAAACGCCGTGGATATCCCATTGACGATTTCCTGAGCGTGCTTTTTGCTTTTTGAGCTCCCTACGATGCGAAGAACGGTTTCCCATCCCGCGTGCGAGGCTTTTTCGCCAATTGATTTCACGATTTCATCAGTTTGGGGGGTGGTTCTGGTCGTCCCTTTCGCTAGGTCAACATTGTCAATAGACTCATCCGTCCCCAGGGCAAAGATCCTGACGAGCATCCGAAGCCAGGAGAGGGGATTAATATAAGTTAAGATGCTTCGTTTTGCTTTGTTTTCAAAAAGGTCTTCTGAAATAGCCTTACTCTTCTCCTGCCAGCCGTTTTCACGGGGGCGAATGACCAGCTGCACCCCTGCGGAATCGGTGAGGCCCAGCTTGGCCATGGCATTGAGCACGGCGTTCATGGGCTCAGTATTCGTGTGCTGATAGGTTTTGATGGGGTAAGCATAGTGCTTGCTGAGCTTCAGGTATCTTCCGACAGCATGTGTCCCGGGCTTGAACAGATTGTATTCCTCGACCTCTTCGATCAGAGCGTCAGGATAAAATGAAGTCAGCGTTTTCTGGAAAACAGATTTTTGGCTGTGTGGGATCACCACGTAGAAAAATATCTGCCCGTCCGTGGCAACGATCTCCAGGGAGTAAAAGTTTTGACCGGCAAAGTAACGGTACCAGTAGCGGGAAGAAGAAAGAGCGCTGAGTGACTCCAGACACTGGGTCATAATCCCGACTTGTTTGATGAAGTCCTTTGACGAACCAAACATTTCTCCTTCATCTTCTTTTTCTTGTTTTCCCTCTTTTTTCGGCACGAGAATCTTCAAAAAGATCATTTCGAGACTCCTTTTTCGATTATAATACCATTCGATCAGATAGCTGAGGAGAATGATCAGCAATACTCCCAGAACAAGCCCCAGTATCAAGGAAAGAATGGGGTGAAGAGAGAGCCAGCCGAAAAGGGAAGACAACCATTGGATCATGATATGAGATCAACCGGGTCGAGGTAAGACTAGAGAAAAAGGAAGAAAGGGACTTTGAGCAGGTCGGTAGAGTCCGCAAGAAAGGTACTGAAAACGATAAACAGGATATAAAAGAGGCTCAGTGATCCGATAACCCCGATCAGCGTCCCCAGCATAATATTTTTGACGGGATAGCGGGTAGCAATGATGAGCAGCAGAGATTGAAGAAGGGTGTAGAGAGGCACGACGACGAAAATGACGATGATATTGCGGTAAACCCAATAATACTCCGTCGCAGTCTCTCCCCCCGGTAAGAAAACAGAATCCGCAAGAAAGCTGACACCGTATCGTGCCACTGCTGCGAGTAAAATGCCGAGGACAAAGGTACCCAGGAACAACTTAAATGACAGCCAGGCTGACTGAAGCCACTTGAGCTGAAACTGCCATCGAAAAACGATGATTTCGATGAAGAAGGCAAAGAAAAAAGGAGCTACGAACCCGAAGGTCACGGAGAGGAGGGCGGGAGCAACACCACCCAGCATGTCATTGAGATTTTCGAACATAAATAAGGGGGCTAATGGTCAGGACAAGGGTCCAAATGTTTCTCCATCAGTGTAGCACCATCTCAGGGGCTTGTCCTCAGAATGAGATGAGATGATTTAATAGGGATTGCGGTGTTAAAAAAATTCTCTACAATGACTTTGCTGCGGAAGGATACTCAAGTGGCTGAAGAGGCGGCTTTGCTAAAGCTGTAGGGGGGTGCAAGCCCCCGCGAGGGTTCGAATCCCTCTCCTTCCGCCATCCTCAGCCCCCTTCCTCCTTATTGTCCTTATCGTCCTTCCCCTCCTAACAGTCCTTCTTCCCCTTGTCCAATCTCTTCCTTTTTACCGGCGAGAACCATCAGGCTCTTCAGGAAAAGCTGAAATTTTGGGAAAAGGCCTTTATCGAAAAGCATTCCGATAACAATCTGGAAGTCTTCGATGATGTCCAACAGGGGGATCTTTCCCGCATTATCAACGCTGTCGACTCCCAGCCTTTTCTTGCGGAGAAACGAATGATCATCATAAAAGGTCTTCCCCAGGGGGCCGACGTGAAAAAGAAGATTGAGCTTGAGAGTCTGGAACCACTCTTAGAAAAAGACAACATACCCGAGAGCAGTGTGGTCATTTTCGTCAGCCCCCGGCCGGATAAGCGATCCCGTTTTTTTAAGCTCCTGAGCAAGGCTGCGCAAGTGGAGACCTTTGAGCTGCCCAAAGGAGCCGCGTTGCGGCAGTGGGTCCAGCAACGCTTAGCGGCTCAGGAGAAGAAGATTACTCCTCAAGCCATTGACTTGCTCCTCCTCTTTTGCGCTGAGGACGTCAATCGCATGGCGAGTGAGATAGAGAAGCTGGGACTGCTTCAACGGGATCTTATCGACGAAGAGGCCATAGAGCTGATCGTGAGTCCCAATCCTGAAGCGAAAATCTTCAAAGCTCTGGATCAGATCGGAAAACAGAGTCTGAGTGAGGTCCTGAAAAGCTTTGAGGAACTGGTCAGAGGAGGTGAAGAGGTCATGCTCATCTTCTTTATGATCGTTCGGCAGTTTCGACTTCTCATCCAGATCCGATCCCTTCTGGATAGAAGATCCCCCCAGGGACTTATCCAAAAGCGATTGAAACTGGCTCCCTTTCAGGTCGCCATGCTGGAAAAGCAGGCCTCTACTCAAAGCCTGGACACCATGAAAAAAGCCTACCGTCAGCTTGTGGAAATTGACTGGCAGCTGAAAACCGGAAGGATTCCAACCAGTGTCGGACATGAGGAATTGTTTGTATTGAAGATTGATCAATTTTTGTGTTCTCTCTATGAATAATTTTTTTATTCTTTTTGCTTAAATTGAGAGCAAAATGCCTTCTGAGATCGAATTGAGTTATCTCAGGCCCTTGTGTCTTTTTCACAATAGTGGTTTTTTTGCTTGAATAATTTTTCAGGACATGTATAAATCATGTGTACGTAAATGTGACCATGCTGAAAGCGCTCTTCAGTTCCAATACTCGAGTAAAGCTTCTCATTGCCTTTCTCTCAACACCGGGGGAAGAGTTTTTTATAAGGGAACTTACCAGAAAGCTGAACGAGCAGATTAACTCCATTCGTAGAGAGCTGAATAATCTGAAAAAAATTGGACTCCTCAAGTCCCGTTCGAAAAACCGAAAGAAGTATTATTACGTTAACGAGGATTTCCTAATCCTTGATGAGCTGCGGTCCATGGTCAACAAGTCAACGGATCCCAAAAAAGAGCTCATCAAGAAGCTCCAGAAGCTTGGGAATCTTTGGTTGGTTATTTTTTCGGGTGTTTTTGTCGATAAAAAGGATAAACCTTTGGACTTTCTGGTCATTGGGGATATCAGCAAGCAGGATCTCAGTGATTTTTTTGCGTCTGAAGCCAAGGAATACCGAGATGTGAAATTTGGTATCCTGAGTAAGGATGATTTCATGTACCGCCTCCGTTTGAACGACAAGTTTATCGTTGACATGCTCAAAGACCCTGATAATATCATTGGGCTCAATAAGCTGAAAGGTCCGCTCAACAAGATCGTCAGCTAGTTTGAGTCGCATTCTAAGCCACTTTCATGGATTCAGCACTCGCCCTTATTGCCCAGTCAAGTCTCAAACAAGGTCTCCCAACTTTCAAGGTGGGACAGACCGTCCGTGTTCATCAGAAGATTAAGGAAGGAGGAAAAGAACGCGTCCAGGTTTTTGAAGGCTTAATCATTCAGACCAATAAAGGAACCGGAATCAGCGGCACTGTCACAATTCGAAAAATCGTTGATGGCATTGGCGTTGAGCGTATTTATTCGATTCATTCTCCGAATATTGCCAAAATTGAAATTACCAAGGAAGCCAGGGTCCGACGAAGCAAACTCTATTACATGCGAGATTTGACCGGCAAGTCAGCTCGTATGAGGACGACTATACTTGAGGGACAGGTCTTCGAACCAAAGTCTGCCGCTCAGATTCAGGCTGAGAAAGATGCTGTAGAAGCTGAAAAGCAGGCTCAGAAGGACGCTGCTGAGGCTAAAAAGGCTGCTGAGAAGGTTCAGGATGCTGCTTCGGAGAAAGAAGTACAGAACGATGCTCCTGCTGACGAATCAGGTAAAGATGAAAATAATGCTGTAGAGGCAGAAAAAAAGAGCGAGTAGAGTCATCTTCACTCGGGTTTAAACCCTTCATCATGCTATGATGAGGACATGAAACTCGCACTATTCGGCAACTACGGTGTCAATAATCTCGGGGATGACCTCATCCTGAAGGGATTTTTGAATCAGCATCCGGACGATGAAGTGATGGTTTTTTGTGGGAACCCCGATCGGGTCCACAAGCAATTTGGGCTGGAAGCTCATCCCTTCTTTCCGGGAGGCTTCAGATCGATTTGGAAGTATTTGATTTCCTCGCCTTATCGGCGGCTCTTCAAACGAGGCTTGAGAGAACTGAAATCGGCTGATCGAATCTTTGTCGGTGGAGGAGGGATCCTTGTGGACCGGCATTTCAAGGCGGTTTTTCTTTGGTGGAGGCAGTTAAGAAATATTTCCCGAAGCGGAACTCCCTTTGCATTCGTAGCGAACTCGTTTGAATTGAAGCACTGGTGGAGCCAATGGCTTTTCAAAACGTATCTGAAAAGTGCTGAACAGGTCACGGTAAGGGACAGCGCTTCTCTCCGCCTCGCTCACTCGCTCGGCGCGCAGGCTAAACTGGTGGAGGACCTGGCGATGGAGAATGTAGGAGTGAAATTTAGAATGAAGGATCCAAAGAAAACTATCGTACTGGCTCTTTGCAAGTGGGGCCTGGACAAGCGGAAGATGGCTGAACTGAGGAACTTCGTTCGGTCGCGACAGGAGGAAGGCTTTGAAGTTATCGGCCTGGCCTTCCAGACGGAAGGAGATGATGATCGGGAAGTATTCGCTGAACTGGACACGGGAATCCCTGTTCGGAGTGGGATGGAGGAGGTTTTGACTGAACTCGGAAATTGTAATCTGATCGTCGGCATGAGATTCCACTCCGTCCTCCTGGGCCTGAAAATGCAGAAGCCTGTCATCGCCATCGCATATCAGAAGAAGGTCAGGCACCTCATGGAGGATGCCGGCAAAGAGATGCTGTGTCTTGAGATTCAGAACCTGAATGGGGAAAAGCTCCAATCGGTTTTTGAGAAAGCGGTTGAAGAAGGGGATGGGTGATCGTAGAGTGATTGCATGAACCCCTAACCCCTTACAAGGGGAAAAAGAATTATGTCCTTTTTTAAAAGACGACATCGCCGACGGAGCACGGGAGTCTCTAAACCCCGCTGGAATATGCGCCATAAGCGCACCAGTCTGCTGAAAATCACGCAACTCTTTCGGGGCAGTCGTCTGGCTTTTTTAATCAGTTTTGTGCTCATCTTCCTCGGAGTGTACGTTGCTTTTTATACTCCCATCCTGCTCGTCCAGACCGTGGAAGCCACGACGGAGTACCAGGACATCAATATTGAAGAGCTCAGACAGACGGTTGGCGAAAAGGTGGTCAATCAGAATGCTCTCACCATGGATCTGCACGGTATCGAGATGGAAATTTATGAGCGTTTTCCTGATATTTCAGCCCTAAACTGTGATCGACACCTCTTCACCCGCTCAATCACCTGTGAGGTCATCGGGTACGAACTGGTCGCGGTGGTGAAGAATCTCGGAGAACGCTATTACATCAACGAAAACGGGGTTGTGATCACTTTTGACAACCGGAAAATCGGACTGCCGATCTTTGATCTGGTCCTGAATCCCGTGTATGCAGACCTGGAGCCATCAGAAGCATCTCCCCTCAGCGCCCTTCAAACCCCTAACCCCTTACCGTTCGGTCCCGAGCTCACGGTCGAGGGACATGGGGAACCAACACCTCCCGCTTTGGTGAACACTCCTTTGGATCCATCATCCGGATCACTGACGGGGAGTATTTTGCTAGAGAGGGCTAGGGGAGTGAAGAAGGAAGATAATCCCCAGGCTCTCGACCCTCAACCCATAACTCTGAACTCTGAACAAGATGCCATTACCTTCATTTCTCCCTTTGATGCCCCGCCCGTAGAACCCGTGATCAAGGCTCAGAGAGAAGTTTTTGATATTGTTGTGGGCAAAAAAATTCTCGATCCTGAAGAATTGAAGAAAATATTGGACACGATCAAGGAATTGGAAAAGGTCTTGGGTCGTAAAGTGATTCATGTCCAGTATGTACAGGTAGCAGCGGAGTTGAGTTTGACAAGCAGGCCACAAACCCTCGACCCTGAACCCTCAACTCTCAACTCTGAACCATCGACCCTCAACCCTGAACCCTCAACTCTGAACACCTCTGAAGCTCCGGACCATGAATTTACCATTTTCCTGGATTTGCGGCGCAATCTGGAAGACCAGTTTACGAAGCTCAAAAAAGTCAAAGAAGTCATTGATTTCAGCATCGTGGAGCGGATTGACCTGAGTATTGACGGGGAGAAAGTGTTTTATAAATAAGGGGGTGTAACCTCAGGCCGGATGGGCTTGATAAATACTGGATTTCAGTATATCATAATTACCGTAATTCAGTAATTTTTACCATGGACATCATCTCACAGATCAATGAAAGAGGAGTTCTTACGTTGCCATTGAAGGTAAGGAAACAGTTTCCCGGACTTCAGGTGGTTCATATTCGAGTCGTGAATAACGCTATTATGCTCCAACCACTTGAGATCAAGAAAGATGTGACCCTTGAACTCAATAATCGATCTCAAGAGGCTTATGAAAAGGGAACGCTCACTCTGAATGAAGTTGATAAGATCATGACCAGGCATCAGACTCTCGAAAAGCAGATTAATGATGGGATTGATGAGATGCTGGAGGCTGGTGAAGATCAACAGATGATTGCGGAAAGTGGCTTCAGTCCTCGAATCGGTAATGAATTGCTCTAATGATCTCAAAAAAGATCTCTTATGAGAGAGGAGACGTTGTTCTCGTGGCATTTTCTCCCGTTGTGGGTTCGGAACAAGCCGATACCAGGCCAGCTATTGTCGTCAGCAATGAGCTTTTTCATCGGCTCCGGATTGTCACGGTGGCGGCTGTTACCTCGCGAAAAAGAGCCTTCCCGGGTCGCGTCAGTATCGATCCCGATTCCTCAAATGGTATCTCAAAGCCCTCAGATGTACTGGCCTTTCAGCTTCGAACGATCTCTACCAATCCGAAAAGGATTCTGAAAAAACTCGGGAAAATTGCCCCTGAGGATCTCAAACGATTGGATGTGGCCTTAAGGGTGGTTCTGAAGCTTGGGTGAAGTGAGA
Source organism: bacterium (assembly GCA_030690415.1). Classification (GTDB taxonomy): domain Bacteria; phylum Patescibacteriota; class Gracilibacteria; order JAUYGZ01; family JAUYGZ01; genus JAUYGZ01. The sequence goes on from JAUYGZ010000008.1 coordinate 105,899, forward strand.
ACGGTAAAACAAGATTTGACCACTAGTAAAAAGGGCTGTTTTTTGGTATAATGAAGAGATTAAAACCAATATAAACACCAAAATAATGCAGGACGAATACGCCCAAAATCCTTTCAAAGGTATCATCCCCACAGACGAGATCGACTTCGGCGAACTGATCGAGGTGATCAAGAGATCTGAGCTGTCTGAAGGCAAAAAGATTGCCTATTTGTATATGATCGCGGAAGAGACCTTCACCCTGGCCGATCTGGAAGAAATCGAGAATGAGATGATCATGGCGGGAAGAGAACTGGAGAAAGAACAGGGAAAACAGATGAAGAAACTGCAAGAACTGAAGGCAAAGGAAGCAAAACTCCGCGAAAAGGTGGCCAAAGCACAAGTCAAATCCGCCCGGGAAATGGAGCGGAATTTCTCCAAACTGGAGGATGCCATGCTGGAGGAAGCCAACGCGAGCCAATTGGAAAAGGTTTATCAAAAGCTGACCAGGTAACATGACCTTTCGTTTTTCACAGAGCGAGCTCTTTTTCCCAAAACGATTGGCGTACGTCAGAAGTGCTGGGACAGACCCAGGTGCTGAGGCAGGGGAAGAAGCGGAGAGCCGACGCCGAGCTCCGGAAGCTGAGGAAACGCGTCGGACTTCCGATGAAACCCGGTCGAAGATTAAGGATCTCTTTGATCAGGGAAAATTTGAAAAACTCAGGGGGAGGGAAGGCGGAGAGGAGGTCAGCATCGCGCCAAAAGAAATTTATGAAAACCTGAATAAGATCCTGGATGAAAAACAGTCTCCGGTAGAATGGGTCATCAGCACCTATCGACACCTGTATCCTGCACTGGTAGGGCGGCCCATTGATGCCCGCGTACGACAGGATATTGTCGACGCAGAATGGCAACGTTTACGGGATCTTCTGCCAGCAACCATTCTTGATCGCGTGAATCAAATCCTCGGCACTGAGGCTGCCCCTTCCTATACTGATGCCGTCACCGGCATCGTCGGAGGAAGTTTTTCTGACATCTCACCTGAAGGCCAACTCCTGGCGCAGAGGCTGCAGCTGGACACCACGGAGGTGATTTCCTGTCATGAGAATATGGAAGCTTTGAAGTTGATTGAAGCTGATATCAAGGCAATTGAAAATCGAACAGTTGATATCACGAAGCGTATTGAACAGCAAAAGGTGGATACGGGAAACATTACGGAATGGAAAAATAAGTGGGAGAAGAATAAGTGGGGATGGATCAAAAAGGGCTTCGGACTTGCCGCCAAAGGAACACTCATCGGGCTTGGAGTCACTGCTCTGGGAGGTGCGGTTGTTGGAGGTACAATGGCATTGGCGGGATATGGTTCTCTGTTTACCGGCGGTGTTGGAGCAGTTGGCAAGTATATTGGAGGAATGGGGATCTGGGGTGGAGTTGCCAAAATAGTATCCTCAACAGCCTTTGGGGTAACCGGTCTGGCTGCGATAAGCAACTGGGTATATGCCCCCGGGAAAGAGTGGTGGCTCAAAAGAAGGCATAAAAAAGAAACTGAGCGTCTGGAAGCAGAAAAAGAAGCTACTGAAGAACAGCTGGGTTTGAAACAACTCCGCGAACAAGAAAGCGAAACCAAAAATATTATTGACCGTAAAAAGGCCCGATCTAAACAGATCGTCACGGATATGACAGTGGAGAAAACTAAGGCTGAGAAACTGGAGAACACCTATCAGTCAGAGCTCAAGACCGCCGTCGATCCTCGACGAGGAGAACTTCAGACCCTGCTCGAGCAGCTGAGGCAATACATCACATACCTCCAGACTATCATCAGCGTACACGAGTCCGTAAAAAATCCTGAAAAGTATCCCGCTGCCGTGAGGGCTGATGAGAATGCCATCGCTGCCCATATTCACGCCATGAATGCCGGAAAGAAACGCACCGAAGCGATGCTGAAGCTCTTGGGTGAACAGCAAAAAGAATGGCAGGAGCAGATGGGGAAGGCGGGGGAGGCTGGGTATAAGGAAGGGGTTCACAGAGAGATGTCCAAGGGACTGCTTGATGAGCAGGATCTCCTCGACGCGGTCAGCAATTTTTTTGATCCGGCAGGAGCCCGAACAGCAATCGACTCTGGCACCCTGGGCCGCATCAAGCTCAAGGCTCCGGAGATTGAGAAGTTGATTCGATCACTGCAAAACCTTTCCACTCAATCTGTGCTTCAGACAGAGATACGGGAGACGATTTATCCGGTGTTTAGGAAAGCGAGGAGGGAATATGTAAGGGCGCCGGCGAGGGAAAAAGTAGATGATTCTCTAGCTGAATTGTCTAAAGACGTTCAGCGTCAATTTAAGAAAGATCCAGTGCAGATCTTCAACTTTGCGGACAATTTAAGTCCTCCAATTTCGCTTCTTCGACCGCGTCGTCGTCAGCGTTCCAGCTTTAAGATCTGGGCTGACGCGATGACAAGAAAACAGCTTGAACAACTCAATGATGTGCTTCAAAAAATCAAAGCGTCATTTGCGACAGGGCCAGCAGTACCAGCAGCACCTGCAGCACCAACGGCGCCAGTAACGCCAGCTGCTCCTGTTCCACCGGCACCAATTCCCACTCCTGTTCCTCCTCCTGCTGCTCCTGGTGCACCAGCAGCACCAGCAGCACCGGCTGCTCCAGCTGCACCAGCGCCGGCGGCAGCACCTCCAGCAACACCAGCTGCAGCGGTGCCAGGAGCGACGGGGGCAGGGCCAGCAGCGGCACCGGCGGCAGCAGCAGCGCCATGAAGACGATGAACAGAAATGAACCGATTCGTTTATTCCCATCAACGAAAGGATGACCCTTGATGATGAATTAGATGAGATAAGATAAGATGAGATGAGCAGGCGTGAACTTTGCCGATGTCGGAAGTCAATCTATCGCCATCAAATCTTAGTTTCCTCCTCATCGTCAAAACGCATATATCCGCCTGGTTCGTCATTCATTGTTACATTGCTTAAAGATCTGGAACTAGAATCAGTTACCTCTGATTCCCAAACCACCTCACCAGGAAATACCCCCACAAAATCCTCTCCATGATAAACATTATATGTTTTCCCCGGGACCAGCTTTTTTTCCCATTCCAATTCTCTATATTCAGGCCACGATATTGTTTCTCCGCTTGCATCAGGAGTTTCCATATTTGCATCAGGAAAAAACTGCTCCGGTTTTTCCCATTCTAAATATTTCGCGACATGTTGTGGGGGCGGCGGGGGGAGAGGTGGCAAAGAAAACGATTCCGAAAACGATGGTGCGCTTTCTCCACTTGACTCTGCTACAGACTGAGTCTCTGACGCATCCTCAAGAAGATCAAAAAGATCAGTTGGAATTGATTGAGATTCGGCTCTCATATTCTCTTTATTACCAACCCGTCTCGTTTGCTCATCAGGCTTTTTTTTTTGAATCTGGGCGGCCCATTCGTCCCAATGAATCGCAGCCTGACATAACTGATTTTTCAGCGGTATGGCGAACATGCATTGGGAAGCTCCATAGCTTCCATCTTCTTTTCTCAACTTATAATCAATCATATTTTGTCTATTTTCGGCTTTACCCGTAATGACAATCGTCTCAATCTTTCCTCCTTTTCCCATCATCGGCAGCAGACAGTTCATTGGGAACGTGTACCCCTGGATGAGTTCAGTCAACACCACATCCTTTCCTTCGTTCGCTAGGGCGATTTTCCCTCGATCCAATTCTTCTGGAAGTCTTTCTGCAATCTTCAACGAGCTTACCTTTTTTTTAAATTCTCTTGCGGGTCCTTTTTCCTGAAAATTAAAGCTTCCTTCATCCATGTTTTCATGCCGTACTTGTGGTTTCTGATCAACTGATATCTCAGTTTTTTGAGTAGCTTTCGGCGCTTCTGGAGAAGACACCCCTCCTTTATCCGAAGCAATTTGGGGTGATTCTGATCCTCGAGAGAGTGGTACTTGGAGAGCTTCGATTTTGGTACGGTGTTCTTCAGTCTGTATAATCAGGGATTTGTTGGTCTCTTCTTTTTGCAATGGCGGAATATTACTTATTTTCAGGCTTTCTGCGATTCCTTTCTGAAAGCTGGATGCTTTGAGAAGACTGATCAAGTCGCTGAAATATGGAACCAGAATTTCTCCCTGTGCCTTCAAAACCTTTCCGTGAACCCATTCAGCCTCTTCGACCAGGAAGTACAAGAGGTCAAGGGTTGTCCGCTGCTGATCAGGTTTTAGATCCCGAGAAATCAGCATGAGAAGAAGGGCTAATGCTTCGAGACTCTTATCTTCCGATGGCAAACCCAGGGACTTGAGATGATCAACATAGGATAGATGATAGCTCGTCAGATCATGGTAAAGGGAATTGGCCGCCGTATAAAAGGGGATGAAGTCAGCCTGATTTCTTGTCATGAGGAGCTCAGGAAGCTGCCCTGCGATGTTGAGCGCCTGCTGAACTTTGTCGAGGTTGCGAAAAAGTCGCTCAGAATCGGTTTTCAGTACTTTGGAAAATACTATCATGAGCTGTAGCTCAGGACCTTTGAGAAAAATGCGTCCCTGCTCTTCTGGAATCATATGGGTGCGTTAATCAAAAATGTCCTCTCTTTTTTTTGCTTGTGCCGTCTCTTCCATTTCCGCAGCCTGGTCCTGAGTTGGGAGATCTTCGTCTTCGCGGTCTAAGGATTCTGGGGTTTTTCCTGCTGTGTCACTCCATTCCATATTCGGCACAAAAAAATCCCATCTGTCTCGTCCAATATCGTAGACCATCTCATATTCCGGTGTCTTTTCTTTGACTAAAGGAAAAGCCTGAACTCCATTTTTCTTCTTTGGCGTCAGGGTAAAGCGACAGGTAACATGGAGAGATACGTCGCTTGTTACCTTATAATCACCGAGGCATTTGCTTGCGGTGACATCGTGCTTTCTCAGATCCCACTGATCTGAAGCAAGGTCAGCTTCACGATAATCAGGCTCTTTAATACCAAACTCTCGCATTGCTAATCCAAGATAAGTGCTACATTCGATATTCGGTAAAAGAATATTGATCCGTTGCAGTTTAATCTGAGATCGCTGTTCATTTACCCGTTTTTTCAAAGCCCCTTCCAGTTTTATTGTTTTAAGAGGTATTGATGACTGTTCAGTGCGATATGGGTCATCGCTGTTCTGAGCTGACAAATGATCAACATCTATTGTTAAAACCCGATCTTCATCATCCTCAGGACTCCGTTTCCAGACGATAACGAGCTCGTCTTTAGTTCCCGCTTCAGCCCCGGACTGCTTTGATACGATGAGGTGGTATTTGGGTTCGGGCGCAATGACTTCGAGGGCGTTCAGGAGATGAGGGTCAGTGATGATCCCCAGCTCCGTGACGACATCTTCCTCCCTGATGTTTTGCTGGATATAGTCAAAGGCTTCCAGATAATCCTGCCTATTTCGTAATAATGTGGGTTTTGAGAGACCGGTAAATTCTCCATTATTCCACCGGAGGAGTATCTCCCACCGGCCGGAACTGGTATTCTTCTCCAGATCATACGTTCGCTGGTGCCACATGAGTTGATCTTCTTCACCTGGAACCTGTACTTCAAGTGGCAAATATTTTGCATTCGAACCTCTGCGGATGGTCTTGTAATACACTTCTGCCGCTTCCGCAACTTTGCCGTCGCTGATGAATAATCGATCGTCATTTGATTCTAAGGAGGCCTCTAGATTCTCTTTGAGGGTTTTTTGAGCGGTGTCGAAGTCCATCTCAGGTTTTTCGGATTCCTCGGTTGAGGGAGTTTGTGCGTCATTATCGAGGATGACGATAGGCTCGATCTGAGGTTCTTCGGGTTCGCTTCTCTCTTCCTGAGATTGTTCTGTGGATTCAGTCTGAATTTTGCGGAGTGTTAGTTGCTGCTCCAGCTCAGCAATGCGTTTCTCAAGCACTTCATTCTTTTTCGTTTCTTTATCAACAAGTTGCTGAGCGCTCTCTAGTGCATTCTTGGTCCTTTCATTTTGCTCCTTTATGTGAGTCTCTAACCTTTGCAATCCTGAGCGCGTATTCTCGATATTCTTTCTGAGATCATCGTTCTGACTTTCAATGAAACGAATGTGTTTCACAGCATCTTCCTTTCTACTTATTGCTTGTCTCAGAAGTTCCTCAAGCTCCAGCACTTTCTTATTAGCGTTTTTCTCACTATTAATATTTCTATCGAGCGTAATACCAAGTTTTATATTGTCATCTTGCAGCTTACTGTATTCAGCTTTTAGCTCTTTGACGGTGTTTTTAAATTCCTGTTCCACTTCAGATCTTACTGTTTCAAGACTCAATTCTACCGCTCGGAGTTGTGCCGTGAGGGCCCCGATTTGCTGATCTTTTTCATCTTCAGTCGGTTTTTTCTCCAGAGTTTTTTCAACTTCGCCTCTTGTTCCAGTTACAGCAGCAGATGCCGGTTCCGCTTTCTTCGCCAGCACTTCACTTCGCGTCTTCTCCAGCTCAACTCCAAAACCACCTTTGAGCTCGTTAACCAGAGGTGTGAAAAGGGGAGTAGAGTCACGTTTTGCCCGTGTCATGAGGTATTTCCAGGTCTGCTCAAGAAAGAGAAGCCGTGAATGGATCTCCTGTGGAGTTTCCTGGTTAGTTGAGCCACTGTCCGCCGAAGCCGTCAGAAGATGAAAAGCAATCGTATCGAAATGAGGAGTATCAGAAGCGAGCCCAAGAGCCTTCAGCCCGTTTTTGCAGTACTGCAAAGCGCTCACAAGATCCTTGTAGAGCGTTGAAGCTGCCGTGAAGAGTTGCTCTCCTTTTTCCTTTATCCCATCCCTGTCTCCTTCTTTTTTGCATTGTTCAATCTCACTTTTCAACTCAGCAATCCTCTTCAGTCCGGCAAAGAGCTTCATATTCGCCTGCCGTCCAACGATCATGCCAAAGAATTTTGCCTGTTTCTCCGGACTCTGACCCAATAGAGCCTTCCGAAAAGCTTCGAGAGCCTGGTCTTCAGAGGAATTGACCTGTGAATCGTTTTTTTGAAGTGCTGTCATGATATGGGGCAGTCAGGGGATATTAAAGATCAAAATCTTCATCACTTTTCTTTGACTGCTTATTTCCAGCACCTAAATCTGAAGAAGCATCATCATCGGTCAAATCTGTTGTGTCTGATGCAACTTCTCCAAGGCTATTAAAATCCCAGGAATCAACACTTAATAAATTTCCCTTTAAGATTTGATCATCATCGCTTTCATCATCCTCATCTTCCGAATCCGAATCTCTCAACATATCAGTCGGATCTGTTTCCCTCGCTGTCTTGAGATTCATCACCTCTTGCCGCTTGAACTTGATGGTATTTCCCTCTCGATAGCTCGCAAGATCGCCTGTGGAGACCAGTCGGTTGACTTCTTCTTCATCCACACCGAGCTCTTCGAGGACGTCTTCGAAGGACATGTATTCGGTGGTTTTGCTTTCAGTTTTCTCGCTGACCGGCGTCAAAGAGGTGGCTTCAACTTCTCTGTCATACCCGTTACTGACCTTTACAGTGTTTGGGTTCGATCCTTTTCCGATGAGGGTATAAACTTTGCCATTTCCATCTTTGTATTTCTGACCAATGACGAATGAATTTTCTTGAATGGTGAGTGTAGTTCCTAGTCCCGGGAGATCAAGTGGACGTTTATCTTCATCTTTCTTGCTCACAGGTTGTGGGACACTAGAAAAAATTCGATTTTTCTCCTCTTCTGAAATCTCTTTTCGAGAAGGCTGTGTACTTTTCACTACTGCTGGACCGACTTTAGACACTTCCATTATAACTGTCCTATTGCTATCCGATTCTTTTTCCTTTTTTGGATGCCATTCTCTCGCTTCGCCAACTGAAGGTGTCACAAATGCCATAAGCTGGCCTCTGTCTTCCATCACGCTTACTGTATCACCGTCTTCACATTTCAGTTCGTACATGGCTTTGGTGAAGTCCGTTTCCTCCTCGGACAGTTCATATCTTCTATTGTCTTCGAGATCACTTTGAAAAGTTTCGAGGTATTGCGGCCAGCTGAGGAAGGGGGATGGGTATTCTCCGCGCTTTTCCTGAAGAGGCATGAATTGGGAATATGAAACGAAGTTGTTCGTGTGGATATCGAGCAAGAGTTCTTTACCGTCACCGAATTTTGCAATGAGAGATCTATATTCCTTTCCTCTCTGCGATATCAAATATCGACCATAAGTATCTGCTCCGGTTGGACGGATGCCATGCTCCAGGAGGTCTCCAGAATTAGAAAGGTAATCGAACTTTAACTGCTCTGCGTACTTCCTCCTCACCCCCTCCACCTGCCATTTTCGGATGAGGATTTTGCGGAATTGGCCGTTTTTAATTGAGGCTGCTTCAAGTCCGATACCGGCATTGTCGATCAGCATGGAGACTTTGGTTGATTGACCGTCTTTAATCATTTGAAGGGCTTCCTCATCGCAGCGGACGAATGTAATGTCCTGGAATTCACCGGCTAATTCTGTTCCTTCTATCATAATGGCCTCATTTACCCGCTTCCCATTTCCAATCGTTTCATCGAGCAACTCATAGATCTTTTCGCAATCAATGAAAGAAGTAAAATTTGCAGGCTTTCGCTTGAATCCGAAAAAGGTTTGAAGTTCTTCCTCATATTCATCTCTCAGCTTTTGATCCAAATTAGACCAGAGTCTGGAGGGCTGTTTTTTGTGCTTTGGTGGCGTGGACGCGGGAGGAAGTGTTTGTGGGGTGACGACGGCTGTTCTCTCACCAGAGTATACTTCCTCTTCCTCTTCCTCTTCTTGTTCCTCTTCCTCTTCCTCTTCGTCCTCCTCCTCTTCCGCTTCCTCTTCGTCTTCTTCTTCCTCGTCCTCCTCTTCCTCTTCTTCCTCTTCTTCCTCTTCCTCATCTTCCTCCTCCTCCTCCTCTTCTTCTTCCTCTACCTCCTCAGCTAAAATTTCCTTAAACTTTTCCAAAAAAGACTCGAAATATGTTTCAAAATCTTTTTTCGCGATTTTGTAAATCGTTCCCGCGCACTGTTCAGCGTCACAAATCAGCTTTGCCACTGACTCAATATCATCGTTTGGCTCAATATCCAGCAGGATCCGGAGGATATCAGCCTCAATCCGAAGAAAATGAGCATCATCTACTTTAGTATTGGTCAGTCTCAGGCATTCCTGATGAGCATTTCTCAGAAATAAAAAGAATTGCAGGCCTTCGCGGGCATATTTCACATTATCCAATTGGTCATTAATGGCACTCTGCCATGTTATAAGCTTCTGCTTGAGGCCGTATTTCTCCTGTGATTCACCACAAACCCTTTCTAGATCAGAATTAATCTGTGTTCCTTTTGTCATAGTGTAAAAAGTAAAAGAGATGAAATGCTTATTTTTTATCGAATAATCTCAGGTGCGCGGAAATGGGGTCAAGGATCTCGACAGTATTATCCATGGTCCCAGGATTTGTCTGCAGCCAACGGAAAATTTCCTCTTCAAGAGCTGTCCGTTCCGGTTTTTCCATTGAAAGTCCTGGATGCCCTTGCCCTGAATAGAGAGCAATCTGCAGCTGTAAATCCTGAGGAAGGAGAGAAATCGCATTGACCAACTGAAAATCCGTTACCACAGCTGTCCACTTTTCCCATTCTTCCGTATGACGTTTCTGATGGCTCTCTTCCATGGTTCTTTTGGCATAATTGAAATCATAGGCATATCCCTCAGGTGCTTTCGGAGTAAGACTATCCCGTAGCGCCATGATCGCTTGATTCATCATGGCCTTCTCGACAAGCTTACCGATTCGTCCAGGATACAGGAGTGCCTGATCAACTATATCTCTCATGTCCTCAACAACTTCTCTTGGCTTCTTCACCAGAGTGTTGAGTTTCTCTATCGTCCGCTTAAGTGCTTCAACGACCCGAACTGCCACTTCGATCTGATTGGGATCTGTGGAAAGGACTTTAATCGTTTCTTTTTTCAGCTCTGCTTCATAAACAATCCTGACAACCGAATCCAAAACCGTATTGAGATGTTGCATTCCTTCCTGAACATGCCCCCAGGTGGCCGTGACTGCATTTGCCAATTCATTCAGCTCGCTGACGGCGAGATATGCCGCGGACAGATCGCCGCTACTTGAAGCGGTGTGGCCGTCATCATACTTTTTCGTAAAGGTTACCAGCTGTTCCCGCGTTTGCTGTAATGAGGTATTTAATTGAACAAGTGTTGTATCGATCGTATGTGACGCGATGCGGAGCGAATCGGAAACGTATCGATCGAGCTGTGTAAGATTTTCTGAAACCAGTTGACATGCCGTTTGGGGAGCTGATGTTTTCGCGGCAGTGAGCAGGACATTGTAGGTAGTGTTTGCTGATTGAGCACTAATATTCACCTCTGTAGCAATGCCGTTGATCTGAGTGATAAACTCCTTCGCTTTTTCCACTTGCTCCTGAACCTTCGCAGACATACTTGCGTCAGCAGCTTTAGCAGCTTTATCCTTCGCCTTGTTTATATTCTCTTCTGACGGGGTAACCGTGTCCTTCTTCATGGCCCCCAGAGTGCTGACCCCCTCATTCACGATGTTCATCTGTGCTTCAGCTTTTTGAACGAGTTCTCTCAAAGCCTGAGAAGCCATGGCGGTCGCGTCTCTCAGGGTAATCGCTTCATTCAGCCCGTCCAGAAGCTCCTGAAGCACACCCTCTGCCGTCTCTACTCTTTCCGGCCACCCTGTGGCAGTGTTCACCGCTGTCGTTAAATTTCCAACAATGTGTTGAGCCTCTGTGAGCGCGTTTTGCCCATCTTCCCGTGAAGGGACGATTTTATTGACCATCTCAGTTATTCTGGCACGAAGATCAGTCGCCTGCTTTCGTAGTATTGTAATCTTCATGTTGTCCACAACAACCTGATCGGCATTTTTTATAGCAGGATTGAGGATGCTGTCACTGAGATCGATGGCCTGTCCCATCAATACGAGCGCGCTGTCGGCGCCGACCTGGTCCGGTCTGGCGGCTGCGAGCAGATCTCTTTTCGCATTTTTTACCGCCTCCAGCGCTTTCCGCGCTTCCGCAGGCACAGTCTCAACCGCATTCATGGCCGTGAAGGCCGCGTTTAGGTGTTGCTCAGCATCGCGAATAAGCTGTAAGAGGGGAGCGATATCCTTTCTTCCTTCGGTATTGATGGTGCCCTCAACCTGATCCAATTTTGTCTCTGTCTCGTCTAACCATGCGGCACAGGAAACAGCGGTCGTTTCAAGTCGTCCGGCGTATACATGGAGAGAGTCGGCACCAGCTTTGGCCAAATCCAGCGGGCCGGACCCCTGAGTGGGCGCAAGGCCGTCCGTGGCAGTACCTTGGCCAGTGAGAAATCCACGGAGAGCGTATCCAGCCCCAAGTTTAATGTATTTCCTGAGAGCTGATGGAGAGCCGGTAAGGTCAAGAGACTGCTGCCTAAGCTGAGGAGCTACTTGTTGATCATCTGTATCAGGTCTCCTTTGGCTTAGTTCAGTAGCACTTATGCCTCTTCTCGAGCCTCCCTTTAAGTCTCTTAACTTTCTCAGCGCATCCGATTCTCTGCCTTCTGGACGTCTTGGTGATGGATTATTCATACGTATAGTATAAGAAAAATGAAAAAAAATGATTATAAATAAAAATGACTAATTAATTGGGAAGTTTGGCCTCAATTATATTTAATAAATCTTGAGCAAGATCCTTTTCACCTCCAACCCCTACCTTAGCTCTCTCTTGAGCAGTCTTTGTAGTAGTACTCAAAAGCGCTTCAGCAACTTCTTTAGGGGTACCCAATGATACTTCAGGCAACGCTATGTTGAATGTATCCATCCAATGTCTGACCTGATCATCTGGACTCTTTTTTCCTTCCACGTCCTTTATTATCTTTGCAATCGCTTTCGTATCAGCACCTTTGTCTGAGTTTTCCAACAGGAGGAGCTTGTCACTGATTTTCTGGTCCAAAGCATCGGATACGGTCCGGACCCGTGAACGGATCATGCCGCTGACAGCCTGCAAATGTCTGCCAAGAGATACCTGCCTGCTAAGCGTCTCGGCGACGAGCTGGACTTTTCTTTCCCAGACGGGGATCTGTCGCTCGTATTCCTGAGCTCTCCTTTTCTGGGCTGCTATCCTGCTCTTGTAGACAGCTTTTTTAATCTCCCAGGTGGATTCGATACCAGCTCTCTGCTCATCAATCATGGCTTTAAATTTAGCCTGGTATTGCTTTCTATAGGCTTCCCTCGCCGCGTTGATGCCCATGGTCGCGTCACCATCAAGGGCTTCACCATTTTCCAGTTTTCGTTGTTCTTCTTTCGTAAGAAGAATTTCTTCGCCTGCTTCATCTCTAAAATACCCATTATTGAGCTTATCGATCACGAAGAGCAATCTTCCGGATTCCAACTCAGCCTCCGAATACGCGGCAGCATCATCATTATTGTTTTGTGTTAATTCCTCTAGTCTCGCTTCTTGCGCCTTGATTCTCGCTTCATATTCCAGCACAAACTCACCTTCGACATCATCCAATCTTTCCTGAACCCAAACTTTCATGGAATCCTCACCGCTCGCGGCGTCGAGTTTTTGGAGCTGTTGAGCTTTGAGAGAAAGGGCGGCTCTTTCTTCTTCCCTGTATTGTTTTTTCATCTCCTCCAGCACTGCTTTCGCGTGCACAGCCGTCTTTGCCGCAGTCCAGTAATCCAAGAGGGTCTTCGTGAAGATCGGCTGCAATTCAGTTCCGATGATCTGACGATCGATCGTGGCGACCCATTCATCAATGCCTTTTTCCGTCATGAGGCTGGCCATCTTCGCAAGCGCCTGAAATTGTTCTTTTTTCTCGTCACGTTGAATGGCGGCGGCTCTTCGCTTGTCATCGCTGGCGGACCGCACCATGGCTCTGGCCACAATTTTTCTGGGGGTCTTTTCAAAGCGCTCCGCGAGAGGCTGGTAAAGCTCCGAAAGGTCATCCCTCACTCCTTTAATAATCTCATGGTCTTGCTGTGGCGTGTCAGGAGTATCCGTTAATACTGCTGGTATGAGTTTGGTGAAAGCCTGAATCTCATTTTCGTCCGAAGGCAACGCGTCCAGAAATACCTTGATAAAGGCAACTCTGGCGGCAGCCATATCATGGTCTTTCATCACCTCCAGCATGGTACCGACCTTCTCAAGTACCGCGTTGAAAACGCCATTCGCCAGCTCTCTGGCGGTATGCTCCTCATCATCCATCAGCTGGATCGTTTCGTCATCGTGTCGGTGCAAATTCGTTTCGTTTTCTCCAATGATACGTCCATTTTCTTCGATCAGCCCTTTCGCGAGCTCCTTCTCAGCCTCATAAATCCGGTCATCGATGCCCTGTCCATTGAGGTGCCTTCGGTAATCGTCAACAGCTCCAATAAGCTTTTTGTAGGCTTCAGCCGTGTCACGGAGGCTTTGAAGGCGTTTGGGCATGCTTTTGAACGGTTTTTCGTACCAAGAAATATCGACTGGAAAGCCTTTCGCGTTCAATCTCTCAGATTGTTCCCTGTCTGGTAAATCTGATATTTCTGAAAGCAGAACAGTAAGCTCTAGTGACAATTGAATCGTCTCGTCCAAAAGAAGGTCGTTCGGATCGGTTTCCTGTTCGCACCCAATCGAGTTCAAAAGGGAAAAAAACTGCAATGAATCAGGGAAAAGACCCTTAACCCCGGCATCAAGACGAAATCGTACATTATCGTACCATGTCGCGTTCTTCCGTATCGACAGGATAAGATCCTCCTTTGAGGCATCAATCAGCTCTTGATCCTGCTCTTTTTGTTGCTTTAATTTTTTTACCCTTTCACCGGTATCAGTGAGTTGAGGCGAAATGTTTCCTTCACCCTTTCTTTGTTCATACAACCGTCCAACAAGAGGGGAGAGGGGAGCATCGGACTTCAGCGCTCGCTGAAGCTCGTCGATTTCCCGTCTCAGTTCGATGTTATTATCAGATCCGGTATGCCCGGGAAGCTCTTGTGCTCCATAGCTGGCAACCAGATCAATGACAGAGTGGAGGTCTTCAAAGTATGCTGTTTTTTGAGCTTCCAGCTTCGCGGGGATGATTTCCTGTCTGTCCAGTAGCTTTAATTTCATAGACATTACATAAAAAATTTGAGATTGTATTTTATCTCCTGTTCTGCGATTTGTCAAGCGTGTTTTGACTTTTCTTTTGTTTGTGGTTTCGTGGGTGGAAAAGGAAAAAAAAGCCGGTAGTGAACCGGTTCCACAAGCTGACACTTGCGAACAATACAAAATCATGATACCGTAAACTCTCCCGTGTGCTCGAACGGGCATCTCTTTACAAATAACTCAAGCTTATGCAAGATTCACTCACCATGTATTCGCATCCCATGCCAGAATCAGCCCCCTCATCATTTGACTGGAGAGAGCACGTTACGTTTCCTGTCAAAAACAACTGGGGAGAACCTCTACCGGATATCATCGTTCAGGATTATCTGGAGAAATGTCGGTCTGAAGAGGAATTTTCCTGCGCGTGGGAAGAACTGATGACCCACCGAAGTGATCCTGAAAGTCCTTCCGATGTGCATGATTTAGTAGAACTCCTTGAATATCTTCGAGATGCTATCAGGAAGAACTCGGAGTAAGAGCCTGAAGAGGGTTACCGCGATTCTCTTTTCAGCTTATTCACCAGTTCATCGAGAATGTCCGCGAAGGCTGTCAGTATTCCATGATCACGAAGTGTTTTTTGAAATATATTGGTAAAGAACTGGTCATGATCCTGATGGGGATCATATTCCCTGAGCCCAGTGAAGAGACCGCTCAAGAGATCCTCTTTAAATGAGTGCTCAGTGAGATGTCGAAACAGGGCTCTTTTGAAGTCAGTTGGTCCTGTATATCGTTCAGGGTATTGCCGGAAATATTCTTCAGGAAAAATTTCTTTGGCAGATTCTTCTGTGAGTTTCAGACGCTTTGTCCTAGGCCTATCATCCCCTGATTCATAAGGTCTCGTTTTAACATCAATTGCCATATATTTATATATGTGCTTTTTCCCCTTTGTTTTCTTGATTTCCACCATCAGATCGACTAAGCCATAATAATCCATCACAGCATCGACGGGGATCACACGCCACCTGGTGCCTTTCAGATATTCCGCCAGGACGAGGGTAATAATCCGCTCCATGAACTTTCCCCAGGTCAGTTTCTGATAGGCTTTTTCACCATCAGTGTCCAGATTTCTTCTGTCTTCGAGGACTGCCCTTCCGAGCAGCTCCTCTTTCAGCTTTTGGAAAGCATCATGAACAGGCTTCAGTTCCTCGAATGATTTGAGAGTCTCCTGGTCCTTCTCCCAGAGTCTTTTCAACACGGACTCAGGCGATTCAGAGGGATCCACCTCGAATGGAAAAAGGTTGATAGCATCAACAAGACCGCTGTGGCCCAGTCGGGCAAATTGACGTATCGCGTTTTCCATGGAGAGTCCTTCAAGAATTTCTCTTCGGAAAAAGGTTCTGGACCGGTAATCAAATTGTTCTTTGCTCGCGGATATCGCGATCATCTTTTCTTTGAATTCCGGTTCACCAATGTGTTGCAGATCGATCAGTGGCTCTGGCTGGCGGGACTTCTTTCTTTTATCCTCTTCTTCACGAGCTTTCCGAATAAGTTCCACCCATTTCTCATTTCGAAGATCCAGCAGTCGCTGAACCTGTTTTGAAACCCCTGATGTAAGAATCTCAGATAGCTTTTCTCTGGATTCTTTAATCATCGATTCGAGTCTTTTCTGGTTTTCTGGAGCGATATCTTCCTGATGATTCGATCCTACTGGTCCTTGCTCCGCACCACTTTCAAATGGTGTTTCATTGGGAACTGGAAGCGTCATAGATGGAAGAAAATATCCTTTCAGTATATCAAAAAATGGCTCATTAATCAATGAAAGTGCTTATCCCGAGGATCCCTACGATCGGATGGAAGAGAGGAATCAACGCTCAACTTTTCATCAAGATTAAGATATTAGGTCTCAACTCGCTCCCTGCAGAAGTATTTCCTTATAATCCCCATTCTCTTCTACATACACAAACCGCTCTTTGTTTCCTGTATCACTTTTGTTCGGAGGGTTGGGTGCCACGATACTCCATTTATTATCAACTTCATCAACTTTCATCAGAGCATTTCCATTATCAGGTTTCTTCAGCAATTCGATGAGCTTCCTAAAATTGTACCGAAATGCCTCGAGATACTTGGCGTTGGCATTATCGGTAAGAAGGGGTGGGTTCTCATTTTCCCCCTTCATGATCGCTTGTGGATTTCCATTGGCTTTCACAATGAGGAGATCGTCGAAGAGACAGGGGGTATTTGGATCATTGTCCTTGAGGCACTTTAAGGGTCCCTTGCCACCTTCTGAAGAATCGATAGAGATGATCTCTATTTGAGAGAAGTCAAGTGGATTGTTGAAGTCAGTAGTATTTGTATTAGCTAGTTCTTTATCCAGCTCCGACAGCTGAGTATTCACATCCGAATACATCTTCTCCTTCGTCTCCAGTCCAAATTTCCCATCTCCTCGTACTTTTCCTTTCTCATCCAGCCGTGTCACCACGCATTTCTCTTTGATGGCTTCGAGCAGGGATTTCCATTTG
Organism: bacterium; assembly: GCA_030690415.1. GTDB lineage: Bacteria > Patescibacteriota > Gracilibacteria > JAUYGZ01 > JAUYGZ01 > JAUYGZ01. The sequence continues at coordinate 122,403 of JAUYGZ010000008.1, forward strand.
CCGAGTTCTTTTACATCTTTGTGTTTCTCGATATATTTTTTGAAGCCACCTTTGTTTCTAATTAAGGTTGGATAGACAGTTGGATTTTCGCCCCCTCTATTTTGGCTTATAAATTCTTTAATCGCCTCAAAATTCTTATCCAACACATCCTCAATGCCCTTGAGGTGGGGGAGAGTTTTGGCTGCTGTCGTGAGGGCTTCATAAGCTGTGATGACTTCCTGTCGCTTTGTATTCAACGCTTCATTTCTTTCACCCTCTTCTTCATTTTCCTCATCTCCTCCTTCTTCTTCCCTTCCTTCCTCCTTCGCGGCAGCGCCCTCCCACATCTCAAGCATCTTGCCCGCCATATCGTCATACCCCGCCGGCCCCTTCGGGTACCGTGACTCGAGGGTCAGGCGTGGCAGGCTGATGAGCATTTCGTAGAGGTCTTTGTGGTAGCGCTTCATCTCCCTCAGCAGTGGGAACTCCCTCCCCAGCTCGAAATCCGACATTTTGCCCCAGAGCTTTTCGTCTGCGGTGCCGGCGTTTTGAATTTCCTCCAAATAGTCATGAACTCCCGTTCGATCGTCTGCACTGAGTTCCTTATACCATTTATCAACCTGTTTCTGGTTCACTTTGCCCAGGACCTCTTGGGCTTTTTTCGTCCGTTCATCCTGCTCTTTGGCGAATTTTTTGATGGTATCGAGAAGCTCGGGGTGAAAGCCCTTGTAGAGAGATTCGAGGACTTCTTTCGTCACGGGTGTTTTTTGGAACTGGTCATTGAGTTTAAACAATGATTCGACCTTTTCCATGGCTTTGAGGGCGTCCTCGGATCGGCCAAGTGTGATACGGGCAGCGCTAAGGATCCTTTGTTCTTGTTCAAACTCATTTGTGATTGCAGTCTTTTCAGGCTCTTCTGCTTTTGCCAGCTTCACCTGTAGGCTCATGAGCCGCATGCTCGACTGGTCCACTGCGGATTTGTTATCCTTGATCTGGGCTCTCAGGTCTTTTATGGCCGCGTCGAAATCTTTTTTATCTTTGGTGATGCTGGACTGGTGCTCACGGAGCTCTTTCTCGACGAAAGTTTTTTCTTCGGTTTCTTTGGTTTTTTGTGCCAAGAGGGCTTCCTCTTTTCTTTCGATCTTGAGAGTAACACCCCCTGCCACTGTTCCCGAAACCAGTTGCCCCGGCTTGGCTTCTATCACTTCAGTTATCGGTTTTTTATCGATGAATCCTCCGGGAGCAATTTTTATTGTATTCGGCGCTTCACCCGGCCCGCGTTTTGGGATTCGAAAGTCTTTGAGTTCGTCTCCAGCTGAGATTGTGACTATTCCCTTCTCGAGCAGATCCTGCTGGAACTTGAGGCTTTTTCTCAGCACGGATGGGATTTTCATATTGTTTCTCCATCGGTCGAGAAAATTCCCGACCCTGGTCCATCTCAAGATACCTCCAGTGATGGCAGCCCCTAATGCGGCCCCTCCAACAATTGGCCAAAAAACCGGAAATGTGACACCCGCTAGTGCCAGGGATCCTACTGTTAAAGAACTACCGAGTACACCGACACCGCCCGACAGGAGCCCTGTATTAAACTTTTGCCAAATCCATGCTCCAGCCTTATCATACCATTCGGCCTTATTAATCGCCTCATCCCTCATTTTCTTCACCTCCTTCGCGTAGTCCTGAACCCTGTTCAGCCGTCCGTTCAGGGCGTTGATCCTCCGCTCGAGGTTTTTCTTTCTATTGGTAAGCTCATTCACCCGCTCGAGGTCTTCTTTCTTCATGCCCAATGCGCCTACGGTATCCGCGAGGGATCGGTAAAAGGTTTGTTCTTCTTCAGAGACTTCTTGTAATTCATATGTAGGCTCTTCATTTTCATCACTTATCCAAGTGCCCACTGCTAAACCCTCAAGCTTTTCTTTCGCAAGCTCCGCGACATCATTCCCCTCTGGTGTCCCAACCCTTGCTGATAATTCGTCAATGGCGTCAAGGGCCTTCTTAGACGCACGCTTGCGGAATTTATCCATGAGGTACTCGTGGATTATCCATTTTAGGTCTTCTCCGATTTTCCTTGATGACAATATGATGCTAATAGCATTTTCTTTCCCCATCTCATCCAGCACGTCCTCATACTTTTCGGCAAAAGCTTCGGGATCCGTGGTCGTGAAGACTCCGCTCAGCTGGTCAAAGATAGCCGCCTGGCTGTCGACGGGGTGGACTTTTCCGGGCTCTTCAAGACCCTTTTCTTCACTGAGGGTTTTTTCATCAGGGCCTTTCCCTTTGCTGGTATACCAAATACATCGTTTGGGGAGCAAAAAATGATCGTTTTGATGCTGAAATGTGCTCTGAAGCTCCATACTCCGGTGTTATTTGTTTTTAATTTTTTGTGCCATTTCGCGGGCCTGCTTAGCTTCCCCTTTTTTCTGAACTTCGTGGAGCTGCTCGACCGTACGAATCTCGATGTGCTCGCATGCCGCCTGAATTTCTTTGCAGGCTCCTATGGAGACAGCCGTCAATTCAACATTAGTCTGATCCAGTTCTTTATTCAGGCCATCTATTTCCTCTTCCAGAGACCTTGCCTCCTCCAAACGGGACTGATAGTGGCGTTCCAGAAGGTCGATGAAGAGCTGGTAATGAGGCAGATCAAAGGTTCCCTGCGCGATCAGGAAGAGAAAGAGCGCTTTGTGTTCATCAAGAATGGGACTCACCGCGATATCCGCGGCGATTTTCCCGATGAATTCGGGGGTGAGTTCGGGGGGAGTTGCATCCGTCTTTTGGGTTTTGGTTTTTGACATATTTTTATTTTTTTATTCCTCTCATTATAGCGGAAAAAGGGGTTTGATGCAATGGCCAGGATGGGTATAATGGGTTTAGACATTTTCCTCTCTTCAGTTCATGAAAAAAACAGTCCGGCAAAACATTTCTCATTACACCGTCGTCTTCACATCCGATGAAGAGGGGTTTTACCATGTGAGCGTTCCTGTCCTTCCTGGCTGTGTGACGTTTGGAAGCAGTTTTCAGGAAGCTCAGGAGAAGGCTCAGGAAGTGATTGAGCTCTGGCTGGAAGAACTGGCGGGTGAGAAACAACCTTTACCTCAAGAGACGAAACGGCCCTGGATAGGAGATATTGCCGTCAAAGTTCCGAAACTAAAAAGTTATTCCGTGTAAGCCCTTCCGAATGCCCCAGTACTCTGCTGATCGAATTATCAAGGCACTCCTGAAACATGGTTTTCAGCTTGTTCGGTCAAAGGGGAGTCATCAGATCTTCAAGAATCAGGAAGGCTTCATGGTCCCGGTTCCCTTTCATGGGAAAAAGAAAAGCATACCCCTCGGGACTGCCCTTGCCATTATCAGGCAGAGCGGGATCGCGAGGGAGGAGTTTTAAAAACGGTCAAGGAAAAAGATTTTCATAGCGGAAAGAAATCGATAAAATAGAGATTCCCTGGTAATGACATCGGAGAAACATCATGTCCTTTTGTCCATCTGAACCACTTTCCACATATATATCCTTGTTTATACTTCATTCGAATCTAGTCTATATTGATGAACTATGGCGCTTACGAAAAAAGACATATCAATAATTTCTCAGCTCTTCAATCAGGGGTATGAGCATATTATTTTGCCAAACCTGAATAGAATCGAATCGAAAGTGGACCATCTGGAATCACGATTTGATTCGCTGGAATTACGATTTGATTCTCTGGAGACAGAATTTGGTGTTTTCAAAAAGTTCGTCAGAAAAATTGATGATGCTCAGAACGAACTCGAAAAAAGAGTGAGCAGGCTCGAATTGGCAGGGGCTCGTTGAAGGAGAGAAAAGGGGGGCTTTTTACCTCATTTTGAATTGCCATTACTGCTGCTCTTCGAGATATCTCCTGATGATTTTTTCGGCTTTCAGGGCTGCCTGGACAGCCTTTTTTGCCTCGCCTGTCCAGAGGGTTTCATCAATATTCACTCCTGGATACCGTGAAAATCTGTAGAGCGAGTCTAATATTCCTCCGAGATTCATCAGGTCCAATTGGTCTTTTTCGCTCACCGGAAGGTCTTTTGTCAGAACATCTAATTTGTGAATTTTGGGAATTTCACCATTGTCCTGAATCAATAATCCTTTCAGATACTTTTCACAGGATTCATGACTGTGGAAAATGGCGTGCGGCAAAAACCCTTTCTCATGGAGGATTTTTTCGGCCAGTCTGAGGTCCTCACTGGCATAGGCAACCCAATCGTGTGCAGGACTATTGTTTTTCATAAAGTGTTTTGCCTTTCGAGAGAATGTCCGTAAACAGTTGATCTTCCCGCTTCCGGATCGTTTCGAACTCCTGTTGGTTGTATACAAAGATATCGAGGGGTTCCCAAATATTCTTTTGTCTCAGCATTCTGGTCAGCTCTCCGCTTCGTTCATACAATCTTTTTCGAGTGCCTTTTTTGACCACCAATAAATCATAATCACTCCATTTATTCGGCTTTCCCCAGACACGGGATCCAAAAAGAATAATTTTATCCGGGTTGTATTCCCGCACGATGGTGTCCCTGATGTGTTTGAGGATTTTGCTCATGAGCTGAAATTAACCGAGTTTATTATACGGGATTGCTCAGAGAAAGGGAAATGGAGCAATTAACGCGACTCACCATGGTTCGTGAAAATCAGCTTCCTCAGCTCCTCAACTATCAGAACCATCAGGCCGGCCCCGATCACCATGAACCATTCGCTGAGACTGAGACCGGTCGTGTGAAATATGTTCTGAAAGAAGGGTAAGTAGATGATAGCAAGGACCAAGGCAACTGAGGCCGTCACCGCGCCCCAGAGCGGTTTCAGGGTGCGCAAGCGGAAGACAGAGTAAGTGAAGCTGCGGGCGTTGAAGGCATTGAAAAGCTGGATGACCACCAGGGTCGCGAAAGCCAGCGTTGAGGCCTGAATGTGGATCGGATCAAGCATGTCAAGATGCTCGCCCCATGCCCAGCCGAGGGTACTCAACCGGAACAGATAAACCCCCACGACCACCGCTCCGACGAAGAGACCGACCAGGACGAAATGCGTGACGAAGCTCCGGTTCATGATGCGCGCTTTCGGGTCACGGGGAGGCTTATTCATGACATTCGGCTCAGCGTGATCGACTCCCAGTGCGATGCCGGGGAGGATATCCGTCCCCAGATTGACGGCCAGGATGAGCGAAGCGGTAAGGGGGACCGGAATTTGTAAGAGTATGGCTGAAAAAACGGTCAGAAGTTCGCCGATATTGCAGGAAAAAATAAACCAGGTAAATTTTCTCAAATTCCCATAAATCTTGCGTCCTTCACTCACCGCGGTAACAATCGTGGCATAAGAATCGTCCAGAAGAATCATGTGAGCCGTTTCTTTTGCCACTTCCGTGCCGGTAATACCCATCGCGATCCCCAGATCAGCCCTTTTGAGCGCGGGAGCGTCATTAACCCCGTCACCCGTGACCGCCACGACTTCTCCAAGGTGTTTTAAGCGATCGACGATGCGGCGCTTGTGCTCTGGAGAGACACGGGAGAAGATAAGAGGCCCTTTGGTTTTAAGGACTTTATCCAGCTGTCGATCCTTCATTTTCTCCAACTCCGAACCGGTGATCACCGGTGTTTCATCCGTCGCCATACCGATTTTTAGGGCAATGGCTTTGGCGGTGAGGCCGTGGTCGCCCGTAATAATGATACTTCTGATGCCGGCCTTGTGGGTGAGCCCGACAGCGCGGGGGACTTCTTCTCTCGGCGGATCGATCATGCCGGCCAGTCCGACGAAGATGAGGTTTTTTTCCAATTGCAGGGGCTTTTGTTTGCCTTCTTTGGCTCGTGGGTTTTCTGTGGTCTTGAGCGGACGGTAGGCGAATCCGATGAGCCGCAGAGCATCTGAGGCCATGCTTTCGAGGGAGTGTTGAACCTTCTTTTTTTGGAGTGAACTGAAGGGTTTAACCTTGCCGTCCACGAGAACATGGGTACAGCGCGTGAGAAGTTCGTCCGGGGATCCTTTTGTCAGCAAATGGCGTTCTTTACCATCCGTCACCACGCTCATCAGCTTCCGCTCACTGTCAAAAGGGATGGTTTCGAGGATTTTGAGCCGCTGAACCTTCAGGGCTTTTCGTTCTTCAACCATGCGTTTTCGAGACAGCGTGATCAGGGCTCCCTCCGTGGGATCACCCAGGATCTGATACCGACCACCTTTCTTCTGCAGTTCCGCTTCGGTGCAGTAGCTGGAAATGAGTCTGATCTTCTCCAGATTATCCTTCTGGAACCCTCTTGTAGGGCATTCAATAAAGCCCTTTCCCGGATCATATCCCGCTCCTCCGACTTCAACGATCTGATCAAGGCCGAGGAGAAGGCGCGTCACCGTCATTTCGTTCCGTGTCAGTGTGCCCGTTTTGTCTGAACAGATCACCGTCGTCGAGCCGAGGGTTTCAATCGAGGAAAGCTTTTTGACCACCGCGTTTTTTTTGATCATATTCTGAACACCCAGGGCGAGCGCTACGGTAATCGTCGCCGGAAGCCCCTCAGGCACGGCAGCCACGGCAACTGAAACGGCGAAGAGGAGGGATTCGAGGAATCCTTGCCCTTGGATAAAAATGCCGACGAGAATCAGGATCGCTGAAATAATCACCGTTACCTGTGTCACAAAAATCCCAATATTCAGCAGTTCCTTCTGCAGAGGAGACTTATCCCGAACCGTCTCAGTCGTCAGATGGGCAATTCGACCAAAGCGAGTCTCCATCCCGATGGCGATGACCCGCATATGAGCGGTTCCGGCAACTATCGCAGTCCCCATGAAGACCTCTTCCTTATTTGATTTTCCCACCGGAATCGACTCACCTGTAAGGGAACTCTCATCCACTCTTAACTCTGAACTCTGAACCAACTTCCCATCCGCCACGACCTTGTCTCCCGGACTCAGAACCACGATATCCCCCGGAACAATTTCTTCAGCTTTGATTTGCTGTTTTTTGCCGTCCCTAATCACTATCGCGTGCGGGGCAATCAGTTTTTTAAGAGCTTCCAAAGCCCGTTCAGTCTTGTATTCCTGAAAAAAACCAATTCCGGCGTTGAGGATAACAATCCCCAGGATCACCAGTCCGTCAATCAATCCCGTTTGGTTTTCCTGATACCAGCCCATGAAGATGGCAATCCCGGCAGACAGGATCAGGATGATGACCATCAGGTCCGTGAACTGGTCGAGCAACTTTCGCCAGAGAGGATAGATATTGGTCGCTTTCAGTTCATTTTTGCCGTACTTCTGGCGAAGCCTGGCAAGCTGTGAGGAGGAGAGACCGGACATGAAGAAGGAGGATAAAGACAATAAAGATGATAAAGATGATAAAGATGATAAGGACTATAAAGACAATAGAAATCCTTTTCTCCCTCTATTCTTCCACATCGAAAGCGGTGCGAAAACGATCCTCGCTTGAACTGGAGAATAATTGTGTTTTCAACAGGAGAAGAGGGTGAAATGTGGAAAATGGGCAAGGGAGAGAATTTGAAATGAGAGAGAAGGGGAGTAGGATTGGGAGTCCTTGATGACGTTTATGGATTTCTTAGAACCCACGCCATACGAAAATGAGATCAACTCATATATTACCACGATCATGAGAATTAGATGGCGGATGTTAAGTCGAATTGGATGGATTTCTCCAGGGTTAAAGGTTGATCTTCATCAGCTTGCTCATGAATTTTTATTCGATAAGGACTCAATAAGGAAATTCTATTCTGCAGACTATTACATTAGACAAATGAAAATGCCTCACGACGGATATTGATTAATAATTAATCCGTCTGTCTAGATGTTATATTTGCCTAGTATATATTTCCGTTTATATTAATCTTGATTTAGTATTTCATTGAAGAATTATGACACTCACGAAAGAAGATATCACCATCATTTCAGATCTTTTTGAAATAGGATTTGAAAAAGGTTTGAAAACTCACGTTATCCCTCATTTTGATGAGATCGCAGCGTGGCAAAATAAGACTGATAAGAGGCTGGAGAAAACAGATAAATGGATGGCGGAAACGAATCAATGGATGGAGGAAACGAATCAATGGAAAATAGAGACTGATGGAATATTGCATGTCATCTATTTATTCATGAAAGAGGCATTTATGAAACTCAATGAGAGACTTGATAAGATTGTTCTCGATACGGAAAAGAAGACGAGGGACAATGAAGAACTGATTGGCCAATACCTCGGTGACTTTGTGGTGAAGCGGAACTTTGACAAGCTTAAATCCCGTGTCCAAAAGCTCGAACTCTCCCACTCCTGAATCTCCGTTTCAAAATGGCCAGGGGAAATGTACCATTGTGGTGAGTGGTATTTTGTATTTCCCTTTACCTCATCAACCCTCTCTCGCCTCATCTTCCTTATCCTCCTTATCGTCTTTATCATCCTTTCTTTCCTTGGCCCATGGCCTACGTCATCTTCGACACCGAAACGACCGGATTAAGCCCCGAGCACGGCCATAAGCTCGTTGAGATTGGGGCGGTGCGAGTCGTCAATGGACGGATCAGTCAGGAAAAAGGAGATGTCTTTGAGGCACTGATCAATCCCCGGAGAGTCATCCCCGATGAAGTGACTCTTGTGCACGGCATCACGAATGAGATGGTTCGGAATGCCCAGCCCAATAGCGTTGTTCTCCCACAGTTCCTTGATTTCGTCGGCTCTGATGTCCTCGTCGCCCAAAATGCGGAGTTTGACATCAGTTTTCTCCGGTCTGAGCTCACGAGTCTTGGTCTCAGCACAGCGGTGCTGAACTCCCGTCTGTGTACCATTGAGCTCTGTAAGCAGAAATTCCCCGATCTCGACCGCTACAACCTCAATGCCCTTTGCCGATTTTTTGGCCTCACCATCGAGCGCCGTCACCGGGCCCTGGATGACGTGCTCGCCACCGCAGAAATCTTTCTCCGTGTCCATGATGAAGAACCTACCCTGTTCTGAAGGACAATAAAGACGATAAGGACTATAAGGAGAATAATGAAAGGTAGGATTCGCTTGAGTAAGATGACGATGTTACAGCATTGATCAGTATCCTTATCATCTTTATCGTCCTTATCATCCTTCCCATGAAAACCCTCGAGGCCATCGAGTTCGCACTCAAATCCCTGTCCATCAAACGCCAGACGGAACACGAAATGAGGGAAAAAATCCGGAATCGCTTTCCCAACGCTGATCTGGATACCGTGATAACACGTCTGAAGGAGCTGGATTACCTGGATGATCAGAGCTTTGCCTCAGCCTTTATCCGACACCGATCGCTCAGTTCCCCCAGAGGCAGCTACGCTCTCAGACAAGAGCTGAAAAGAAAGGGCGTTTCGGAGGCGGATATGGAAAGTGCTTTGTCCCACTTCGAGGATGAAGAAGAAGCCGTCATTGAGTCTCTTGCCCGTAAGAAATGGGCCCAGATCCGGGAAGCCAATGCCTTCAAAAAGCGTCAAAAACTCCAGCGCTTTCTTCTGTCCAGAGGATTTGCCGTTTCATCCGTACTGGAAGCCGTAAATTCGGTTGCAAACGGCCAGGAGGACTGCTAATCTGGTTTTACAGTATGGGTTCAATGAATACACAAACGAGCGTTTGTCTCTTTCTTCGACCCCTACGACCCATTCCCTATAATCTACCCCCACACCATCATGCAAAGCAAGTTTATGGCTGCCATCAATCAGTTGGCGACCGAAAAAAATCTTCCCCGTGAAAAAGTCGTTGAAATCGTTTCTCACGCCCTTCGAGCTGCTTACCGAAAGGACTACGGGAATCGTGAGCAGAATATTCGCGTGGATATTGATCCCGAGTCAGGGAACGCAACCGTCTTTTTACTGAAAGAGGTCAAATCCGAAGACGAAGAACTGGAATTTCCGGATTGTGAATGTCATCTCGACGAGGCGAAAAAGTATAAAAAAGATGCCAAGGTGGGAGATGAGATTGAGATCGATGTGACCCCGGCTGATTACGGTCGGATTGCAGCGCAAAGCGCTAAGCAGGTCATTATTCAGCGTATTCAGGAAGCTGAAAAGGATATTATTACCGACATGTACAAGGACCGGGAGCACGAAATCCTCAACGGATATATCAATCGTGTTGAAGGACCGAATGTGTATGTTGATCTGGACCGGACCCAGGCCGTCCTCAGACCTCAAGACCAGATCCCACGAGAAAACTATCATAATGGGCAGCGTATCAAGGTTTACTTGGACAAGGTGATTGCGACACCAAAAGGTCCCCGACTGCTCATTTCCCGTTCCCATCCTCGCCTGGTAAATTGTCTGCTGGAACTGGAAATCCCTGAAGTCCGGGAAGGCGTGGTGGAGATCAAAGCTGTTGCCCGTGAGGCGGGAGTCCGGACAAAAGTCGCTGTTTCTTCCAAAGAGTCTAATGTTGACCCAATCGGAGCCTGTGTAGGGCAAAAGGGAGTCCGAATTCAAAACATCATGGAAGAGTTTAATGGGGAAAGAATCGATATTATTGAATATTCCGAGGACCCTCTCAGGATGCTCAGTGCTTCGCTCTCACCGTCCAAAATCACTCATATCGAGCTGGATCAGGATCGTCACCGGGCTTTGGTCTACGTCCCAGTTGAAGAACGAGCGCTGGCCATCGGTAAAGGAGGACAAAATGTTCGTCTTGCCTCCATGCTGACCGGGTGGGAGATCGATATTGTCGATCTGGACAAACTCGATACCAGTAAGTTGGGAGAAATCCAACAAAAAACTTTGGAGAAAAAGATGAAAGCGGAAAAGGGAGGGACAGATAAATCAGTGAAAATGCCCGTTGCCGCTGAAGATATCCAGGATCTTCCCGGTATTACTCCTGAAATCGCCGAGAAGCTGAAATCGGGAGGATTTGAGAAGAGTATTCAGCTCATGGGTCTCCCCGCGGAAGCCTTGACCGCCATCGAAGGCATTAGCCAGGCTGAGGCTGAGGTGATTGAAAGAGCTTTGAAGGGGGAGGTCGGGAAGAAGGAGGATAAGGAGGATAAGGAGGATAAGGAGGATAAGGAGGATAAGGAGGATAAGGAGGATTCCGCCAGAGGCGGATCCGCCTCTGGCGGAAAGGAGGTGAAAAAGGAGAAGAAGGGTAAGAAGAAGGAGGATACAGAAGATAAAGAGGGAAAGGGTGAGGGCAAGGAGGAGGTAAAGAAGGAAAAAAAATCAAAAGCGAAGAAAGAAGTGGTGAAAGAAGAAGAAATGAAGGAGGAAAAAAAAGAGGAGGAAGAAAAGGAAAAAACAGAGGAACAAGAAGCCGATAAGGCTTGACGATGAGGTCTATTCGCTTATAATGCAGCCACTTACACCCTTTCTATGAATCCTACAGCACACACTCACATGGCTATGATGATGATGATGTCCATGCCCCGCCCACCGCGGTAGAGTGTTTGCTAGTCGAAACCTGTTTAGCTCCTCTCCCCTCGGTGGGCGGAGTTTTTTTGTATTTTTTTAACTCTTTATCATGTTGAACTCCATTTCACAGACCGAACAGATCACCTTTGATTCCGGTCATTCTCTAGACCTCTTTCCTCATTGCAGTTTTTCTCCAGAGGATCTTCATCCTCTCAGATGGAGTGAAGATCAGCGTTCCACTTCGCAGGGGAACATCCGCTCAGTCCTCGCTATCGACCGTTTGAGAGATGGGAGCCCTTTGAAGGATCGAGAGGGAAATGCCGCAGCACTCTTTATCAAGTCTCCTGAAAGGCGGTTTACTCCTCGACTTCTTCGACTTGAAAAAGGAGATATTTGGTGGGGTGGCAAAAAATCAGGAGAAAAACCGGTCACTCTTCCTGGTGAGGATGCTGTTGAGAATCAGGTTGATGCGGAAGCGGCCATTCTGATAGAACTCCTGAGACAAGGAATCCGAGCTGAAATTCCTCAGGGGATACTGGAGTATCCGACTGGACACAAATGGCTCCTCACGAAGGGAATACCATCTGGCTATGGTTTATCACGAGACGGAGATCGAAGCGCACTCAGGAAAATTCGAGATCTCGAGCAAGATAAGGGATGGAAATCGGTCGATTTCTTTCATACCGCTAACCACATTATAGATCCTCATGGGGATCTTCATGTCATTGATGTCAATCGCTGGAAAGTCCCCTCTATTACTGATGTGGTACATACAACGCTCAGAGACTTGATTCTGAAGCAATTACAGTCCCAAAATGCTTCTACTCGGCTTTCTTCGGCAGCATAAATGCTCTATCATTGATACCCTTTTAGAGTTTCATATGCCCCAACTCACCGTCACTAAACTCTTTGAGTTTTCTGCCTCCCATTTTCTCACGAAATACCATGGGAAGTGTGAAAACCTCCATGGCCACAACTACAAGCTGGAAGTGACGGTATTGGGGGAAATAGGGGAAGACGATCTCGTTTATGACTTCGTAGATCTCAAGCGGGTCGTGAAAGAAAAGATTCTGGAACAGCTTGATCACACGCATTTGAATGATCGTTTTGAAAACCCCTCGGCTGAGGTGATTGCCGTCTGGGTGTGGGAGCAATTGGAAAAGGATTTGAACCTATTTGAAATCAGGCTCTGGGAGACGAGTACCTGTTTCGTTACTTATCGTGGACAGCATGGATTCCATCGTTCTTAGTCTCGGCTCAAATATTGGTCAGCGCGAGAACCACCTCGCTCAAGCTCGACTGCGCCTGGAGGGGAGGGGGATCCGTATTCTTAAATCGTCTCGGATTTACGAAACCGAGCCTGTTGATTTCGAAGATCAGCCGAAATTTCTGAATCAAGCGCTCAGTATTGAGACCGGCCTCAACCCTGGTTCTTTGATGAAGGCTTGTTTGGAGATCGAAAAGGAGATGGGACGGAAGAGACAAGTGAAGAATGGTCCCCGAAACATTGATATTGATCTGCTCTTCTACGGCAATCGCATCATTGACAGTCCTGAACTTCAGCTTCCCCATCGGCGTCTTCATGAGCGACGGTTCGTGCTGGAACCACTTGCCGAGATCATACCGAATCTGAAGCACCCACAGTTCAAACACTCTATTCGTGATCTGCTCGATCAGTGCCCCGATCGACATCAGGTGAAAGCGCTGAAATCGGACGTATCTCCCATCTCTGAATCCGTTTTTCAGGACTGGATCCGATTTCTGGGTGATGATCCCAGTCGAGAAGGACTTCAGGATAGTCACCGCCGATTCACGGAAAGCAGAAAGGAACTTTTTAGGGGTTATGATTCGGACCCGAATGCCGTCGTGACCCTTTTCGATTCGGAGGGCTATGACGAGATGATCATCAGCCGTGATATTGATTTTTATTCCACCTGCGAGCACCATCTCTTGCCCTTTTATGGAAAAGCTCACATCGGATACATTCCGGACAAGCATATTATCGGCTTGTCCAAATTTTCCCGAATCATCGATGTCTACGCTCGTCGTCTACAGAACCAGGAACGCCTGACGACACAAATTGCCGGATTTCTATGGGAAAAACTGAATCCCAAAGGCCTTGGAGTTATTTTGGAAGCACAGCATCTCTGTATCCAGTCCCGTGGAGCGGACAAGCAAAACTCAAGCGTCTCGACCTCGTCCTTTAAGGGGCTCTTCAAGAAACGACCGGAAACACGAGCGGAATTTTTGAATCTCATCGCTAAATCATCAGCATGAATGTGCGTGCGGAACAGATCGAGCTGGATGGGTTGAGTCCCATTGAGGTGTTTTTGAGGCTTCCGAAGAACACGAGAGGATTATCATTCCTCGCCAGTGATGGAACCGTAGAATCCCGCTGGAGTATTTTAACCTGGGACCCGGTGAAGACCGTGGCCAGTGCTGATGAACTTAAGGCGATATTGGCTGAACGGAAGCGGAAGGCTGAAACGGAATTGCCTTTTATTGGAGGAGGAATCGGAAGCATTGATTATGAATTGGGATATCACCTCCTGGATCTCCCTTGCCCGTCAGCGAATCATGAGCATCTGGAATGGTCATTTTATGATTCGGCGCTGGTGTACGATCACCAGAAAGGCGTATGGTGGGGGATCGGTGAAGGAAATCATGCTTTCGTAGAGATAATTCATGAATTGTCTCTACAAAAGTCCCGCATTTCTTTAACTCCGTCTTGGGATTTCCGAAGATACCAAACAGCCTTTGCCCAGCTCAAGGAAAATATTCGCATTGGCGAAATCTACCAGACCTGTCTCAGCTTTCCCTTTTTCGGAGAAGCCGTCGAAAGTCCCAGGGCTCTCTTCGCCCAGCTTTTTCAAAAAAACCCGGCACCTATGGCGGCCTATCTGGAGCAGAGCAATCGAACCGTGTTGAGTCTTTCGCCTGAGCGTTTCATTGTCTGGGATGGTCACACGATTGAAACCATGCCTATCAAAGGAACCCGTCCTCGAGGGAAAACTCCGGAACAGGATAGAGCGATAAAAGAGGACTTACTCAGAAATGAGAAAGAACGAGCGGAGCTGAATATGATCACCGATCTCCTGCGCAACGATCTTGCCAAAGTTTGCAAACCCGGTTCAGTGAAGGTTCACGAGCTGCGGGCAATACAGGAATGTCCGAATGTCTGGCATGCTTATTCTCACATTGTGGGCGAATCGAAAGAAGGAATATTAGCCTGGGACATCGTCGAAGCCATGTTCCCGGGGGGTTCCATTTCAGGGTGCCCCAAGCGTCGAGCGGTGGAGATTTTGACGGAACTGGAGTCCCAGGCGCGCGGGATTTATACTGGCTGTATCGGTATGATCAGTGATCACGGCCGCATGGATCTGAATATCGCCATTCGGACCCTTGAACAATCCGCTGAGCGAATCCAGGCTTCATTCGGGGGAGGGATTGTGTATGATTCGGTGGCGGAACGGGAGTACCAGGAAATATTTGATAAAGCGAAGCCATTTTTGTCTTGACCGTGATTTATTTGATTTTTGGATTACCATGATTTTAGAGGTCAGTAAAAATGGGGCTTTTATACCCGAGTCTGAAGAGGTTTTGAAATATATTCATCCATCAGATGAACTTCCAGAGGGTGTTTATGAATCGATACGGACCTATTATGACCGGCCTTTTCGACTGAAGGAACATTTGAAACGCCTGAAACACTCGGCTGATCTGCTGGGAATGAAGCTGCCCTACGACAGAGAGCGTATTCTCTCCTGGACTCTGGAGAGTATTGAGAAGAACAAAGGGGTCGATCAGTTTTTGAAGGTCATTGCAACGGCTGCTGATGTTCTGATTTTTTCAAGGAAATTGCAGCTCGATCGAAGCATTTATCAGGGAGTTCGAGCAACTCTGGTAAATGGGATTCGTCCTAACCCGAAGGCGAAATCACTATCGGTCATGACCTCGCATGAGGCTGCGGAACAGGCGAAGGTGGGAAGCTTTTACGAGGCTCTGCTCGTCAATGACGAGGGATATTGCACTGAGGGAGCTTACTCCAACCTTTTTTGGTCTCGGGATGGCCAGCTCTTTACGACGCTGGAATCAGCCTTGCCCGGTATCACTCAGCAGGCCGTCATGGACGCGTCGGGAAACGATATTCCCGTACTGGTAGAACGAATCACCCGGGATGAGATCAGCCGGGTTGATGAGTTGTTTTTAACTAAAACCAGCACGGGCATCGTTCCGATCGTGAATGTTGATGGTGAAGTCATTGCTGACGGGAAACCTGGACCCCTGACCCAGGAACTGATGAAACGTCTTGATCATCTTACTAAGCAAGAATGCACAGGCTAAGATTCGACAAACCGCTCCTCATGGGCATTTTGAACCTGACTCCGGATTCTTTCTCCGATGGAGGACATTATGCGAACCCGAGCGATGCCCTTCCGCGCATTGAAGAGATGATGACTGAAGGCGCCTATATCATCGATATCGGAGCGGAATCGACATTCGGACCGGAATCACAGGTTTCGGCAGAAGTAGAATGGGGGAGACTTGAGCCGGTTCTCATGTCATTGCGAACCCGAGCTTGTCGAGGGGGAAGCAATGCCACACCACAGAACGCAGATTGCCGCGGTCGTTCCTCCCTCGCAATGACAAACCCTTTCATCTCGGTTGATACCTCGAAGGCCGTGGTTGCTGAGAAGTCGCTTGAACTCGGCGTCCAGATGATCAATGACGTGACGGCCATGAGAGGGGATCAAAAGATGATTGATGTATTGCTTCGATTCGAACCGTATGTTTGTCTCATGTTCAGCGCGGATGAGACGGGATACGCGACGCGGACGAATCATGAATATGAAGATGTGATGAAGACCATCACTGCCTTCCTGCGAGACCGAACCAGCCTCTTATTGGCAGCCGGGTTTCCTCGGGAAAAGATCATCATCGATCCGGGGCTGGGATTTTTCCTCTCGTCCAACACGTCGGTGAGCTGGGAGGTCATCAATCGCCTGAGTGAACTGAAAGTGCTGGGATTTCCCATCCTGATCGGCCCCTCGATGAAGTCCTTCCTGGGAGGTGAGATCAAGGATAGGCTTCAAAAGTCACTCGAAGCCGCGAAACGATGCGTGGAGAATGGAGCGGGTATTTTGAGGGTGCATGAAGTGGGGGAATATGGCTTTATTTCAACTTGACTTTCTATATTTTAGTAGTATGATGCGCGTACTATCATGAACTGCTCCTATGGAAATATCTCAGATAAATTTCATTGGTACTCCAAAGATAAAAGAGACAGGATCTTCTTCCTCAGTCAGATCCGACATTGAAGCTGAATTGTCACGGGTTCGCGCTACGGCAAAGACTCCACCAGCTGCCCCTGTAGTAGAGCGAACTGCCGAACGAAGAGACGCAATAGACCAGGTATTGACACCAGTATCTATCGCTCCTCCTGAATCACAGAAATCGGATCAACAGAAATCTCCGGTAACCTTGGGAGAAATCGTCAAAACAGTCGAAGGAGGCCATGCCATCGTCACGATTCATAAGGACCCAACAGATCCTCAATCATTGATCGTACAAAAAAAATATAAAGCGGAACACCTGGGTCTCAAATCGAATGAAGCGGCCTGTTATCAACGTTTGGCATCTCATGGAAATAAGGCCATAGAGTTCATCTCTCAATCAGATGATTCCCTGTATTTGAGAATTCCCGCCGGTTTTCAGGTCCTCGATGATGATGTCCTCAAGAGCCTTTCTTATGAAACACGAATCGATCTGGCGAGACAGCTCTTGACCAGGGTCCTGGAATTGCAAAAGATTGGAATTCTTCACGGAGACTGGAGCAATCTGAATCTCGGCGTGTCCAACGGAAAATTGGAGGTCTTCGATTTCAGCTCATCTGTTGTCTGTGCCCCTGGCACTGCCGATACCTTTACTCCTGATCAGACATCTCAGACTGAGCTCGCCCACACCCTGGTCGTCTCATTAGAACTTCCCGATCGAACCCAGCTCCGCTTCGCCCCTCAGAGCATGAAAGAAGGGGCTCCTCTTGATGCCAGACGTGATCGAGAGCAGGCCGCGTTGGTCATGTATTTCATCCTCACCGGCGGGCAACTTCCATCACAGACGGAAGGGCTGGCGAACCTCAGAAAACTTCCTGAGCACATGAAGCACTCCAAAGCTACCGCACACAATAGTGACGATAAGAATCCAGAAGCACAGCTCAAAAAACTCACGGAAATGATCACCACCATGCTGGGGGAGAGGGGACAGCAATATGAAAGTATTCAGCAATGTGAAGCGTCTTTTCATTCAACAATAGCGGAAAATGCGGATAAGACTGATCAGCCGGGAGCTGCTCCGGGGGACTGGAGAGATATGTATCATAAAATTAAAGTAATGATGATGAGGAGAAATTTAAGTTATCAGGAGGTGAGACTACAGCTCGAAGACTTTCGAGAGATCGCTCAACAGGTAGGAAAGACATCTGATCATTCGAAAAATTTTTTCGAGAGTCATGAATACAGACTCTGGACAGATTTCATTTCCTGTCAGACTAAGGGGGGATACCTTTACGGCGCCCTCGAAAATATTCTTGAGCTTGAAAAGATCTATCTCTCAAAAGCTCCTTCAGACCAACATCGCGACCTCGATGCCAGACAATGCTCACTTCTCTACGCGCTTTTTGAAGCCACTTTAAGAATAATGGAGAATGAGGCAATGGGAAAACAATCTTGGTGGAAAAGGTTTCGTGGCGAACCACCACTCAAGAAAGATATTTTTAAGATGCGGGGAGCTCCCATCCTGGCCACAATCTTCGCAAAGCTCTTCCTCATCTTCTCCCGCTGCACACCTCACCATGAAGATACTGGGGAGAATATCAATATTCATAAAGACATCATAAGATCTCTCATGTTCCAAGCTCATCAAATAGCAAAAGAACTGTCAGAATCACCATCCGATCTTTCCTTGTTTTCAAGGGCGTTTTTGTCTCTTGGTCTGATTAAGAATACAGCGGACGATGACCTCAAAAATGGCATTGAGGGGTCAAAGAGGAGATCCAAGGAAATCGAGGCCTATGAAAGAGAGATAGCCGAATGTACAGTATGCCTTAAGAAACCTGGAGATACTACTCATTCGAAGGGTCTTAAGGCGAAAATATTAGACCTACGACTCAAGATTAGTGAATTAAATAGAGCTGAACGATCTACACAAAGTGCTCCATATTCCAGATGTCTTGAAGCAATAGTGGACCGTACTTTTGAGCAAGTAAAGGATACGAGAGCTGTTCTTCCTGAGGTCTGTAAAAGTTTTACAGAGACAGGAAGCTATGATCTTGGCCTCGAGCAAACACGGAAGAAGCTCAAATAAAGCGTGATGCCTATTTCCTGATTCATTCTTTCCGAAACACAATTCTTCTCATGAACGATTTGAGAAGCCTGCTCAAAGCATAAATCCCCAAAAATGAGCGTGTTTCAGCTTTGAAAGTGACCCTTGATGATTTATAGTGGCTCTGTCACCTGATCATAAGTTATGAGTGCGAAGACTGACTCTGCCTACAAGAAATACGTTGTTTTTCACGTAAAGAAAAAAAAGACGCTTTCTGGAAGTGAAGTTTTTAAAGAGCTGGAAAAGCTTATATTTAAGGGAAAGAAAACTAATTCAGTTGATCTCATCCGTAAGCAAAGAGGATATTATGATTGACATTATTGTTGATTCTTCAGTCTGGGTAGCTTTTTTTAACGAGAATGATTATTTCCATGAAGAAGCCTATTCGTTGATCAAACAACTGCTTATTGAAGAGAATAAGATTATCATTCCCGAAATTGTTTTTGTCGAAACCCTCAATACTTTTGATCTTGAACAATTTCACAAAAAAAGACGAGAAATAGAAAATTATTGGGTAAAGTCAGAAAAAGTGACGCTCTATAATGGAGGAGATTTTTTCTATTTTACCTATCTTCCCATGATGAAAAATCCAAATCAACTGAAGGCCAGTGATTTCACTATTTTTGCGTATAGCAAATACTTACGTGCCGGGCTTGTTACTTTTGATGATAAGCTCAAAAAGGCTTTTGAAACAGATCAGAATGAATAACTATGCCCCATCCCTTCTCACTCTCCACCGCCATCGCATACGTCAATGGCCCGCCCCATATCGGCCATGCTTTGGAATTCGTGGAAGCCGATTGCCTGGCTCGATATCACCGGATGATAGGAGACGAGGTGTATTTTCTGACCGGCACGGATGAGCACGGATCGAAAATTGTTCAGACCGCCGAGAAACTTGGGATCGGTGTCCGGGAGCTGGTCGACATGAATGCGGAAAAGTTCAGGACCATGATGGCACAATACCGGATCAGCTACGACCAGTTTATTCGCACGTCGGATCAGAAAATCCACTGGCCGGCAGTAGAAAAAATCTGGAAAAAAATGGTGGAGAAAGGTGATATTTACAAGGACGAATACAAGGGGCTCTACTGCGTGGGATGCGAAGAATATAAGGTGGAAAAAGATCTCGTCGACGGTAAATGTCCCAGTCACGACAAGGCTCCCGAAGAAGTGGAACAGGTGAACTACTTTTTCCGCCTCTCGAAGTATTCGGATCAGATCGCTGAGATTTTGAAGTCACAGCAGGTGAAGATTCTTCCCAATTTTCGTGCCAATGAGATTATCGCGCTCTGCGAAAGAGGGCTGGAAGACGTGAGTTTTTCCCGACCAAATGAGCAGCTCTCATGGGGAGTCCCTGTCCCGGGTGACGAGAGCCAGACCATGTACGTCTGGTGCGACGCGCTCACGAATTATATTTCCGCTCTGGATTATGCGAATGAAGGCGAACTCTTCCGAAAATTTTGGCCAGTGGACTGCCATGTCATCGGGAAAGATATTTTGCGCTTTCACGCTGGAGTATGGATCGGCATGTTGCTCTCGGCGGAAATTCCTTTACCGAAAGCCGAACTGGTTCACGGATGGATCCATTTTGAAGGTGGCCGCATGAGCAAGTCCATGGGAAATGTCGTTGATCCGGTGGACTTAGCCCAGCACTACGGTGTTGATGCGTCGCGCTACTACCTGCTCGCTGAGATCCCCGTCGGACAGGACGGCAATTTTTCGTATGAGCTTTTTGAAAACAAAATCAATGCCGATCTGGCGAATAACCTCGGAAACTTTGTGAATCGGGTCTTGAGCATGACGGAGCGCTATCTGAACGATGTTGTTCCTCCCCACAAACAGGATATTCCTTCAGAAGTGGATGATCTCTGGCAGGATTATCACGAAGCCTTTGTCGAATACGATCATCAGAAGGCGGCCCAGGCCATGATTGGACTCGTGAACCTGGGAAATAAGCTGATTGATGATGCCAAACCATGGGCTATGGCGAAGAATGAAAACCAGTCAGAAGACCTCCGGCAGGTACTTCGAAGACTCCTCAAAATGGTCCTGCATCTGGCCTTCATGCTGTCTCCTTTTTGTCCTGAGAAAGCAGAGCAAATCGCGGCAAGCTTTGATCTCGATGACCAGCTGGATGCCACCGGTCTGGAGAAGCTTCAGCAGAATACTCTCCTAGATCAGGTGAAACAGGTGAAGAAAACTAACGTGGTCTTATTCGCGCGAATCGAACCGGAGAAAAGTAAGGTTCACCAAACATCTTGATCCCTTATGAAAACCCTTTACGTCGATATTGACGAGGAAATTGCTGATGTCCTCACGAAGCTGGACACCCTCAAGGGGGCTCAGATCTTGTTTGTCGTTCCTCAAAACGCCACCCTTTTTCAAAACGCAATCAATCTGAAACTCCTGAAGCAAAGAGCTGAAGATGAAAAACGGGATATTCAGGTCTTCACCAACGACCCCAAAGGGCAACGGATGCTTCAGAAGGTGGGGATAAAAGTGTATCAGGGCCATCTAAGAAAACGAAAGGTCATCAAACCCTCTCACCTCGACCATCTTCACACCGACAATACCGTCACCCGACACGAAACGAAGAAAGTCTCCATCACCGAAGTCTCAGAAAAGACCCGTAAGAACACCCCCCAACCCGTTCTTTCAGGCCCCCAAAAGAAAAAACAGAAACAGCACCAGCGAGATTGGAATCAGTTTTTTCTGCTCAATACCATGCGGAAAAAGACGGTTATAGCCTTTAGCCTTCTGGCTCTTGGTTTTTTCTTCCTGGTCGTCTATGTGGCCGTTCCCTCAGCGACCGTGTACCTCACCCCTTCATCGAATGTGATTGATACGACGGTCAATATCACTTTTGCCGATCCGGTGGTCCACCCGGATCTCTTCCGTTCGATCAATACCCATGCTCTTCCCTCCGCTCTGACGGAGCTGGAGTTTGAAAAAGATCTTCTCTACAAGTCTACGGGTCGGGTTTTTACGGGAAGTAACGCCCGCTGTAATCTGAAGATTATTAATGAAAGGAATTCTGCCTGGAACCTTATCCCCAAGACACGTTTGGTGTCTCCGGAAGGGATTGTTTTCCGTTTAAAAGAAGCCATCGAAGTTCCTTCAGCTCGTTTTGTTTTGGGGAAGAATGAGAAAGGGGATCCTATCCAGGAGAAGCTTCAGGGATCTCTTATCGTCAATCTAGAGTCGGAACAATTTGATGAGCAGGAAAAAATAATCGGAGCTCGCGGCAATCTTCCCGAACAAACCCGGTTTGTCTTGCCCGGACTTTCTGATTTCAATCAGAAACAGCTTTACGCTATCAATGAGTCTCCCTGTCGTGGAGGTGTGACAGAGTTTTATAGCGTGGTCACAGATGACGATCTCAAAGCATCTGAGCAAAAGATGGTTGATGTTCTCCAGGAATCGGCCCATCAATACCTGGTCGACTATATCGAAGGAGAAAATGTCAGAAGAGCCAAGCAGGAAGAAGAAGGGGTCTTTCTTTCTCCTTTGTTGCTTTTTGACAATCCTGAGGGGATTCAGTTTGAGCTGCTAGGTACGACTCTTCCTCCCGATCTGTCCGGAAAAAAACTGGATGAATTCACCGTTTCCGGTCGGATGAAGGTTCGGGGCATCTCCTATGAGCAACAGGCCTACAATGAGCTTATGGAGCAGGGCTTGCTCTCCAAAATCCATCCCAATAAAGTCCTTTCCAGCATTGATACCGACTCATCTACCTTTAATATCGTCTACAGCGACTCCGACCTTGAAAGCCTCAGCAAGGTGAAAATTTCTGTCAGTGTGCGTGGACTTGAGGAATACAACTTCGATCCCCGCAGTGAGCAAGGACAGGTGTTGGTGAATAAGATCCTGGACTATATCCCCAATCGCTCAAAGGAAGAAGCGGGGTATTTCATCGCAAACCTGGAGGAAATTCAGAAATCCCATATTTCGATCTGGCCCTTTTGGAAAGGCACTCTGCCGGAACGCAGAGCGAGTATTACTATCAAGGTGCAGTGAGAGTTGGGTAATTCCTCGCAATGACAGCATCTTTTCGTCTCCCTAATACCCCAATGACCTTACAAAAATGATCAGCTTTTTTCTGAAGAAGAGCCAGAGCAGTGCACCATAGATCAGCACTCCAATCCCAGTCAGGAGAAGAATTTGTCCGAAGAGAAAGAGATTGTTTTCGGAGAGTATGATCATCCCCAATGCATACTGTAGGCAGGCCCCCATCAACAAAGAAGCCAGCAAAAAGACTGCAAAATGTGAAAGATGAAAGAATGACTCCTCTGAAAGGTATTTCCAGCGAAGAATACTCATGAGCAAGAGGAGGGATACCGTGACGCTGATGGAGCTCGCCAGACCTATGCCCGCTACTCCCAAAGAGAAAGCCAAAACAATTGCAAGGACCGTATTGAGTGCTACCGTTCCCAGGGAAACCACGAAAGGCCAAAAGGTATCATGAAAAGCAAAAAATACTCTTGTTACCAGTGGTAATACCGCGGCAGCCACCAAGCCAATGCACAAGTAGGCGAGGGTAACTGATGTCAGCTGAACCGCTCCTGCATCGAAGTAACCTCCTTCGAGAATCAGCTTGGTCAGAGGTACCCGGAGAGCATAGAGACCGAATGCTGCCGGAATAAGGAGGATGAAAAGATGATCCAGTTTGTCCCTCAGGTAGGTCGCCAGTTCAGATTTTTTTTTGTCGATCACCAGATGACTGAATACCGAGAAGCTGCTGATGGCCATGGAAACTCCAATGATTCCAATGGGAAAAGACTGAAGGTCTTGGGCGTACCGAAGCACGGTGAGGCTTCCGACCGAGAGGGTCGTGGCGATCACCCCTTCAATAAAAAAATTGATCTGAACACTGGCGATGCTCAGGATGCGGGGAAGGCTCGTAAACAGCATTTTTTTGAAGGAGGAGCTCCAGACCAGGATCGGTCTCCAGCGGAAGCCCAGTCGGAGAGTGGGAAACAGCTGGACCATGGCGTGAAGGAAGGCTCCCAGCACAACTCCATAGGCCACGCCACTGATTCCGAATTGTGGTGTCAGAACAAGGATTCCAAAAATAATGGCTGCGTTGTACACGATGGGAGCCAGAGCAAATCCCCAAAAACTCCTAAAAGCATTTTGAACTCCCGACAGGACTGAAGAAAAGGTGAAAAAGAGAGGGGACAAAAGCATAATACGGAGCAAGTCCGTCGTCTGGAGCTGAAGATCCGGAGAAAATGAGGGATAGAGCAGGCTCACAAAACCTCCGGCAAATGCAAAAATAATCGCTGCTAGCACAAAGACAAAAATCAAAAAACCATTGGTGATAGAAGAAACAAATTCCCAGGCTCCATCTGAATCATCTTTCTTCAGCGAAAGAAACAGAGGAACAAAGGCCGCGGAAATTGCCCCAAAGACCAAAAGCCGGTATAGTGTGTCCGGAACTTGGAACGCAGCGAAATATGCGTCGCTAAGCCCTCCCGCACCAAAATACGATGCCAGGGCATGATTGCGATAAACGCCCAGGAGTCTTGACAACAACGACGAAAGAGCCAGAAGATAGGTCATATTTCCCATGATAGAGCCAAGAGATTGTAGCACACCGAGAAATCGGCACCTATTATTGCTTACAAGGCTCAGATATGGTATAATTCTAGGATTGAACCACCCCTATGGCTGATCCCAATATTCAAAAAAATGCACCTGAAGGGCTCAAAAAAGCCCCTGAAGCGGTGAAAGCTGAGTCTCCTTCAGCTGAGGCCAGGAAAGGACTTGGAGAAAGCCGTGAAAAAGCCGCACAGGTCATCGCTGAAGGCATGCAAGAAGGAGAGACTGGTGTGGAGTCTTCCGAACGGGTCTCTGAAGTGACGGCTGAAGGCGCGGAAAAAAAAGGGGCCAGCATGGGAGCGGGGAATCAACAAAGTGATGCTGGCAGTATTAGCACGAGCACATTTGTTTTCGATGAAGACAATCTTCCTCCTGCTCCGAAGATGATTCAAATGATCGAGAAGGTTCTCCGCTCCGAAATCGGGGACCTCATGAAGGAGGCTAAAAAACACAAAGGAGGATGGTTCCGTCAGCCCGATTACACCAAATACAATGAAACGATGATTGAAATCCGCAAGAAGAATGTCCTGCTCAGTCGCCTCCTCCACATGGCATCTGAGGCCCTGAAAAAAATCTTTCTGCAAATGTTCGGACCGAAGGAATCGGCATAATTCCTTTTTTCCTTCACAAGCTTGGTTTATTACTCTAGAATCGGAGTGATTTGTTTATTTTCTCAAATATGAAAAAGAAGCACCTTGTTCCTCTTGCTATTTTCTGCGTTGTCTTCCTCGCTTATGCGATTTATTTCGTGAAGGTGATCAATAGCACGACTCATGTCGAACGGAACTCGATCTCCAAGACCATTAAGAGGGCTCTGGATCAGAAAACGGCAGATGAAATGGCAAAAAATGAGGGGGGGGGGAGTGCTCCCTCTACCATATCCGCACCCGATCTTGAATTCCTTGATAAACCCGTCACGGAGTACGTCACGAATGACATTGCCCATCTCAGAGTTGACCCCAGTCTTTCCAGTAAAGTACTCGTTCAGGTCCTCAAGGGGAAGAGTGTCGAAGTGTTGGCCTATCATTCTCGAGACTGGGCTTTTGTACGACTCTCAGACGGATCACGAGGATATATGGTCCGCAATTATCTTGCGCAAGAGCCTTTGGAAGAAAAGCCTGTCGTGGCTCAAAATCTACCAAATGTCACTCCTCCCACGAGTGTGACTGTGCCGGAGCAATCCACTCCTGCTGCAACCTTGCCCGGTGTCTACAATATCCCGATTATCACCTACCATCACATTACGGATACACCCGAGTTGTATTCTGAAAGCCTGACTCTGGCAACGATCAACTTTACCACCCAGCTCGACTGGTTGATCCGAAATGGATACAAAACCTACACTTTCGAAGATCTTGAGTCGGTCACTGCCGGAAAGAAAGCCGCTGAAAAGGCTGTTATTCTTGTCTTTGATGGCGGCTATAATGATGCTTACATCGCCGCGCAGCATATGAATGGGAAAGGCCTGAAGGGAGTATTTGCCATCACGACCGATAAGGTAGGACAAAATGGATATATGGAATGGAGACAGATCAAAAAATTAAGAAGCTGGGGAATGGGTATTGCTTCCCGTGGTGTCACCGGCGCGGATCTGGTGAACAGCAGTGACTACTATCGTCATGATGAGATCGAACGCTCCAAACAAGTCTTGGAAAAGGAATTGGGAGAGCCCATCATTGTCTTCGTCTACCCTGCTGGTCGCTACAACAGCGAGGTTTCCAAAATCGTCGAAGAGGCAGGATATGCCTATGCCAGAACTATTGACAATGGAACTGAGTATAAGAGTGAGGACTTTTATGAGCTACCTTCTCTCCGGATCTTCCCTCAGGCGGCAAGTAAGCAGCTGGAAGTGTGGCTAGGCCAGTAGCATATATCTTTGTACAGTCTTTGTTCTGGACTCTTAGCTGGAAATGAATACCATAAGGAGCGATATAATCGCTCTTTTTTGGAAGTCATGAAGATGTCCGAACACGAAACTGAAATACGAGAATCCTGCCAACAGAAGGGGATTCAGATCCTTTCCCCAGGAAGGGATTCTTACCCCTTTCTCCTCACTGAGATCAGCTCGCCACCTGCTCATCTCTTTGTGAAAGGAAGCCTGGAGGTCCTTTCTTCACGGACTCTCATCGCGGTGGTTGGGACCCGGAAGATCTCACCCTATGGGACTCAGGTGCTTCATGAGATTATCCCTTCATTGGTCAGATCTGGTGCCGTGATCGTCTCCGGCCTTGCCTTTGGTGTGGATAGCCTAGCACACCGCATAGCGCTGGAGCACGGTGGCAAGTGCATCGCAGTCTTCGGCTGTGGTGTTGAGAGGGTCTATCCCCCCGAGCATCGATCTCTAGCTCAAAAAATCGTCGAATTAGGAGGTGCTCTGGTATCGGAGTATCCTCCCGGCACCCCGCCCCTGAAACAGTTCTTCCCTGCCCGCAACCGCATCATCTCAGGGCTTTCCAAGGCGACCATTGTCGTGGAAGCTCAGATCAAGTCCGGCTCCC
The DNA here is from genome assembly GCA_030690415.1 of bacterium. GTDB lineage: Bacteria > Patescibacteriota > Gracilibacteria > JAUYGZ01 > JAUYGZ01 > JAUYGZ01. The sequence continues at coordinate 149,193 of JAUYGZ010000008.1, forward strand.
TCATCACCGCCCAATTTGCTCTGGATCAAAATCGAGAGGTCTTCGCTGTCCCCGGAAGTATTTTTGGAGATACTCAGCAGGGGACTAACCACCTCATCACGGAGGGCGCTTATCCTCTTGTCAGTACTGAGAAGCTTCTGGAGCAGCTCAATCTGACAGGAGCGGGTACTTGTCCGGATCCCGACCCCCTCATCTTTGCTTCCTCAGAAGAAGAGCTCATTTACCAGAGCCTCCGGGAATCCCGATCTCTCGATGAGCTCAGCGTGGAGACCCACATGGCGCCTTCGATGCTGAATCAGATGGTGACCATGATGGAGCTGAAGGGTTTGGTGAGGAATTTGGGAAATATGCGATATGTGAGGAGTTGATATTTTCTTTAGCTCAGCTCACTCAGGTCCAGAGTGTCTCGAATACCCACCTGATCAACAAATTCCTGCATGTGAGAGACCAGGATGATGGCTCCTTCGTAATCAGCGATCGCTTTGGCGATGATGGGTAAATGACGAAAATTAATATGATTGGTAGGCTCATCCAGGATCAGAAGTCCCGGCTTTTGGACGACAAATCGGGCATAACACAGCAAACCTTTTTGCCCTTCGGACAAAGATCCGACCTTATTTTTCATCAGCTCTGAAGACAGAAGGAAATGAGCTCCACTTGCGTAAATCTCCTCATGCTGTGGTGCTTCCATGACCTCTTCGAGCGACTCATACACCGTCTGGCTGAAGTCCAGGCCGGAAAAATCCTGCTGATAGTATCCCACACGCACCCCTTTGGATATTACCGCGTCTTCTGATTCGCCAAGGGCCAATTCTTTCAGGAGCGTGCTTTTCCCGATCCCATTGGGACCAATAATCTGGAGCCGATTTCGACGAAAAAGTTTGAGGTCCACTGGCTTTGCGATGCGCTCATGATGGGAAATCACTCCCACCGAAGAGATCTCTACCATGGCCTCAGACCAGGATTGAGCGGGTATCATAAATGGTCGAATGGTCTTGTCGTCCTTCTTCACGTCTACCATATTCTCTTCATCTTCCGATACCTCGTCACGAAGCTTACTCGCCAGTCTGCGCATCTTGCCCCCCTTATTCGAGAAGAAATTAACCTTGTCCTTTCTGTCCTGAATGTTTTTCAGGAGCTGGGCGTTTTTTCTCTGTTCCCGATCAATCCTGCTGGCAATTTGATCTATCACGTCAAAATAGTCCCCAACATACTGTTCCACTTTTTTGGTGTACACATCAAGATTCAAAACTCCGTCCGTGAAGCAGTTTAAGAAATTCGCGTCATGGGAAATAACAATTACTGTTTTTTGATATCCCATGAGAAAACCCGTCAAATGATCGATCCCGTCGGCATCCAGATTATTTGTCGGCTCATCCAATAAAAGGATATCCGGCTCCTGGATAAGGGCATAGGCGAGCAGGAGTCTTGCTAGTTGCCCCCCTGAGAAATCTTTTATTTTCTTCTCCAAAGGCGTGGTGAGATGGACCACTTCCAGGACTTCTTTGATCGCTCTTTCGATACTGTAGTTTTTTTCCGGAAAAGCGCTCTCGAAATATTCCAGGACAGTTGACTCAAAAAATCTTTTTGGCATCACCTGGAGGGCGATCCCGATGGACGCGCCCTTGAGGATACTTATCTTCCCCGAGGTCGGCTTCAGGGTCATGTCCTGAGCGATATGTCCTCCTCCACCGGCAGCTCCCAGAATTAATTTGAAAATAGTGCTTTTCCCAGCCCCATTTTGCCCCATAATGGTAATCTTCGCGTTTTCACGCACTGAAAAACTTGCCTCATCCAAAAGTGGCTTAAGGCTTTCATAATAAAAAGAAACCTGGTCAAACCGGAGGATAACATTACCATGACTCATAGAGCGCTTGTCGAAAGGAATAAAAGCCCGCGAAGGATAGCATACTTTGATTCAAAGCGCTTCTTGCCAAGGATAGACTTTTATTTCTGCTGTAATACTATTACAATCGTTTTCGCTGTCCAACCTCGCCTTTTCGCACCGTTTCCTCTCCAATACAAAATCTAAAATAGCATTCGCATACGCCGCCTTAGCTCAGTGGTAGAGCACTTCCATGGTAAGGAAGGGGTCTCGGGTTCAAGTCCCGAAGGTGGCTCCATCTCAATGAATCCTTTCCTCCTTTCTTTCAATTGGCGGAGGCCTGTATTCATCTGGTCTTGTTATCTCTAGTGTGCCGTCATCGCTCTTTTCAAGCTTAGAGAAAAGGTGATTTTTTATACGTCCAGGGGTGAGACTATAACTTTTAGCATGAACTCTTAAATCACGAGAAAGTTCATGCCGTTTGGGTGGAGTTGCGACTAAGATACTTTTCTCTGGAAAACGACTATTAATGGCCTTTATAACCGGGACAAGGTCGCTATCACTGGTTACGATGACAGCTCTATCGAAACGCTCTTCGTACGCATCCCGAAGCATGCTGATCGCAATATTCACATCTGTTTCTTTTTCCTCGTGGTCTATCCATTGATCCCTACATTTTTTACAGGATCTGATTTTCTGCTTGAAATGTCCCATTATCGGAGTCGTTCCGGTGTTCTCAAGTGCCTGAACATATACTTTATGTCTTTTGACTGAATCTTTCCTCCATGTCGCAAAAGCAGAAAAATAGAAAACAGATATCAGTTCTTCATCCTCGTGTAACAATGATTCCATAAGATCCCACAAATTAAGCCACTTCAGATATGGTTTCCTGAGATCATGGAGGGCATGATAGAGACTAAATCCATCAATATAGGCAATGACTTTTCGCATAGGAAAAAATAAAGGTCGAATCCAAAGACTCGACCTTACCATAGAGATATCCTCTATGGGATGAACACATCCATTATAGCAAAATCCGATAATGATGAAAATATGTTTTCAATAAATGTGATGAAGAAAGCTTACGGTAACGACTCACAAGCTTCTCCATCACGATCTCTATCCAACCTGTGAATATCGTATCCCACTTCTTTCCAACAGAATTCAAAGACTGACTGGGATTCAGCCTGAGTGTTGAAATTACCACAGTTATAAGCGTTTCGGCCACAATCAGGAATACTTGTGATTTCGGATGTGGGTTCAATGGGTTGGATTTCAGCTGGTACCGATTCCTCCACACAGGCATCTTCTGCCCAGAGTCCTCTGCCCTGAATCCTGGCTTCATTTTCAGCTTCTCGGAACTGAGCCTGATACTGATATGGCTTGTCATAGGTGTATTCGCGCGCAAACCCTTCTCTGATGAGCACTTCGTTTACGAATGATCCATTCTGGAGATACACATAGCGCAGTAGTCGGTTGTAGATATCCTTATCACTTTGGCTGGAATCTGATTCCAGACGCACCTGAGCAGTGTTGAGGAGATCTTCCACTTTCTTTTTCGCCTGGGTCGAGAAACACTGAACCGGCTTTCGAGGATCAACTGATTCGGGAGTATCTATTCCTATGAGTCGTACGGTCGTGTTCTCACCCTTGATATCAACAGTAATCGTGTCTCCATCGACAACCTTGATGACGTTATACCAGGATATAATTTCTGATTGACCATCTCTTTGCTCCTGTTTCTGATACTCGGAAAAGCTGCTGAGACCTTCCCGGACAATAATCATAACACGGTAGATATTTTCACCGATATCACCCCTCGTCATTTCATCTGTAATCCCAAAGGTATTGCTATCTTCCTCAAGCAATCCCTTTTCACCGGCCACTTCTATGAAGGGCGCAAACCAATCCGAAGTCTGCACATCATCATATAGTATTTCTTCAACAGTCTCTTTGACCGCATATCCCTGAGAATTAACCAGCATCTTGATCGCCTCAACCTTATTCACGTTCCTGGACGGTTGGAAACTTCCGTCTGGATACCCGTTTACCCAGCCCTGGTCCAGGGCATAACAAATGAAAGGAGCGAACCACTCGTCTTGAACATCAGGAAAGCAGTTATGATACTCCTCCACAGATGGGTTAAGGCCTTTCCCTCCCACGAGAATTTTGAGTAATTCGGCCCGATTGATCGTTCTTTCAGGCTGAAAAGACCCATCTGAATAACCTGAAATGACGTGGTTTTCGTAGAGGAACCGGATGGCAGTTTCATTCTGGTGCCCTGAAATATCATTCAGTTCTTCCGCAAAAACGGGGTGTGATGCGAACAGCGCGATGATTCCACTGAAAAGAATGACGGCCCCTTTTTTCATGTGTTTGATATTCGTTCAGAATGATCTTACCAAAATAATTGTTTCCCGTGAACTCGTCTTCATTGACTACCCCTTCGCACTCACCCGATACTGCTCCCACATTTTGTTCAGCACTCCGCCCGGGTTATTTCTGAGCTGATCAAAGGTGCCCTTTTCTACCACTTCTCCTCGCTGGAGGACATAGATCATGTCGAAAAGGGGAAGCAAGTGCAAACGGTGGATGGAAGAAACGATACACTGGGACTTGAAATGCTGGAAAAGGTTTTCGTAGATTTCCCGTTCGTTGATGGTGTCCACGCTACTGGTCGGTTCATCGAGCAAGATGATACTACTGTCCCGCGCCGCGAAAATTCCTCTGGCGAGGGACAATCGCTGTTTTTCACCTCCGGAAAGATTAACCCCCTTTTCCTGAATATGAGAATCCAGTCCTTGAGGCAATCGCTCAACGACAGCGTCGAACTTGGCTAGTCGGACTGCATTGATAACTTCTTCCGTCCGATGACTGATACCAGCCGTGATGTTGTACTCGATACTGTTCTCGAAGATTTCTGGATCCTGAGGGAAGAGCGTCGTGGTCTGATTGAGGACGGTGAGATCAGGAAAGGACTTTCCGTCTATCAATACTCTTGCGCTATCCGGCGTGTCAAGTTCACGAAGGAGTTTCATCAGAGTCGTCTTCCCACTCCCACTGGATCCCACCAGAGCGATTCTTTTTCCCCGCTCGAGCGTGAGATCAATATTTTTGAGGTGGTGAACGTGGTTCCGGTCGTCCTCATAGCGAAAGTTAAGCTCTGTGATCTGTATGCTCTTCCACTTTCTGGGAAGGGAGAGCCTCTTGTGTTTGCGAAAGTACTGCTGATGAGCCTTCACGATGGTCTCCGCGCTTCTGACGTGAGTAGAACGAAAAATCAGACCTTCCCACTGCCATGCCACACTGAAAAAGGCATTATTCAGTCGCTCGAGGTACTGGTAGAGAGCGACGATACTGCCGACAAGGATCGCTTCTCCAAGTTGAATCTGCTGTGAGATATAGATGAGCAAGAGCATCACCATGCCGGTCCTGACAATCATATTGGTGCTGAACCATTTCCATTCATTGAGCTTTGCGTTGTGGTAAAAACGATCGAGAATCCTGTTCACCCGGCTTCCCACTTCTGTTTTGGCCAACTTTTGCAGACGCAGAGTGATAACCGTCGTAATATTCGAAATGTAGTCGAAGAGTGCTGATGATACCTGGTTTTCCTGATCGTTCATGATGCTTTGGTTTCGCACCAGAACCTTGTCGAATATCCGCATGGTCAAGACCACCAGAAATCCCACGACGAAGACTAACGAGCCATAAAGGGGGAGGAAGGAGATTATCGCGACAAAAGCAAAGGCCATTCGTACTATGGTTTCCAAATACTGCCAGCTCCCGTCCGTAAACTCATAGAGCGCCTTCCTAGCCTTGTCGACCTTGTCATAGGTCTCGCCCGTATGATGATCCCGATGCCACTTAAGCGGAAGGTCCGTCACCTTTTGAAACATCTCCTGGATATAATTTTTTGAAACCACAAAGGCGGTCTTTCGTTCGATAACCCGAGCCGGTCCATGGAGAATCCAAAAGGCGATGTCAATTCCGAGGAGGAGCAGAATCCAGGGAAGAACTCGCGTAAAGAGGTCAACTCCACCCGTCTGAATCAGATTGAATATTTTCGCGACGATCAGTGGCTCCGTCATAGAGATCAGATTCACGACAAAAAACATCAGGTATGTGAGGAGCATCATTGTTCTCCTGTTGCCAGCGTAGACCCACGCGGTCTTAACAAGATGGAGATAGGGGTTTCGCACAGGAAAAAATCAGAAAATTGCCTTCAGAGTATACATCAGAATCTATCGCTGACAGAAAAGCTCACCTGTATAGATGCTATTGATGCCTTAACTCCGGCCGAATCTGTCTTTTGTAGCGGGTGAAGGTGTGGGGTATTCCTGCCCGCTGCTTGCGCTGTTCTTCGATGGGGAGTCTCGCGATTTCTTCGCAAGCATCGCTACAGCAGTTGAAGTGTCTTGAAAAACAGTCCTGACACTGGATGAAGAGCAGATTGCAGATCGTGTTTCGGCAATTGGTGTAGTCGTCACAGGGATTCCCACACTGATCGCATTCAGTGAGCACATCCGTGGTAATCGTCTCAGCGATTCGCTCGTCGAAAACGAAGTTTTTGCCAATAAAGCGAGACCTAAGGCCCTGTTTTTTCACCTCGTGAGCGTACTGGATAATGCCTCCATGGAGTTGGTTCACATCGCGGAAACCGTGGTGCTTCAGATAAGCACTGGCCTTTTCACAGCGAATGCCACCCGTGCAGTAGAGGAGGACTTTTTTGTCTTCTTTTCCCCTCAGGGCTTCTTTCACGAGGGGTAATTCTTCCCTGAAGGTATCAGCGTCGGGACAGAGAGCGTTTTCAAATCGGCCTATCCGACTCTCGTAGTGATTCCTCATATCAACGACCACGGTGTTATCGTCCTCCAGAGCGTCATTGAAAGCTTCAGGATCGAGATGAGTGCCGACATTGGTCACATCGTATTCGTCTTCCGGCAGGCCATCCGCAACGATTTGATGACGAACCTTGATCGTGAGTTTCCAGAAGGATTCCTCTTCTTCGACCGCAACCTTGAAGGGCATGTCCGTAAATTCGGGATGGGCGTACAGTTTTCTGACAAAATCATCCCATCGGGGCTCCGGCACACAGATCTGAGCGTTGATACCCTCCTGAGACAGGTAGATCCTGCCCAGGACACCCAGCTCACTCCATTCGATGAAGAGATGATCTCTCATCTGCTGTGGATCTGCGATGCGAACATAGCGATAAAAGGACAGGGTTCGGCGATTGAAATCCTCCTGTGCGATTTGCCGGAGAGCTTGTTCCTTGTTAAGACGGTTGCAAAGACGTGACATATTCGCAGAAAGATCAGTCATATTGTAGAATACAGAGGGCATTTGAACAATATCCAGATGAAGCATATCGTTATTCGTGTGGTAGGCCGTGTTCAGGGTGTTTCCTTCAGAGCCCGAACCCGAGACAAGGCCTTGGAACTGGGGCTGAGAGGATTCGTCAGGAACGAACCCGATGGCACGGTGCTCATCGAAGCAGAGGGAGATCAAGACTCCTTGAATTCACTTGTTCAGTGGTGTCACGAAGGGCCTGACTCCGCGCAAGTGGACTCGGTGATGGTCGACGAAGCGGAGATACAGCACTTCGCTGGCTTTGTGATTCAACGGTAATTCACCGATGACGCTTTCCTCTACCACGTGTTACGTTCATTCAATTGGGTTAGACCAATGTCGGCTGCAGATGAGAATCTCCAGACAACTCATGCTCGTCAATAATGTTCTCATTCTTGAGAATATTCTTAGAGACTTCAAACTCCACGCCAATTGGGCAGTGATCGCTCCCTAAGACATCGGGTAGAATGAAGGCGTCTTTGACCTGCGCTTTCAAATTTTCCGAACAGTAAAAATAATCGATCCTCCATCCGACATTCCGCTCACGTGCGCCGGATCTCATGCTCCACCAGGTGTACTGATCTGCTTCATCCGGATGGAAAAGTCTAAACGTATCATAAAATCCCGCCGCTTCGAATCGGTCCATCCACTCCCGCTCCATGGGGAGAAAACCTGAAATGTCTTCGTTCTCTTTGGGGCGGGCTAAGTCAATGGGGTGATGAGCAGTATTGATGTCGCCGCAAATAAGGACCTTTTTTCCGTTTCGAACTTCTTTTTCCACACGTTGTTGGAATGCCTCATAAAAATCCATTTTGAACTTCAGGCGTTCCGCGTTTTGTTTTCCATTGGGGAAGTAGATATTGAAAAGGATCAGCTCTCCGAATTCCGCCACAATGGTGCGGCCTTCCTGATCGAACTTTCCGTCTCCTAAGCCACTGTGGATCTTGCCGGGCTGAAACTTCGTATAAATGGCGGTACCGCTGTAGCCTTTCTTTCGCTTGGAGTTGCTCCAGTAGGTGAGATAGCCTTCCGGCTTCAACAGCTCTTCGCTGAGCTGCTCCTTTTCGGCCTTGGTCTCCTGCAGGCAGAGAATATCGGGCTGTTCTTTCCTCAACCACTCCAAAAATCCCTTTCGTTCCGCCGCGCGGATGCCGTTGACGTTCCAAGAGAGGATTTTTAGGTTTTTCATAGTGCTTCATTGACTGCTCCCAATGTATCAAAACTCTCTTCATTCCCAAACACTTCATGATACAGACGTTCGAGGACTCCATCGAGGCTCGAAAAGATTTCCTTATTCCAAAATCTTACAACCTTATATCCCATTGATTTGAGATATTCCGTTCGAATCTGATCATACTCTTCCTGGGTCTTTTCCGCATGATGACTACCATCCACTTCTACGATTACTTTCCGTTCATGGCTCACAAAATCAACAAAGTAGGGGCCAAGTGGCTCCTGACGCTTGAATTTCACTCCATAGAATCCTCTGGATCGAAGATGATACCAGAGTCTTGATTCAGCCTCTGTCTGTCTCTTTCTGAGGGATCTGGCTCGCTTGGTGATGGGGTGGATCATGGTTTGATTGTGTTATTTTTCCCCTCCACGGCCTCAACCTATCCTTCTCCAGAGGAGAAGGGATCAGTTGTTCTCCGACTCTTTTTATATATAAATGGTGCGGTGCTCTATTGGTTCTCTCTCCGAAGGAGAGAGGTAGAGTGAGTCCGTGGAGGGGATTCCTACCCCTTCTCCATCCACCCCCAGGCGAGCCAGTACCAGGCGTAAGCCAGGTATTCTCTCAGGAGCCGCTCGTTGCTGTTGGGCTTCGTGGATTGGGCGGGGATAAGGCGATTCGTTGGAATTCCCAGACGATCCGCGGTCATTTTCACTCGGGCCAGATGGAAGTCGTTGCTCACCATGTCAACCATCTCGCATTCTTCGAGCAGTGGCTTGCTGTAGAGCAGGTTTTGATAGGTGCTGGTACTTTTTGTTTCAAGGACCAAGAGGCTTTCATCGATTCCGTTTTCAACCAGCAGTTCTTTCATCACCTCGGCCTCTGATTTTTTCTGATCGACCGTTCCTCCTGATAAAATGACCTTTTGATCTGAGATCAGGTGAACTGCCGTGTTGATACGTTCCCTCATCATAAGGTCCGGACTGTTATTATTAAGGACTTTCGCCCCGAGGACCATGAGACAATCGGCGGCGGTTTTGTTCTCCCAGCCGGAATCAAAGAAGTTCACCTGATAGACCGGGTACCCAAAAACGATGAATGGGGTCGCGAGAATGCCGAGGATGAAGCTGGTCACGGGTTTCATATGTCAAAAAAGCATCCGGAGTATACGGGACTTGTCGGAACCGTACTAGGCCGCAAGAGCATAAATTTGTTCTCTGACCTTTCCTTGTCGAATGGAAATGACCTGGGCCTCCGGAAGATAGGCCTTTGAGACTCGAAACAGCATTCGATAGTTGTTGGCATCCGTCACATGGGTGTCTTCATCGATCTGATAAGAGCTGTCTCCGCTTTGGATGGAATCAAAAATATCCTCTCCAGCTGTAAGTACCATACCGATCTTTTTGCCTAATCCAATGACTGAAAGCTGGCTGGTCTCCATCATAAGGTGATAGGGGAGCTGATCACGATCGCAGAGCTGTTCCAACCGTTTATCGAGAGCTTGCATCACTCTGGCTCCAATCCCATGACCGCGGAACTTCGGATTCACGATGCGGTGAGTAATATTCACAAGACCCTCTACCTCCGTCCACATAAAGTGGAACACATCAATGTTGTTTTGTGATAGCAGAGCGGAAAAACTGCCATCCACCATGGGGACAAAACGAAATTCATAGCCGTTGCCAAGCTGTATTCTCTGGAACTCAGTACCGGAAGAGATGGTCACCGTCATGATGTCCCAGTGCTGAACACCGGGAAACTCGAAAGCGGATTTTGTTTTTTCCATTTTTTTGTTTTGGTTGTTCTCATCCGAACTTCACATGAAGTGGAGGATGATCAGATCAGTATAGCAGAAATGCTCCTCAACCGCAAATTGCGCAATTGGATGTATCCCCGTACACTATTTAAGCTTTTCCCTAAGAGCTTGATTTCTCTGAACTCTTAACTCTTAACTCTCAACCCTGAACCGACCATGAAAACCCTTTCCACGAATAAAAAAGCGTATTTTAACTACGAAGTCCTTGAGGAGATCCTCGCGGGCATGAAGCTCGAGGGACGTGAAATCAAGTCTTTGAGGAATCAAAAACCCAGTTTTGCCGGCAGTTTTGTCACGATTGTGCAGGGAAAACCGATTTTGAATGATCTGAATATTCCCCGGTACCGGTATGACGCTTCACCGGATTACAGCCCAAAGCGGAAGCGCCTCATTTTGATGAAAAAGTCAGAAATCGAGCGGATTGAAGGCAAAATGAAGGAGAAGGGGGTCACCCTGGTGCCCCTTGAAATTCTCCTTGATCGTCAGTGGGCGAAGATCAGGATCGGACTCGTTCGGGGAAAGAAACAGTATGACAAAAGACAGGTCATCAAAGACCGTGAGGAGAAACGGAGTATGAAGCGGATACTGAAGAGGTACTAAAAAAACTCACCCCCCCCTCGCTTAACGCTCTTTCCCCCTCTCTTCCGAAGAGGGGGGGACTAAGGGGGTGAGTTTTTTTACCGTTCCGCAACGACACCCTGTTTCGGCAATGAGTCCTGTTTACGGTTCAAGTCTGTTCATCAGCCGTGGAAAAGGAATCGTCTCCCGTACATGCTGAAGCCCACAGACCCAGCCCACAATGCGCTCCAGACCGTAGCCAAAGCCCGCGTGAGGCACGGAACCATAACGTCGAAGATCGAGGTACCATTCCAGACCTTTTTCAGGAACGTGATGCTCCGCCATCCATTGCTTGAGCAGGACTAGGTCTTCTTCTCTCTGGGAGCCGCCTATGATCTCTCCATATCCCTCCGGCGCGAGCAGATCAGCGCAAAGGCATCGTTGACCGCTTTCGTCTCGCTTCATGTAAAAGGCTTTGACCTTGGAAGGGTAATGGGTGACGAAAATGGGCTGATCGTATTTTTTCGTAAGGATCGTCTCATCATCACCTCCCAAATCGTGGTCTTCCTGAATATCCGAGCCCATTTCCCGGAGCTCAGCCACCGCTTCCGCGTGGGTTTTGCGGATGAAAGGTCCTTGAATTTTTTTCAATGGCTCCAAATCCCGCTCGAGAGTCGTGAGCTCCTTCACTTTGTTTTCCAAAACCCTCTTGAGAATGTGCAATATCAGCGCTTCCTCTATCTGTAAGATACCTTCCAGGTCACAGTAGGCCACTTCCGCGTCCATCATCCAAAACTCGGTCAGATGCCTTCTGGTCTTTGACTTCTCTGAGCGGAAAACAGGACCAAAATCGAAGCCACGTCCACAGCTCATGACTGCGGCCTCCAGGTAGAGCTGACCTGATTGGGAAAGATAGGCCGGCTCACCGAAGTAGTCGATGGAAAAAAGCTCTGTACTCCCTTCGCAGGCATTATTGGAGAGAATAGGGGTGTCGATCTTGATAAAACCATTCTCGTGGAAATACTCAAATGTAGCCCGAATAATCTCGTCCCGAACGCGTTGAATCGCGAGCTGCTTCTCTGAGCGTAACCAGAGGTGTCGATTATCGAGGAGAAAGTCAGGGCCGTGTTCCTTTTTTCCAATGGGGTATTCTTCTGCGATTTGAACAATCTCGATATTCTTCACCTGAATCTCAAAGACCTCAGGATTTTTGGGGTGTTGGGTGATCACTCCCGTGACGCGAACCGAAGACTCGATGGTCAACTCTTCGGCCTTTTTCATCACCTCTTCGCCGGCGCTTGTTTCGACCACTCCTTGCATGGTTCCGCTCCCATCGCGTAACTGAAGGAAGTAAATTTTCCCTGATCCGCGCTTGTTGTACATCCATCCCTGGATGATGACACTTTGTCCAACCTGGGCTTTTGCTTGAGAGATGGAGAAGGACATAGAAAAGAAGATGAAAGGATTAGTTCGAATCTGCTGCTGAAAGGAGCTTTGAGATGAAATTTCGAAGACGAGACAGGAGTCCTGAACTTTTTTCTGCTTCCGGAAAACAAGCCTTATTCACGGGACAGAGTTGATCCGGAGTGATGGGATATTGTTTTCCAATAGCTTCCCGGAGAGCTCTCTCAGCATCAGATATTGATTTAAACAGCCTTGAAAGCTTTTGAGACTCTTCGTCACTCAACAATCGTCGTCTCTTCCGAGCCTGATTTGACACTTTTCCTTCTTCGCTATTGACGACTGATTTAAGCATTTTATCGGGTAATAAGCTGTTCTTCTATCCGCAGCAGCTGATTGTACTTGCAAATCCTTTCTCCACGGCTCAGGCTTCCCGTCTTGATCTGACCGGTATTCAGTCCAACTGCTAAATCCGCGATCGTAGTGTCTTCCGTCTCACCGCTGCGGTGCGAAACAACGGCCTTCATGCCATTTTTCTGAGCTAACTGGATAGCGTCGATCGTCTCACTCAGAGTTCCAATCTGGTTTAATTTGACGAGAATGGCGTTACAGGCCTTCATATCGATGGCTTTCTGCAGTCGTTTAACATTGGTGACCAACAAGTCGTCTCCGACGATCTGAATCTTATCCCCCAGTCTTTCGGTCATTTTTACCCAGCCCTCCCAGTCATCCTCATGAAGGGGGTCCTCAATGGATACAATGGGGTATTTGTCACACAAATAAGCATAATAGTCGATGAGCTGGTCGGCAGTCGTGCTCTCATTTTCGATGACATACCGCGTTTTTTCACCGTCATAAAACTCGCTCGCCGCTGCGTCCAGAGCAAACTCCATCTGCTCCTCATGGCCCGCGGCTTTGCTGGCTTCCCACATCAGCCCTAGAGCTTCTTCGTGCGTACGAAGGTCTGGAGCAAAACCACCTTCGTCGCCGACGGATGTGGAGAGGTTTTTTTCCTGAAGAATCCTTTTCAGGTGATGAAAGACTTCCGTCCCGACCCGGAGGTTTTCGGAAAAAGATTCCGCCTTCGGGAAGAGCATAAATTCCTGGATGTCCAGCGTATTGTCGGCGTGTCGTCCTCCGTTGATGACGTTCATCATGGGGCGGGGGATGGACAAGTGTTCTGTCTGCGAAATGTCGGCGAGATACCGGTACAGCGGCTTCTGCTGAGACGCTGCACTGAGGTGAGCATAGGCGAGAGAGACGCCTAAGATGGCATTAGCTCCCAGTCGAGACTTGTTTTCCGTCCCATCGAGATCAATCAGCTTCTGATCCAGCTCGAGCTGTTGGCCCAGCTCCATGCCGAGGACTGCCTGGGTGATCTCGGTATTGGCGTTGTGAACAGCCTTTAGGACTCCCTTACCCAGATAAACGCTCTCGTCCTTGTCCCGCAGCTCAACCGCTTCGTGGGCTCCCGTGGATGCGCCGCTGGGAACGATGGCTCTGGCCATCAGGTCTCCTGATGAGAGCTCAACCTCAAGCGTGGGATTGCCACGGCTATCGAGGACTTGTCGGGCGTGGACTTGAGTAAGAGTGGACATGGGAGATGAAGAATGAAGGAAATGATAAAGAGAGTGCTGATTATCGATTGCGTAACGCACATTCCCGTTCACAAGATTTTTGAAGCGATGGTTTGGTAATATTGTCACACTGGCAGGCTGTCTCATAACAGCGATTGGCCAAGGGCTCCGGAAATTTATCACAGTCACTCGCCTGATCCACTCGGGGAGACTGCCCGGGAGACGAACTGTCCAGGAGCTGAGATTTCAAGCCGCCACTTTGCAGCTGGAGAACCAGCACCAGAGCTCCCAGGATCAGAATGAGGGCAATAATGAACCAGCTCTTTTTCATATGTTCTGACGTTGTTTAAGAATTGCCTGAGCTGCCGCGAGGCGGGCAATGGGGACTCGAAAAGGCGAACAAGAGACGTAGTCAAAGCCCATACTGATGCAAAATTCGACCGAAGAGGGTTCGCCGCCATGCTCACCACAGACCCCGATCTTGATATCGGGCCTGACGGTTCTCGCTTTTTCGACTGCCATTTTCATGAGTGATCCCACTCCCTCCTGATCCAAAATGGCAAAGGGGTCTTCTTTGAGAATGCCTTTTTCCTGATAGATCCCCAGAAATTTCCCCACGTCATCCCGGGAAAAACCAAAGGTCATCTGCGTCAGATCATTTGTCCCGAAGGAGAAAAACTCCGCGTGTTCAGCTATTTTATCAGCTATCATGCAGGCTCGTGGGATCTCGATCATGGTCCCCACATGATAGGAGAGATCGATGCCCGCCTCGGCGATAAGTTCGTCGGCAAATTTGCGAATCTTCTTTTCCAGGTGTTTGAACTCTTCTGAAAGTGCCACCAGGGGAATCATGATTTCCGGATGAACTTCTTTTCCGCTTCGCTTGACCTCGATAGCCGCCATGAAGATCGCCTTGGTCTGCATAATCGGAATTTCCGGATATGAGATCGCCAGACGGCAACCCCTGTGTCCCAGCATCGGATTGACCTCGTGAAGGGATCTGATCTTTTCCTTGACGGCATCAGGGCTCAGCTTGAGCTCGTTTGCCACGGCATCGATTTCATCTTCGCCCGTGGGAAGAAACTCGTGCAGAGGTGGATCCAGCAGGCGAATGGTGACGGGCCGACCATCCATGATATCGAAAATCTGAACAAAGTCGTCCTTTTGGTAGGGGAGTAATTTGTCTATTGCTGCGATTCGTTTTTCGATGGTGTCTGAGAGGATCATCTCCCGGACATGCAGGATGCGCTCTTCGCTGAAAAACATGTGTTCTGTCCTACAGAGTCCGATCCCTTCAGCTCCATATTTCACCGCGTTTCGGCAATCGGGTGGGGTTTCGGCGTTCGTCCGCACACCTATCTGACGTGTCTCATCCACCCATTTCATCATCTGTTCGAAGAATTCGTCCAGCAATGGGGGCACTGTTTTCACTTCCCCCTCCATGAGCTCTCCCGTACTTCCGGAAAGGGTAATAATGTCGCCTTTTTTTAAGACTTTGTCTCCAATGGTTAGCTCCTCCTTCTGGTAGTTGATCTTCATGTCCGCGGCGCCGGCCACACAGGGCTTTCCCATCCCTCTCGCAACAACAGCAGCATGGGAAGTCATTCCTCCTGTCGTGGTCACAACTCCTTCAGCGGAATGCATTCCTGCAATATCTTCAGGGGAGGTTTCATGGCGCACTAAGATGACCTTTTCGAGGTTTTTGTGGGCTTCCACAGCTTCATCAGCCGTGAAAACGATCTTGCCACATGCTGCTCCGGGAGAAGCCGGAAGGCCTTTGCACAAGACTTTTTTCTCCGCTTGAGGATCAATATTCGGATGAAGGACTGGCTCGAGAGCCGCGGGATCCACTCTCATGATCGCTGTTTTTTCATCGATGAGGCCTTCTTTCACCATTTCGACTGCAATCCGAAGCGCCGCCTGCCCTGTCCGCTTTCCATTTCGGGTCTGGAGGATATAGAGCTTGT
>JAUYGZ010000026.1 GCA_030690415.1 bacterium
GGGTATCCTCGAATTTATATTTGTTGGAATCTAAATATTTCAGAAAATGCCTGATCCCCACACTATCATTATTGAATTTTTGTATGCCGCTCTCTTCACTGAAACACACATGAAAATCACGTTTTGAGATATCTATCCCTACATAATGTTTCATGATGTTGAATTATTAGCTTGAGTCAGCCATAATCTCAAAAGAGAAAAAGAAGAAAGAAAAGAAAGAAGAAAAAGAGAAAGGTGAGTGGCTGCAGGTCGTCTCCATGGGAAGCTACAAGCAGGTTCGTGCATGATTCGGAGCTTGCCTCCAACTACCTTATTCGCTTCCAGAAGCTATTCCAGGGAGACTACATGTTATGCGACGGAGCTATAACTCCAACAGCGGCTTCGTAGCTGCTCACCTTGAAAATCGTACTCCATGAGTACAGATCTAATATACGATCAGCGGTATGTGGCGGTTCCGCCCACCTCCAAGAACCCCCTCGGCTCCACCCATATGCTCCGTCATTCCGGCGGTTGCTTCGCAAATATTATACCGCCTTCATTTCCCTCCGCACATCGGATATACCGCGAACGTTGGCCTGAATCGCTCGCACTCTGCTACGCAGAGGCTCGCTCTCCAGGCCAATGGCACGGCGGGTGCGGCCGCCTTCGGCAGGCCTTCCCTCCAGTTCTCCTCCGCCGCTCGCCTCACTTCGTTCGTGCTCTCGGCTCCGTCCAACTGTCGGCTATACGAAATGCCTTGGCTGATAGGTACGCTCCCTCCTTCGTCCACTTCGTGGACTTCGGTTAGGCAGGTCGCGTACCATTCTATCAGCCGGCACTTACGTATAGCCGCCGGGACAATGTGATGACATCTCTCTTCTTCTTTCTTTAGGGGAAGGGGTCAAATTAAGGTACCCAAAGAGGGGTTTTCTCTTATTTACAAGAGAGACTCAAATCATATACATTCTTAATGAGTATAAAATAGGTACACTTTAAATATATGTATACTCTTTTAGTTGGCATAATAGGTATAAAAAAGGTATAATTTGAGTACATCTATACCTATTAGAAATATTATGCGCTTTAAGTTAGAAAAACCGAAAATATCAGGAATAAAACCAGACAAAATTTCTAAAATATTTGGTACCAAAAACCGGGTAGAAATTTTGACGTTTGTAAAAAAATTCTTAGGAACAGATTACGTATATTGGGATAAATTTCGCCACAAAGAACCAACCCCTAAAGGAGCGACAAAAGAAGAACTCTGGGCAATTACAAAAATCTTCCGAGAATCACAAAGCGCAAAATCTATCGTAATAGATAAAGATGGGAAAACCTTTACCTGGGCAAAACTCGATTATTTCGAAGAATTTTTTCATAAAATCGACATGAGCACCGGAGGTGAGCTCTTCGTAGAAAAAGGTGGGATAAAAAATGCCGACAAACAAAAACTGATATCACGAGGAATAATGGAAGAAGCAATTGCCTCATCTCAACTGGAAGGTGCTGCAACAAGCAGAAAAGCTGCAAAAATAATGTTGAGAGAAGGTCGGAAACCAAAAAATGAATCAGAGAAAATGATCGTGAATAATTATATCTCAATGAAAGCGGTAGAAGAGGATTATAAAAACAGGGAAATGAGCATAGAACTTATTCAAGAACTTCATAGTCTGATTACTAAGGACACAGTGGATTCAGAAGGGAAAGAGCCAAGAATCAGAAAAAAAAGAGACCCCGTTTATGTAACAGATAAACTAACCGGTGATATCTATCACGAAGGGCCGGATATTGGATTTGTAAAAGCAGAATTAGAAAAGCTAATAAAGTTTTCTAACCATGAACTAGGAAACGAAACCTTTATTCATCCGATTATCAAAGCAATAATCATCCATTTTTGGATCGGATACCTACATCCCTTTACAGATGGAAACGGACGGTTAGCCAGATTACTTTTTTACTGGTATTTAATGAGACAAGGATATTGGGCTTTTGTATATCTCCCCATATCTAAAGCAATTAAGCTCTCAGCAAAGCAATACACGATGGCATATGTATATAGTGAGCAGGACGATAACGATATGACATATTTTATAGATTATAACATCAAAAAAATAAAATTGGCCGTTGAGGAGTTTAAGAAATATCTAGAAAAAAAATCCAAAGAAAACATTCTGATGAAGAAAAAAAGTGAAATAACCCATGGATTAAATGATAGACAAGTTCAACTACTACAATTCCTACATGGTGATCCAGACGGAAGAACGACACTTAATGTTCACATGAATATAAACCAGGTTACAAAAATGACAGCCAATAAGGATCTCAAAGACTTAGTAAGCAAGGATTTCTTAACAAGAGATAAACAAGGAAGAAATGTATATTATTACGGCACGGAAAATATAAAGCAGCTGTTTTAAATAGATTTTTGGATTCACGTCATTCACCCCCCCCCTGCCTCAAGCAATGATCCGCCAAAACAATCGCCGCCATCGCCTCCACGATCACCACCGCCCGAGGCACCACGCAGGGATCATGGCGACCATACATTTCTAAAGTGTGCTTTTTCAAATCCTTCGTCACTGTTTGCTGCTTCTGAAAAATCGTCGATACCGGCTTAAAAACCGTCCGAAACACAATCGGCATCCCATTGCTAATACCCCCCTGAACCCCCCCAGAATGATTCGTCTTCGTTCGAACAACTTTTTCCCCCTTCATCTGTTGTACAAAAAAAGCATCATTATGCTCTGAACCCAACATCGACAAACACCCAAACCCCGACCCGAATTCCACCCCCATCGTCGCCGGCAAACTCATCATTGCGTGAGCGAGGGTCGCCTTCAGCTTGTCAAAAATAGGATCCCCCAAACCAACCGGGACATTTTTTACCACACACTCCACCACACCTCCAATCGTGTCACCTTTTTTCTGAACAGACCGAATGCGATCAATCATCTTCTTCGCCGCCTTCGAATCCGGACAACGAACCATATTGGACTCCACTTTTTTGAGCGTAACCGTCTCCGGATCAATATCCGCCACAATATCCCCAACCTGCTTCACATAGGCAACCGGACAAATTCCCTTTTCCGAACTCCCAACTCCGAACTCCGAACTTAGCACTTTCTTCGCCACCACCCCAGCCATCACCCTTGCTACCGTCTCCCGAGCACTTGCTCTACCCCCCCCCTGCCAATTTCGAATCCCGTATTTTTGCTCATAAGTAAAATCCGCGTGACTGGGACGATAGGTATTTTTCAAACGCTCATAATCCTCCGGCCTGGCATTCTGATTCCGAACCATCAGACAAATGGGCGTCCCCAGAGTCTTCCCATTGAAAACTCCTGACAAAATCTCGACTTCATCATCCTCCTTCCTCGGTGAGACAATCGGGCTCTGTGCCGTCCTCCGACGATCTAAATCGTGCTTAAAATCCTTCACACTCAAAGACAATCCCGCGGGACACCCGTCCACCACCACCCCCACCGCTTCCCCATGGGACTCCCCGAAGGTCGTCACCCGAAACAATTGTCCAAAAGTATTCATGTTCAGCTTAATGTGTCTGTACTATACGGATTTCTCACCCCCTCCACAATGGTCAGGAGACAATATTAATTCTCTCCTCATGCCAACCTTTATCGTACAAATAATAAGCACACGACTATTTGACACACCTGGCGACCTTTGCTAGCATTCCTCTCGCTCATATCTCTTAAACTATCGAATATGGCTCAAGATGTTTTTGTCCGAGATAAGGTCCACGTGAACGTCGGTACCATTGGACACGTTGATCACGGAAAGACGACCTTAACCGCTGCTATTACATCAGTTGCTGCTGCAATGGGAGGAGGTGTCGCAAAATCGTTCGCTCAAATCGACAATGCTCCTGAAGAACGGGAGCGGGGTATTACCATCTCAACTTCACACGTTGAGTACAGCACGGACAAAAGACACTATGCTCACGTAGACTGTCCTGGTCATGCTGACTACGTCAAAAATATGATTACGGGTGCCGCTCAAATGGACGCTGCCATCCTGGTGGTTTCCGCAGCAGACGGACCCATGCCGCAGACGCGAGAGCACATCCTGTTGGCTCGACAAGTAAACGTTCCTTTCATCGTGGTCTTCATGAACAAAGTGGACATGGTAGACGACCCCGAGCTCATTGACCTGGTGGAAATGGAAGTCCGGGAATTGCTCAATAAGTATGAATTCCCTGGAGATGACACCCCGATCATCAAAGGATCTGCTCTCAAGGCTCTCGAAAACCCAACAGGTCCAGACGCTGAGCCCATCAAAGAACTCCTCAACGCTCTCGATACCTACGTACCGGATCCTGTTCGGGACCTGGACAAACCTTTCCTGATGCCAGTGGAAGATGTCTTCTCCATCAAGGGTCGGGGAACGGTTGCCACCGGTCGTATCGAGCAGGGAATCGTCAAGGTCAACGAAGAAATTGAAATGGTAGGAATCCGCGACACTCGAAAACTCATCGTCACGGGAGTAGAAATGTTTAAGAAACTCCTCGATCAGGGGCAGGCTGGAGACAACGTAGGGCTCCTTCTCCGTGGTATTGAACGGGAAGAAGTTGAACGAGGTATGGTCCTTGCCAAAGCAGGAACCATCACGCCTCACACCGAATTTGAAGGAGAAATCTACGTCTTAAATAAAGAAGAAGGCGGACGACACACCCCATTCTTCAAGGGATACAAACCTCAGTTTTACATCCGAACCACAGACGTAACCGGTGAAATTCACCTCCTGGAAGGCACCGAGATGGTGATGCCTGGAGACAACCTCAAGGTAAACGTTTCTCTCGGAGTCCCTGTCGCCGTCAACGACGGAACACGTTTCGCTATCCGTGAAGGAGGCCGAACAGTAGGTGCCGGTGTCGTGACCAAAATAATCAAATAAACGACACTCTGAGCTCGTCGAAGAGAGTGGTCACAAAGATCATCAAGTAGATGACTGTGAAAGAGAATCTTTAACTGCCTTCGTAGAGACAATTCATGAATTGTCTCTACAGGCGGTTTTTTCTTGCCAAAACGAATCAACCCGCTATCATTCAATCAATCTAGAGTTGCTTTTAGCTCTTGAGGCCTCCCATTAAACGGGAGGAAAATTCGCCCCAAGCTCTGAAGCAGAACCTTCAGACATCAACGGCGAATACAACGCCGTTATTTTTATTTTCTCACTCCCAAATCATGGCAGCAAAAAAAGACGAAAAAGCAGAGAAAGCTCCCAAAAAAACAACAAAAAAAACTGAAAGCAGTGCTGAAAAAGGCGCGAAAGAAACAAAAAAGGCAACATCATCCGCCAGTCAGAAGATCCGGGTCATCATCCGAGCCTTCGATCACAAGATTGCTGACGAAAGCGCCAAGACGATCATCGAAACAGCCGAACGAAGTGGATCCCTGGTAACAGGTGCTATCCCCATGCCAACCCGGATCGAAAAAATCACTGTCAACCGATCAACCTTCGTCAACAAAGACGCACGGGAACAATTTGAAATCAGAACCCACAAACGACTCATCGACATCAGTGAACACACCCCTTCCACCATCGAAGCCCTGTCGAATCTGAATCTCCCTGCCGGGGTGGATATCGAGATCAAGATGATCTAGGAAAACCTCTCATTCACCTTTCCCCAATCAACATTCTTCACAAAAGCATCCAGGTACTGAGCCTTCTTCGTCCCGTAATCGATCATGAAAGCGTGCTCCCAACAATCGAGAGCTAAGACAACTTCCTGATCGACCGGAAGACCCACATGATGCTCATACACAATGTGATTCTGAAGTCGTCCATCGCGCTTATTCTTGCAGGTCAGAACCCAGCCCACCACCGTGGTGCCAGAAGCTTTGAGCTCATCCAGGAAAACGTCGACTGAACCAAAAGAATCAATCACCGCCTTACGCAACTCATCGCTCATCTCTCCGCCGTCCTTGGCAAGGTTTTCGAAATACATCTGATGAAGATAAGTCCCATTATAAGGCACGACATACCGTCTCTTCAGTTCGCTGTACTCGCCAAAGGAGTAATTCACGAGGCTCTTGTCGACCGTCCCCAGCTTTTCTTCAATCTCATTAAGCTTTTTCACATACCCCTGGTAAAGACCAAAATGAGCCTCGAGCTGCGCATCGCTAATACCATCTAAATTTCCCAGAAGATGAGAAAAATCTTGAGCCTGGTGAGTCATGGTTGAGAAGATTAAGGGTGGAGTTGATTTCAGTGTAGCAAAAAGACTACACTCTAGACAATTCTTCACCCTGCTCACGATGAATACTCAACTCGCCACCTTCGGAGCCGGATGTTTCTGGGGGGTAGAAGAAACTTTTCGCAAACTTCCTGGAGTCCTTGAAACCATGGTCGGATACGAAGGCGGTGAAACAAAAAATCCCAGCTACGAGGAGGTCTGCGCCAAGGGAACTGGACACGCCGAAGTCGTCCAGGTTGAATTCGATCCGGATAAGATCAGCTACGAAAAACTCCTCAACATATTTTGGGAGAACCACAATCCCACAACCCCCAACCAACAGGGTCCGGATTTCGGGAGCCAATACCGATCCGTCATTTTTTTTCACAACCCTGAACAGAAAAAAAAGGCTCAAGCATCGAAGGAAAAACTGGAAGCATCCGGGAAATGGAAAAATCCTATCGTGACAGAAATCGTCACCGCAAAACCCTTTTACAAAGCCGAAGACTACCACCAACAATACCTCATGAAGCGAGGGGAAGACTCTTGCCATATCTCATGATGGACATTCCTTTTCGAGACGCCTTTTAAAAATCTGACTTTTTCAAAAAAACGATCCTCAGAAAACATATCAGTTTCATAGCCTAGGGTGCGAGGAGCTGAGCTGACTGGTGATTGAGGAGTAAAAGGACTCTGTACATCTGTTGAACAGGCTTAAATGACTTATCGAATGTGTCCCTGTCCATCACATACAATTCTGAAAAAAGCTCTCTCCATCGAAGCAGTTCTTTTCGAAGATTCCCACTCTGACTCCAGATCATCATATCGATTAACTCGAACGCCCGTTCAAAAATCTCTCGTATACTCTCCGTGGAAAACTGATGCTGGAAAGAATTTTGTAACCGATTCACTTCATTCGCGATCATGAGAATATGCCGGTCAATACTAAAACGACGCCATTTTTCCAACGTCAGTGTTTTGTGAAGGACAAGCTGGTACATCAGGACGGCGTAATAAGCTTAAAAATAATTTCCTCAATAATCTTTTTTACTTTCGGATCTTGAACCTCCATACCTCTATTATTTTGCGCCGGACGAATATTGATCAATGAGGTAAATTCAATTTTTTGAGGATTATCAAAAAAAATATTAACTCCCCAAAGATATTCTTGAAGTGATCCGGCCTCCAATAATAAGTCTTCAAGATCAGCATGAAGCTCTGCGTCAAGAGCCACCATGCCTCTCTCAATATCAACAACGGCCTTCACCATAGTATCAAAAAAATGACTATGGCTCGCTTGAATAACGGTTAACGGTATTGATTGTGTCACAATAATCATTTCCTTTTTCTTATTGCAAGAGCTAAGAAATGGTAGCGTCCCGAATGATATTTTGCAACCAATGCTAGACTGGAGCTCCTTTCCAATTCTTTCACCATATACGTCCTCCTCCTTCACCCTTGTCTATTTCCTCCCAGCTTCGAAGGACAGGCCTCCAACAAGTCAAAGTGCTTTGATCATATAAGTACCAGCTAAAACATACCCAAATTTCCGGTAATACTCCCGTGTCCCTATCCCCGCGATCACCGCTATTTTCTGATACCCACTCTCGAACGCCATCCGCTCAGCCTCTCGCATGAGTTTCCCGCCCCATCCCTGGTGCTGCTTCTGGAGCACCCCTTCATTCTTCATCTTCTCCTTCGCCTCATTTCCCTCCCCCACCGCAATCTGCCTCCCATACACGTGAACCTCACGAATCAAAGCGGCTCCTTTCAGTTCATCAAAAAAAGTCCTCCCCGAAAACCGCAAGCGCAACAAAGCAATCAGCTTATCCTGCTTCACATCTTCATAACTCAAAAACAGCTCCCTGCCACCACTTGCCTCATATTCTCGAACGATTAACTGCACATCAGTCGGATCAAAATCTTCTCCCTTAATTTCACGAGCCCGAATATCCCGGCACGGCGTCCCCTCTTTTTCCAACCATTGCTCCAAAATCTGACGAATGTTTGAAATTTTCGTCCCCGCTTCAATATCACCAGCCGGAATATCCCGCGCTACACGGTCTATCCGACACCACTCGGGAACCGATTTCATATTCTCGAGCAACACCTCTTCAAGCGTTTCGTCATCATAAGGCTGATAAAGACCTTTCCGATAGCGAACTGAAAGCGATGTCCGGGGAATCACCACGCAGGGGTAAATTTTCAGATAATCCGGCTGATAATCGGAACCTTCGAAGAGCTCCCCAATCATTCGCTTATCAAGTTCAACGGTGGAACCTTCAAGGTTCGGCATCATGTGGTAGCTGATCTTGAAACCAGCATCCTTCAGCAACCGTGTCGCATCCCGAACCGCCTGCAGACCATGCCCTCGCCGCGTCAACTCCTGAACCCGATCATCCGTCGTCTGTACCCCGATCTCCACCTTCGTCACGCCAAGCCTGCGCAAACGAATCACCTCCGCTTCATCGATCCAATCCGGCCGCGTTTCGATGTTGATCCCGATACAGCGAACTGCAGCCGTTTCATTTCCTCGAACAACATCTTCAAACTTCATGCTCCCTCCTCCTATACTTTTCACCATCAGAGTATTCACCTCATCGGATCCGTATCGACTCACAATAGTATTTCGGGAACTCCAAACTGCGAACTCCGAACTCCGAACTATCCTATATTCATTCATCGCCTGCAAGCACCGCTTCACAAACCAGGTCTGATAAGTCTTCGGATATGAGCTCCAGGTTCCACCAAGAATCCGAAGCTCAACCTTAGACACCTGATGTCCTGTCATCTCGAGCGCTTTGAGCCGAACAAACACCTGTGAATAGGGATCAAACCGTTGTCGAAACCCTCGCTGCGCTGCCGGCTGGCTCGGCAAATAGCTCTTTGGCATCCGTACATCCGTCGGACAATAGGTACATTTCCCCGGACAAGGAAAAGGCTTGGTCAAGACCGTCACCGGTGCCACCCCGCTCATCGTCCGTACTTTTCGTTTTTGAATAAAACCCAGAAGCTCTTCATTCGGCTCCATTTTCCCCTCCTTCAGCAGATCCTCATAGGCCTTCACAAAGTAAAGATTGTGAAAAATCCGACCTTCATGTCGCTTGATGATTCGATTTCGAAACTTCTGAAAATCAGAGCGATCTCGAAAATTCCTCCCGACAGCCTCCAATACAATGGTCCGCGCCAGGGTCTGGTGATCCTCCAGATTGATCTTCGAAAAGTCCATGAATAAGCCAAAAGACAGGAATGAGCTTATCACAGCTCAAAGAAGAAGCGAACCAAGCCAGAGAAAGCTCGTAAAAAATGTCTTGAAAATCGTATTACAAGAGTATATGATATAAACATAATACATTATCAACACATCATGGCCGCTTCATCCAAAACCAGAATATCCGCGTTCCTACCCGACCTCATCGTTACCACCATGAAGCAAACCGCCGAATCAAAGGGCGTAACCCAAAGTGCCATTCTTCAGGAAGCAATGGAAATGTGGCTCAATAAAAGACTTGAAGAGGATGCGAAGGCATTGGCAAAAATACCATTCGATGACCTTCCTTCAGAAGACGATTGGATCGCTATTCAGGCAGAAACTCTTAAAGGACTATGATCAAACAAGGATCCATATATCTCACTGACCTCTCGCCAACAAAAGGACACGAACAATCTGAGTTTCGGCGCGTTTTGGTTGTTCAAAAGAATATTCTCAATCAGTTTCTCAGCACCGTCATTATCGCGCCATTGACGACAAATATGACAACTCAAGGAAAGTTGACAACCTATTTCCTTTCAAAAGAAAAAACAAAAATAGATAAGGATTCCGTTGCCCTTATTTATCAGATGAGAACGGTCGACAAAAACCGGCTAAAAAAACAAATAGGTCAAATCATGCCATCAGAAATAGAAGAAATTAAGAAAGTGATTCATGTATTATTCTGATCCGATAGCCCAAAAATAATCACTCACAACACCCTGGCTCGCCATCGGCTCCCCCTCGGCCATGAGCTCGAGGCCGAATGGCGAGGCCCTCGCTCAGGCTCGAGGAGAGCGGAGTCGAAAGCTCAAACCCCTCTTTGAGTTGCTTCAGAATCCTCACCTTCTTCGCTGTGATCCAATACGGAGGTTGGCATATTCGATGCAGTAATCTCTTTGAGCACCTCATTAAGACGACCTCGAGTACCAACAGAAAGTCCTGCCAGAATATCAAGTTCTGCTCGCAGAGCCGCAAGACTGTAATGTCCTGACTCATAATTTTCCAAAAGTCTCGGCCGATCCTCTAAAGATAGCACAACCCCATCCCCAAGGGCATCCATGATCCTACGATCTTTCTCTTCAGCAGAAAGCCTTCTATCTTCGAGAAAAGGAAGAACAACAAGAGGGGGGAGTTCCAACAGCTCCCTGCTTATTATTAATGAGAGCACCAACCACAACCTCTGGCGAATCCGATTCAAGATCAAATGCTGCTACACCACAACGAATCCCCGTTTCTTTTAAAACCCTCTCCAAAGAAGCCACAAGATGATCATACCGCTGCTGCCAGGGAGCATCGAGAGTGTCATTGCGAAATGGCTCTTGAATTTTTTGAAAAGAGGGAAACCGACGAGTAGGCGAGCTAGCGACATCTTCTGGCCTGTTTGGCCTGTTTGCATTTTTCATAACAATAAATTAAGGATACTCCACCATACGCCTATTCTTCCAACTCCGCAATAACAGATATCTCTATCGACACTCCCTTTGGCAACCGGCTCACCTCCACCGTCTCACGAGCCGGCGGCTCGTCGGCAAAATAGGAACCATACACCTCATTCACCACCCCAAAATCATCCATATTCGTCAGATAGATAGTCACTTTCACCGCCTGATCAAGGGAAGATCCGGCTGCTTCAAGCACGGCCTGGAGGTTATCCATCACCCGATGCGTCTGCTCCTGGACACCTCCTGAAATCACCTCTTGCGTCACCGGATCGATCGCGATCTGGCCTGAACAAAAAACAAAACCCCCCGCCTTCACCGCCTGGCTATAAGGCCCAACGGCCTTTGGAGCCTGATCAGTAGAGATGATGGTCCTCATAAATTCAAATAATTACGTTTAGACTGTGGCCATGATAACCTAAAAACCTCATAATCTAAAAACCAGCAACCCTTGACCCCGTACAGACGCATAGCTATGCGTCTCTACCGCACGCCTCCCCTTCCCCATGAATATCCTCGGCATCGACCTCGGCGCCACCAAAATAGCCCTCGCCAAATACGACAGCAAAACCTGGCAGAAGATCTGCGAAACCCAAATTCCAACGGAAAACACGGTCGAGGAAGTCATCGACCAACTCGCCAAACTCATCCATGAATACCGTGATGAAGAAACAGAAGCCATCGGCATCGGAGCCCCCGGCCCCACGATCAACGGCATCGTGGAACAATTCCCAAATATTCCTGGAATAAAACATTTCAACCTAAAATCGATCCTGGAAAAAACACTTAAAAGCCCCTTCCACCTCCCCATCACCATCGAAAACGATGCCAACTGCTTCCTTATGGGAGCCTGGCAAAAAGGAAAATACTGCGACAACAACAATCTCATTGGCCTCACCCTGGGCACAGGAGTCGGGGGAGCAATCATCAGCGAGGGAAAACTGATCAGAGGAGAAAACGGAGCCGCGGGCGAATTCGGACACTTGCTCATCCGTGACAAACAAACCCTCGAAGAACTCATCTCCGGACCGGCGCTTGCTCGAAGATGGGAGGATCAATTCCACGAATCATCATCAGGAGAAGAAATTGTTGAGGCCGCCGAAAACGGAAATCAAAAAGCCATGAGATTCCTCGAACACGTCGGGAAAGACCTGGGCATAGCCCTCGCCAATCTCATTCTCACCTTCAATCCCGAAGTCATCCTGATCGGTGGTTCTGCTGCGGAAGCCCTTCCTTTTTATCAAGACAGCATATCTGAAATCATAAGAAAAAATGATCAATTCACAGGGACTCAAATCCCCATCGTCCAGGCTAACGGAGAGGATTTTGCAACATTTGGATCAGCATGGCTAGCCGCAAATAATAATACGGCTTAAAGAAAGCATGAAATCAATTATTTCCTCAGCCATAAGCCTAAAAAATAAGGTTTTTTTGTGATATAATGAGAAGAATGAAACAAATATAAATAAACCAAAAAACGTGAAAGTACTCATGTTTGGCTGGGAATTCCCCCCCTTCTCCTATGGAGGCCTGGGGACAGCCTGTAGGGGCATCGTTGAGGGGCTTAGCCACCACGATGTTCACCTCACACTCGTCCTTCCCAAAGCCAACAACATCAGAACGGAAAAACTTCACATCTCTGGAGCAGATGACCTTTTGAACGGAACCTCAAAAAAAATCATCAATAAGCTCAGGCTCATACACATCGATTCCAAGCTCAACCCTTACATGACTGCGGAAGCCTATTTGGAACAGCTCAATCCTCACCATCTTAACAATCTTAGCAGTCTTATCAGGACTAACAGTCCTCATCAGACTCCCTACGGAAAAAACCTCTTCGAAGAAATTAGTCGTTATGCCCAAAAAGCCGCGATCATCAGCAAAAATCATGAGCATGACATTATCCATATCCACGACTGGCTCACCATGCCGGCCGGCGTGATGGCAAAAAAAACCTCAGGAAAACCACTAATATCGCATATTCACGCCACAGAGTTTGATCGAACCGGAGACAACCCTCATCAGGAAGTCTACGACATCGAACGTAAAGGTATGGAAGCTTCGGATCACATCATCGCGGTCAGCGAATTCACCAAGCAAAAAATCATCCAAAACTATGGTATCTCACCCGACAAAATCACTGTCGTTCACAACGCCGTCCTAAAAGAAAAAGAGTACTTCAAACTCCAGCCACAAATCGAGAATCAAGATCCCGTCATCCTTTTTCTCGGCAGGATGACTCTCCAGAAGGGCCCCGAGTACTTCCTTCACATGGCAAAACAGGTTTTGGAAAAAGAACCCAAGGCAAAATTTGTCATGGCGGGAGACGGCGACATGATGCACCGCATGATCGAGCTTTCAACCGAGCTGAGAATAGCCAAAAATGTACTCTTCGCAGGGTACCTCAGCGGACCTGAAATCGACAAGGCCTACGCCAATGCCGATCTGTATATCATGCCATCCGTGTCCGAGCCCTTCGGAATCACTCCCCTTGAAGCCATCAAAAACGGAACCCCCGTGATGATTTCCAGGCAATCAGGAGTAAGCGAAGTGATCCGAAATGCTCTTCGAGTCGATTTTTGGGACATTGAAGAAATGGCCAACAAAACACTTGCCGTCATCCACTATAAAAAACTAAGAGAATTTCTCATTCAGGAAAGCCAAAAAGACCTCGACCAACTCAGCTGGAAAAATCAAGCTGGACTCATCAGGGGCGTTTACCATCACGTCCAAAAGAATAGCCTTCAAGCTATTTCCTAATTCCTAACAGTCCTTATCATCTTTATCGTCCTCATAGTCCTTCCCCTCATGAAATCCCTCTGCTTCTACTTCCAGGTCCATCAGCCCTTCCGACTCGACCATTACAAAGTCCAGCAGATTGGTGAACACCACGAGTATTTTGACGACCTCAAAAACAAAGAAATTTTCCGAAAAGTCGCTGAGAAATGTTATCTCCCAACGAATGCTCTGCTTCTGAAGCTCTGTAAACAATACCCCGAATTCCGAGCCAGTTTCTCTCTCTCAGGAGTGTTCCTCGACCACTGTGAGCTCTGGGGAATGGACGTCCTTGATTCCTTCAAAGCACTGGCAAAAACCGACCAGATCGAATTCCTTTCAGAAACCGCCTACCACTCTCTTGCCGGCATATACTCAAAAAAAGAATTCGCGGACCAAATCACCAAACACCGGGAAATGATAAAAACACATTTCGGAATAGAACCCACTATCTTCCGGAACACCGAACTGATCTACAGCAACGAAATCGCCGAATTTATCAGACAAATGGGATTCAAAGGCATCCTCGCGGAAGGAGCAGACCATATCCTCGACTGGCGTTCTCCAAATCATTTGTATCAGTCCCTCAGATGCGAACTTCAGAAAGAGATCAAATCCATCGCCAAAAAACACAATATCAACCAACAAAAAAAAGTTGGGAAACGAACCCGCCGCCTCACCCAGCGAGAACTCCCACTCCTCTTAAAAAATTACAAGCTCTCGGATGACATCGCGTTTCGCTTCAGCAATAAGGGCTGGACAGAACACCCCCTCTCCTCAGAAAAATTTGGAGCCTGGATAGATGCCGCTGAAGGCGAAACGATCAACCTCTTCATGGACTATGAAACCTTCGGCGAACACCAATGGGAGGACACCGGAATCTTCCAGTTTTTAGAGAATCTCCCAAAGGCTCTCAAAGAACGAAACATTGGATTCCGAACGCCCTCCGAAGTCATTGCCGAACTGAAACCCATTGCCGAAATAGACATGCACCTGCCAGTCTCCTGGGCCGATATGGAGCGAGACCTCTCCGCGTGGAACGGCAATAACATCCAGAAAGCTGCCCTCGAAACGATCTATGCCCTCGAACCCAAAATCGATCAACTGAAAAAACTCTCGACTCTCGACTCTCGACTCTTATCCACTCTCGATACCTGGCGCAAACTCCAAATCTCCGACCAATTTTATTACATGAGCACCAAACACTGGACCGATGGCGACGTGCACAAATACTTTTCCCCATTCGACTCACCCTACGACGCCTACATCTATTTCATGAACGCTCTCACCGACTTCGAGCAACAAATCGACTCTTCCCTAAAAAACTAAAACCCTACCTTCCTACTTTCCTACAACCTACTCCCTCTCCCCATGCCTCGCGCTGCAAATCTCGGTAACGGCTCCCTCCTCGTCACCCTAGACGATCACGGCCTGATGAGAGACCTCTACTTTCCCTTCGTGGGGATGGAAGACCAAACCGCTTATCGTCACTTCCATCGAGTCGGCATCTATGACATCGAACAGCACGTCATGTCCTGGCTTCATGAAGCGGACTGGCAAAACCATATCAGTTACGAAGGCGATTCACTGATCTGCCTCACCGAACTGAAGAATGAGAAACTGGGATTGACGGTAAAATTTAGAGATGGAGTGCACATGCAGGAAGACATCTTTATAAGAGAAATCGATATCATCAACCATTGGGATACAGAACGAACCATAAAAATCTTCTTTAATCAGGACATCTCCCTCTATGGAGACAAATTCCAGGAAACAGCCCTTTTCGCTCCTGAAATCACCAACCCGCGCAAGAATGGAGCAATCATCCACTACCGCAAAAGACGATACTTCCTCTTCAACGGATACACCGACCGATACGGAGTGGAAGAATTTTCCATTGGAAAATCCAGCTATCAACAATTCGAAGGCACATGGAGAGACGCTGAAGACGGAAAGCTGGACATGAATGCCATTGAACAAGGAGCCGTTGATTCCACTGTTGGGTTCACTCATGTTATGAAAGCTCAATCATCATCCCGACAGTACTACTGGATGTGCGCGGGAAAGACCCACCATGAAGTGGAAAATCTCAACACCATGGTCCTCATGAGCACCCCCTCACATCTTCTGAATACCACCCAGCAATACTGGATCAACTGGAGCAACCAAAAAGAAATCGGGTGTGTTCGCATCAACGAACGCATCACAACCCTGATGAAACGAAGTCTTCTCCTGATTCGAACTCAAATCGATCAGGGAGGCGCCATCATGGCGGCAAATGACTCCGATATCGTGGCCTTCAACAAAGACACCTATACCTATATGTGGCCACGAGATGGAGCACTCGTTGCCCACGGGCTGGACAGCGCAGGCTATCTGGAAGTCACCAGACGATTTTTTCGATTCTGCTCCGAGATCATCACCGAAGAGGGTTACTTCCTACACAAATACAATCCTGACGGCTCCGTAGGAAGCTCCTGGCATCCCTGGTACCGGGACGGAAAAGCCATTTTACCGATCCAGGAAGACGAAACAGCTCTCGTCATCTACGCCCTCAATCACCATTACGAGCAGTTTCAGGACATTGAGTTTATCAGACCCATGTACCACGACTTCATCAAACCCACCTCGGAATTTCTGGAAAGCTTTATCTCCGAAAGCACCGGACTACCTTCCCCCTCCTACGACCTCTGGGAAGAACACATGGGCATTCACACCTGGACAACTGCGTCTACTATCGCGGGCCTAAGAGCAGCCCATCGACTAGCCCTCCTCATGGGCCATGACGAGAAAGCGGATCGCTATCTCAAGCGGGTCAACAGTCTCACAGAGGCCCTGAAAAAACACCTCTGGAATGAGGAAAAACAATGCTTTTACAAGTTCCTAAAGGTCGACGAAAAAGGCGAAATCATAGCTCGAAGCGATATCGTAGACGCAAGCACCCTGGGAGTCTCCCTCTTCGGAGTTCTTCCATCAGATGACCCCATGATCATCAAAAACAATGAAACCGTCAAAAAACACCTTTGGGTTCAAAACGAAGTCGGAGGTATCGCTCGATTTGAAAATGACTGGTATCAGCGAACAGAATCCGCGCCGGGCATTCCCGGAAACCCATGGGTGATCACCACCCTCTGGTATGCCATGTGGGTCACCGACAAAGCCAAATGTCATGAGGATTTACAGGAAGCCCTGGACCTGATCAACTGGGTCGCTGACAAAGCCACCTCCACCGGCGTTCTCCCGGAACAATTCGACTTCCGGACCGGAGCCCCCCTTTCCGTCTCTCCTCTCACCTGGAGTCACGCGACCTTCGTCGAGGCTGTTCTCAAGTACTGTCACAAACTTGAAGATGTATAGGAATCCCATGAAAAGTACTCTTTGCAAGTGAGACCAATACCCAAAAAACTCCAATTATGAGTAGAATAAGTCGAATACTTTTTTTATTCTTAATTGTTTTTTTATGTCAGAGAATAAAGGTGGACTGGGCATGCTTGCCTGGATCCTAGTTATCATCGGAGGTATCAACTGGGGCCTCGTCGGTATCGGCGGATTTGTCGGTGGCAACTGGAATGTCGTCAACCTCCTCCTCGGCTCATGGCCGCAAGTCGAGTGGGTTGTCTACATCCTCGTCGGTCTGTCAGCAGTATGGGGCCTCTTTACGTGCAATAGCTGTAAGAAATAACCCTTTCATTCAGTATTTTTTCAAGTCCTTAAACCACACTTATGAAAGAAAAATGCACATCAGGTATGATTGCCTGGACACTCCTCATTATCGGAGGTATCAACTGGGGTCTCGTCGGCATCAGCGGATTTGTCGGTGGCAACTGGAATGTCGTCAACCTCCTCCTCGGCTCCTGGCCTCAGGTCGAATGGATCGTGTACATTGTGGTAGGACTCTCAGCCATTTGGGGGGTTCTCTCCATGAGCGGATGTTGTGGAGGCAAGTGCTCATCTGAAAAATAAATCCTCTCAAAACATCAAAAGTGAAAAAACGCCATTCATGGCGTTTTTTTTCTTGACGACATTCAGAGAGGTTGCTAGATTGTCTTGGCTCCCTAAAAGGGGCTTACGTTTCAGCTGAACGGTTCGTTTGACCTCGAAACCTCGGGGGAGATCCAAAACAGCGCTTAAAACCTCTAAACAAGACAACTATGCCAGGACTCATTGGCAAAAAAGTTGGTATGACACGCGTGATCCAGGACGACGGCCAAGTAGTGCCGGTCACTGTGATATCCGTGCCAGATGCGACGGTCACTCATGTCAAGACCGTTGATAAGGACGGATATAACGCCGTTATTCTTGGTATTGATCCTTTAAAAAAACCGACCAAGACGAAGAAGTTTCGTACCCTCAAAGAATTCCGGTTCGATGAATGTCCCGAGAAAGCCAGCAGCGTCATGATTGATATCCTCAGCGAAATTCAGGAAATCAGCGTCAGCGCTGCCACAAAAGGAAGAGGATTCACTGGTGTGGTCAAAAGACACAATTTCAGAGGACAGCCGGGATCCCATGGACACGCGAGCAAAAACAGCGGAGGGGGAAGAATCCCCGGATCTGTTGGAGCCTGTGCGAAACCCGGAAGAATCCGAAAAGGAAAGAAACTCCCCGGACAATACGGAAACGACATGCAAACACGCCATCAGGTACCGGTTGTTAAACTCGACATCGAAAACAAACTCCTTGCCATAAAAGGCGCCATTCCAGGTCCTAAAGGAAACACCGTTTATATCAAATTCTAAACTCCTCCTTTCGAAACCATGAAATTCGATTTGTATACCCAATCCGGAGAAAAAAAGGGAACCCTTGAGGGCAGCGATGCGATATTCGGTATCGAACCGAATATGATCCTGATTACCCAAGCCTTCAATCGACAACACGACAATGCCAGACAAGCAAACGCTCACACCAAAACCCGAGGTGAAATCAGTTATTCAACCAAAAAAATAGTCAGACAGAAAGGTACCGGAGGAGCTCGTCACGGAGCCAAAAGCGCCAATCTCTTCCGAAAAGGCGGAGTAACCTTCGGCCCCCGATCAAATCGGAATTGGAAAACCGATATGCCAAGGAAGCAGAGAAGAAAGGCTCTATTCTCAGCACTGAGCATCAAAGCGAAGGATCAGGCTATCTTCTGCCTTGATAAGTACGAAGGAGAAATGAAGACCAAACCCTTTGCCGAATTGCTCACAAAGCTCCCGATCAAAAAGAACGTCCTGATCATCATTCCTGAAAAAACACCAGTACTGGAAAAATCAGCCAACAACCTCACAAATACCAAAACTATTCTCGCCAACTACCTGAATATCGCTGACTGCCTGAAGTACGATTCTCTCATGTTTGTCGGAGACGCCCTCAAAAAAACAGAAGAAACTTTTTTGAAAGCCTAATTCCTATCTCCCCTCCTCCTTATTTTCATAACAGCCATAACAATCCTAATAGTCCTTCCCCCACACCCATGTCCCGAATTATCATCAAAAAAGCGATAACGACTGAAAAAAGCCATAAAAACCAGGATAGGAGCATTTGGACCTTCCAGGTTGCTGGTGACGCCAACAAGCACGAAATTAAGGACGCTATTGAAATGTTGTTCGACGTCAAAGTGGCCACTATCAATACCAGTAACCAACGAGCAAAGATACGACAAATCGGAAAATCTCGAATCCATACGAAAAGAAAACCGAATAAAATCGCCCGGGTAAGCCTGAAGGACAAAAAAGCGAAGATCGACCTCACCAAGATCAAAAAATAATATCCTACTTTCCTACCTTCATACCTCCTGAACTATGGCCCTCATTAAGTACAAACCGACTACTCCTGGACGACGAGGCATGACCGGCTATACTTTCGAGGAACTCACAACCAATAAGCCCTTAAAAAGGCTGACAAAGCGTCTCAAGAGGAATGCCGGAAGAAACAACCGAGGAATCATTACTACTCGACACCGTGGGGGAGGAGCCGTGAAGAAGTACAGGGAAACCGACTTTAAACAGATGAAAAACCATGGCATCGTCGGAACTGTCAGTAGCATAGAATATGATCCTGTTCGAACCGCCTACATCATGTTGGTCACCTACAAAAATGGAGACAAGTGCTACCACCTCTGCCCTGAAGGAATCAAAGCTGGAAGCGAAATTATTACCGCTGAAAAAGCAAAAATACGAACCGGGAACCGCATGCAGCTCAAAAACATCCCTGTAGGCTTTGACATCTACAACCTTGAGCTTAAGCTCGACAAAGGGGGGCAAGCCGTACGCTCTGCTGGGACAAGCGCAAAAATTCTGGGAATTGACGGAGACTACGCGCAAGTTCAACTCCCTTCCAAAGAAATCCGTCTCATCCTGAAAGAGTGCTATGCAAGCGTTGGCCGAATATCAAATATTGATCACAACCAGATGAATATCGGAAAGGCCGGGCGAACGAGACGAATGGGTCGAAGACCACAAGTCCGTGGAAAGGTAATGAACCCCAACGACCATCCGCATGGAGGAGGTGAGGGGAGAAACTCCATCGGTCTCAAGTACCCCAAAACACCCTGGGGACGTCCCGCCCTCGGAGTCAAAACCCGCCGACGAAAAGACAGTAACAGACTGGTCATGAAGACCCGAAAAGGCAAACTGAACATAAAATAATACTCTTCCTCACTCTCCATCGCTTGCGTGAGCGATTCGAAAGCTGACTCCTTCATCCTTCTCCCCCTATGGCCCGTTCATCCAAAAAAGGCCCTTACGTAGACCCCAGGCTGATCAAAAAAATCGGGCAGCTCGGCGGACAAAAGAGAGTGATCAAAACCTGGTCACGAAGCTGCGACATCTCTCCTGAATTTGTTGGCCACACCTTCGCAGTCCACAATGGTAAACAGCACATCCCTGTTTTCGTCACAGAAAACATGGTAGGCCACAAACTCGGCGAATTCGCCCCTACTCGACGATTCAAGGTCCACGGCGGAAAGAAACTCAAGGCAACAACCTAAAACCCACCACCTATCCTCTTCCTATGCGCGCTTCTCTCAAAAATGCCCGAATCTCCCCCAAAAAAATGAACCTAGTCGCTGGTTTGGTCCGAGGGAAAATGGCTACTGAAGCACTGGATCAACTGAGATTCACGCCAAAGAAAGGGGCTCAAATTCTGGCTAAAGTCATCACTTCCGCCGTTGCTAACGCAACCAATAACAGGGCTCAGGATGCGGAGAAGCTCGTGATTAAATCCATTATCGTCAACAAAGGAGTTACCTACAAAAGAGGTATTGCAGTCTCAAGAGGCCGATACCACCCTATCCTAAAGAGAAACACCAACCTTTCCGTGGAAGTAGCCGTGATCGAGACTAAAGAAACTGATACTCATAAATCTTCTCAGAAGGCATCTGCTCCAAGCGCTGAAGTGAAAACACCTGAAGAAACAACAACCGAAATAAAAGCCACCGCTAAAAAACCAGCCGCTAAAAAAACAGTAAGCAAGAAAAAACCAGTAACCAGGAACCAGGAACTCTAAACTCTCTACTACCTACTTTCCTCAACTCATGGGACAAAAAGTAAGCCCCAAAACAATTCGACTCAACATCACCCACAAATGGCCTGCAAAATGGTATGCCAGAAAACGGAAGTACTCCCAACTGGTCGTAAGAGATATTCTCCTCCGAAAACAGATCGCGGAAATCCTGCCGGATTCCGGGATCTCAAAGATTGAGATCGAACGATCGAACAAAAACCTTATTGTCACTATCCACACAGCAAAACCGGGGATCATCATTGGGAAAAAAGGAGATAGTATAGACGAACTCAAGAAAAAACTCAGTCAGAAATTCGGAGAGCACATTGAAATCAACATTCAGGAAGTCAAAAAACCAGATTTGGACGCCCAAATCATAGGAGACAGCATCGCCTACCAGATCGAGCGACGAGGGTCCTACCGGAGAGCCGCCAAGCAAGCTGTCCAGAAAAGTATGGATGCTGGCGCCATTGGGGTCAAAATCTTCATCGGAGGTCGTCTCAATGGTGTCGATATAGCCCGAAGCGAATTCTTCAAAGAAGGCAATATCCCCCTTCACACCTTCCGAGCTGATATTGACTACGCCAAATCAACTGCCATCACGACCTACGGAGCTATTGGTATCAAAGTATGGATCTACAAGGGTAATATCTACAAACACGACAAAATCGATTAATAAGACTCTCATTTTTCACTAGCACCTTATAACCAGAACCCAGAATGCTCACGCCCAAGAAGCAAAAATATCGAAAAGCTATGCGAAACCGAAATGGCATAAAAGGAAAAGCCTATCGGGGAGGACAAGTGGCATTCGGTGACTTTGGACTCAAGGCTCTTGTGAAAGGTGAGATTAACTCACGACAAATTGAAGCGGCTAGACGAGCCATGACCCGATCAATCAAAAGAGGGGGAAAAATCTGGGTCCGCATCTTCCCTCACAAACCCATTACCCAAAAAGCTGCTGAAGTACCCATGGGATCCGGAAAAGGAAATGTAGAGTACTTCGTCGCCACCGTAAAACCCGGAACCATTCTCTTCGAAATGACAGGAGTAACAGAAAAAATAGCTAGAGAAGCCTTTGATCTCGCAGCACAGAAACTGCCTGTTGTCTGCCGATTCGCCAAGCCGCCGATCAGATAATTCTTCATTCTTCATTCTTCATGACCTTCACTGACCTCAAAGAACTCCACTCCATGGACCTAAAACACCTCAAAAAAGAGGCTCAAAAGGTCATCCACTTCCTCAACGGAATTGCCTTCGAAAACAGCCATGGAAACCTCAAAGACACTTCCCAGCTCAGCAAAGCCAGGAAACACTTGGCACGAATCCGAACCCTCCAAACCAAGCGAAAAGTGGAGACCCCCATGCCACCAAAAGCAGCCTAACTGACTCTCTCACCACTAAACCAGAAACCATGCGAACTATCACTGGCACCGTCAGCTCAACAAAAATGGCCAACACCGTGGTCGTCACCGTCCATAAGTACAAACGCCATCCCAAGTACGAAAAACAGTACCGCCAAACCAAGAAGTTTTACGCGCACGATGAGAATAACACCTGCCAAGAAGGAGATACGGTGACTATTGCAGAGCACCCCCCTATCTCAAAACTCAAACGATGGAAAGTCACGGAAATCAACGGCACACCTATCGATTCACTCCAAAAAACAAAACAGAAAGCTGAAAATCAACCTGCGACGCCTGAAGTCAAAGAGCCCGAAACCGAAACTCTCAACGCCCTGGCTCGAGCGAAGTCGAAAGCTTAACCCTCAACTCTCAACCGAAATGCTACAACAAGAATCCATCGCCAATGTCACCGACAACACGGGAGCCAAAAAAGCCTATGTCATTAAGGTATTAGGTGGCTCCAAGCGGCGCTATGCTCGAATCGGAGACATCATCGTTGTCTCCATCAAGTCAGCATCTCCACGAGGAACAGTTAAACGAAAATCCATCCAGAAAGCTGTTGTGGTACGAACGAAACGAACCATAAGACGAAAAGACGGATCAAGCCTCCGGTTTGATGACAACGCGGTCGTCATCATCGACGGAGATGGCAACCCGAAAGGAACCCGTGTCTTCGGCCCCATCGCCCGAGAACTCCGTGAAAAAGGCTACCAAAAAATCATTTCATTGGCTCCAGAAGTCATTTAAAAATCTACCACCAATAACCAGACCACATGAAACTGAAAGTTGGAGATTCCATCATCGTCATCGCCGGAAAGAACAAAGGAAAAACCGGAAAGATTACGGCAACCAATGAGGAAAAGAACACCGTGATCGTCGAAAAGGTGAACATGAAAGTGAAACACCACAAAAAAACGATGGCTGCGCCCGGTCAAAAGATCGAATCAGAAGCTCCCCTCCATGCCTCAAACGTGATGATCATTGATCCAAAAACCAATAAAAGAAGTCGGATCGGATACCGAATCCTCAAAACAGGGAAGAAAGAACGCTTCTCAAAAGCGAGTGGAGAAGCCCTCAACTAAACGATCATCACCCCCCCCATACAACCTACAACCCCACCAATGAAAGACTTCATCGACCAACTCAACAAAGTAATCTACCCAAAAGTTCAGAAAGAGCTCGGGATAGAGAACCCCATGGCTACCCCACGACTACACAAAATAGTAGTCAACGTGGGTATTGGATCTCGACTCAAGAACACAAAGGATTACAGTGATATTGTAGACAATGTGGCTTCCATTACAGGACAACGCCCCGTGGTCACGATGGCAAAAAAAGCAATCTCAAACTTTAAGCTGCGAGAAGGGACTCCGAGTGGGGTCGTTGCCACTCTCCGCAGAAAGAAAATGTACGACTTCTTCAATCGCATGGTCAACGTAGCCTTCCCCCGTATCCGTGACTTCCAGGGATTCAGTGACAAGGCTTTCGACGGTCAGGGTAACTACAGCATTGGAATCCGAGACTGCAGTATCTTCCCCGAAATGAATCCAGATGACCTCAGTCATGTTCATGGAGTAAGCATTAGTATTATCACCACCGCAAAAGATAACGAGTCCGCTAAAGCCCTCCTGAAAGCCCTCAATTTCCCCTTCAGGAAACCGATCAAAAAAGAGAAACAAGATGAAGAAGCTGCTTCGCCTGAAGAAGCTCCTCAAAAATAAAGAAAAAAGTAATATTACCTTACTGAAGTCAAACCCCACTCCCTACTCCCTATAACCATGGCAAAAAAATCTCTCATCTCGAAATCACTAAAGGCCCGGGAAAAACACCTGGAAGCAATTCAGGCGGGACGAAAACCAAAATTCCCAACACGAGTCTACAATAGATGCGCACTCTGTGGACGCCCGCGGGGTTACATAAGAAAATTCGACATGTGCCGTATCTGTATACGACAACTGGCCTCAAATGATATGATCATGGGTCTCCGAAAATCATCATGGTAATCATAAATACACACCTTTCACCCCATCCCCGTAGAGACAATTCATGAATTATCTCTAAGTCCTACAGCCTACCCCCTACCCCCTCTCTCATGAACACAGACCCCATTGCAGACCTTCTCACCAGAATTCGCAATGCTAACATGGCTCAGCACGAAGTGACGACCGTGCCCTCATCTAAAATAAAACGGGAAATTCTCCGGGTCATGAAAGAAAAAGCCTTCATTAAGGATTTTCAGGAATCAAAAAGCGAAGGCCCTCAGAAAACCCTCAGCATTCAACTGCTACCAGGAAAGAAATTGAACCTTAAGCGAATATCAAGACCAGGTCAAAGAATCTACAAAACTTCACAGGAGCTCTTCCCGGTGCTCAGAGGATATGGATTCTCTATTGTCTCCACATCACAAGGCATTATGACCGGAGACGAAGCAAGAAAAAAAAGAATTGGCGGCGAAATCATCTGCGAAATCCACTAAAACCACTCCCTACTTCTCGTACAGACGCATAGCTATGCGTCTCTACCCCACGCACACCCACCAACTCTCAACTCTCAACTTCCTACTCCCTCTCTATGTCTCGAATCGGAAAACTCCCTATCGGCGTCCCAAACGGAATTACAGTCACCATTGCAGGCCAAAGCATAACTGTAAAAGGTCCTAAGGGAGAACTAAACTTCCAAGCTCACAAGAATATCAGTGTAAAGTTTAATGACGACACCATTCTTGTCGCCCGCCCTGACGACTCAAAAGAAAACCGGTCTCTTCATGGGACAACCCGAGCAATCCTGAACAACATGGTAAAAGGAGTAAAAGAAGGTTTTCAAAAGAAACTCGAAGTAAAAGGAGTGGGATATCGTTTTAACATCAGTGGAAAGAAGCTCGGACTTTCTCTGGGCTACTCACACCCGATTGACTTTCCAATCCCCGAAGGAATTTCCATTCTTGCTGACGAAGAAAATAAGAACATGATGATCATCCAAGGGATTGATAAACAACTGGTTGGAGAAACAGCAGCCAGAATTCGGGCCTTCAGAAAACCAGAACCTTATAAAGGAAAAGGAATCCGATACTCCGACGAATACGTCAAACTGAAGCAAGGTAAAAAAGCTGCTAAATAATCACTTTTTATGAAAACGACCAAATCATTCTCACGAACCCGGAGAAAACGAAGAATCCGGTCAAAAGTCTCCGGAGTCGCTAACCGACCACGCTTGGTCGTATTCCGAAGCAATAACCACATCACCGCCCAGCTGATTGATGACACCAATGGAAAAACACTTGTCTCCGCTCACGACATGAAGATCAAGAAAGGAAACAAAACCGAACGAGCCCAGCAAGTCGGCTCAGAAATTGGTAAAACTGCTGCATCACAAAATATCGAAAAATGCACTTTCGACCGAAACGGATACAAATACCATGGAAGAATTAAAGCACTCGCAGACGCAGCCCGAGAAGCAGGTCTTCAATTCTAATCTCTAAACCCTAAACTCTCAACCATTTATGGCCAAGAAGCAAGCCCCCCGCGGAAAACGAATGATGAAAGAAAAAAAAGAATTCGATGAAGAAGTTCTTCAGGTCGATCGGGTTACCCGTGTCGTAAAAGGAGGACGTCGTCTCAGTTTTCGAGCAACCGTTATTATCGGAAACCGAAATGGGAAGGTAGCCATTGGAATGGGGAAATCTACTGAAGTCGCCACGGCTATCAAGAAAGCCGTATCACAAGCCAAAAAGAATATTATTCAAGTACCCATCGTCAACGAAACCATTCCTCATGACATACGTGTAAAATTCAAAGCGAACCGACTCCTGATGATTCCTGCCTCAGCTGGTACGGGTATCAAAGCCGGAAGCTCGACACGAAAAATTCTGGAATTAGCAGGAGTGAAGAATATCCTCTCCAAACGCATGGGATCCAACAACAGAGTTAACCTGGCAAAAGCAACCATAAAAGGATTGTTAATGCTTTCGGAAAAAGTGAATCCAGACGACATCAGGGCAAAAGCCGAGAACAAAAGACCTCATGTAAAACCTGATCAAAAAAAACCAACCGTTTCAGCGGTAAAAAATGAAAACAGTGAGGCTATACCAAAAGATGAGAAAACTGAAACTCAAGAATAGAAATCTTTTTCCTACTTCCTACTTTCCTACTTTCCTACTTTTCTAGAAATGAAACTCAACGAACTCTCCAAATATAAGACGACCTCCAAACGCCTCGGACGAGGACGCGCCACGGGCAAGGGAAAAACCTCTGGACGAGGAACAAAGGGGCAAAAAGCCAGAACTGGGAAAAAGATCAGAGCAGGATTTGAAGGAGGTCAGACCCCCATTTTTCAACGACTTCCCAAATACCGAGGGTTCACCAACCCAAATCACATCAACTATCAAGTCATCAATGTAAGCGACCTCGAGTCTTTGAGCGAGAAAAAAGTGGATATGGAAACACTCCTCAGCCACCGACTCATAACGAGAAAGAGTATGCCGGTGAAGCTTTTGGGAAATGGCGAGCTGAGTAAAGCCTTCACAGTCGAGCTCGATCAGGCCAGCAAAAGTGCCATTGAAAAGATCACCAAAGCCGGAGGGAGCTTTATCTCTACCATGAAACCCAGCAAAAAAGCAGACAAAGCCACAGCTAAACCAAGCAAGTCAACTCCAACACCTCAAGAAAGCACCGTGGAAGAAGTAGAATCCTAGCAACATAACAGTCCTTCCTTTATGAGAAAATTCATCCAAATCTGGCAGAACAAAAGCCTCAGAAAAAAAATCCTCTTCACGCTGTTTGCCATCCTAGTTTACCGTTTCGCATCCGCAATCAGCGTCCCTGGAGTGAATTTGGAAGCCATTAAAACAGTCTTTGACCAGAACCAGATTTTAGGGGTGTTTTCGGTCTTTACCGGAGGAAGCGCTGAAAACTTCTCCATCATGCTGATGGGAGTTTCACCGTATATCAACGCATCCATCATCATGCAGCTCATGACGGTGGTTATTCCCAAACTAGAAAGCCTCAAGCATGAAGGCGCACAAGGTCAACGTGTCATCAACCGATGGACCCGATACCTTACCCTACCACTCGCCATTCTCCAGAGCTATGGAATGATCCTGCTCCTCAACACATCTGCCGCCCAAGCAGGAGCGGTACTCATCGATGATATCACCAATATTATGAGCATTCTTCCTCTGATGATCAGCGTCACCACCGGAACCATTTTTCTGATGTGGTTAGGTGAACTCATTACCGAAAGAGGGATCAGCAATGGAATATCCCTGATCATTTTTGCCGGTATCGTGGCAACTGTCCCCTCGGTCATCGGCCAAACCCTGGGTCTGGCAGCCTTTGACGAAACGAAATACCTGCCCTTCATTCTCATCACCATTATTACGCTTCTCCTGACGGTTCTGGTGATCCTAGTAGCGGAAGCATATCGAAACGTACCCATTACCTACGGAGGATCGGGACAGAAGGGTGTGACCAAAGGAGGAATCCCTATAAAAATCAACCAGGCCGGTATGATTCCTATTATCTTTGCCTTTTCTCTCATCACCTTCCCGACCCTGGTAGCTCAATTTTTCCGTGGAAATTCCGTCGCGGACTGGATCATCGTAAACTTTGGAGGCTCAGAATTGGGAGGACTCTACATGGCATCACTGTTCATATTCGTGATGGCCTTTACCTTCTTCTACGTCTCGATCACCTTCAATCCCGAACAAGTCGCTGAAAACATTCAAAAACGAGGCGGCTACATTCCGGGCGTTCGTCCTGGAAAAGAGACCATCACTTATCTATCCAGAGTTTCCAATCGGCTCAACCTCTGGGGAGGTCTTTTC
The DNA here is from genome assembly GCA_030690415.1 of bacterium. Lineage (GTDB taxonomy): Bacteria > Patescibacteriota > Gracilibacteria > JAUYGZ01 > JAUYGZ01 > JAUYGZ01. The sequence goes on from JAUYGZ010000026.1 coordinate 28,349, forward strand.
ATCGGTTTTCTCGCGGCAGGTCCTCTGCTCCTCCAAAAAATCTTCCAAGACATCAATCTGGGGACCGCGCAGCTCCTTATGTCGGGAAGTGGTATCATTATCATTGTGGGAGTCATCCTGGAGCTTTCTCGTCAGGTTGACACCCAACTGATGCAGGAAGACTACGATAAATACCTCAAAACAGCAGGGTAGAAGGCAAGAAAGCTATCGGTAATGCCTGATCACTATGCGATTTATCTACTTCATTCTTCTCTTCGCAGCCGGACTTGGAATGATTATTTACCGTGAAAAAATACAGCGTTTCACGGGGAACATCGCCTTTGCGGAAAAATGGTTGGGAGAAGGCGGAACCTTCAATCTCTATCTATTCTTCGGCATATTCTTGATCTTTATCTCCGTCGCCTACGTCACGGGAACTCTTGATACCTTCATATCATCAACAGCAGGCAGGTTTATTTTGGTACCGGGACAATAAATAATGGTAGAGCTTCATTGACGAGACTCGAACCTCGAACCAAATGGTGCGACACCATGAGCGAACGAAGTGAGTCGAATGGTGGAGCTGAAGGGACTCGAACCCTTGACCCCCTGCGTGCAAAGCAGGTGCTCTAGCCAACTGAGCTACAGCCCCAAGAAAGACAACCTTTAACAAAGGCTGAACCAATGTAACTATTTTTAGAAAGCCTGTAAAGGCTTCTTCACGATTGAGAAAAGCTTCAATCACTTCTTCCCCAATTTCTCCTGCTTATCACTCTTTGCCTTTTCTTTTCTTTCCACAACCTCCTTCTCCAGAGCCAAAAGACTCTCTCTCAACCCTTGAATCCACTTGAAACCCAGGTCCTTCCACGCAATCTTCAGTGTTATTCCTGAAATCTGCCAGCGATCATTGTACTGAAGCAAATGGCCAATCTGCATCGGCTCCATGTTTTTCCCCATGGTCAGGACCAGCTCCCGTTGATTGACGGTACTGAAGGCAGTGCGAAGAGCGATAATCGACGCATTTCGAGCCAGAATCTTCAGCTCGAGCACAGTAAAGAGATTCTTCACCTCCTTAGGCATTTCACCGTATTCATCATCAAATTCCTCTCTCAGCTCTTTCAAATCATCCAGACGGGTCGCGGAAGACAGTCGCTGGTACGCATTAATCTTTTCCCGACTCTCTTCTATGTATCCTTCGGAGATAAAAGCTGTAATAGGCAAATCAATAGTGATTTTCTCCAGGTCTTCCAGCTCCTGCGTCACAACCTTTCCTGCTTTCAGCTCCGCCACCATCTGCTGGAGCAACCGAACAAAGTGACTCACTCCCACCACCGAAATAGCACCACTCTGGCTTACCCCCAGAACATCCCCCGCCCCTCGGATCTCCAGATCATGCATCGCGATCTGAAACCCTGCTCCCAACTCATTAGCCTCGACAATGGCCCTCAGACGACGCTTGGCATCAGGCTGAAGCTTTTGCGCGTGGTAAAGGAAATACGCGTAAGCTTGAAGCTTTCCCCTTCCAATACGCCCTCGCAGCTGATACAGCTGGGAAAGTCCAAACTGCTCTGCACTGTTCACGATCAGGGTATTGGCATTGGGGAGATCGATCCCATTTTCAATGATAGTGGAAGAGACCAGGATATCGTATTTACCATCCTTGAAGGCCATAATACGCTCCTCCAAATCGGAAGCCCTTAGCTTGCCGTGAGCCACCACAATCCGGAGCTTAGGGAAGAGTATCTTAAGCTTTTCTGCCATAGATCCGATCGTCTGAACCCGATTATGAAGAAAATAAACCTGTCCTCCACGTGCCACTTCCCGATCAACGGCCTCCTTGATGAGAGTGTCGCCAAAACGCCGAACCTCAGTGATAATGGGTAAACGACCCGGTGGAGGCGTGGTAATTATAGTGATATCCCGAAACTTATTCAGACTCATATGCAAGGTCCTGGGAATAGGCGTTGCCGTCAGCGTCAAAATATCGATAGAAGCTCTCATTTCTTTGAGGCGTTCCTTTTGCTTGACCCCGAATCGTTGCTCCTCATCAATGATCACCAGACCCAGGTCTTTAAAGAGGATATCCGGCTGGAGAAGCCGATGAGTCCCCACCACAATATCCAGTCTCCCCTGAGCCATATCCTTGAGAATCTTCTTTTGCTCGGCATGACTCCGAAAACGAGAAAGCATTTCAATCCTGACTCCAAAAGGCTCCATGCGCTCTTTGAAGGTCTTAAAGTGCTGATCCGTAAGAATAGTTATCGGTGTAATAACAGCCACCTGCTTGCCCCCTCTCACCGCCTTAAAAGCAGCCCGAAGGGCAACCTCAGTCTTCCCAAAGCCAACATCTCCACACACCAGACGATCCATAGGCCTCTCACCCTCCATATCCCTTTTGACGTCAATAATAGCCCTCATCTGACCCGGGGTCTCCTGATACGGAAAAGTCCGCTCAAACTGTTCCATCTCCTTATCATCGGCAAAAAACTGGTGGCCCTTGGCCATTTCCCGCTGGGAATACAGTAACAAAAGCTCCTTGGCAATAGACTCCGCTTCTTTTTTAACCTTACTGGTAACCATAGACCATTCACCTGATCCCAGGCGAGTCAGCCGAGGTTCTGAATTTCCCACTCCAACATACTTATTGACCTTCTCCGCCTGATCAATGGGAACATACAGCTTATCATTCGCCGCATACTCGATCTTGAGATACTCGCGAGTCATATGATCTATCGTCTGCTGCTCGATACCGAGAAAGCGACCAATACCATGATCCACATGCACAACATAATCCCCCTCTTTCAGAGATCGTAAGAACTCCAGATTCACTTTTCTCTGGACCTTCGTAACCTTTTTTCGGATCTGCCGAAAATCAAAGATTTCCCGATCCGTCAGCACTGCTATCTTGAGATCAGGGTTTTGAAAGGACTGAGGTATATAAGGAAGATTTTCTGCGTCTTCCAGATGTAAAAAGCAACTCTCATCAATCACCTCTTGAGCAGAATCTGAATGGAAAGCAACAGAGGACCCCTCACGGGTCGAATAGCGAATTTTTTCTTCTTTCAGGAGCCCCTTGAGCTCTGCCAGATGCTTAGTGAAAATCATAACTTTCCACGAAGCCCTCTGTTTCTCACGAAGGTCATTGAGAAAATCAAAAACCTCCTGAAACTTGAGGATGGAGAGATAATACAGATAAAAATAATGATGATCCTCCTCTTCCGGAAAAGCCGTAAACTTGACGAGCGCGGGAAAATGATTCGGAGAAGTCTGAACCGATTTCTGAGGAGATTTCTTAGACGATTTTGTTGAAGAAGCCGAAATGGGAACGAATTCTTTTTTTGATTCTTCTTCAAAAACCTTCATTCTATCCCCGAATTCAACCGATAAATCCACTTCATCATCCACCAGAAGATCCTGAGCCGTGAGAAATTCGAGAAGAGAGGATTTCTCTCGGGCCAGATGAAGAGGAACTACGGAAACCGACTCATGCTTCCGCGAAACCATTTGGGTCTCCTGATCAAACTCGTAAAGCCCTGCGATTTCAGCCCCGTCCAGCTCAACCTTAAGAGGTGACCTGAGCGTGGGGACAAAAATATTAAGGATTCCTCCCTGCTTATGATAAGTCCCGGGGACCAGGAACTCATCCGCGCAAAACTCATACCCCATCTCCAGAAGACGGTTGATGACTTCCATACTATCCAAAATCTCTCCGGTCTTGAGCTCAAGCGTCGATTGACGAATATCCTTGAGAGAAGGAAAAACTCCCAAAAAAGAGGCGGGATCCATTACCACCACCTTGCGTTCATCCCGAAGGATCGTGTACAGACGAAGCATTTTCTCAAGATCCGCCAGGCTTTCGCCAGGCTGCTGAACGAAATTGTGTACCGGCAAAGAGCTCCAAAACCGAAAATTGGAGCAAACCTTATCAGCCTCAGAAGACTCCTCAATAATCCAAAAGAAATTACGTAAACCATCCTCAGGTCTCTCAAGCAGCTCAGCATTGGTATGCTGCATCAGTTCAGACAAAAAATACGCTTTGGCACTCAGATTACCAGTACCCGAAAGTGTCAAGCGGCGATGCTCGAGCAAGTGGTCAATTTGCTTTCGATGAACGTTTTTTGGGAAGAACTGCATCAGTCAGACACAAAGAGGGAAACTCAATTCAGCATTGAGTTCGGCCACAAATAAAAAATGATATACGCTAAAAAGGTGCGCTTTGCTTGCTAAGACAGCTTAAGAATAACAGAAAGGAGCTGAAATGCAATAAAAACACGACATTTTCATGGAAAGACCAAAAAATCACTGCAGCTTGAGAGGCATAATAATATGCACAAAATCATCCTTTCCAACCGGCTTAAATGCCGCCGGAGACTTGCTGTCATTGATCCCGAGCTCCACTTGCTCTGAGCCGAGATGTGACAAGATATCCAGGACAAACTCGGAGTTCAGAGCGATGGTCCCCGGATCCCCATCAAGAGCAATGGGCAGCTCTCCCTCCTCCTCCCCGACCTGAGTGGCAGGAGTCGAGATCCGAAGCTTATCTTTCTGAAAATCAAACAAGACTTTATTGTTATTTTCTTTGGCAAAAAGATTAACGCGCTTCACAGCCAAAGACTGGTCATTAGTATACAAACTCGTCGTCGTCTTCAGACTTCGAGGCAAGATCTGCTGATAATTGGGGAAATTGCCCTCAATCAATCGGGAATAGAGCTCCAGGTTCCCGATTTCAAACTGCACCTGATTTTTCCCCAAGACGACTCTTACCTTTTCCACCCCCTCCTTGGACACAAGCCGGGCAAATTCCTGAATTGCTCGAGTAGGGACAATCGCTGACATCGCCTGAACAACCGGCTGAGAAAGCTGAATTTTCTTTTCACTCAGTCGAAAACTATCGGTCGCCACCAGAGTGAGGGTTTTCCCCTCGACATCGAAATAGACCCCTGCCAAAACCGGCCGGGTATTGGTCGAGGAAGCGGCAAAGCTCACCTGACTAACAGACTCGGGAAGCCCTTCCGATTCCAATTCGAAAGAAACGATCTCTTCAATCGAAGAAATCGTAGGATACTCTTCAGCCGCGATACATTTAATCTTGGTCTTGGAACCGGCTGAATTCATGGCCAGGGTAAGGCCATCTTGTACCGAACACTCGATCTGATCATCCTTAAGAAGATTCACATAACCCGAAAACAACTTCGCGGGAACAGTCACTCCTCCCTCATTAACGACCTCAGCCTCCATCCAATAATTGACTGCCATTTCCAGATTCGTTGCTGAAAAATACACTCTCTTGCCTTCACAGCGAATCAGGATGTTATTCAGGACCGGCAAAGTCACATTAGAATCGATCACATGCGTCACCACGTCCAGAGCATGTCCAAGAGCATCACGGGAACATTTAAACTTCATACAGATGATTAAGACTACAATCAGCGTACCAACTTACATCGCCTTTGACAACTGCCATAAATAACACATTCAGATACTTGGATCGCAGTAGACTCTGATATTATCATGACACTACAAACAACTATGAGTATCTCGCTCTTTCTCCGCATCGCCTTCCTCTCATCTCTGCCTGTAACAGAGCACCGGTTTGCAATTCCCCTCTTTCTCAGCTGCAATAAACTGATCGAATCAAACGGCGGAGGCGCTTTGGAAAGCGCGGAAGCTCTCCCATCCTGGCTCCCTGAAATAATCTTCAGAGCCCTCGACGCTATCGCAAATTGCAGCGGCATGACCGCAGCCACTCCTATCTGGTTTATCTTCACGGCTGGAGTTATTGGCAATATGATCCCTATTTTCTTTGTTCTCTGGTTCCTTCCCCACCTGACCAAATGGCTTCACGATCACATGGCTCCTCGGATAAATCGCTTCGTCATCTGGCTGCACGAAATATTTGTAAAAAATAATCGCCTTCATCTGCTCTACCTTTCCGTGATACTCCTGACACTAATAGCCGAAATCACCATTTTTTGGCTCGGGATAAACGCTTTTATCTGGCATGCCATGGTACTGGTAGCCATACCGCTCTGGGCCTATATCATGTTCATCATTGCCAAAAAGGCTTATCACACGGCCCTCGAAGAAACGAGTATCATCCACTGGTTTTATGACAAGGTCAGCAAGGAACACAGTGAGAAATTCTATCGGTGGGGTGCTATCGTCGTGGTTTTAATCGCCGGCCTCCCTATCCCGGGCACGGGAAGCTGGACAGCCGCACTGGTCGCGTTTCTCTTCAATATGCCCTATTGGAAATCAGTCTGGTACGTCTTCCTCGGTGTCCTCATGGCCGGCGTCATCATCACCGCCATCTCAACAGGGCTCCTTCACGGAGTTGACGTCATCTCAGGCCTCACCTCTTTTCAGTAACGAAATTCTTATGCCACTATCAGGTTCATTTACCAAGGGAACGTGCTTTCACCACCTTCCTCTGACTCGTCTGCCCCCGCACAACTGAAACCTGGCTTTTGGAGACCCCAAACACCTTCGCCAAATAATCACATAAAGCCTTATTCGCCTTCCCTTTTTCAGGAACCGCGACAACTTTTATTTTCAACACCTCCTCTCCTTCAGCTCCTATCAAAACTCCGGCCAACTCCGTTTTTTGAGCTTTGGGAATAACCTTCACGTTCAGATAGACCATACCCTCCTGTGCTAAATCATGCCGATATGAATCGAATTCTTTATCCATAAAAAAAAACTTTCAGATCAATCAATATCATGCAGCAGCTTTGGTGGTTCCTTTCGCCTATCTTCAATCCTCTTTATATCCTCTTCGGGTTTCAACTCTTCTGGCTTTATACCCCTCTTGAGTAAAGCCCTTCGAGTCACCCTACTGTTTTCCACCACCTCCTTTTCCAATTTCGACTGACCAAGAAGATTCTTCTCTTTGATATTATGATCCGTCATCGCTAACGCAAAGTCTTTTGCTCTCAGCTCAACCGTCTGATCAAAATCTGCCAAAGCTCTCTTCAAAGGGATATTCCTCTTCTGCTTTAAGGCTCTAATCCCAATTCCTCCATATAATGCCTGAATGTGTTTATCCTTAAAGCTCGCGAACTCAGTCGGCAGACTTATCCCTCTTTCATAGATTGTCTGCTCTATCTTCCCCTCCGTCTCCTGAAGCTTTTGACGAGCCTCCAATCGCTTATCTTCCAACTGCAACTGATCTTCGAGTTCCTGACGCCTGGTTTGAACCGCAAAATACGTTTGAGCAAAAGCCACCTTAGACTTTCTCGAATCACCATTCTGAGCGATCAGATAGCAGGCGTAACGAGTAAGAAGAACATCCCGAACCTCTCGCAAAGTTTCTCTTTGGCTTCCTGTAGCGATTTTTATCATTTTGTCGGCTCCGACAAAATGATATTCAACAGCCAGTCCGCTCTCTTTACATGCACTCTTCGCCTTTTTAATAACCCCCACAAACTTCCTCCATTCCTTATATCCCAAAAGAGGCATCAATTCTCGAGCCGACCAATACTCAAGCCCGTCCTGAAAATGCTTTATAGATTCTAATCGCTTATACACTTCACTGATCTCTTTATTCATCTCAAAGGATTATTTATATATACAAAATTACTCTTCAAGAAAAAGATTTGCAAGAAAAAAACTTCAAAGAAAACTATCTCAACTTCCCCCTCCTCCATTTCTCAATTTCCGCGTGATTCCCGGACAAGAGCACATCAGGCACCTTCAGGCCCTGAAACTCAGCAGGCTTGGTATAGTGAGGATACTCCCGTTTTCCACCAAACTCCTTGGAAAAAGAATCAAACTGATGTGAGCCTTCTTTCCCCAGGACACCTGGTAATAATCGAATCACCGAATCCATGACGACCATCGCGGGAAGCTCGCCCCCCGTGAGAACATAATCCCCAATCGAAATTTCTTCATCAATCAACTCATCCCGAACCCTCTGATCTACCCCCTCATAACGCCCACAAAGCAGCACAATCTCATCATAATGAACAAACCGCTCTGCAGTCCGTTGAGTGAACTTCCGCCCCTGTGGCGTCAAATATACCCTACGAATTTTTTTCATTTTTTCTTCATTTCCTCGTTTCCTCGTTTTTTCGATGCTGTCAAAAGCCTCGAAAAGCGGTTCACAACGCATTAACATACCATCTCCACCGCCGTAGGGCGTATCGTCCACCTGCCGATGCTTTCCCAGACCAAAATCACGAATCTGAATCAAATCGATCTCGGCTTTTTTTTCTTCAATCGCCCGACCAATAATCGATTCTCGCTGGAAATCTGAGAAGAGCTCCGGAAACAAAGTTAAAACATGAAAAATCATGCTATGATAAGAAAAGAATCAGACAGAATTATAGCATAATCATGAGCAATACAGCGCTCAAAACCAAAGCCAACAACACTCACGAGAGACTCTTCGAAGTATACCGACTCGTCATCGACAAATGCTACCGCATGAGCCTCCTCAAAGACCAGATACAATTGTCGGACCTCATGTCAGACATGAACCAAAGCTCCGAAGAGCTCATCACAGAGCTCGACAACAACCTTGTCCAAGCTCTTCTCCCCCGTATCGAGCGAACTCTGAATAAGAGCCTCTTCGACATGTACCAGATCCTCTACACTATCGACGTCGACGAAACCATGATCAAAGAAAAAATCATGGACATCAAAAACACCAGCCTCATCCCCTCCATTATTGCTTTTGCTATTATTGATCGCCTAAAAACCCTCTATCACCACCACCTCACAATCAGCGCATGAAAGACATTCAACAGATCGTCCACCACTACCAGGACCTTCTGGACATCAAGCTATATTTAGTCGGTGGCTCAGTCCGGGACAAACTCCTGAATATTCCCCACACAGATCTTGATTTCACCACCCCTACGCAACCGGACGACATCGAAGCAGCGGTCAAAAAAGCAGGATTCAAACCCTTCATCATTGGCAAGCGTTTTGGAACAGTAGCATTCAAAGACCTTCATTCCTTCTTTCAACTCTCGACTCTCGATCCTCGACCCTCGACTCCGAACTCCGAACTCCGAACTCCCAACTCCGAACTCATAGAAATCACCACTTTTCGCACCGAAACCTACGGAAAAACCAGAAAACCTCAGGTCGAATTCGTCCAAGATATCACCGCGGACCTCTCCCGAAGAGATTTCACCGTCAATGCGATGGCAATAGACGATGAAGGAAGACTGATCGACCCCTTCGAAGGCTATGCCGACCTGAAGGCCGAAAAAATCCGGTTCGTCGGGAATCCATCAGTCCGTATCAACGAAGACCCCCTCAGGATGCTCAGAGCCTGTCGGCTTTCAGCACAGTTTGACTTCGTCCCCACCACCGAAACAAAACTCCGAATCACCCAAAATGCTCACAAAATCCTAAATATTTCAAAAGAGCGCTGGACCTCAGAAATGGACAAAATACTCACATCACGACACCCCCACAGAGGACTGGACATGCTCGTGCAAACAGAACTGCTCCGCTATATCCTGCCCGAGATCTGGATCCAGTACCACTACGACCAAAATTCCCCCTACCATCGGCTCAGCCTTTTTGAACACACGAAAAAAACCGTCCAAATGGTCGAAAACGACATCAATATTCGCTGGGCGGCTCTCCTCCATGACGTCGGAAAACCCTTCACACGCGCCGACAAAACCATCAGCAAACATCTCTTTAATATTACGGGATTGAAAGAATCCGTCAAACGCCTCTGGAAACGGGATACGCAAGCGAATTATCCCCACCACGCGGAGCTGGGTGCTGAATTCGTCGAAAAAATCGGGAAACACCTCAGATGGTCAACAAAAAGAATAGAAACCACCAAAAAAATGGTGCTTAATCACCTTAAAGGGGGTTCGCCAATTGGCGAAGCCGACAGCAACTCGAGATAAGCGCCTAACGCTTCGCCCACTGTGGAGAACGTCGAGCCTTCTTAAGGCCCGGCTTCTTTCGTTCAACCTTACGGGAATCCCGGGTCAAATACCCAGCTCGCTTGAGGACGGGACGAAAAGCCAAATCCATTTCCACCAAGCTCTTAGCAATACCGTGTCGAATTGCTTGTGCCTGACCCGTTACACCTCCTCCAGCTACCTTCACAACAAGATTCACATTGGGAACCTGTTCGAGGAGCTTCAGAGGCTCCAGGATTGATCCCATCTGAGTCTCAACTGTAAAGTATTCCTGTGCTGATTTTCCATTCACTTCAATCGTTCCTTTCCCTTGGGGATACAACCAAACCCGGGCTACGGAAGTTTTTCGTTTACCGGTAGAATAGTAGTACTGATCAGCCATGATAATGAAGCAAAGAAATGAAGAAACGAGGAAATGAAGAAGCAAGGAAGTAAAGAAACGAGGAAAAAATTCTTTGTTTCCTCGTTTCTTCATTTCTTTGCTAGAGCTTTAGCTCCTCCGGCTTCTGAGCCTCATGAGGATGCTCAGACCCGGAATACACATGCAGCTTGGTCATAAAACGATCGCGCAGCTTATTCTTCGGAAGCATCCCCCTGACTGCCTCCTCCAAGACTCGCTCCGGACGCTTCTCCATAACCCTTCGAAGGGAAACAAACTTCAGATGTCCAGGATAGCCACTGTGAGAATAGTAGTGTTTCTGGTCCATTTTGGCTCCTGTAATCCGAATTTTCTCAGCGTTCAGCAGAATGACATAGTCTCCCATATCCATATGAGGGGTAAACTGAGGCTTATTCTTTCCTCGAAGGATATCAGCCACCGCGGTAGCCAATCGACCGAGAGTCATCCCATCGGAATCAATAACAAACCATTTCTTATCCTGCTGCATCTCGTGTGTCGGCGTGGAGGTTTTCATATCAAGAAAATTAAACAAATTCAACAAGTGACATCTCTGCCATATCCCCTGGCCGCAATCCAACCTTCGTGGTCCTCAGATAACCGCTCTGAGCAGTAACCTTCGGCAATTGAGCCATAAAGGCCTTCTGTGCCGGCTCAGTGAAGAGATGACGCTTGATTTCACGAATAGCATTCATGGGTTCAGCTCCTTTGGCATGCGTAATAAGCTGCTCATAAAAAGAAACCAACGCCTTTGCCTTTGGAGTAGTGGTCTTCACATGGCCGTGAAGAGCCAGTGAAGTCGCCAGGTTGCGAAGCAACGACTTACGATGATCAGCAGTTCTGCTCAATTTTGCGCCTTTTTTTCGATGTCTCATAAGAAGAAAAATTATTCAGTTGGGAGGGTATACTAATCCTCAATAAGAGCCAAGTCTCTCTTTGCCAATGCGTCACGCACCTCGTCCATGGCCTTCTTTCCAAAACCTCTGAGATTACCCAGCTTGCTATCGGTACACTGAGTCAATTGTTCGATAGAACCAATACCACCATTAATTAAAGCATTCAGGGTGCGAGGACTCAGATTCAAAATCTCAATAGGTGTGTACTCGGTACGAGTTGCCTTCTCTTCTTCAACCTGTTGCTTCGCCATAATATCGTGTGCGGTACTCATGAACTCGGCATCAGCAGGAGTCCCCGTGGTATTGAAGTAGCCAAAGTACGAGCTCAGAATATCAGCAGCAAACTTGAGAGCTTCTGCAGCATCAAAAGAGCCATTGGAAACAATTTCTAATTCGAGTTTATCGAGATTGGTCATTTGCCCAACACGAGTGCTCTGCACATCGAAACGAACCTTCCGAACAGGAGAGTAAATCGCGTCCGTTAAAATCAAATCAGGATCGGTATTCTGAGCATGTTCAACAGCCTCATAACCAACGCCTTTTTGAAGAAAAATCCGGCAGTCAAAAGACGCCTTTTTTTTGTCAATCGAGGTAATAACGTAATCCGGATTGAGAACCTCAACTCCCGTGGGACAGGTAATCTGAGCAGCGGTCACATCACCTACGTGGTTACTGACTTTGAGATCACAAGTAATTGGCTCTTTTGAAGCCATTTTGAAAACAACTCCCTTGAGATTTAAAATAAGATCGAGGACACTATCCTTCACGCCCGGGATAGCGGAATATTCATGCTTTGCTCCATCGATCTTCACTCCCGTCATGGCCGCTCCAGGGACAGAAGAGAGCAATACTCGTCGAAGAGCGTTTCCAAGTGTCATCCCATAGCCGGGGGGAAGAGGGTCAATGGTAATCAGGACATGGTTATCTCCCAGTTTATCGATTTGGACCTGAGGAATTCCAATTTCTGATTGAATGATGTGCATGGGGGAGAAATTAGGAGGTAGGAGAGGCGAGGGAGGAAAGAGCTTCCGAAAACTATCGGGAATAGTATTCAACGATTTTTTGGGTATCCACAATCTGTTCAAAATCGTCAGAAGCGGGTTCCCCGGCCATTTCCAAAGCCAGATCTTTCACCTGAACTTTGAGCCAGCGAGCAGGCTTATAACCCTTATTTTCCTCAAGAATACCAGGATACAGCTTAGAATTTTTGAGCTTTGGCCGAAGCTCTACCTTGTCACCGATACAAACCCGGTAGGAAGGAATATTGACACGTCGTCCATTAACCAAAAAATGTCCATGACTGGCGAGCTGACGAGCCTGAAACCGTGTCAAAGCAAGCCCTCCACGGTACAAAACATTATCCAGACGCGTCTCCAGAAGCTTCATGAGATTGTCAGCAGTGACACCCTGCATACGGATAGCCTCGTCAAAAGTCCGCTTGAACTGCTTTTCAGTCAGTCCAAACATCAGACGAAGCTTCTGCTTTTCCCGAAGCTGGATAGCAAACCCGGATTTCTTACCTCCTCTTCCACCCTGAGCTCCTACATGCCCCGGAGGATTTGGTCGCTTCTCGAGAATTTTCCCATACTTTGGCCGACCAAACAGATCTAGTCCATAGCTTCGACACAAACGCGCTTTTGGTCCTCGGTAACGTGACATAGAAGAGGGTAAAATGAAGAGTTGAAAATGAAAAAAATTTTGCCGTATTTCTTTTTTACATTTTGAATTTTTAATTTTGAATTTTTATACTCTTCGACGCTTTTTCGGTCGGCATCCATTGTGAGGAACGCCAGTCTGATCAACGATCAACATAACTTCAAAACTTTTTGCGAGTCCACGAATACCCTGCTCTCGTCCGGGACCAATTCCCTTGACGAAAACCTGGACTTTTTCAACAGCAAAAGTCTCCAGCTTTTCAGCCAGCTTCTCCGCGGCGACCTGAGCGGCGTAAGGAGTGGACTTCTTGGTTCCTTTGAAACCACTGGCTCCAGCACTGCTGCGTGCGAGAACCCCACCATTCAGATCCGTGGCAGTTAAAAGGGTATTGTTGTACCCCGCAAGAATGTAGATACACCCTTCGGGTACCGATCGCTTCTTCTTTTTCGACGCAGTCTTGGTAGCCTCAGCCATAGTGAGAAAAAATTTGAGATTTAAAAAAGAGAAATGAACTCAAAAGGTTTATTTGGACTCAATCTTTTTATTCGCCACGGTATGTCTCTTCCCACGCTTGGTTCGAGCATTGGTCTTCGTACGCTGTCCACGGGCAGGAAGATTCTTGCGGTGTCGGAAACCTCTATAAGAGCCGATGTCCTGAAGTCGCTTAATATCCAATTGTCGCTTTCTTCTCAAATCTCCCTCCACCATATTAAGCTCAAGCTCCTTTCGAATGGCATTCTCCTGATCTACGGTAAGATCTTTGGCTTTGGTTTCAGGATCAATCCCCGCTTTTATCAGTATTTCAAGACTCAAAGGACGTCCGATCCCATAAACGTAGGTCAGCGCAATGGCGATCCGTTTTTCATTCGGGAGATTAACACCTGAGATTCGAGCCATAAAAAAATGTAAAATTCAAATTGAAAAATGAAAATTAACCCCTACCCTTGCCGTTGCTTGTGACGAGGATTTCTTCCGCAAATAATCCGTTTGATGGGCTTGCGAACCTGATGTCTCCCACGACGAATAGAACCACGGCGAACAATGACCTGACAAAACTCACAAATTTTCTTCACGGAAGCACGTACTTTCATAATCAGAGAATGAATTAAGGAGTGTGGACCACTTCTTCTGGAGCCTCAACCGGAGAAAGATTAGATTCAGAGGTAATTTCCCCTTCTCCCTCAGAACTTTCCAAAATCTCAGAATCAGGATCAAGGGGGGCGTTCGGATCACGCTTCTCTTTCCCTCGGTAGACAATTCTGCCTTTCGTGAGGTCAAAAGGAGTCAATTCGAGGATGACATCATCTCCTGGAAGGATCTTAATATAATTAAGTCGCATTTTCCCGGAGATATGTGCGTTGACTTCGTGCCCCTCAAAGCCTTCGTCGGTGATCCTCACAATAAAATGAGCATTCGGCAGAGCTTTTATCACCACGCCGGTTGCTCGAATATTCTCTTGCTTGGCCACGAAAAGGGATTACGGAACTCAGAGCCTACAAAGCTTAAATAAAGAGGTAAAACAACACAAGACGAATTTTTTGGGAACTGGAAATAGAGATTGACAATATATTATTTTATTATAATTAGAACTATTCTTCCGTCAACACCAGCGGACCATCAGCCGTAATCGCCACAGAATGCTCAAAATGAGCTGAAATAGAACCATCGACAGACACCATGGTCCATTTGTCCTTGAGAGATTTCACCCTCCAATCCCCCACATTCACAATCGGCTCAATAGCAATCACCATGCCCTCTTGCAAGACGGGTCCGTCGTTTTTATTGCCAAAATTAGGCACCTCAGGAGCCTCATGAACCTCATAGCCAACCCCATGCCCGATCAGCTCTCGCACCACCCCATACCCCTGCCGTTCAACGAATTTTTGAATTGTAGAGCCTATCGCCCCCACATGATTCCCCACCACGGCTTGCCTGATCCCAACATCCAAAGACTGCTTGGTTGTCTTCAGCAAATGCTGAAGCTCCAGACTAATCTGACCTACCTGGACGGTAATCGCAGAATCGGTGATCAAACCCTGATATTTCACACCAAAATCAAGGCCAACAAGATCACCTTCCTTGAGAAAATACTCAAAAGACGGAATCCCATGAACACAAGCCTCATTCACGGATGTACACAGAGCAGAGGGAAACCCATGATACCCCTTAAAAGGTCCCTCAACACCCCGTTCGGCCAATAATCGCTCCGCGTACTCATTCAACTCGCCAGTCGACACTCCAGGCTTTACTTTTTCCGCTGTTTTGTGAAGGATTTCATACAAAATCTTCCCGCCCTCGCGTAAAATTCGAATTTCTTCCGGAGATTTGATCGATATTGTGGAGTTTTTGCTCATAAAGCATTGGATTGTCGAATTGCTGAAATAAGAAAATGGGGGTCTGGGGCGAAAAACTGGTCTCTCGGATGATATAGGGTACAGGGCATGCGATCCGCCGCGGCGGATTTTTCCCCCAGCGCTTTTGGTCCTTTTGGCGACAAAAGGACAAAGAATGAAACAACTAAACCATTCCCTCCAACTCCACCGCCACCTCCTCCACCTCCCTCTCCCCACTCACCTCCAACAGCCGACCCTCTTCTCGATACCAGTCAATAACCGGCTGCGTCTCGATATGGTAGGTTTCAAGCCGAGTCTTAATGGCTTCTGGTGTGTCATCAGCTCGCTGGTACACATCCTCCTCGCCGCACTCCGCACAAGCAGCTTCCTTGCCCGCGTAAATCTTCCCCGTCGATTTCGACATCCATCGATTTCCAAGGCGTTTCAAAGCTTCTTCATCTGAAATCTGGATCAAAATCGCCGTAGGCTTTCTCCCAAATTGATCCACCACCTTCTCAAAAAGATCCTTTTGGCTCATTTTTCTAGGCAAGCCGTCAAAAATCACCGCTTGCGTCAAATCAGTCCTCTTCAAAAAATCCTCCACAATCTCAATCACCACCTGATCCGGCACCAGATTTCCCGCCTCAATGATACCCTTAATTTTATTGCCTAACTCCGAAGCTCCGGCCACCAGGGAACGTAACTCTTTCCCGGTCTCAAAAATGACATAGCCCATTCTTTCAGCCAGCATCCTTGCCTGAGTCCCTTTTCCGGACCCCTGAACGCCGAAAAGAATCAAATCCTTCATAAGGAGTATAATAAAGCCTCAACAGCATAGGGAATAAGGCTGAAAACTGCAATATCTTAAGCACTAGCCACCCTGCGTCAGCTTCGCAATATTGCCATAAAAATCCACAGCATAAAAACCAATGGTGTAGGTCGTACTGGACTGCAATCCGCGAATATAAGTCCCCACCCGATATTGGTCATATAAGGGGAATAATATACCGGTCTGAAGGTCTCCCTGTCCGTCACAAGGAAAAGCCTGAAACCCTATACAGACTGTATAATGGTCGAAAAACTGGTCGACCGCCTTCCCCCAGGTCATTTCACGACTGGTCCGCTCGTCCCGCTCAACCAAAGTGACCGGATTGACGTTTCGAGGAGGAAGCGTATCGATCCAAAAGGAATTGGAAAGGGTCTCGGTGACCACGCCATTACTATCACTCAGGACCGCGCGAAGAACACCCTGCTTTTCAAGCTCGCCTCCCAGGAATGATTCCTGAAGCAGCTGCCAAAGCACGCTGATTTGAACCCTCCCCGCAGGCAGGCTATCCAAAGGGACCCCCGACAGCAAAGCAGTCAACTCATGCTCCTGCCCCCCCTCCTGAAAAAACAGCTGAAGATGAGAAGTCTGACTATGCGTGATCGAAAGACTCACCTCCACAATCCCACGAGACCATTGCGCATCATGAGACTTTCGCTGAGACACTGCGGCAAAGCTCATTGTCGATTGTGCGAAGACAAACTGAGTCCCCTGGAAAACGAGCAAAACCAACACAAGAGCAAGAGCCGTTCGGGTAAACAAAACCATACAAGAATTCAAACATCAGAAACTACTTTCTTCTTCCTTTCTTCTCCAACCTTTTTTTCTCCGCCTTTTCCCCATAATGTCGGCGTATCCTCTTATAAATCCTCCACAATACAGAGAGAATAATAATGAGAAGCACGAGCAAGAGCGGCCAGAAAAAATAGCCATAGTTTTCCGCGCGAAAAAAGGTCGCACAATCCAGAGGACAAGTCACGGCATCTTCGTCAAAGCCACAAAATCCATTCCCACAAAGACACCCTGTAGTATCAGCCACCTTTCTCTCATCCAAACTCTTCCCAATGAGGATATAGCGATCATCACGAGTACAGGAAGCTTCCGCAAGGGAAAAGTACTGCTGATGACCGAGGAGAGCCACATTCTCGAGATACTGACCAATATCCTGAGAAATCAACTGGCCTATGACCTTTCGGGTAGGAGCCTCCACGATCAGACCGACGTGATCCGCCCCCAACTCCCAAAAATTCTTGCACTGCTGGTCCAGATAGGCTCCTCCCACATGCTGCGCACTGGCGATAGAAACAATTCCATCATTCTTTCCTCCCAAATTGAGAAACATCCCCGCCCCTACACTCGTAATCCCCAGATCAACCTGAAACTCCCGATCTCCCGCAATCGAGAAATACTCTATGCCGGGAACCTGTGGAATTTGTGGACGATCCATAAGCAGCTCCTGCGTACTGGTGTCTTCCAGTCCAAAAAGGGAAATGTTTCCCGTCGAGAGCATATAATTGTAGAGCTGCAAAAGTACCCCCTTGGTCTCAACCTTATCATTTGGGGTCCCGATCATGATGAGCTTCCTCGTTTTTTCAAGAAAGCTGAACCGGCCGGGAGTGATGGCGTTTTCTCGATAGGCATAGTCCAGCGCTTCCTGAGTGATCAACCCTCCCAAACTATGCGCCACCAAATAAAGCACATCGTACTCATCCGCATGAGCCTCAAGCTGATAGGCAAATTCTTTGGCAGACGTGGCAATTTTATCATTAAAAGGATATCCAAAAGTCCAGACCTGCCAAGGCTGTCTCGTGTCTCGAATATCGCTAATAAAGGGATCCCAAATACCGGGATCGCTATTCAAACCATGGATCAACACCACCGCCGCCCTGTCTCCCGACAGAGGATCATAGACCTTCTCAAAATAACTCTTCCCGGGATCTCTCTGAACAATCCCCATGGTAGCCAAAACAATCCGACCCTGATCGTCCACGAACCGTTGATAATCAATTTCTTGCTCCAGCACAAGCCGATCTGTCCGGTTTACGGATTCACCTAATAAGAACCAGACCTTCGAAGAAGGATCTAAAATAAACATCTGCACTCCGGCATCGGGAATATGAACATCTTTTGAATAAGGAAGACTAAGGAGGACCCGCTCTTCCTGATTCTCCAGAAGTGGACCGGAACGGGTCACCACGATGGGAGCTGAAAGAACTTTGAGGGAAGGATGGATGTATCCATCAAACCCCCCTGGAAAGAAGTCCACGGAATAACTCCTGCCGGAAGGCTCCCCTAGAGGAGCAACATGATACCGGTCGGAAAAGCTTCGGAATGAATTTTCCAGATCACTCCGGTCTACAGGTGTTACTTCAACACGCTGAATCTCAGCCAGTTTCACTCCTTGACGAATAATTTCATCTTGCTGACAAGTGATCTGATCTGTCACAGTCACCAACACATCTTCACACTCCCCTCCAACACACTTCACCGCTCTCACATCGGAAAAATTATCCGGAAGACTGAGGGTCGTTTGATAAGGGCCTGGATCACAGTCGAGCTGAAAAGGCCCATCAATGATTTCAAAATCAGGTGGAGGCTCATAAGGGAAAGCCAGTCGCTGAATATCAGGAGTCTGAGCTAGCCGATCATGACAAGCCAGGGTCTCAACATCCACAGAAACGAGATGAACCCCTCCAGCCTCCTCAGGAATCTGAACCAAACCGGTATTATTCAAAAGATCATTCATCTGAACCACAAACCACCCCACGGTATCGGATTCCGCGAGCCCCGTGTACACCGCATCGATAGTCCGACTCACGACATCTTGCTGTAGCGCCTGTTCTGTCTCAGTGGGAGGGATACACACATCCACCAGAACCTGACAGGATGTATCACACACCAAAGAACCGGGAGGCTCACATTGTTCACCCGATTCAACGATACCGTTTCCGCAGGAGGGAGTGGTTGGGGGAAGAGATGGTGGCGGTTCGGCAGATGGAGGAGGAGTCTGCTCCCCCTGGAGCCCCTGTTCATTAAAGCTATACTCATAGGTATTCATTACATTACCCACCAAATCACTGGCATCCACTGAAACATGCACCGGAACACCGTCAAGAAAATCCTCGGGAGGATCGATCATAATGATATAATAAAACGCATCTCCCATGACCGTTACTCCGGGATCGCCAATGTGGTACTCCACGCCATTGATCGTAATCACGACCGTCGATAAATCCACCCCTGCCATATTATCCCGAAGATGGATCACGACATTACTGTCTAATGGGACATTTCTCGTTCCGGGATTAGGGATGACGATATAAGCGTATGCAGGAACCGTGTCATCGACACAGGACCCCAGCTCAAAGGTATAGCTGCCATTCGTCACGCCAGTGAGTAAATCATCACTCTCCAAACTCGCGACGTTACTGTCCCTGGAAGCCCCTGGTGTAAAATCAAAACGCAGAGTCGTACTCGTCACTCCCGGCTTGCTCCGAAAAATAATGGACCCGAAGACAGTAGAAGCGGCTCCAGTACTATTGTACGGATGGAGGACACTAAAACCAGTCATTAATATCCGACCGGCGGAAGTATCAATCTGATTTCCAGGATACATCTCATAAAGAGATCCTTCCTGAACCTCCTGAATCTCAATCTCATTGGGGTTGAAAAGAACCACCGCGTCCGCGGCATTACTCATCTGTCCCTGAGTATCAATCAGCATATTCACCACCGAATCACACTCCTGTCGAAAAGTCTGAGCAGCGGGAGAAAGAGAAAATATAGCCGCCTGTGCCGAGGCAACAGAAAAAACCCCAGTAATAAAAGTCACAGCCCCCACGAACGCCGCAAGAAGGAATTGTTTTCTCAGAAATGAAAGCATGAAAGGAAGGTAGGAAAGTAGGAAGGTAGGAAGGTAGGAAGGTAGGGGTTCCCATTTCCCCACCACTATACACCAGCAAAGCACAAGAAAAAAACACCTAAATCACCTCCCCACGCTGATAAATATTCGCCACGGCAATACTGAGATCCAGTCCATTTACCAGCCCATCATTATTCAAATCAGCGTCAATAAGGGCCGTGTAAAGAGCCAAACACACCGCTGAGAAATCAAGACCGTTCACGTAGTCATCCTTGGAGCGGTGCACATCACCCGCCAGGAGAAAGAAAGCCCCCCCCAGGGTAAAATCCAAGAGCAGATCTCCCCCGGGAGAAAGCGTCAAACCGTTAAGCCGTTTTGTGAGATGGGATAGCCCTTTGAGCAAAGCCAGATATCCCCCTGGCCCCAAAGGTCGATTATCAAGAAATACCTTCCCATCGGAAGCGGTCTGAATGTTCTCCTGAAGAACCGATGTCGTAGCTCCTTCTTCGTAGACATTCAACACACTCGCTAAACCCCAATTACCGGTCCTGGGAAACCGTTTTTCCGGATAGGCCGTGAGAGACAGGTCAGTCACATTGTGAACAGTGAATTGAATATCAGGAGCAGTCAGCAGAGCTTCCGTATACCCCACCACGTCGGTTACCCGGGAATACCCCAGATATACTCCATCAGCCAAAAACTGCGTCAGCGTAAGCTGCGTGCTCTGACGGGTAGACGGGATAAGCTGGAAATTCCCTCCATCCTTGCCCAAATACACCTCGACTGAATTGGCCCCGCCATTAGGAAGAGAATCAAAAACAATTGTCAGCGGAACATCAACCCCCTGGATAACATCCGGTGTAAACTGCAGCAAATGACTTTCGGGAAGTCTTTCGACCTGACACAACCGACTACAACCATCGAAACTCACCTGATTACCATCATCACAGGTCTCAGGATCCTCAACCTGCCCATCTCCACACTCCACCGCCGCCGGAACCGTCCGAATAATCTCAAAGAGCAAAGATTCTGAATCAGGACTAATCACTGCGCCATCCTGGGAAGTACTCAAGGCCACAAGACTGTAAACCCCATCCCCCATCGAAGTAGAATCAAATGAAAGCGACCAGGCTCCCAGATCATCCGCCTGAACAAGAAAGGCAATGGATGTCGGCCCCTCTACAATCACCGTCACGAAACTGCGCTGGTACGAATAACCTGAAGCGGTGACCTGTTCTCCCTGGGAATAGGTTTGTCGTGGCATAAAAGCGGTAGGAGGAAGATTAATGTTCGCGATCTGGGCGCTGAAATCAGGAATGATCGTGTAATCAAACTCGAAGGGAATCGAATACCGTCCCTCCGGATCCTGTCCGAGAAAACGGAAAGTCCGGTCCCCCTGCTCCAATCCAGAATAGGTCTTCGCGAAGACCCCATCCTGACCAGGGGTAATAACCCCCATAGAAACGCCATCCAAAGAAAAATACACGGAAGCATTTGGACCCGGATACGCGAGACCTATGACCGTAATCGTGGCTGGCGGTGGCGGCTCCTCAGGAGGAGTCGGTGGTGACGGAGGCGGAGGCTCTACAGTAGGAGGTGGAGGATTCCCGCGGGGGCGGCCATCGCCGGCACCTCCACCGAGCACCACCGGCCCAACAACATAGTCATAATCATTCCCATCAAGAACCTTCACCCGTGCGATATAAGTCTCCGGCGCCAATCCAAGATAGGTCGCCAAAAAATCACCGGGGGCATGGCTTTGAAGACCGAAATAATTCAATCCACCGTCCGAAGAAAGCTCGACGTCAATCTGAGTAATTGCCAGAGGAATATACCCGGGAGATACAAAGTCCCAGTGCCAATGAACCTCTAAAGTGGTGTCCCCTACCGCGACTAAGGAAAGCTGGGGAGGCGTGGTCATGACGCGAATCGAAATCCCCACGTCAGCTCCCTTAGCCAAGGGAAACAAAGACGCGAAAAACAGCATGACAATCAGCATCGACGCCATCAACCTCACAAAACGCCACTCCATCATTCTGTATCGACCAGTAAATGCCATACTCGGCTCAGGAAAAAGAAAAACGCCATCATACTATGAAAGAGTTTCCAGCCTCAAACGAGCATTTCTTATTGCGTGGAGAGGAAGATGTGGATCAGTAGATTTTGGGCATAAATAATAGAATGGGCCTAAATGACTGACAAGATAATAATTTGACTCTATCCAAATTTTGAAGTAATATTATTTGGGTACAGCCAAATGTATACATGGACCATATTATCACCAATTATCGCCGTCTCCTTAAACAGTTAGCAGTGCCCTATCAAAGAAAATGGTACAGCGATTTTTCCCTCGAGCACCGGATGACAGGAATCGTGGGCGGAAGAGGTGTCGGGAAAACAACATTTTTGCTCGATTTTCTGAGGAAGAACTATGGAGAGTCTGAGAAAGCCCTCTATATCTCGGCAGATGACCTCTATTTTTCTTCTCATTCTCTTGTCGAAGTTGCCACTCAATTTCACGACCAGCAGGCTGGAGAACTTTTGGTGATCGATGAAATCCATCGCTACACGGGCTGGGATCAGGAACTCAAAAACATCTATGACTTTTTCCCCAGGATGAAGATTCTCTTTTCGGGAAGTTCAAGTATCGATCTCATCAAAGGCCGCTACGATCTCTCGAGAAGAGCTGTCCTGAGACATCTTCATGGATTTTCTTTTCGGGAATTTTTGGAGTTCAAAACAGGGAAACAATTCCCTGCTCTGTCTCTCAATGATCTCAAGAACCCCCATCGCCGCTTTCACATTGCGGACACATTGTATCAAACACCAAAATTACTCGGCTATCTGAAGAGCTACCTGAAAGAAGGATATTATCCTCTGTTCACAGAGACAAGAAACTATGAGGCCTACCGTGATCTTTTGATGAGCATCATTGACAAAACGATTTACGAAGATATCAGTAGTTTTTATTCCCTCAAGACCTCCAGTCTCGATATCTTCAAAAAAATACTGAGCTTCATCTCCTGCTCTGATCCCGGGAGTATCAATATTAATAAACTCGCAAAAAGCCTGAGAAAAGATCACACGACGCTATCCAATTATCTTGAAATGCTGCGGGAAACAAAGTTGCTGAGATATCTCATCAATGACCGACACGGACACGCGCTCATCAGAAACGCGGAAAAAATGTACATCGACAACCCAAATCTGAGCTATGCCATCAATGAAACCATTGGGAAATCAACCCCCATCGGGACGATCAGGGAGCTCTTCATCATCAGTCAACTC
Source organism: bacterium (assembly GCA_030690415.1). Classification (GTDB taxonomy): domain Bacteria; phylum Patescibacteriota; class Gracilibacteria; order JAUYGZ01; family JAUYGZ01; genus JAUYGZ01. Next base: position 51,479 of record JAUYGZ010000026.1, read on the forward strand.
CAGGACGCGGGGCATCCCGTCTTCGCTTCCAAAAAAGGAGATCTTATTTGTGAAAAAAGCATCTTTGAGATCGGAGGAAAAAACAAAAAGTGGGACAGGCTGAAAAAAGCGGAAAATCACTATTTGATCAAAGATGATATCGTCATGGGAGAGAAAAATGAGATACCGCTCTATCTCTTTGGTTTTCTCTCATAAGCCCATGTGAAAACGAACACTCCGTAGAGACACATTGCAATGCGTCTCTACCCCACAAACCCTACAAACCCTAACGTGAAGGGTCAGCTACAGAAGGCTTACTCCAAGCGTTGTCCTTAACTTCACGAGGAGATGAAGTCCAAAATTAACTTTGCCTTTTTCCATTCTCGAAACAACAGCCTGAGTTGTTCCAATCCTTTTTGCTCATATAGAGCCTTCATTCTTTCCTGAGCTAATTCAGGATTTTCTATTTCTTCCATTCGTTCATAGCCAACTTTGGCCAGCCATCTCTTAAATGGTTCGGCTTTGGGTGATGGAATTGATTGGATAATCCGAAAAATACCCTCTGTACTTGCACAATCAGTTTCCCGCATTTTCCCATCGGAAGCTTCCAATTTCAACCGGTGACAAAATGTCACCACTTCACTCCCTTCTTCCCGAAGCCTTTGCGAAAGCTTATTCCAATATTTTCTAGCAGCTTGAGAGTCAGGACTATCAGTCAAAGCTCCGCAAACATCCACCACAGAATAAAACCATTCATCGTGGTGCCACGTTCGGCGTATCTGTTGTGATTGGAATAATACCAACCTGTTATTCTGTGCATCTTTCATAATGTAAAAAGTTAAAAACAAATAAGAACAAGGAAACGAGGAAATGACCCGTCCTCCGTAGCAGTTGAGAAGCTGCTGAAGCAGCAAACACAGCTACTGCGGAGGGTGGAAGAAACGAGGATGTTCTATAAATTCTCGAGAGAATACATAGATTAATTAGAGCGACTGTTTCTGCGAATTGTTGAGGAGAGTGCCTTAAGCTGTTTCATAATCAGAACAGCAGCTCCTAAAAATATCAGCTGCTTCTCTCTATCCATATAGCCATCATCACAAGCTGCATCAATTCCCGCAACAACTTCATCCAGAGAGCCAACGGCAATATTCAAAAAATGGCTATTTGATTTTCCGGTATATCGATCTGAACCTTCAGCAATATTGAGAACAATTGAATCCAAAGCTCTCCACAACTGAGCCCTCAGACAATATCGCTCATCTTGGGGAAAATGTTCCTGAGTATATTTTTTTAAATTTTTCCGAAATTCCCTTGCGTCATGATAGACCGGAAATTTTCGAAACCGAAAAATCTCATTAATCTCTTTTTCATCATCCATGTCCAAATTCATTAGTGCTCATAAAACCATATACAGGTCATCATACATCAAAAGAATGGTCAAACATTATGACTTGATATCTATATTCCTCATTTCCTCATTTCCTCGTTTCCTCCCTTCCTCATTTCTTCATTTCTTCATTTCCTCGTTTCTTCATTTCCTCCCTTCCCCATTTCCTCCTTTCCTCATTTCCTCATTTCTTCATTTCCTCGTTTCTTCATTTCCTCTTCTTCTTCCCCTTCCTCGCCAACACCCACACCAACACGATCATCAAAACAAGAAACCCTCCGATGTAAGGAGCAAGCTCTTTCACAATAGCAATGATAGGAGGAGTCACGACGATTTCTTTTTCTATAATCTTTTCAATAGCACCCGGCTCGTCTCCCGTGTAGGGAAGATAATATTGAAAATCAATAATCTCACTCACCAGTTGCTCTCCCTTTTCTCCGGTTTTAGGGGAATCATAAAGCTTCAGGATAGCCCGATATTCTTTCTCTCCATAATTATCACCCAGATCGCCCAATGGGATTTGTACGTTTGAGACAACATTGGGGAAAGAAACAAAGGTGTCCCGAAGAAGCTTGATGGGAGACGAAGGATCGTTGATATCAAAAATAGAAATTTCTGCCAGAACATCAAAAAAAGTATTTCCCGTATTGTTATACTTCGTGAAAAAATTGACGGTATTTCGGGCCCTTTCCTGCGACTCCGATCGAAACTCCTCCAAATCTCCACTTCGGATTTCTTCTCCTCCCAGGACTTTGATGAAAACGACCGAATTAATCGCTCCTGAAACTCCAACCATGGCACTCATTTCTGCTTCAACAGGGGCAAAAGTGACCATACCAAAGTGACTCCCATATTGGGCATTTTCAGGTACATTAATCCGCACGGCAACTTTTGAGCTTTCTCCCTGGACTGCGGTGAATCGATCTTTCACTTGAATCCACTGATCAAGAGATTGCGAAGGATCGGCAAGCTGATCTGGATTGATCGGCTGGGTAGAGCCGGTCGGGGTGTAAACAAAATCGTGGACATTAACCGAAAAATCCCCTGTTTCTGACCCATTCGTAAAGCTGATAACATATTCCCGACTTTCACCACGCTCTAATTCAAAGGTCTGGCGGGCAGGAGATATTGTCATGCTAAAAGCACTCGCCTGCGAACACAGACTAACAGAGAAAGCAAAAACAAAGAGAGACAAAAAAAGGTTTCGAACAATATTCATAAGTAATAAAAAAAAATTATTTCTTCCTCCCTAGGAAAAAAGAAATCAGCACTAAAGTCAAACCAATGAACAAGGCAAAGCCCTGAAATATGGGACTATATAAAAACTGAAAACGTTTTCGCTCACGATAAGGCTGAAGAGGTGAAAGAACCTTTTCCTTTGAGATCAAACGGGTTTCTTCGAGAAAAACAACAGGAGCACGATCTAAAAGATCTCCCTGACGAGTCCTGATCAGCAACTCGGCAGAAGAAAAATCCTCTGAACGCAGAGCCTTTCCGCTTCTATTCACCAGATTAAGATGTTTTGGAAATTCGGGAAAAACGGGGGAAGCTTCACCGTCGAAGTTCTCTATTTCATTTCCTTCTTCGTCATACACGACCAGCTCCGGAATAACGACAAAGAAACGGGTGGCTTCATTTTGAAAATTAAACTGAACGGCCTGAATATCAGTAATGCTTCCCTCATCCATCCTGAGACTCGTCTCCAGGAGTTTCCCTTTGGGGGCTCCTTTTTCCCCATAGCTCAAATAGACGAGAGCCCCCAGCTCATAGCTCACGGTAGCGCCCTCATCCCCTCTCTTCCGGACACTGACCAGATAATAATAATCACCTTCTTCAAGATTGTCGGGGACGGAGACCGTGACAGGCAGATACTGTTCCTGTTCTGGCTCAAAAAAAAGTTCCTGGGTTTCAAAAGAAAACACATTCAACAAATCCTCCTTCTCGAGACGTCGCCCTTCTTCATCGTATAAAAAGGGAACGGAAATAAGCTCATAATATCCACCGCTCTGGCTGCGAAAAGAGAGATCAAAAGAAAACAGTTCCCCTGCATTCACGTCAAAAACCAATGACGAAGGGGAAAGCATATCACCTGAAGCGTTCGCCTCAGATAGGTTCAAGAGAACCAAGAGAAAGACAAAAATAACTCTGACAACGTAGTTCATGGGAAAAAAATATTCTCTCCCAGAATACCAAAACTCTTCACAAAAAAAAGCCGACCCGATAAATCGGGACGGCTTTTAGGGAGAACATCAACACGAACCAGCTTTTAGCTGCCAGATCCATCAGCAGTAGCGGTATAAATAACCGTACAGGCATACAGACCAGCAGGCTGTGAGCCAGCAACACCAATAAAGTAATCCAAATTGGCATTAATTTTTACCGTTTGTTCGACAGCGGTATCAAAAACAACTTGTGGTGAACCATCTGGAGGAACAGCGCCCCAGAGGGCCGTAGCACCTTCAGTGTCAGTAGTTCCCCACTGAGTATCTTCATCAGCTCCACGAAGAGCAACATTAGTAGTAGCATCAGTCAAGCGAAGTGCCAGACCAGTCTCGGTAGCCGCAACAAGACCAGTCCCATCATTAGCCGCCTGCGCGTCAGCAACATCAGAAACAGAATCAGTAATAAAGTCAGTCGCATTATCGAGACAATCTGCAGCTGCTGCCGTATTGGTGAAATGAGCCGTTACGTTCGCGCCATTGGTGATATTGGTTCGAAGACCAAGCAAAGTATCGGCAGGACTAAACGAAGACGCATAGCCTGAAGTATTATTCAGACTTACCTTGGAAGCCTGATCATTTTTTCCAAAAGGACAATCTCCACCTGCAGTAGCAGTACAGTCTGCAGAGGCATTTTCAAGCGATAACTCAAGAAACGTTGGGACTTCGACCTCGGTAGCAGGTGATTGCGTTGTCTGTGCAAAAGCTGGAACAATGGTCGCCAATGCGACAAGAGATATCCCCGCTCCAAGAGCGGCAAATTTCTTAACCATAACAAATAAATTAAAAAAATAGACAAAATTTGAACGTTAAGGCCAGTCCAGGCCGCTCTTTTTTAAGCTCGAGCAGAGCATGTATTTTATGTAAATAGTAAGGGAAGAATCCACCGATACCTCGACCAGAGCATCCGGCCTTCAAGAAACGAAGGGAAGGAATTTTCCTTTCTTACAAGATAAGTAAACGTCGGTCTTTCAAAGGACACTCAGAAGGCAGAGATATTTCTCCAGCCTTCATACCATTATACTCTCTGTGAAAAGCAAAGTCAAGACAAGGATTTACAGCTCCTCAAGCTGTCATTGCGAGGACCGCAGGGGGGAGATTGCTTCGTCGTACCTCCTCGCAATGACAATGTGTGAGAAGTTAAAAGTTCTTAGTGCCTTTTTAGCAAAAAATACTGGACCATAAAAGTCTTTTCCCTTGCAAGGGCGAATGATTAAGGGGTTGATAACATTTTTTGTTCAAGAAAGATTCAGATGTCAAAAAGGCCGCTTCTCTTGGATAATCATAGTTTCTTCCTTTACAGAGCAGAGAAGAACTTATTAAATAAAGGTCGTTATCATCTCGTTATTCTTTCTTATGAAAAAACTCATCATTGTCATTATCATAGGTCTTATCGCGATCGCCTTAATCATGAACTACCGAAAGGCACCGGAAAAAATGGAACCGGCTACTGATGCGGAAAACATTGGAGTCGAAGTGAAAGTCGGCGAACCGGGAATGGAAAATGCGACAAGTAAAGACTCAGAAAATATCGGCATCAACATTATGGTTGGTGAAGAAGGGCGTGAATCAGACTCGACAAACGTCGGGGTCGGAGTAGAGGTCAAATAAACACTTCAAAATAACGTTTAAAACCCCCCGATGATTATCGGGGGTTTTTTGTACGCCCATGCCCCACCCCTGTAAATCACCCCCATAAAACACACACCCGTACAGACGTCTTGTTATTTTGTAGAGACGCCCCGGCGGGGCGTCTCTACAAAATAACAAATTGTCTCTACCCCGCACAGCCCTACCAACCCTACAAACCCCACAAACCCCACGCAACCCCACACCATCCTGGCCTACGGGGTTGTGCCGGATTGTCTGCCCATTTTGGAACCCAGCCAAATTGAACATTGAATATTAAATTTGGCCCTGTGAGATAACACACCGAAACTTCTGGCATATACCGCTGGAATAAGCTAACTTAGAGCCAACCAGCTAAACGCATATGATAACTTTCGCACCAGCAAAAACAACACCTGAAATGCAGAAAAACTGCGTGGGATATTCAGTGATTTCGCTCCCCAATGGAAACATAGTCGGCATAGGGGAAAACAGTATGATTGCGATGAATAACGCCAAAGCTGCATGCCCCGACCTTGATGAGGAAAAAGTCTTAATATCGCACATTCATGGAAGAATCGTCATCGGTCCTTTTACCATACGTTGAAGGAAGACCACAAATAACAGCACAACTAAAATCAGACGGGGGAAAATCCAGATTTTTTGAATTTCTCGTCGACAGTGGGGCCGATATGAGCACGGTTTCCAAATACGATGCTGCGACGATGAACACCCCGTAGAGACGCCCCGGCGGGGCGTCTCTACGGGGGCAAAACGTCTCTACAAACGCAACCCTACGTCACCCCTTCTTCCTCTTCCTCCAACACAAGCCCGCCATCACAGCGATCAGGAGAATAGCTGAGCCAAAAAAGACGATTTTGATCAGAGTGACCCAATCCGCTCGAAGAAGCGTAAAGGCCTGTTGAACATTTCCAATAGGTAGTTCTTCAGCAAAATACGTTTCCTTCATCTGCTTATCCCAGAGCTCATACTTCAGGGTCAAAGGAACCTGGGCATTGAGATACTGATTGGGGAAACGATGAGATACCGTAGCCTGCTCTCCCGGAAAGATCCGCTTGGACTTTCCACCGCTCTTATAATAGATCTCACCAGACTCATCGGTGATCGTAATAAGAGGTTGAACAGAAACATAGCGGAGAGCGTTACTGATAAAATCAACAGACAGCTCAGTCTCCTCGCCCAAATCTTTCAAAATCATCTTCGAAATCTGATACTCAGCGACTTCTGGGGCAACACCATGCAGCCCTTCCCCCCCATCTTCCACCGAAGCCAACAAAAGCGTCCCTACACTCTGTCGAACAAACACCGCGCCGGCAGAAAATTGGCTCCCTGGAGAAGAAAAATAGAAATTCAAGCTGGCGTAATAGTCAGCCACCTCGACCCCTTCCGGAACCACAATCGTACAGGGAAAGTCACGAGACTCTCCCGCGGGGAGCGTGAAGGTAAGATCCCCTGCCGGTCGAACCCAGGAAGCCAGAGATCGCTGGACATTTCCCTTCGATTCCGGAGGCAAAAAGGTCACATTGTGATCCCGGGAGATCTGAACATCGAAGGCTTCGAAAGTGATCTGATAATCACCAGAGCTCAGATTACTGATGTGGATACTCCGTTCGTAGCTCTTCCCGGACTGGAGCTGATACTCCATGATCAACGGATTCAGGCTAATAGTCCCTTGACCCGTTTGAGCCATGGCCCCATGCATTGAACCCCATCCCAGCAGCATCAGCGCAGTGCTCAGCAGAACGAGTCGTCCGTAGCTCCAGGTGGAGCGAAGGATGAGGCTGAGTTTTCGTGCGGGACGAGATAGGGAGGTAAAGAGGGTCATGATGTGTTGTAGGGAAGTAGGAAGGTAGGTTTTTAGGTGGTAGGTGGTAGGTGGTAGGTTGTAGGTTGTAGGAGGTGAAGAAGAGAGAGAGTGCAGAATTTTCCGAAGCCGGAGTTGGCGGAGGGCGAGTCCGCCGCGGCGGACGAGGGAGGAGAGTCCCCTCTCCTTGAGGAGAGGGTCAGGGTGAGGCGGAAGGAGGCGAAGGAAGCCCCCAGCATTCCCCACAGCATCTGGCCCCCCTCGGGGCCCTCCACGCAATCTCACGATCTGGGAAGTAAAGTTTTTCATTTTATTATTTTTTCTTTTTTAATTTTACATTTTGCATTTTAACTCCCTACGGAATCACCGTCGCGTTAATCTCAATTACGCCCGAATAGGTCCCCGCAGGGATGGGATAACTTCCCTCAAGCTCGAGCTGCAACTGCAAAACAGAATTATACGGCGATCCGGCACTTGTCTTCAGAGTCGCGTCATTGATCATCGTGTCATAGGCATCCGGGAATCCACCGAATTTTGCGTTTGGAGACGTGTCATCGCTTCCCCACCAGCTGCTGTTATAGGCATTCGCGTCTCCGGTTGACTTCAGACGGAACCCTAATGCCGATGAAGGACTAGACCAAATCGCTGAATTCGGCGTTCCGCTGATCCAATCCAGAAGATCGGGGAAATCCTCGCCGGAAGGATCTCTCTGCATCGTGGTATCCGGATCAGTATTCTGCTTCTTGATCTGAACGGTGTACCCTGTCTGAGAATTCGTGCTTACCCCAAGAGTATTTTCTTCAGATGCCAAGGTATCCATCGGCACCGTTCCAAAGAGGAAGTCACTCATGGCTGATAAAGTCAGGAACAGATACGTGATGTCCTGAGCTCCGTCCGTGCCATCGGTCGTGATACTGTTCGTGGTGTAGGTTTGAACATTGGTCGCTCCATCTGTGACACGAATTCGAACCTGATTTACTCCATCGGCCAAAGTTGCGAGATAACTCCAGGTTGAGAAATTCGTTCCCGTATTCGTCGCGCTCGCCCAAATGCCACCATTATTGATACTCACCTCCACGAGCGTCACGCCGGAATCACCCGTGCCAACATCCGTCGCCGTACCGATCAGCGTAACCGTATCGGTATCCTGACTGAAGTCCGCTCCTGGGTCATCTCCTCCAACTCCATCATGATCATAAGTGATCGTCCCTGTGGGTGGCGTATTGTCGAAGATCCAGTGAGGACTGACATCACCATCATCATTATTTCCACTATTCGTCGAGGTTCCAAGCGCATAAATATCATTGCTGTCAGCATTTCCATAGGAAACATCCACATTGCTCACCGTCTGATCCCCTGCCGTCACATCGAAAGTCCAGGTCGAGAGATCAGAAGAAGTCAGTGTGATCTGAGTCCCTCCTGCCTGACCATCGATATCCAACGTATTGGCAATGATCTGAGTCACCCCACCCTGGAAATCAAGCACCTTGCTCGGTGTCACGGAAGTGAAGTCGTAGAAAGTATTCGCACCCGTAATACGGGAAGTCTGACCATTATCATCGAAGGTAATCTCACCGTTATTGTGCGTAAACCCGGTTGAGCCGGGAACATTATCCCAACCTCCACTCACCGTGAAAGCGGCCGTATTGGAAGCCGAAATATTCCCATCAGTAGCAATCGCCACATCGTTGGCAACAGAGACTACCGGATCACTGGTATTGAGATCCAGACCCCCGTCAGTAACGGTCAAAGAACCTTCGATGGTGACTGTTCCCCGAGGTCTGACCGCATTGGACCCGCCGGCTCCCGTATTTTCGATTTCGAGATTGTTAAGCGTGATACTGGTCGGATCACCGAAGAAATTATTCGGATGCAAATCCTGGTTCGAAGTGCCGATAAACCTGATGGTTCCTCCATTATGGGTAAAGGTACTGCCGAAATCATTGTAACCGTTGAGATTTCCGGTGATATTAAGCGTCGTGGAAGGAGCGGTAAATGAGCCATTATCAATGGTAAAATCTCCATTCAAATCCGTGCCATTATTTCCAAAACTCAGATTACCGGTGCTCACGCTTCCAGTACCACCAGAGAAATTTCCGCCATCCCAGACGGAGAGAGTCCCTGCCGACACCGTGAAACTTCCAGGTGAGAAAGTCCCCCCTCCGACCACCAGATCATTTTGAATCTCAAGATTATTATTCACCAGAGTAAGCGTATCGAATCCCCTGACTGACAAATTGTAAAAAGCATTCCCGGCACCTGTTCCACCAGAATCGAGCGTGATAGCGCTGAAAAACCAGTGAAAATCCACCGTGCTCGTCCCATAGTTAAAAGTGCCGCTGTTAGCCCAATCCCCCTCCACCGTGATCGTATTCCCATCCGCCGTCATCGTCCCGTCAATCCGCAGATCCCCTGTCAGGACATTCCCCGAGCTCGCCGAATCAGGCCGATACGCGTCTCCGGTGGCAATCAGCAGAGCATTATTCGTATGCCCTCCCTCGCTATCCGTATCCAGATCATTCGTGGTGTTCGCGACATCGAAGAAAATATCTTCGTCAGCCGAGACGGAACTGTCATAGCTGGAAATATTCGCGTTCGTAATCGTCTGATTATCATCGCTACCCAGCGTCAACCGCTCCTCGATCAGCTGAACATTCGTCACGGTAGTCCCCACCCCATCCCAGACCGTCACCGCCGCCGCTTCCTGGGCTTCAGCCACGCCATTCACAAACACCGTCAGGACATCCCCCGGATTCACTGATGCTGTCGTCGTCAGGGTCCATTGGCCGGAAGCTGGCGTACCCGTCGTCCCAGCACTCGCGTCAAGCGTTCCATTGATCGCCACCTTCACCGACTCGCTATCCGCGCAATTGGTACTGTTGTCAGCCTGCTTGCAGGTCCCGGAAATCGTGAGGGTCGTAGCCAGGGGGCCTGCTCCTGAATTTCTCAAGCCTTCAATACGGTACAAATCAGTCGTATCATTAGCCAGTGCTCCTCCATCATCCGCAGCGTTCACCAGCTTCACCCGAACTCCGTTCGTCAGAGAGCTTCCCACCGTCTTAAAAGTCAGCCCATCAACCTGAGTGCTCGTGAAGGTCACTCCACCCGAACAACTTGAGGTAATTCCAGCCAACGTGGTCGCGTTGGGACAAATTCGCACGCCATTGCTACCATTCGAATTCGGAATATATAAGGCATGGAATGCCGCCAGATTCGTCGAAGAAAAATTACTCATCACCGTCTTCGTCGCGTCAGCGTCATAGGTCTCTCCCGTCAGATCCACATCGGTATTCGTATACTGCAGATCTGAATGCAGCCCTATCACCAATCGATTCGGCGTCACCGTTGTGTCCGTAAAACGCTTGTAAAAATCATAAGTCCCCGTATCCGTCGGCTGCGCGGCGATCGTCAGCCCTGCAGGGATATTCACATACGAATGAGGTCGATTCATGCAGTGAACCGTATTAACTCCATCTTCACCGGCTGCGAGGGTACGGGTCACAGACCCTCCTCCACTCGTATCGGCAACTCCCGTGATGATCACGGCATGCCCACCCACGGGGCAAACACCGGGAGAAGCGACGGTCAGAACCGCGGCGTTAAGAACGGAAAAGTTATTGAAGGTATAATTAGACGGCTGGCCGGTGATGAAGAGGGGGGTGACGGCAGTGGTCACCTGAGTCGCGTTATTGACGATCAGGCTGGCCGAAAGAGTGTCATCCGAGTCATCGAGATAAAGTGTGCCGGCTCCACCAACGGTAGCCGCTGCGGCCCCGCCAGTACCACCATTGGCGAGATAGGTAATCGTTGAATTATCCGTACCATAATACACCGCAATTCTTCCCCCACCACCGCCGCCACCATCCCAACTAGATGCATTAAACCCCGCTCCGCCAACAGCAGAA
>JAUYGZ010000001.1 GCA_030690415.1 bacterium
TCGCGATGACGGACACGAGTTCATGTGGAGGAGTTGCAGCAGATCAGCGTTATGAGGCTTGTCTTGTGCTCACACCAGGGCTTATCGATGCTACCGGTGTGAACGCTTCCGTGAAGGTTGATGATGTGGCTGGGAATAGCACTTCTACGAGTGACACGACGAACGCGGTGGTGGATACGAAGGTTCCGGTCTTCACGAGCTCAGGTCTGACGATTGCCGTGGATAATGGGGTCAGTGGAGTTGCCGCCGTGAATGGTGGATCGATTTCTGCGGATAAGGTACGGGTGAATGCCGCGCTAGCTGTGACTGATGGTGACACCATTACCTGGAACGCGGGTCCGATTGGAGGAGGGAGCACGATTACGAATGGAGCAATGGTCACTGTCCTGGCGGGGGCTACGAAAAACAGCGCTCAGTTCTTTGCTCTTCGGGTTGCGGACAACGCTGGAAATACGCTGTTGACTGATACCAATGCGGTGGATGGGAAGACGATCAGTGTCGATAATGTGATTCCTGCCGCGCCGTCTTCGCTGGTGCTGAACGGGGGAATTCCGATTACTTCTTCCAGTCTTATGTCAGTTGTTTTGACAGGGGTAACAGGTGAAGCCGGTCTTTTGATGGTCGCGGTTGTTGGTTTCGGAGGCTATGCTGAAAACTGGTCTCAGGCGGTAACGGGCGGACCCTTTAGTCTTAGCCCTCACAATTTCACTGCTTTTGCCGATGGTTCTCTCCAGGTTTACGCCACGATTCAGGATGACGCGGGCAATCTTTCTTCTGATGGGCAAACGACAGGGACAAAGGATACCGGAGTAAGCGCTCTTCAAAATGTGAGTCTGAATGGCGGGAACCTGATTAGTTCTTCTCAGCAAAATTCCGTTCAACTCAGGTTTCAGGCTACAGAAGCGGGAACGCTGACCTACCAGGTTGAGAATACCGGTGGCGGTAGCCTTTCCCAGCAAACCTATACGGTCAGCGGAGGTACTTTTCCCCGCAATGAAACGGTGTCGGTAAATGTCAGTAGCCTGTCGGACGGTACTATTCGGGCTACTTTGAGCTTCAAGGATCTGGTTGGAAATGTGACGCCACAGGTTTCTGTTTCTGTGGCAAAAGACACGGTCTCAAAGGCTGTGACGAACCTGAAGATCAATGGGGGGGATAAGATTGATCATATCAATCGCTACATGTCTACACTGACCTTTATTGCCAATGAGCTTGGGACGGCGAATTATGTGATTACCGGGCCTCAGGGGAGTCCTGTGACAGGGACCATGCAGGTTACTGCGACGGGTATCCAGAAGAAATTGGGATTGAATCTTTCGAGTTTTGGGATTTCCGGAGCGGTAACGATTACTGTAACTTTCACGGACACACCGAATAATCAGGGTGTTTCGACGGTGCTCAATGCGACGATCGTGCCGAGGTTTTAGGGGGTGGGCAGGAATGAAATGGCTCCCTTCCGCCTCACCCTGACCCTCTCCTGGAAGGAGAGGGGACTCCTCTCAACTTCGTCCTCTCACCCACTCCAGCCATTTCATTGTTATGCTGAAAAATGCTCACGGTAATGTGAGCGTTTTTTTTAATGGTTCAATAGGGGATAAATGTATCCCCCCATGACACCTCGTCAGGGGGTGGACTTCAGGAACAGCGACGCGCTGCTCTGAGTTCCGTCGACGGTTAGTGTGACACTGGGGAGGGCGGTCGAGCCGCCTCCGAGGTCCGTCCAGGGTCCACTGGCCCCCTTTCGGACCCTAATATCCAGCGTCATTACGAACACGGTATCGAGCGTGCTCACCGGGAAGGTGGAGAACGCGACACCCTGGGGGTCGAAATCCGACAGCAGGTTGGAGGCGACGACGGTGCCGCCTTTCCTGGCCTCGACCAGCTCGAGCTCAACCCAGCTGAGGTCAGCCGGGGAGCTCGCAACCTCTTCTACGACGAGCAGTATGTCGACTCCGTTGGAGCCGAGTATTGCTTGAACAGATGCGATTCCGTCGGGGGGTGGGGTGGGAGGGTTGTTGCCTCCGCCGCCCCCCCCGCCTCCTCCGCTGCTGCAGCCCAAAAGGGCCGCGAGGAGGAGGGTCGTGAGTTTTTTCACTTCCGTTTCCTCACCAGGGGTTTTCTGTCCTGCTCACGCGACATGAGCAGGTTTGCGGATGTCCCTGGTTCCATCCTGCAAGAAGCAACTGACAGATTATTGTTCTTGCCAGTTTTTTCTTACAGGATGGTTTTGTTGTGACGAGGTGTCAAAGGGCTCTCCTTGGGTTTTCAGCCTGAAAAAGCTTCGACGCAAGAAGTGTTAATTATTGCATAAAATTTGTGAAAGTCAATGAATGGATGCGGGATGGAGATTTTTTCCCGAAGTACAAAATGTTTGTAAGGATTTTGGAGTCTGGTGGAAAAGCTTGAAAATCTCATAAGTAAATGTCATACTATTAGTGAATTTAATTAAATATATCAAATGAACACTTATACCCTGAAGCTTTTCAATACCGGTCAGGTGACCCTTCCAAAGTCGTGGAGAGAAAAGCATAACACCAAGAATTATGTCGCAAAGGAGACGAAAGAAGGACTTCTGATTCAGCCACTGGGGATGAGTGAAGTGGTGTATTTTGAGAATAAAGAAGGATTTGGAATTTATTGTGAAAGGGGTCTTCCAGTGAATACGATCATTGACCGTATTAAGAAAATTCATGGATCAGATTGAAAAATTCATTCGCAAGCTCAATAAAAAAATGGCACTTCGAATTTTGGATGCTTTGGAGAATGTTGTCGAATTGAGGCTTGAATCCATGGATGTGGAAAAAATGAAGGGGCATAAAAATCTTTATCGTGTCCGGCTAGGTCAGATCAGGATAGTTTTTCAAAAAGAGCAGGGAAGTGGCGTCCCTGTTTACATCGAGTATCGGGGTGGGGTTTATAAGGGCCTGTGATAGGGACTTTTCTGGTTGCTGGATGAAATCATACTCTTTTCTTGCTGATACTTTGTTGCTGGAATGTTTTAAGTTTGGGGTACTTTTTACAATGTTTGTAAAGATATTGGAGTTGGGTGGAAAGAGTTCATTCTGCTGATTCCCAGTCCATTTCTATTAGTTCTTTGAACTCTGGTTCCAGCTCTATTCCGAGTTCTTCTGCTTTTTTGAATGACGTGATAGCTGATCCGAAATCGAGTTTCGAACTGTAACAAATCCCGAGGAGGTAGTTGTTCATGCCTTTATTTTCCAGGCTGGTTTCCTTCAAAAGCGGGATCGCTTCATCGCAGTTTTCTAACTCTATGTAGGCCATCGCGAGGTATTCTATCGTGCCTTCATCCGATCGGAGCTCGTTGGCTTTTTTTGCATATTGGAGCGCTTTTTCAGGATTCATATACGAGTCTGTGATGTCGTCCATCCCCAGGAAAAAATAGGCGAGGGTGCTGTTGATTTGGTCGTTTTCAGGACCTAACGCGTATGCTCTTTCGTAATTGGAGAGGGCTTCTTCAGCATTTCCATTTAAGTAGGCTATTTCTCCTGTGATGAGAAAAAAGTCGCTCGTTCCTGCTTTTGCCAGATTGAGCGCCTGCTGAAAATTGGTCATGGCCTTGTCATTGTCTCCGCTGGAGAAATATGCGTATGCTGTGTTTTTGTAGAGCGAGAGTTTTGTCTCATCTAGATTTGCCTTTTTGGCGGATTCTTCCAAAGTTTCGGCATCCATAGTCGTTGTTTCTGTTTTATCGATCTTTTCAAGGATTTGATTGTTTTTCTCAATGAGGTGATCATCCAGAGAGTTGAAGATCCCATATCCAATAAGCGCGATGACCACTGTCCAGATGATCCATTTGAATTGATTGTTGTTGTCCTGATTTTCGTTTTCTTCCAAAAATCCATTTATGCAATAAGGACAGTTTTTTGACTGTTCTTTTTCGAGGCCGGCACAGTGAGGGCAGGGGGTCATGGGAGATGGTGAAGTAGAGAGTATGCGATTTGCCGTTTATTTCATCGTGAATATTTCTACAAGCATGAAGCTTCCCAGAATTAATATAGGAATGAGCGTCCAATTGAGGATATTTCTTTTTTCCTGACCTTCTACGTGGAAGAATCCGGCGACTTTTTGTCGGTAAAAGTAGATTATGAGGAGTGTCGATAGTAGGATTCTGAATAATGCTTTTCCCCCCATTTCTAAATCAGTAAAGAAAGAGAAATCGTATTGGTATATCCAGCCTGCTGTGATGATGAAGTTGAGACATCTTAGGATCGAATACTCGAATGCAAAAAACATTATTCCCCAGCCCCATTTCCTTCTCATGATCAGACCAATCCCCGCGCTGAGGTAAATACCAATGAGGATGAGGAGAGAGAGCGCAAGGAACTCTTCGGAGATAAGAAGTTCTGTTGCAAGTGATGGGAGATCATTCCATTTGGCGAGAACCAGGAGGCCTAATGATAACCCAGTTAATATGGCAACAATTGCCATCAGGCTGGCAAGAATTGGTCGCTTAAAGTGCTTTATTGTGTCATGTTCCATATTCGGCACTATGTCTACGGCGTTTGCGCCTTTCTGTTTAAATAGGTTCTTATTACCTATTTTAAGGTAATGGAGAATCATTACAAAACTTGCTATTCCAATAATGATACAAATAGACCCGAAGATAATGAGGCCCTTGTTTTGAAGATTATTGAGAATGGCCACAATTCCAAATCCTGAAACAAAGGGGGAGAGAATTAATAATGTAGTTATTTTAAGAAGTGATTTGGAATGTAGTGTACTCAAATAGGCTCCGAAGATGGCTGTTGGCCACGTGATGATGTTGGCTGCAATAAGGAACCAGGTTGGGGGATTGAAACTGTTATTATCTAGTACTAACCAAAAAAAGATCATTGTGAAAAGGGACGTTGCAATGGCATTCGTGTAAGGGTTTTTGTGTGCATATTTTCCGGCAACATATCCCCCAATGGCAGTTCCCAGTAGGCCGAGAATTCCACCAAGTACTAGAAAACATGAGGATGAAGTGAGGATAGTAAATAGACTGTTAAAAGCTTTCTGATTTAATAAGAATTCTATATTGCCGAAGAATTGTTTAAAGTTGATTAACATTACTGTTATCGCAAGTACTCCCCCAATGGCTAAGGAAAGTCCGCTGTCAACCAAAGAACCTAGGATTATGGCTTTTTTGCTGAGTCTTCTGAAGATCACGAGGGGGTTTTTCATTGAATTGAATCTGAAGTGAATATATTATTTTGAGTAGTATGTAAATAATTGTAAATTGGTTGTGAAGTGAGCCCCAGATCATGGACAGTTTTTTGACTGTTCTTTTTCGAGGCCGGCACAGTGAGGGCAGGGAGTCATGGGAGATGTTTATCGTTTTTACTGAATTATCCACTTATCCACTTTTTGTATTTTTCAGAGACCTTTCGAATAATGTTTTTGTCTTTAGATGCAATATCTAGCCCTCTGTCGTCGTAAAGGTGAAAGAGAATTTCCTTATCAAAATCGATGAAATATGATCTCAAAAATGCTGTTGGCCTGATGCCAATTTCCGCACCTGCGATAGCATATAAAATTGACTCTATGGTTCTAAATTTTTTTTCCTTCTGAATCGCGTAGATATAGCGGTAATAATTTTTTTCGTCTGTTTCTGCAACTTGAAGTTGGTGGATATCATTTTCCTTAACCTTGTAGCCACAGTTAATCAAATTCTTAAATTCTAATGGAATATCTGGATTTTTAATTCGGTCAGAGAAAAATTCTAGGAAAATCCAGATTTTTTTCGAATCACGGAAAGCAAGCTCAAAAATCTGTTCAGACCTCTCCATAACTTGGTTGAGTCTTTCTTTGTTGTCTTCGATATCAGCACCCATTTCGAATCGCACCTTTGGTAATATCGATTTTAAATGCTGAATGTCAAGTTCATGAGTTCCAAATGAATTCTTGATAGATTTTATTACTTCCATTGGAATTGTTTGTAGCTTCATACACTTATGAAAAAATTATTTACCAACTCTTTCGCTGAGAGTTCTGTCATATGAACCTAGACGATTAAATTTGCCACCCTTCTTTTCGAAGACTTTCCAGAATCCACCTTTATGACTGTCTATGTCTCTGGTAATGAAGCGTGTTCCTTTTTGAAAAACCTCTTGTCCGTGTGAGTTAAATGGAGCTTTGTTGGCAGAAATAATTTTTCCAAAACCTATCTTTTT
The DNA here is from genome assembly GCA_030690415.1 of bacterium. Classification (GTDB taxonomy): domain Bacteria; phylum Patescibacteriota; class Gracilibacteria; order JAUYGZ01; family JAUYGZ01; genus JAUYGZ01. The sequence continues at coordinate 6,174 of JAUYGZ010000001.1, forward strand.
GGCTAAGTTTCGACTTAGAACTTTGTTAACACCGTTAAATATGCTTTCACCCTTAAATACATTAGCAATTTTTGAGACGTTGCTCTTTGCGTTACCCCCTGATATTCCTGCTGCAAGTGCAAACAATGTGTCATCTTCAGAAGCTTCAGCAGCTTTAACGTGATCATATATGTCTTGGTCAGAAAGATCGGCGAGTTCCTGACGAGAAAGTAAATTTTGATAATTGTTTAAATATTCCCTTAAAGCTCTTGACTCTTCTGATTCGAGCAGGCTCCAAATTAGTCCAACGGGACCTTTAGCACTGGGTCTTATGAGATTATATCGAGCCAAGGCTTTTGATTCTTCTGCAGTTAGTTTACCTGTGCCAACTCCAACTCGGTATCTTTCATAAAAAATGATCTCTTCTCTTGTAAAGGCCGCACTAACCATTCCTTCACCAGTTGGATCGATCAGGTTTATGGGATTGTTTCCTGAGTAGGAATATATGTTTAGACCTTGAGGCATTTCTCCGAATTGTTTCATTAGGGTATTAACTCTCCACCCCAACGGATCCCCACTCACGAACCTCCCCACCTCCGAATCATAATACCTCGCTTGCGCGTAATACAGCCCCGTCTCATCATCGAGCTCATGGCCCGTGAATTTATTGGTCTCGTCGAATCCTGTATAGCTTTCGTCGACCCGGGTTTTCCCGAAGGGGAAATAGTCGATAGTCTGCACCTGCTCGCCATTGATATCCGTGAGAATGTTGCCTCCACCGAGGTGGTCGGTGTGGCTGAAGACTAGTTTTCTGGTTGCTGGTATCTGGTTGTTGGTTTCTACTGTTCCCAGATGCATATTATTTGCTGAGATACTCACCTTAGTCGTACCTTCAGAGGTGATTTCATAGTCTTCAAAAGGGTAGTAGGTCGTCTCTGAACCTACTCCATTTGTCACGGTCTTGCTGAGCCTGCGGCCGCTGTGGTCGTAGGTATATTCAACTGTTGTTACGTGTCCGACTTCGCTCGTCACGGTTGATTGAACCATACGATTGTAGTGATCCCACTCAAGATCTTTGGTGGTGGTTCCGGTTGCGGTGGTGATGATTTCCTGAGTAAGGTTCCCGTTGGCGTCATAGGTGAAAGTTTTTACGTTCCCCTGTCCATCATCCACTTTCGTCACAGCATGAGGATTGGTTTTTCCTGGTTGTGAATAACTGTAATCACCCTGATCTGACTTGTTCAGGATATTGCCCAGAGGATCGTAGGAGTAGGCTTCGGTGTAGTCTGAGCCACGGATGGTGTTGCTAATGCTTGAATCGGTGAGGCGATACAGATCATCGTAATCATAGACGGCGGTCTTGGTTGCAGCGGTACCGCTCAATCTGAAGGGCTCAGCTAGCCTTGTCATAATATTTGAAAATGTCTTCTGCATTTTTCCACCATATAAGCCATTTTAAAATTGCTTCTGCATTTTCGTACTCTTCAGCATACCATTTGTTAGCAAATAATTTTTCAGCGAGATTCGGTAGATCATAATATTGTTCTAGGAATACCATACCGTTTCTTGTGAGTGTTGTTTCACCATCATTAATTTCACCTAGAATGAATGATAGTCTATTGAAGTTCAGAAAGTCATCTATCAAGTATTTGTTTTTTTCAACAGGGCCGTAGCTTTTTACGGCAAGTGGAATCCCCTTAAACTGAGAGAGAATTGATCTCAGAGTCTTATTCATGTTGTCGCTTTAGTTTATTGTCTTTAATTGCATTATTTAGTCTCTCTTTCTTTGAGGGGTCTGTCACTTTTTGGTATGTACTAATTTCGCCTTTTGAATTCCCTCCTACTAGCAGATTTGTATCTGGATCAAAATAATCAACGCTTCCTGGTTTGTAGGAGTTTTCGATTTTGTAGACGTTCGAATCTGCAAAGTCATTCGCCTTTTTATAATACTGCTCAACGGTTTCAGCGCCAACCTCATCTCCGTGTTTAGCAAAATGTCCAACAAGGCTTGCTAATTCATCTCCTGCTTCTCCAGCGCTCCACAGTCTTCGGTTTTGCTTGAATGTGGCATTTTTTACGAAAAGCTTAGCAATTTCTGTTACTCCTATTTTTGAGTGCTTTGAAACATCATAGAAGTATGAGCCTATTTTTGCCGCCTTGACTCCGTTTTTTATGTATCCAGCAACTGCTGGTATTGGAAGAGCTGTTCCTGCCCCATCCAGAAGCACAAAGGTTCCATTCCAGAAACCAGGGCTATTGCTGAAGTCTTTTATTGAGAGAGCCAATGAGATGAGATCAAAGGCAGTCTCCCAGTACCCTCCCGTTGGATCGATTAGCTTTATGGGGTTATTCCTCACATAGCTGTAGAAATTCAAAGTTTGCGGATCTCCATGAAACCTTTGAAAGAATTCCTGAATATTCCACCCCAGCGGATCCTCACTGACAAACCTCCCCACCTCCGAATCATAATACCTCGCCTGGGCGTAGTACAGCCCCGTCTCATCATCCAGCTCGTGGCCGGTGAATTTCCTGGTTTCGTCAAAGCCCTCATATTGTTCATCGACCCGGACCGAACCAAATGGAAAATAATCCAAGGTCTGGACTTGATCGCCATTGATGTCCGTGAGGATGTTGCCACCGCCAAGATGGTCGGTGTGGGAGAAGATGATCTCGGTTGTCGGTTGTCCCGCGACTCCGCTCGGGACAGGTGGGTTGTTGGTTGTCGGAGGGGTGGTTTCCACGGTAGCCAGGTGCATGTTGTTGGCGGAGATCGAAACTTTGGTCGTACCCTCTGAGGTAATTTCATAGTCTTCAAAAGGATAGTAGGTGGTCTCTGATCCCACCGTATTGGTCACGGTTTTGCTGAGTCTTCGGCCGCTGTGGTCGTAGGTGTAGGAGATGGTGGTGACAGCTCCAGCCTCATTGGTGACCGTTGATCGAATCATACGGTTGTACTGGTCCCAAAGGTAGGAATGTGACTTTTGAGAGCTTTGTGAGCTTTGGGGGTCTTGGGATGTGATGACTTCCTGCGTCATATTGCCATTGGCATCATAGGTGAAGTCTTTGGTAGTGCCCTGTCCATCATCCACCTTCGTGACGGCGTGAGGATTTATTTTGCCCGGTTGCGCATACGTGTATGTGCCCTGATCGGATTTGTTCAGGATATTGCCCAGTGGATCGTAGGCGAAGGACTCGGTGTAGTTTTCCGGAATGCCCGGAGAAGATCCTGAAGTGGTATTGGTGACGTTTGTGGAGGTCAGACGGTAGAGGTCATCGTAATCATAGACGGCGGTCTTTGTGGCCGCGGTACCGCTGGTTTCGTCGAGCTGAACAATGTTCCCCACGGCATCGTAGGTGTAAGTGATGTCCTGAAGGGTGGAGGTGCCGGGGGGAATGGGCCTATCACTGATGAAGAACTCCGCGGGGTCGGACCAGGGGGAGAGGAGGCCGGAGGAGGTTTGGAAGGTGATGCGGTAGTTGAGTGTTGAGCCCTCGACTCCGCTCGGGCCAGGGGGGTTGAGAGTGGTCAGATCGAATGAGATGAGGAGGGAGAGGTCGTTCGGTTGGAGAGCAGGGTTCATATTCACCATGCCGGAATCCCAGATGATGGTATTCCCGTCTCTGAGCTGGGCATGGTATTTGACGGCGGGTTCGGCGTTGCTGAGGGTATTGAGATACCGGGCCTGAAGGAAGGCTTCGTCTCTGACATCGGTGTTTGTCCCGTCGCTATTCCCGCTGATGACGATGAGGGGTTTGCTCAGTTCGCCGGTGCTGTCCCGTTGATCGTTCGTGGAAGTTTTGGCGTTGGAGCGGTTGACGCCTCTTCTGCGACTCTGATCGTTGAGAGGCGCGCCTTCGTCGATGATGAGGGTGGGGTCTTCTTCGAGTTGGGCGAGGGCGGAGGGGAGGAGGAAGGACGATAAGGATGATAAAGATGATAAGGAGGATAAGGATGCTATACGGTTGTCATTGCGAGCGAAGGGGGTGGTTATGGAGGAGGTTGAGCGCGGCAATCCCGTATTTTGCACAGTGCTAGGAACACGAGATTGCCACGTCGCCCCATCCCAGAGCCCACTGCTCCTCGCAATGACAGGGAGAGATTGCCACGTCGCTCCACCCAAAGGCCCACCGCTCCTCGCAATGACATTTCCTATGCTCGCAATGACAACGTTGTTCAGCCATGTGGTGAGGTTACCGGCTAAGGCCGTTTGTTTCCTCACCAGCCGGTACATCCGGTCGGGGTCGTAGGTGAATCGTGAGACGAGGTCGTTGCCGTAGCTCATTTCGGTGACCTGGGAGAGGGGGTTGTACTTGAGCGTGTCGACGATGACGCCCTCCTGGGTACTCAGGCTGTCGAGCTGGCCGACGCTGTTGTAGGCGTAAGTTTGGGTAGTGTTGTCGGGGTGGATAATGGTTTGGGGCTGGTCGAAGTAAGTGTAGGTGTAGTTTTTGGTTGAGAGTTGAGAGTTGATGGTCTGGGTTTCGCTGGTTACTCGCCCACGGAGGTCGTAGGTAGCTGACCAGTCTGAATCAGGCATGGTGATCTGGCTGACACGGCCGATGGCGTTTTGACCGGAGTCATACGTGTAAACAATCAGCGTTGAAGGATCACCCTGGAGCTGTTCTTCCGTGACTCGATTTAAGGCATCGTAGGTGTAGGCAAGGATCTGTCCTTTGGCATCGGTCTGGGTGAGCACGTTGCCGTTGTCGTTGTAGGTGTATGATCTGGATCCAAAGTCGGTGTCGGTTGGCGCATGGAGGTCTTCCTGGCCGGTCATTCTTCCCAGGCTGTCGTAGAAGAAGTTTCGTTCGTTGTTTTTGGCATCGATGAGCCTGATGATGAGGTCACGGGAATCGTAGTTGTAGGTTGTGTGGTATTCCTGAGCACTTTCCCGTTCGATGACTTCGAGGAGGCGGCCGAAGGCGTCTGAGACGAGGGTTTTTGTGTTGCCGCTGGCATCGGTGACGGTCTGAGACCAGCCGTTGTAGACGAAGAGCGTGTCTCCGTTGAGGTCGCTGGATGTGGTGAGCCGGTCGAGTTTGTCATAGATGAACCAGGTGGCGGGTTGCGTGGTGTCGGGAGCGGAGTAGGCCAGAGAGCTTTTGGCGTAGGGAGCGGAGGCCCAGACCTTTCTGCCGTATTCGTCATAGAGCAGGGCTGAGACGGCGAATTGTCCGTTGGCCATCTGTGATCTGGTTTGGAGAGAGCGGCCGAATCCGTCGGTGTAGGAGACTGACTGGACGAACTGTGTGGGACTGAGATAGGTCTTCGTCGTGACGGACTGGGGAAGGCTCTGGGTGTCGTAGCTGAGCTCCAGGCTGGTCTGAAATGATGAGGCATTGGTGGGGTCGGATCGCTCGGTTTTGATGAGGCGTCCCAGTTCGTCATAGCTGTTGCGGACCATGAATCCGTTCGGATCGGTAGACTGTTTGAGTTGGCCGGTTCGGGATTCGTAGCTGAACAGGGTGATGTGCCCGAGGGCGTTGGTCTGAACGGTGGGGTAGAGGCCCTGAGTGTCGTAGGTTAGGGTTGTTTGATTTCCGAGAGGGTCGGTGGTTTTAATGAGGTTGCCGAAGCTGTCGTACTCGTAGCTGCTTCCGATCCATCGGTTCTCTGACACCAGCTGTTGTTCTTCCCTGGTCAGTTTTCCTTTACTGAGTTGGCCGAGGGGAAGGGAGTCGTAGGAGAATCGGGACTGCTGAACAAGAGTATTTTGCTGATCCAGGAGTTGTTGTGATTGGGGGAAGGCGAGGAGGTGTTCGGTTGAGTTGGAGGCGTAGGTGGAGACCGTGGATCGTTTGTCGTTGCCGAGATCGGTGAAGGTTCCGTCATTGTTTCCGGTCACTTCGCCGTACTCAATGCTCTGAAGCAGGTTCCCATTCGTATTGTCGTAGGTCCATGCGACCGCGCTGCTTTTGGGTGTTGCATCATAGCTGGTTTCCACGCTTTGGAGGGGTTTGACGAAGCTGCGGCCATTTCCCAGATCAGCACGGTCCCAGCGGGTGATGGACTTTCGCAGAAGTGTTCCCAAAGGATCGGCAATTTCTTCGCGGAACATTCTGCCCTGCTTGCTGAGGTGATCCTGGTATTCTCCAGTGCTGCTGTAATCCGTGCTTTGCTCGGACTGGTGGAAGTATCGCGTGACGATCTGGTGATTGTCTCTCACCTGAACGAGTCCGAAGCTGGCAAAACGACGGTCCTGGATTCCATTGAAGTGATACCAGCCATTGTCGTAGCGGTATTCGGAGACGAGCTGGTTCCCCATGCCGTCATTTTGGATGGATTTGCTCAGCACGGGGATGACAAAGGGCAGGTTGTGATTGCTGAACTGTCCGTCGGGTCGTTTTGTTCGGGTTGAGGATTCGTATTCGAATTCCAGGGTTCCCTTTGAGGGAAGAGTTACTTTTTTGAGAAGGTCGGGTTGTTGTCCTTTGTTGATGTACACGTGCCTGTAAATGGTACTGCCATCCTGGGTGATCATGACGATGTCCATGAGTCCGTCGCCGTTCAGGTCGCCGAGGACCAGAGGACCGTGTAGGGGAAGGGTGAAGGTTTGTGCTAAAAAGCTTCCATCACCCCGGCCGAATTTGATTTCTATCGTGTTCGTCCAGACACCCTTGAGGATATCGACCAGGCCATCGGCGTTGAAGTCCATGAGGTACATGGCGGTTTCGGTTGTCATGTTGATAAACTCACCGCCAGTCCAACTGTAAATCGGATCCCAGGTTTTTTGACCACTGTTGATCATGACTTTGTTTTGGTATTGAGAAGGAAGGCTGCTTCCATTTCCCGCCTGGACGAGGTCCACGAGGCCGTCGCTATTGATATCGAGAGATCGCACGCCGAGATCTTCAGGGGATGATGGGGCTGTTCTGAAAAAGGGAATGGGTATTGACCAGCTGGTATCCTTGATCCAGTTGACCAGCCCTCCCTGGTTGAGAAGAACGCTGTCTTTTCTTATGGAGGCGGTTTCTATTGAGCTCACTGAATCTATGTCTCCGTCTCCGTCGATATCTCCCAACAGAGAGTTCCTTGGAAAAAACCCAGGAATTGTTTGGCTAAAATACATGGTGGAGCTGCTGGTATAGTCAAAATTGAAATTTGGGTAGGGCATTGCGGGTGTGACTGTGACCGCTCCCCAGGAGCTTGGTGAAAATGACCAAAAATCGTCACGTCCGTCACCTGTTAGGTCTAGCAGGAGCAATAATTCGTTGTCGTATCCTTGAGCAGTGTTCAGAGAAGGGTAAAAATATCCGAGTGAGGTAAATGTTCCGTTTTTGTTGTTGAGCCAGTCTCTTCCCATTCCCTGAAGATACTGGACGGATGGACTGACCAGATCGTCGAAGTGATCGTGATTGAAATCAATGAACTTCATGCCCTTGTAGCTCGAGCCATAGGTGTAGTTGATGCCCGGAATCGAATAGTTGGCTGCTTCATCGACGAAGCTGATATTTGAAGGCGTGTATTCGAACGTGTAGGGAAGAAAGGATTTACTGGATGTGCCATTCCACCCGGTCTCCTGGACAGAGCTGAGGAGAGATCGTTTTCCATTGGCTCCGGTGCTGTAGCTGAGATCGTATTCCCTGACCAGGCTGGATCCGATATGGAGCTGGAGTTTTTTGAGACGTTCAGTTTGTTGGTGAAAGTACCCATATGAAGCGTCAATTACGGTGTCCGGTTTGGATTCCCAGGTGAAGGAAAGCACCTGTTCGGTGTTTCCGGATGTCTGGGGATTGAAGTGAATAGAGGAGGGGTTATTCCCTCCCGAGTACTGCAAGGTTATTGTATTTCCATCTTTGTCGAGGATTGTTGTGACTCTCCATGAGTAAATCTGCGTTGTTGATGTTCTATATCGTATTTCTTGAAATTCAAACCGAATACCGTCAGTTGTTTCCCAGATCCAGCCGCTTGCATCCCGCGTGATTCGGGGAAAACTGCCGGTTTCTTTGATTCCGTATTCGCCATATCCGGTCTGGGGATCGATGCTGAGCGGCACCAGCTCACCACGGTCTCCGAAGAGCTCAAATTCATATTCGTTCGTCTGGTACATGGTATTGACTCCCAGAGACTTTTTTCGATGGATTTCCGCCAGCGGAAGCTCCCATCCGTAGCCGTAAGGACTGGTCTGGGAGCTGTTCAGGCTGTTGTACTGCAGCGCGAGGTTCAGCTCGAATTGGTGCCTATAGGGGTTGAGTTGTATTGGCACGGAGGAGGTGACGGCGCCTGATGAGTTGATGAATTGGGTGTTGTCTATTTTGGGGGTGCTGGCAATTTTCCTTGTCCCATAGTCGATGTAGGTGTCTCCACCGGAGGGAAGTGAGTCGCCTTCAAATGTTTCATCATCAGCCAATGCCGGCGCGATGCTGATGAAGAGTAGGAGAAACGAAAAAAACCCCGCCAGTAGGCGATGGATGTTTCCATGGAGAGAAGAGTTGTTCTTCATGAGGCCCCTAAAATATTACTATTGATTACCATACTCTTGCTTCTTGGTTTGTCAAATTGAAATGTGGTGAATGACTTATGCAACGATTCACAATCAACGCGCACCAGCACTTTAAACACTTTTCCGGGCTCTCTTCACCAGGCTTACGGTCACCAGCAATGTACTGATGCTGACTGACATCATCACCACATTCTTCGTGGTGATCCCGAATGAGAGTGTTCGGATAAGCAGGTAGAGGATAGTTGAATTCAAGCACAGGGAGAGCAGGAGGGATGAGAGGAAAATTTCCAGAGCTGTTGACTGCTGTGTTTTGAGAAAAAACCAGTGGATTAGGAATCCATTTAGGAAGCAGTACTGGAGGAGAAAGAGGGTGTTCGGGAGTGACAGCATTGTGAAATGAATTGGCATTTTCTCACCTTCCCTTGGGGATAGGCTTTGCCGCCTGCTGGACAGAAAAAGGTATGATGTAGACTTTTTCGGTGTCCAAAAAGATCTCGACCTGATAGCTGCCGGCTTCTTTGATGGTCAGGTTGTTAATGTCTCCGATTAATCTGATGTTCTGTGGTATTTTCGCTTTTTCCTGATCTTCCGGTCGGACATTCAGGTTGAGCTGGATGGGTTTTGTCATTTCTTCTCCTTTGTCTGCTTTGACAATCTTAATAATGATCTGATGATTCGCGATAATTCCGTGAAGAGAGGTCACGATGGAGAGCTGTTGAAATACAGCCGGGAATTGCTGAGTGGCCACGCTTTCAAAGATTCCGATGAGATTGAGGTTTCCGTTCTGTGAGAGAAAGGCTTTTTCACAGAGATGGGCGTAGGTGACGGTCATGATGTAAGGGGATGAGGGGATTTTTTAAAAAGGGTTCGATAGGCCTGGAGATTTTCCAGTCGATCCGCGGTGTCATGGATGAAGGGGTCACCCGGGTCAAGTTCAATGGCTTTTTTTATCCATTTTTCGGCTTCTTCGAGTTTTCCTTCGAAGAGGTAGCTGGCTCCCAGATCATTGTAAGCCAAAGCGTTTTCCGGATCGAGTGTGATGGCTTTGCGAAGAAGGACTCGTCCAGTGGCTCGTTTTTTTTGCATGCAACGAACCCATCCGATGTTTCGAATGATCTCACCGTCTTCGGGGTTCATCTTATTGGCGATATTAAGGTGTTGAATGGCGGGACGGAAGCGCTGGCATCTGGCATAAGCGCATCCGAGCAGATAGTGGTCTACCCAGACTCCAAATCGTTTCCGTTCCAGGAACATGTATTTGAGATCCTGCACAAAATCGTCTTCCGTGAGAGCTTGAGTCACTTCATCTTCTTCTTCATCGGCTTCCTCCGGTGGAAAGTTTTTGGTGGCCCAGCTGAGTGGTTTTATTGCTTTATCGGGTTTTCCCATGCTGAGATAGCATTCTCCGAGTAATGAGATGATATGATAGTTTTCCGGAAACTGGCGGGCCAGATCTTCCAGGATTTTAATGGATTGATCCATTTCTCCGAAATTCATCAGGAGCTCAGCTTCGTGGAGTTGGTCATAGATTTCGTCTTCGTTCAAGGGTTGTTGGTTATTGGTTTGTGGTTGCGTTGGAGCGCATGAGGTAGAGACGCATAGCTATGAGTCTGTACGGTGGTTTTGGAGTGGGGTAGAGACGTTTTGACAAAACGTCTGTACGGTTGGGGTTGAGGTTTAAGAGAGGAATGATGTAAGGGATTTTATGAGGTCTTTTTGGGCAACGATACGGGAATCTTCCTGGTTGCGTTCTTTCCACTCGATGCCGCCGTTTTCCAGTGAGCGAGCACTTATGGTAAGCCTTATTGGGATTCCGATCAAGTCTGCGTCGGCGAACTTTTTTCCGGCGGAAATGTCCCGATCGTCAAAGAGCACTTCGATTCCGGATTTTTTCAGGTCTTCATAGAGTTCTTTGGCTTTCATTTTCAGGCTTTCATCCGTATGCAGATTGAGGCCGATCAGGTGGACCTGAAAGGGAGCGATGTTTTTTGGCCAGACGATTCCCTTATCATCGTTTCGTTGTTCGACGGTGGCGGCCATGACACGGGTCATTCCGATCCCATAGCAGCCCATTTCGATTACTCTCATGGTTCCTTCTTCGTCCGGGACCTGGATCCCCATGCTGTCGCTATACTTTGTGCCCAGCTGGAAAATGTGTCCTACTTCGATTCCGTTTTCCTGCTTCAGTTTTCCTTTTTTGCATTCCGGACAGCTGTCTCCGGCTTTGACTGAGCGAATATCGGCGAAGTCAGGCATGGGGAAGTCTCTCTCGAAGTTCACATTGACGAGGTGAAAGTTGGTTTCGTTTCCACCACATTCGAAATTGACCCGATCCTTAATGGAGTTGTCGGCAACTATTTTTACCGAATCAGGCAGATTGACCGGTCCCGCGTATCCGATTTCAGCTCCGGTGACTTCTTTTATTCGCTCGGGACTGGCGAGCTGGATCTCGATGCCGCCCAACGTGTTTTTCAGCTTGGCTTCGTTGATATCGTAGTCGCCTCGTATTAAGGCCGCGATGAGTGATCCTTCTTCCATCTGGAAGAGCAAGGTTTTCGTGGTCTGCTTGGCATCCACTCCCAGGTGTTTGGCTAATGCTTCCACTCCGATAATGCCTTTGCCTTCCACATTTTCCATGGGTTTCATTTCCTTGTCCTGAGCGATTGTTTCGATGAGGGAATCGGCTTTTTCCAGATTGGCTCTGTAGCGGCATTCTTCGCAGATGACGATCGTGTCTTCTCCCACCTCGGCGAGGACGACAAATTCTTCTGATCCACTGCCACCCATCGCTCCTGAGTCGGCGGCAACAGGGATGGCCGTGACTCCGATACGGTTAAATATAGCGATATAGGCTTCTTTCATCAGCTCATAGCTTTTCTTCATGCCTTCTTTGTCCAGGTCGAAGGAGTAGGCGTCCTGCATGATAAATTCCCGGGTGCGGAGGATGCCTCCCTGGACACGGGTTTCGTCCCGAAACTTCAGTTGGTTTTGATTGACGATGACGGGCAAGTCTTTGTAGGAGTTTAGATACCTTCTGGCCAGGTCACTTACGGTTTCCTCGTGGGTCGGGGCGAGGATGAGATCCTGACCTCGTTTGCTTTCGAATCGGGCGATGATGTCTTTCATGGTTTCGGCTCGTCCCGTTTCTTCCCACAGGGAAGCCGGATGTACGATGGGCATGAGCAGGTCCTGGATGCCGCGTTGTTCAAATTCGTCACGGATGATGGAATCGATTTTCTTCAAAACCCTCCATCCTAGGGGGAGAAAGCTATATATTCCCGCTGTGACGCGGGCGATAAAGCATCCCTGCGTGAGCAGCTGATGGCTGAGTGCGGTAGCGTCTTTTGGGGGTTCTTTGCTGGTTTTGCCGAAGAGGGTGGATTGGAGCATGGGGAGGAGGGGAAAGTTTCCATTATTCATATTTACCACCGGATTGTACTGCAAACAAACCTCCTAGGAAAGAAGGTAGTGTCTAGAAAATTGTGTCTGGAGTTGAGCTGGGAATTATTTCAAGATGAAATCGAGGGAGGACCCATAGGCTCGATTATTGAGAAGGAAAATTCTTGAAGAGACCTCCGATTTGATCGGTAAGGCTTGAGAACTTGGAAAGGTCGATATACTGCAAAAGAATACTGGGGTCTTTTATGAGCTTATAGCTGTAATAGACGGGGATCGCGACGAAGAGGATAAAAAGGATGAGTGATGTGACTCCTCTAATCCATCTCCAAATCTGTTCTCGTTTTTGATAGGCTAGGAGTTTATCGAGTTTTTGGTTGATCTCCTGAAGGTTAGACTGCTCTTCCATGAGATATCGGTTATTCGAAGGCTTTGGTCAGCCGACTGATGTCATAGTACCCTACTTCCTCTACTGGTGTCGTGTTGATCTGTTTTCGATTTTCAAGTCGATTGAGGAAGTTTACTTTCTTTTGATCCTCAAAAAGAATGCCCAGATTAATGTTATTTTCCATGTCGGCGGCCGCTTTCTTCGCCGCCCAGATGTCGGTCCGGTCATATTTCTTGTTGTCCCGGATGTACTGAACGCGTTCCCAGTACCACTCCTGTGGAGTGGCGTGGTTGTAGGTGGTGCAGATTTGCATGACCTCAATGCAGGCAAAGCCCTTGTGCTGGAGTCCAGCCTGAAACATCTCTGTCATATGTTCTACATCTCCAGTGAAGGTGCGAGCGAGAAAACTGGGATTGAGGCTTAAAATCAGCTCACAGGGATTCAGCGGGTCTGCCGTGACTCCGTCGGGAGAAGCATTCATCGGGACGCCATTGGGTGTGGTGGCGGAGGCTTGGCCTGTTGTCAGACCGTAGTTCATGTTGTTGTGAATGATGAAGAGCATGGGGTAATCATTCCTGACGGCGTGGATGAGGTGGTTCACGCCTTCGCTGAAGGTCGCACCGTCCCCCGCGGAAGCAATGACTTTGAGCTTCGGATTGGCAATGACAGCTCCCGATGCGATGGGAAGAACTCGTCCGTGCAGTCCGTGAAAGGTGTATCCCTGTATTTTATCCGATCCATTCCCACTGCAGCCGATGTCGAAGCACATGAGCATATCCTGGATGCCAATCCCTTCCAGGGTCAGAGCTCGTTTGAGCGCGTTTTGAATGCCAAAGTTACCGCAGCCGGTACACCAGGTGAGCACTTCCTCGGATTCAAACTGTTCGTAGTCTTCGCTGTGTTCGACGAGGAGTTTGAGGGCTTTGGGATTGGGTTGGCAGCAAGACATTGTGTGAAAGTGAAGACTTAGATTTCTTTTTTGATATACTCTAATACCTCTTCAAGGAAAAAAGGACGACCGTTGAATTTATTGAATCGTTGGGGGAACTTCAGATCCGTTTCCTTTTCCATGAGCTGAGCGAGTTGTCCGGTGTGATTTCCTTCGAGGACGTGGATGTTCGGATTATCTGTGCAAAATTGCCGGAGGGTTTTGGTTTTGAGTGGCCAGAGATAGTCGAAGTGGAGGTAGTTGATGCTGATGCCTTTGGATTTCGCGAGGGGTATGATGTCCTGAAGGACGCCTTTGCTGCTGCCCCAGCCGATGAAGGAAATATTTGCATTCTTTTTGGTGCCGAAGATCCGTGGTTCCGGAATGGTTTTCGTGATAGTTTTCAGTTTTTTGATTCTTTTGTCATACATGATTCCCACCTGGTCTTCGCGTTCTGTAAGGACTCCGTCTTCCCAGTGTTCGTCGCCGTTGCTGAAGTAAAAGGCGGGTGATGATCCGGGGATCCAGCGCATGGAGACGCCGTCTTTTGTAATTTTGAAACGGTCTGAAGACTGGAGTTTTTTCAGTTCAGTAGGCAAGGTGACAAGGCCACGCTTGATGGGAATTTTTTTGAGTTGAGGGGGATCGATCATGGTCTCGGATTCGGCGATGACTTTTTCAGTCAGCACGACGACTGGGATCTGAAATTCCTCAGCCAGATTCATCGCGTGCTGGATAAGATCGAAGCAGGATGTGGGGTCACTGACCGCGATGACCACACGGGCGAATTCCCCATGGGAAGAGTAGAGGGCGAGGTTCAAATCGCTTTGTGCTGTCCAGGTGGGCAATCCTGTTGCTGGTCCGGGTCTTTGAGCAATCACTATTACAAAAGGAGTCTCGGTCATGCCTGCTAGCGAAATGGTTTCGGTCATGAGGTCGTAGCCCCCTCCGGAAGTAGCTGCCAGAGCACGAGTGCCCATAAACATGGAGCCCAGGGCCATGTTGGCGACGGTAATTTCATCCTCGCCTTGTTTGACGATCATGCCCGATTCATGTGACCAGTTAGCCAGGTCTGTTAAAATCGAGCTGGAGGGGCTCATGGGGTAGGCATAGTAGGTCCGGACTCCGCAGTGGATGGCTCCGAGAGCCAGTGCTTCGTTGCCATTGATGAGGAGTTTTCGGGGTTTTTGTTTCGGTTGAGGGATCCTGAAATGGGTTTGATGTCCCGGTTCTTTACTTTCAAAGCCTGCTTTGAGGCACTTCAGGTCTATCTGAAGGAGGTTTGGTTTGTCGGCGTATTCTTCTTTGACTTGCTCTTCGAGGGCTTTGAAGCCTAGCCCTAGTACTTTCCAGAGGGCTCCAAGGAGTACCATATTGGTCATGAGGACTGATCCGCCGAAGGAGTAAGCGATCTGACGGGCGGAGAGGTAGACGAGTTTCAGTTTTCTTTTCTTCACTTGCTTTTCCAGGTCTTTCATCAAGTGATGGCGTTCGTAGCCATGGATGAGTACTCCGCCTTCTTTGAGGGTTTTGAGGTATTCCAGAAGCCCGACGCGGTCCAGTGCTACCACAATATCGACTTCTTTTGACAGGCAATGGAGGGCCTCAATGCTAAAGTCGATTTGGACGTTGGAATGTCCTCCTTTAATGAGTGAGGGGTATTCACGGTCAAGCTGGATAGAAAAGCCGGCACGCTTGAGTGCTTTGGCGATGATGGAGCCTACGCTGGCGAGACCCATCCCTGATTCACCGGTGATTTTAAGGACTGTACGATTCATAGCAGTTTTGAGAGGTGAAGGGCCCATTCGGTGATTTCGTTTTCGAGGTGTGGTATGGGTGTCTTATTAATTCGAAGGGGATGGATGACTTCTTCTCCTCCGTGTTCTTTGACAAAGGCTTCGAGGATGTTTGCCGACTCGATGTTGTAGTGTTCATCGTATTTGGGATCGCCTAGACCCACAACTGCAAATCGGTGATCACGTGTTATTATTTTACACTGCTTTAAAAAAGCTCCCATGTGGTGCTGGATTACACCGTGTTCGTATGTCGGGGAGCCGAGGATGCAGAGATCACCTTTTGTGAGATCTTCAGGTTTGCTCCATTCGGCGCGCTGGAGTGTGGTCTTGTGGTTCTTTTTTTTGAGTATTTCAGCAATCTTTTGGCATACCATCTCGGTGTTTCCCCCCGTACTTCCGTAGATGATTATTACATGAGCCATTCTGTTCAGCAAGAATTACCAGTATTGTACTGTTCTGTTTGCAGAATGAAAGCGACCAGGATGATATGCTACAGCTTCGTAAAGGGGAATCGTTTCAGAATCATACCCACCAATTGCTTGCCCTGTTTTTTAATTCAGGATGTGGTGAGGGTGTTTCCTCGTTCTGTCTTGGAGGGGTCTGATAGGGACGGTAGTTTCTTTTGATCCCCCTTTTCGTCGCCCGGACATATTGATTGAAAGGGTACTCAGGGGGATTTGATTCATTCTTTTTTGATTCGACCACGACGGTAGGTTGAGCTAGTTTGCGGACCGCGGCCAGGATGGATCCCCACCCGATGAGGGTGATAAAGACCAGGATAATCTCAAAGGCGTTGTCCTGAAGCCAGTTCTGCTGAAGACTGTTTTTTAGCTCGATCATGGCTTTCGCGAGTTCTGCTCGGTTCGTCGGGTCCCAGGGTCCGAAGCGGCCATCAGGGTAGCCCTGGAAGAGGCCCAGCTCTGTGGCTTCCTCCACGTAGGGCTTAAACCAGTCGTTCGGGTTGATGTCTGGGTAGGACTGGGCGTAGGAGGGGAGGACTGTTAGGACTGTTAGGACTGTTAGGATGCTTGTGATTCTTCGCATTTGGAATGTTTGTAAACATGTTGTATAATGCGCTCTCTTTATAAGTGTTCTATGACAAAAAAGCCAGAACAAAATAATGCTTATTCTTATGAGGATTACCTGTCTGCGTTTTTAGAAAATAAGCCTTTCCCTCATGGTATTAAGAAGCTTTTCCCAGCTGCATATTTGAAGGAGTTTGCCGATCTTCTCCACCATCCACTTATTTGTGAGTTGGATGCTTTGATTGCTTTTGAAAATATGGACGAGGATGTATTTGGAGAATATTTGTCCTCCATGCCAGAGCATGCGGAAATTAAGGGTCAGTTGATTGATTTGGCCGTTAAAATGACTCAGTACATAAGTGAAGATAAATTGAGGGGATATGTCTTGAGGACTTTTGTATCACCTGGCGTTAAGAATAAAGAGAATCTTCCATTTTATCGATTTTTTAGAGCTCTTAGGTCCACCGATTCGTAAGAGAGGGGCACATCGTGTATTTCGGGCACGAAGTGGTAGACCTTTTCTTGGTGTTTCTGATCATCCTTCTCACTCTGTTCCTGTAGGAACACTTCGAGCTTCATTGAAAGGGCTTGGCTTGTCACCTCTTGAGGTCATGAAAGTGCTCAACAAGCATTGGAAATAAAGGAGGATTGATTTTATATTGACATAGTACCCCTGGGGGGTATTAAATTCAAGAGGATTATTTAATGTTGAATGCTCTATGCGAAATATATTTTTGAGTTTGAGCGTATCGCTTCTTATCGTTTCCGTCATCACGGGCTGTTCTAGCTCTTCAGTATCAAATTCACAAGACGGAAATGAATCAATAAATCACTCCATGATGGATGGAGGCATGGGAGGTATGAATGGAAATATGGGGATGATGGGGTCAAAAAAGAATCCATATTCTCAGGATACGGTAGGCCTTCCTTTGGCAAAAGAATCGCAAATAGTTGAATTGAAGGATGGTGAAAACTACCAAATGACGGCCCAAATTGTCGCCAAAGAAATCAACGGGAATAAGGTAAAAATGCTAGCCTACAACGGCATGATCCCAGGTCCTTTTTTGAAAGTTGCCCGAGGCTCCACCATCACCATCAACTTCACCAATGAGACCGATGAAGAAGCACTGCTTCATTCCCATGGCGTTCGTCTGAAAAATGCTTTCGATGGAACCAATCTCACTCAAAATCCGATCCCAATCGGCGGCAGTTTTACCTATGAAATAACTTTTCCCGATACAGGCATCTATTGGTACCACCCGCATTTGAGAGAAGACTACACGCAGGAATTTGGCCTCTACGGAAATTACCTGGTTCAATCGGAAGATCCGGACTATTGGTCACCCGTCAACCGGGAGCTTCCCTTGGTACTCGATGACCTCATTTTGGAAAATGGACAAATTGCTTCTTTCTCCAAAGACCAAGCAGATCACGCTTTGATGGGACGATACGGAAATACCATGCTAGTGAACGGCGAAACGGATTACCAACTAAGGCTGACCAAAGGAGAAGTGATTCGACTGTACATTACGAATGTTTCGAATGTCCGGCCTTATCAGTTCAGTATTCCCAACATCAAAATGAAACTCGTGGGAGGTGACGCGAGTAAGGTCGAACAAGAAACCTTTGTTGAATCCATCATCATCGTCCCTTCGGAACGTGCTGTTCTCGAGGCTTACTTTCCCGAGTCCGGTGAATATCAGCTGTTGAATAAAAATCCGGAGTTGACCACGAAGCTGGGAACAGTCGTCGTTTCAGAAGAACAGGTTGATGTCTCCTATATCGATCAATTTAATATCGACAGAACAAATAGTGACGTGATTGCGGACATAGATCCCTTTCGGAAGTATTTTGATCGACCATATGATAAGAGCCTGGAATTAACGCTCCAGATGGGAATGATGAATGGAAGTATGGAAAATATGATGATGGGAAGTGAACCGCACAAGATTGAGTGGGAAGATGATATGGGACATATGAATGCCAATTCAACCTCGGATATGATCACTTGGAAGCTGGTGGACCAAGCGACAGGAAAAGCGAACATGGATATCGACTGGACCTTCAAGATGGGTGAAGTGGTGAAAGTCCGTTTATTTAACAATCCCGATTCCAATCATCCCATGCACCACCCAATTCATCTGCACGGGCAACGGTTTTTGGTCTTAGAGACCAATGGCGAGAGAAATAAAAATCTTGTCTGGAAGGATACCGCACTTGTTCAAGCAGGCGACACCGTCGATATCTTGGTCGAGATGAGCAACCCTGGTAAATGGATGCTCCACTGTCATATTTCCGAACACCTTGAAGCGGATATGATGCTGGGCTTTGAAGTCCTTCCCTAAGGCATATCTTTTTTGATTTCTCTATGAGAAAAAAAGCATCCTACAGCTCCACCCTGCTCACGGTGTCGCTTCGCTTCTTGTTCGTAGAGTGGTAGCGCCAAGGGGAATCGAACCCCTATTACAGGAATGAGAATCCTGTGTCCTAACCGTTAGACGATGGCGCCGTGGTGGTTGCTTTTCAGCTCAGAAAGTCTAGGGAAATCAGCAACAAAGTCAAATGCTGTCATGCTATGATGAACATGAGTTGTCTTTCATATGAATTCATTTAAAACCTGGTTCGAGCGTTTCCTTATTTACGTCGAATTGGAAAAAAACCGTTCTCCGAAGACTTTGGAGAACTATCAGCATTACCTGAGTCGCTTTGGTGAGTTTTTTGGTGAGGAAAAAGACTTATCACAGCTACAGCTCGTGGATATTCAGCAGTTTCGACTGAAGTTGAATCGTCTGGAGGATGAGAGGACTCATCGCACGCTGGGGATCAAGACTCAGAACTATCATTTGATAGCACTGCGGGCATTTTTGAAATATGTGACCAAACATGACGTTTCGACTCTTGCTCCGGAGAAGGTGGAGCTTTCGAAAATTCCTGAGAGGACGGTTGAATTTCTCGAGACAGAAGAGCTGGTACGGATTTTCCAAACGGTTGATCGGACCAGGATTTCGGGAAAACGTGATTATGCCATTTTGCAGATGCTGTATTCGACAGGGCTACGTGTCAGCGAGCTTGGAAATTTGAATCGAGAGTCGGTAGATCTCAAACGACGGGAGTTTATGATTCGCGGAAAGGGAAGGAAACAACGCATAGTTTTTATGACAGAGCTGGCTGCTGAGGCATTGGAACAGTATTTGAATATGAGAATAGATAACTTTGAGCCTCTGTTTCTCTCAGGTGGGAGAGGAAAGAAAATCGATCTCGATATCTTGCAGGGAGAAAAAAAGAGGTTGTCGGTTCGCTCTGTTCAGAACATTGTGTCGAAGTATGCGAGGCGGGCAGGTATAATCAAGACTGTGTCACCCCACACCCTTCGCCATAGTTTTGCGACGACATTGCTTCGCAATGGAGCTGATATTCGATCCGTTCAGGAAATGCTGGGGCACGCGAGTATTACCACGACTCAGATTTATACGCATATCACGAATTCACGACTCAGAGAGGTGCATGAGAAGTTTCATAAGTGAGGCAATCGTCTGCTTCTTATTCTTTGTAGAGCTGATAGATAGCTTCTGAGGTTCTTTTGAAAATTTGCTTTTTTCTCCCCCTTTCCTTATAGAATGTTTCGTCTTGGATCCATTTTTTTATTTCAGAGTTTATTCCGCACAGGATCACGTCTTTGTTTTGGTTCTCGAGGATGCTGATGAGCTCTCTGAGGTAATCGACTCCATCGTGGTCCGCGTAAAAGGCATGTCGGAGTGATATAATGACGTGTTCGTTGTCTTTGATTTTTTTTACGGCTTCTAGGTGCGCCGGCATATTGATATAGGTGAGGGTACCCGAGATTTTGTAGACGACGAGATCTGAATGAATCTTTGAACGATCGAGGAAATCCCTTTTCATAAGGGCCTCAGTCATCTTTCCCTTGTTCCAGAGAAGGATTTCGGTCTGACCGGTTGAGTTTTTTTCCACGAAGATAAGGAGTGCGATGAAGCTTCCGATGAGGATTCCAGAAATGGGATCGATGATAAAGGTGATTGCGGCCACAAGGAGCATCAGTGTGATCGCATTTCTCCCATTTCTGGCGAATTCGGTGAAGTAATTTTTGTTGACCATTCCTATGGCGACCATGACGAGTATTGAGGCGACTGTGACCATGGGGAGCCAGCGAAACAAAGTGAAGGCAAAGACACAGATAATCAGCGTGAAGAGGGCGTTCAATACCCCTGAAGTCTGGTGGTTACCGCCACTTTTGATGTTCAGCGCGGTCCTCGCAAGGGCCGCTGTCGCGGGAATTCCTCCCAGCAGACCCGACCCGATGTTTGCCAGTCCCAGACTCCTCATTTCTCGAGAGCGGTCAAAGGGGGTTTTGCTCATCTTGGCTGCTATTTGTCCTGAAAGAAGAGTTTCAAGGATGCTGATGAGAGCGGTCGCAAATGAGATGATCCAGAGGTCCTTGTCGAAAAGCATGGTGTGAGAAAAGTCTCGCCACGCATTGACGAATATTTGACTTTGAAAATCGGGATATTTTTCTCCTATGGTGAGCAGGCTTTGGATCGTTTCATTGCTGCTTGAAAAATAATAGCTCGCCGTGATGGCACAGACGGTCAAGACAATAGCGCCCGGAAGTTTTGGTATGAATTTTTTCCAGATGAGGAGGAACCCAAGTCCGACTGCGAATATTCCAAAAATTACCCATTGAAAATCGGGGAGGTGTTGAAGGGCGATGATGATGTTATGGAAGAGGTTGTTTGTTTTGGGAAGGTCTTTGAGGCCGAAGATATTGTCGAGTTGTCCGAATGCGATGATGAGGGCTATTCCGAGGGTAAATCCGTAGACGACACTTTTGGGGATGAAGGTAATGTATCGTTCCAGGTGGAGATACGAGGCGATCAGGATGAGCAATCCCGAGAGGAGCGCAATGAGCGGGAGAGCTTGGTACCCATGTGTAATGGTGTAGCTGATGAGGACTCCTGTAAGTGCTCCGGTGGGACCGATGATATTGACGCGGCTTCCCCCTAAGAGTGCTCCGATAAGTCCTGCCCAAATGGCCGTAATGATTCCTTGGGTCGGTGTTGCTCCTGCCGCGATTGCGAGGGCTATTGAGAGCGGTATACCAATAAGGCTTACGGTTAAGCCGGATCTCCAGTTTTCGTGAATTCGGCGGATGGTTTTTTTCATTGTATTTTACATTTGCACCCGGATCATCTTAATCTCTTTTTCTTGAAACGAAAGTATCTTTTATCACTGTTTTTTGTGATAAAATTCTTTTTTTTAGCTTGAATAGAGCATAGTATTGGATCAGTAATATCACTAATGCTCTTCCATGGAACCCAAGCCATTCTGGTTTTCCAAAAAGATGTTTTTCCTGATGGCATTTCTTTTTGCGATTGCTTTTGCTGTTCTTTTTTATCTTCGGAAGGATACTGCCGATGAGATGTTTTCTACTTTGATCAATGCTGTTCCTTCCATTCGCAACTATGGAATGGGAGCGGTTGAAAAGGTTCGGAATATAATTCCCGTTTATGGAGCATTGGTAGGGGTCGGATTTGCACTGGTATTTATGCTGATGTCTCTTCTTTTTCAATTCGTCCTTTTTGTTATTCGGCTCAGCCCTTTCCGCTGGTCGGTCCCCTTATCTCTTCTGGTCGGCTTAGCTCCACTGGTTCTTTTTGGAGGGGATATGGTCTATTACTCGGCTCGCTTTACGGCTTTGTCTGGAGGAATCATTATTTATTTGGGATATCCTCTTCTGTACACGGGGCTCATTATCGCTGGGATTTCGGCACTCTTGTTTTTGGCTTCTTTATTCAGCAAGAGTACGGCTAAGAACGCATTGGTTCTGATCATGGTGGTGGGGTCTGCGATGACTCTTTCGGGATGTGACTGGTTGAATCAGATTATTAGTACGAGCTGTGAGTTCAGTTCTGATCCCACTCACTGCTATCAGGAATCTGCTGTTGGAAGTGGTGAATCTGAAAACTGTGACACGATGCCGCAGTCGCCTGATTTTGAAGGGTCTAATCCTCCCAAAGATAAGTGCTATGTCATGGTTGCTCAGAATACGGGGGATCCAACCGCTTGCGACAAGATTGCCGGGGGTTTCATGAGCTATTCGAAGGAAGAGTGTTTAGACAATGTATTTAAAGAAGGAAATCCGGATAAGTGTGTGGGATCTGCGAATGAAGTTGCTTGTCGTAATCTCTATGCTCAGCGACAGGGTGGGAATTGTGGCACCGGGTTTGCTTTTGATGAGAAATCAGGGAGCTGCCAATCTTCTTCAGATGCCGTTGATCCGGAATGTGCTGACCCGACGTTTACTTCTCAGTGTGCGAGTTCGAACTCTGTTCTGATTTGTTCAGGGGGGAAGAAGCGAATCGAAAGCTGTGCGTTCGGATGTTTCCAAGCGGACTGTCGAACCAGTCCGGGTGAGACCGATATTGCACCGGAACCGGAGGGGAAGGTCGATAAGGACGATAAGGACGATAAAGAGGACAAGGAGGAACCGAAGTGTGAGTGCAGTTCAGATCAGGTGTGTGTTGATGGTGCTTGTATTTCTGTCGGGTGTCAGATCGATGCTGATTGTGGGGAGGGTATGACGTGTTTGGATAAGGCTTGTGTCGAAAAGAGTGGACAGTGTCTGAAGGATGCTGATTGTCCCACTGATTTTACTTGCGAGGAGAAGGTTTGTATTTCCAAGCCGGCTTGCAATGCCAAGGACCTGTATTGTCTGTCAACGACAACGCTTCAGTTTTGTGAGGAAGGTCAGGTGTCTTATAAAACCTGTGATAATGGATGCGATGCTTCTCATTGTTTGACTGCTCAGGAGAAGGCCGATAAGGATAAGGAAAATGAGAAGGAAAATGCCTGTAAAGAGGGAGTGAACAAGTGTCTCTCGGAGGTGACTTTGGAGACCTGCTATGGAGGAGAGAAAGAGACTGAAAAGTGTGAATTTGGATGTGAGGGATCGAAGTGTCGTACCGAAAAGAAGAAAAAGTGTACCGGTATTCAACGCTTGAATCCATTCTGTTCTGAGGATGACGAGGACATCGAAGACAAGGTTGCCTCTGATCTCAGCACAATTCAGGATGCGGTCGGAGGGAAGTACATGGAGCTTCTTGATGAAGCGATTGATGGTGAAACGAATCCCGCTAAGTTGAGGGGACTTGAGAAGTACAAGGAGTTTCTCGAGAAAGCCGGTGGTGGTCTTGAAGAAATTCAGGCCAGTGTAGAATCTCTTAAGGCTCTCAAACGGATCTTTCTCGATGCCTATGATCCTTCCATGGATATTCAGAATATGCCGGTCAAGGATATTTTGAAGCCGGGGCTTTTTGATCGGATTAGCCAGTCCATCTGGGGCGGACCGAAGACGGAGGCAGGGATAGAGATGGCTGAGGCTGAGGATGGGTTGTCGGTTTACGAAGCGATGCTGAAGAGGCAGGCGGAGATTGATTTTCTTCAGCAAAGCCGATTGAGTCGTTTGGGAGGTATTATTTCTGAAAACGCGAAGTCAAAGATGGTGAGTGAGATTTCTGACAAGGCCAAGGATATTGCTGAGGGTGTTGCCGGGGATGCCATGATTGCGGTATCTGTTGTTGATTATGCTCTGACTTCTTTCCAGGATGAGGCCAAGAAGCAGGCTTTTGTTGGTCTGGCACGTGCGTACAATCGCCGTCGGGCTGATCTGGAGCAACAATTTCCGGATATGGAGAATGAGGATATCCATAAAATGGTGGTCGAGCAGGTAAAAGACCAGCCCTATCAGGATGCGAAGGGCAATACCTTTATCAAGTATGGCAATATAATCGAAAATCAGGACTGTCAGGCGGGGACAGGGAATCAGCTCTGTATTGATAATCGGGTCTTCTGGACCTCTATGGAAAAGTCATATGAATATACTCATGACCACGAACTGCATGACCGATTTATTCAGCAGTTTGACCGGAAGCTTGAGAAGGCCGGTGTTAATTGATGTTCTTTATGCGCAGGATTCAGCTTCAGCTCAAAAAATCGGTAGATGATAGCTATGATATTGTTGTCGAGAAAGGAATTCTCAGAAGATTGGGGTCTGATCTGCGCATGAAGCGTTATGCGGAGAGCTATGTGGTGATTACTGATTCTAAGGTTGGTCGTCTTTATGCTTCGAAGCTGGTGGATCAGTTGAAACGGGAGAAATTGTTTTTGGGAAAAATTGTGGTTCCTGCAGGGGAGTCGAGCAAGTCACTGGAACAACTCAAGGATGTTTTGGATCAGATGGTGAAGATGGGGGCGAATCGGGAGACGGGGGTGATAGCGTTAGGAGGTGGTGTGGTAGGGGACTTAGGAGGCTTTGCTGCAGCGAGTTTTATGCGAGGGGTTCCGTATATTCAGATTCCAACCACTCTTTTGGCTATGGTGGACAGCTCTGTAGGGGGAAAGGTGGGGGTTGATCTGCCTTCGGGAAAGAACCTGGTAGGGGCCTTTTGGCAGCCGAAGAAGGTATATATCGATCCTGAGTTGCTTTCTACCTTATCTCAAAAGCAGTGGAAGGCAGGACTTGGAGAAGCGGTGAAGTATGGGGCGATTAAGGATCGTTCTTTGTGGGAGTATTTTGAGCAGCATGTGAAGGTGTGGAATAAAGATCCCAAGAGTTTTTTGCCGGGTGATTACATGGTTATCGAGGAAATGATTGAGCGCTGCGTTCAGATTAAGGCTGATGTGGTGATGAAGGATGAGAGGGAGGGGAATTTGCGCCAGATCTTAAATTATGGTCACACTTTTGGGCATGTAATCGAACTGATGAGTGATTTTAAGGTGCTTCATGGTGAGGTGGTGGCGAGTGGGATGAGGATCGCGGCTGAGCTGGCGAATCGGCTTCGCTTTCTTTCCGACGCGGAGCTGAAGAAGCATAATGATTTGCTTGATGTGCTGAATATTGGGAAGGCTAAGACACAAGGGCTGATCAAAGAATTTGTTCAGCATATGAGAAAGGATAAGAAGGCGAAAGGGACTTTAAGAGTGGTTCTTGTTGATCGAATCGGACGATGCCACCAAGAGTTGGGGAATTATGGAATGAGGGTTGATGAAAAGTTGATTGCAGAGGTGTTGAAGGAGGGGAAGTGGGTCAATGATCTTACGAGTGATGGAGCTAGAGTAAGAATGAAGGATTCTTCTTTGACTTCGTCTCCGGTATCGTCGATATCTTGGGGGAACACGTATCAGTCCCCATCGGAGTCTTCCCCTGATGTTGAGACAGATCTTCAACGAAGACTTCGAGAGATGAGGGAAAGAGCAGAGGAAAGGAGAAGAATGGGAGGATCAGGTGGTTAGGAGTTAGGAGTTAGGAGTTAGGAGTTAGGAGTTAGGAGTTGGGTACAGACGCATAGCTATGCGTCTGTACGGGGGTTGAGAGTTAAGAATTGAGAGTTATGATCAAGAAATTATCATTTTTACAGCCCGGTGTAGGGAATAATGCTTTTTCTTTTTCGAGAAAACCGGATCGGAAACCCCTTCAGATCACTCCTTTGCGTCAGGGGAGTCTTGATGAGCTTCGGGTAGGCAAGCACATTGCTTTTCAGGATTTCAACGGAGATGAATGGGTGGAGTGTGTTGGTTTGGAGTCAGCGATTCTCTGCCTGGATTTTCCGATTCCGATTTACGTTTTTGATAATCATAATTATGTGTTTTATGCATGGGCTGAGGCGAGGAAGAATGCAAAATGTAAAATGAAAAATGAGAAAGGGGCAGACTATTGGAGTTGGTCTGATCGTATGACTTTGATTCATATGGATGAGCATTTCGACGCGGCCGTGCCGTTGAATGTTCAGGTTGATCTCAATGACTTGAATGATGTCTGGCGGTATACGAATGAGGTGTTGCAGATTGCGACCTATATTAAGCCGGCGTTGGAGTTAGGGATATTTTCTGGGTGTTTAAACTTTGTGGAGAGCCGGCATTTTGAGCATCTTGCACCGGTAAGTGGTGATGTCGTGATGAACATTGATTTGGATGTTTTTTGTGATGAGATGAATCATATTTCCTGGAAGCAAAAAATCGATGTTCTGCGGTATTATTTACCCCAGATGAAACTCATGACAGTCGCGACTTCTCCTTTTTTTATTGATCAGGAGAATGCTATCCTGATTCTTCACCGATTGATTCTTGAGCTATTTGGCGATGTGCTATAATGAGGCTGATTTACTCCCCATATGAAGGTCGTCGTTGCCAATATCGCCAAGAGTATTCAGATTAAAGAACTGCTGAATCGCACTGCCAAACAGATGGTTCATCGTGAGCCTTTGGTGTTTCAGCTGGGTCAGAAATCCTTTGCTGCTCTTCTCAAGTATGGCGTGGCAGTGTATTGGAATGTGTCTGAAAAACAGAAGTTAGCCTTTGATGAACGTATTGCACCATTTTTAGTCGACTCGTATCAGGCTGTGGAAGTGGATGAACCGGAAATTGTTCTTCGGGAAAAGAAGCAAGGAGTCTATGAGGGTAAAATTTGTCTCAAAGCGGTTGATGTTGAGACTGCTGCTTTGGTGTCTCTTGTCTTGGGAAGGGCTTTGGCACTTGAAGGTTTTGAACGTGATGTTGAAAAGACCTTGCTTCATTTTGACGTGGTGATGCAGAGCTTTGCGTTTCGTGGAAAAACTTCTCTTTCTACTCGTGATCTTTTGAAGCAAGTCGGTTTCGCGATGCATACTCAGCATGCTCTAGTCTCACAGATTTCACTTCTTGATCGTCCTGATATCGTTTGGGATGAGCCAGAACTTGCGAGGCTGTATGATTCTCTTGCTCTTGAGTACGAGCTGGAGGATCGATATGATATCCTGACTGAAAAGCTCAAGCTGATGTATCAGAATGTCGAGTTTATCCTGGATTATCTGGATACCAGAAAAGGACACATGCTGGAGTGGGCCATCATTCTTTTGATTGTTTTTGAGATAGGTTTGTTTCTGTATGAGCTTTTCGGTTAGTCATTCTCAAGCCATTTCATGATGAGGCTTATGGTTTTTTCGATGAGTTTTGGGATTTGATCTTCCTCATTTTGAGTGAATCCTGAGAGCACAAAGGTATCTGTTGCAATTTTTTGGTCTTCGTGTCCGATCCCGAATTTGAGGCGTTGGAACTGTTCAGTACCCAGGCTTTCGATGATGGATTTGAGCCCGTTGTGTCCTCCTGAAGTACCTTCAGATCGTTCTCTGATTTTACCAAAGAGCATGTCTTTGTCATCGCCGCAAATGAGGATATCTTTTGCCGGATCGAGCTTGTAAAAGTTGACCAGGCTAGCGACGGATTCACCGGAGAGGTTCATGAAAGTTTTGGGCTTGACGAGGATGAGTCTGTAGTTCGCAGTATGCAGTTGGAAGTTGGTTTCAAGGATTTGTGCCTGGTGTTTTTCAGAAGCTTTCCACTCGGAGGGTCCAAGTTTTTCCGCTAAGGAATCGACGATGCGAAAACCTATGTTATGTCGGGTATTCTCGTATTGTTTGCCGGGATTGCCGAGGCCGATGATGAGCTTCATGGAGAAGGACGATAAGGATGATAAGGACTATAGGGACGATGAGGACAATAAGGACTATAGGGACGATGAGGAAAGTAATATGAGATAAGATCTCAACAAGAATGCAGTATGTTTCTTTATAGTCTTTATCATCGTTTTTATCGTTATCCTCCTTCTTCCAAAGATTGTGCTTTCTGGAGTTCATTCTCCGCCTTCTCCAATTCTCCTCGTTTGCTGTATACCCAGCTCAGGAGATGAAAGCTATTCGGGTCATCACGGTACTGTCTGGTGAGGTGTTCCGCATAGAGCAAGGCTTTGTCGAGCTGGTTCAGGTGCTCGGTATAGAGCCACACGAGGCCTGAGAGCCCTTTTTTTTGGTCAGTTTTGAGTTCCAGGAGGCGTTCGTAATAGTATGCCGCGAGGGGATAATCTTCCAAATCTATCGAGTTTTCTGCCAGTGTGGAGCTAATGATACTGTCGTATTCTCGTGTGTTTTGCTGGGCGTAGAGTAAATACTGATTGCTCAGTTCCGGTTTGTTTAGCTCATGGTAGGTCAGTCCCAGGAGGTATTGGATATGAGGGTTGCCGGGGTCGAGTTCATAGGCTCTCAATAATGAGAGTTCAGCTTCTTCCGGGTGATTAAGGCTGAATTCATTGTAGCCTTTGATGATCCATGCGTCTCGGTAGAGCTCATTTCTCTCCACGGCTTTTTTGGCCAGGTATAGTGAAATTTCAGGTTCGCCAAGTTCTCCTATTTTTTGCGCGAAGAGTGTCCAGAGATAGCTTTCGTCCGCGTCTCGATAGGTATCGTAGGTGTGATAGATATTGAGAAAGGCGAGAGCCGTTATTTTTACTTGTGCATCGGGATGGCTGTCGACCAGGGAGTGGAGATATGAGAGAGTTTTGTTTCTGTTGTCTTGAGCGATCAGTACAGCTGCTTTTAGGATTGGGAGCTCGTTCGGGTCGACGCGATCAAGGAGCTTTTGCGCCTGTTCGAAGTTGAGACTTCGAGACAGAATTTTTGCTCGGTAGAGTTCAATGATTTTTGAGTTGTCGGGGGAATTCTCTGATTGCTCGATAAGCTCGCTGCCTTTATTGAGATCATGTTCTTCGTCGACGGTTTGCTCCAGAAGACTCAAGAGTGTTTGGGTCTGAGAAGAAACTGTTTGCCGTGGTATCACGTCTGTTGGTATATCCCGATGTGTTTGATTGGTCGCGGCCAGGATGGAAGCATCGAGGGATTGATGCGTGATACCGACATTTGTTTCAATGGGAGCCCGAGACGGTGGAATACTCCCAAAAGCGGTGATAAGGATGAGTGCCGCAATTAGGATGGCAAGTAAGGTTTTCATGGCGTGGGAACTTGAGTCAGATGTATCTTCAGTGTATCATCTTTCACCTCTGATGGATCATTTCTTGTTTGCTTCTCCATGGCATTGATGCCTTCTCAGAACACCCGGTTTCTGCATAAAAGCTTTCGTTTAAAAGTTGTTATTTCCGTTTTACTTATCGTATTTGCGTGGTTATTGGTGGAGTATACCAGTTTGATGTACAAGAGTTATCAGATTGACCTTAAGAAACAGTGGTTTATCGAAGAAAATGTTCGTCTGGCACAATCGAATAGTGATTTGGAAAAGCAGTATGAGTACTATAAGACTGATTATTTTTTTCGGAAAGAGGCCAAGCGAAAGTTGAACAAAAAAGAGCCGGGTGAGAAGGTGCTTATACTTTCAGGGGGTGATGAAAAGGTTCGATCAGGTAATGACTGGGAGATTCAGGAAAACCTCATTACCCGGTGGTGGGAGTATCTTTTTGGGCATTCTTCAAAATGACTTCCGATTTGTCTGAGGTTTGAATATTTTTGTTGTTTTCGGAGTTGGGGTTGAGACGAGATCCTGAGTGTTTAACTGTAGAATCATACTCATGATTTTTGCTGTTTCTGCTCTTGTGATGAGGTTTTGTGGTTTGAAGTTACCATCGGGATACCCCTTGATGATCTCCTTGTCTTTTCCAAATGACACGTACTTGATGTACCACTGATCTTTTGGTGTGTCCGGAAATTCTACACTACTTCCCTCAGAGACCGGAAACCCCGCTGTTTCGATGAGGATCTTGAGAGCCTCTGCACGGTTTACAAAATCATTGGGGCGGAAGTTTTCTCCGTCTCCTTTGACAATTTCGTGTTCTTTTGCAGCGACGAGGTAGGGGGTAAACCACTCATCCGTGCTGACATCCGCAAAGGGTATTTCGTCTATTGACTTGGGAAGCTGAACCTGAAAGGCATTTAACGCTATCTTGGTGAGCTCTGCTCTGGTGATGGGCTCATCCGGAGCAAAAGTGCTGAGAGTTTTTCCACTGATGATCTGTTTTTGATAGAGTTCTTTGATGTAGTCTTTCGCCCAGTGTCCTTGCGCATCCTCGAAGGGAAGGTCAGGATCAATGACTGACGCAGGATGTGATGTCGCGCTTTCCACCTGGATAGCGAAGGAGCTGAGTTTGTCTGAGTTGATCACCACGTTATTTTGGGAAACATGGATGTCTTCATCACTCATCAGCTCCCAGATTTCTTTGTCCTCTGATCGGTAGACGCGCACCTTGTCCTGCTCACTCACGCTCATGGGTACTTGTAGACTGATCGCTTCGGTGAAGTACAGTGCGGTAATATCTGATCCTGCTGAAATGATCGTTCTGATGCTTTCTTGCATCAGTTTTTCTGAACTGCCGAGGATAATGGCTCCTGATCTACGAATAATGTTTCTGGAGACGATTTCGGGAGGATGAATGACTAGGTCCCAGATCTTCTTCGCAACGACATGGGTATCCTTTGGGATAAAGAGTGCCAAGGTTGACTGGTTGTCTGTCTGGAGAAGGTATCCAATACCTTTGGTAATGACGGCATTGATGAGTTCGTCTCCATTATTCTGGAGAACCATGCCAACCAGTTCCGCGGTCACCGGACCGGTGATGGTTTTTTCCGTTTTTCGGGCTGCTATGACTTTTTCGAGTTCGGGGTTGCTGTAGTTGGGATCGTATACACTCAGGATTCCCGATGAATTTTCATTACCTTCATTTCCACTTCCACCACCACCACCGCCACCGCCACCAGCCCCTCCGTTGCCTCCGCCTGAGTTACTACTACTGATGCTGTTTGAAGAAGAGCTCTGGCTGGCGACGAGAGCGGCTTCGGCTGCAGCTCCTTCAGTGGTGTGTTTGCTGAGGGTCAGGCTCACTTCATCACTCGTATTTCCACCGAGATCCTGCGCTTTTACGGTGACGCTGATCTTATTGTCACCATCTTTGAGTATTGTGGTGTCGATCGAGAGGGTGTAACTTCCGTCTTCGCTTATTTCGCTGCTTTGAATAATCTGGTCACCGTCGTATAGAATGACGGTGACCATGTTTCCGCTTTCAGTTGTTCCGCTGATTTGTACGTCTGTCACAGTGCTGTCATCTATGATGCTCCCGTTGGTTGGTGTACTCACTGCAGGCTGATTGGGTTTGACGGTGTCCTGACTCGCAATGCTTTTGATTTCTTCGCTACTATTTCCAACGGTGTCAATAGCGATGATTGAAATGGTGATGTGGTCTGTCCCGTCGATGAGTGTTTCCGGAAGGGCATTGTTTCCATTTAGGCTGATTTCAAAAACTCCAGTAGCGTCGCATGTTGTGTTTCCGGAAATGCTACTGGTCCCGTCAGTGATACCTACGCTGACGGTGGAATAAGGTTCCGCACTTCCTTCCACAATGATGGCACTTTTTTCCACCGCATTGATGATGTTGTCTCCCGCTATAGATGTAATGATAGGCTCTGTAGGATCATTCGTATCCTGACTGATTACTTTGAGGCTTTGATTGCTGATGTTTCCGGCTGAGTCTCGTGCCGTTACGATGACGGTATGAGTGTTTTCTCCGTCCTGAAGCGCCTCAGGGGTTGCACTTGTTCCGTCGAGGATGATCGAGAAGTTGCCCTCCAGGTCACCTGGTCCAGTTGATTCACCCGTGTTGCTTCCGTCTGTGATGCTGGCGTTGAGAGTGCTCCCGGGTTCTGCTGTACCGATGATCTCGATGGAACTCAGTTCGTCTGTTTGAATGATGTTATCGACAGCGATGCTGATGATGATCGGAACTTCAGGTTCCAGGGTATCCTGTGTTACTAGGGTAATGGTATTGGTACTGATATTTCCGGCTTTATCACTCGCATTGGCGGTCACCATGATCTGGTCGAGTCCGTCGATGAGTGATGCCGGATTTGCTGCCGTTCCATCTATCGTGATGAAAAAGTTCCCATCAGTTGCCGTTGTTGAGGCATTGACTTCGCTGTTGCCATCCGAGAGTAAGACATTGACGGTGCTCTCGGTCTCTGCTGTTCCCAGGATGTGAATGCTTCTTGATTCGAGGGCATTAATAATATTGTCATCGGCTATCGAGCCAATGATTGGTTCACCTGGAGCTGTCGTGTCCAAAATGGCTGTAGTATGAGTTTCGACAGCATTGTTTCCAAAACTGTCTATCGCGCTACAGTTGATCGTGAGACTTCCATCCGTAAGTTCGACTATACTACCACTTGTCACACTTGCCGTACTGCCGTTGATTGTAGTCGTAGTTTCAGGTGCACTGCCTCCTCCATCAGAGCTTACCATACAGCTTGTTGACTGTCCGTCTTCTATTCCTGTCGTAATTATCATAATCGTAAATCCCGTTGAGCTTTCTTCAGCGTTGATGAGTCCATCGAGGTCATCGATGCTGCTGACAATGGTTGGTGGAGTATCGACTCCGATCAGGTCGGCACTGCTGAAGGGCTTGAATAGTTCTGGTTGGTCATGGTGAATGTTGAGTACGATTGCAACCAGGAATGCCGAAACCAGAATGGATCCAAAGAGGCTGATTATTCGAGGGATTTTATGCATTTTTTTGGTTTTGTTATTTCATTCTATTATATAATAAAAATTCAGCCGCGACAAGGGTTTATGGGGTCTTTGAGGTTTTCACAACACGTTTTTGAGAATGATTTCTGTGGAAATTTGTTTTTGTAGTGGTATGAGGAGTATGGTGGAGTATCGCTCAGTTTTTCTCCTTCTTTTTATGACTCAAAAGTCATTCCAGGCGGAGTCATCGGAACTTCTTCCCGAGGGGGTTTTGTCGGTTTCAGAGCTTCATGATGTGGCTACCCGGCTGGGGACTGAAGTCCAGGTTGTTCGAAGCCGTGTTGAACTTTCTGATGTTCACTCCGGTGACTGGTCCAGCATTTGGGACTCTATCCGTTGTGATGCCAAACGCATTTTACCCCATATCTTGGCCCTTGCAGGTCCTTTTGTTGAGCAGGATTGGAGGCATTTTGTCAGGTCTCCACTTCCAGGAGATCATGATGGTGATGCTCTTACCGTTATTGGGGCTCCAGGATATTGTGGTCCCAATGTTTATCTGAGAGTTATGGCTGATCGCCATGGACTTAAACAAATAAATCACCCTAAATTCACCTTGCCGCGTATTCGGGGACGAATATTTCGAGATGCCCGATCTCTGGCCAAAATCATTGCCCAACGTGAATCTGAAAGTGTGATTATCGCGAATAGTAGAGGAGGATTGGTGGCTCTGAACGCCCTCCATCGCTTGCAGCATATTGGACTCGATCATAAGGTAAGAGGAATTGTTGGTGTTTCTCCCGTAGTTCATGGGGTACGCTCGGAAGTTTCGGATATCCTTCGGTATCTCCCGAGTCGCACGGTTCGTGAGATGCTTTCGGGAAGTGACCAGATTAGGGCTTGGCAGGGGCTTGACCATGAGCGGAATTATCCGGGACTGAGTCGTGAAAATCGTCGAAAAATCCTTTTTCTGATCCCTGAAGGAGGAGATATTTTTTTGGACCCGCGTGATGAATTGGTTGAAGGTGGAGGAGCATTGGTTGTAATGCCTCGAGTAGAAGGCGATACCTATGGACATATTGGGCAGATGGTCTGTCCGGATTCACTTATGCTCCGATTTGCCGCCGAATGTGTGAAATTGATTGGTCAGCAGGCAGAGCAGGTGAAGAACGAGCTACCTTCTTATTTTCTTGCTGCCTGATGCTCTTTTGTTCTCCTGTGCTATCATTGGGATGTTGTATTTTTAAACTCACTGACTATGGGCGGCGCCTCTCGACCCCTTCGGGATATGCACGAAGTGTTTTATGACAGTAGTTCTCAGCACATGCAGAAGCATCAGGCTTTCGTTCAGTCTTTTGTTGATCGTGGCTATGAGATCGAGTCTCAGGATGTGGAAGAAAATAAGGGGGCTGGGAATGAGTTGATCCTGAGGACACTGACCTCAATATTGAAGCCGGTGAAGAACTTTGAATTGCCGATGCTCAAATTTGTCGCGAAAGAAATTTATGGAAAGTACGATGATTTTGAGATGACTTTTTTTGAGTGGGATGAGCCGAAATTTGAACTGAAGGCCTACCGCAAGGGTTCGAATGTTCAGAGCTTTCGGGATCCCTGGCAGCCATTTGATCTTGATCTCTCATAATGTCTATGAAAAAAATTTGGATTGGATTTATATTGATCGTTGTGATTTTTGGAGGGGGGGGGTTAGCCCGTGGCTTTCTTTTTGGTGGTGATTCAGAATCGCAATCGGGAGATGTTGTCCTTCCCCAGAGAGATTCTGATTTTGATCACGAACCGGTGATTGTGCCTCCTTCAAATTTAGATTTTTTTGAATCTGTCGATACGAGCCTTGAGACGCTGGTCACTGGACTCGAAGTGCCCTGGGATCTGGATTGGACGAGCGAAGGTCGCATGCTCGTGACCGAAAGACCAGGACGTGTTCGGGTAGTACAGGATGGGGTGTTAGTTGAAGAGTCCCTGCATGTGTTTTCTGAAGTGGTATCCGGTTCTTCCGCGGAGTCCGGTCTGATGGGGTTTGCGGTTGATCCTAATTATGACCAGAATCATTTTCTCTACTTTTGTCTGGCATATTCAGTCGGGAATGAACTTCAGGATAAAGTGATTCGAATGGTGGATCATGGTGATCGTTTAGAAGAAGACTTGATCCTGTTGGATGGTATCCCTGCTGCTCAGTACCATGATGGCTGTCAGCTTGAATTTGGACCAGATCAAAAGCTCTATATTACGACGGGTGATGCACTCCAAAGAGAGAGGGCTCAAGATCTGAAGTACCTCGGTGGGAAGATCCTTCGCTTGAATCGGGATGGCTCTATTCCAGATGATAATCCTTTTCCTGAGAGTCCGGTCTGGACCTTTGGTCATCGCAATCCTCAGGGAATCACCTGGAATATAAACTCTGATCGGATGTATGAAACAGAGCATGGACCTTCAGGCTTTGACGGTCCAGGAGGAGGAGATGAAGTGAATCGGATTGTGTCCGGTTCCAATTATGGCTGGCCCCTGGTTTCCCATGAAGAACACCTGGATGGGGCTATTGATCCCTTGGCTGTTTTCACGCCTGCCGAAGCACCGGGTTCGGCGGCCTTTTATGATGAGGATGTGATTCCCCAATTCAATAACTGTCTCTTTTTCGGGGCTCTCAAGGGCGAAGGTCTTGTTTGTGTTCATCTGAGTCGGCTCGATCCGGATCAGGTCATAGAGATCCGCAAACTGGATGAGGTTCAGTTTGGTCGTATTCGAGCGGTCAAGGTCGGACCGGATGGGTTTCTGTATTTCAGCACCAGCAATCGGGATGGCAGGGGAAATCCTGCCGGAGAGGATGATCGAATCTTCCGAATCCGATCGCAGATGTAGGGAAATGATTTCCGATGATTGAAAGCAGGATTATCGGTCAGATTGGTGTCAAGGGGCGGATCCTTCATCGCTCCCCCACATATCCACTCTCCAGCTACGAAGAGATTCCTTCTTGAACGATTAAGTTGAATTTGGTTTCATTAGATGGTGTCAAGGGGCGGACTTGAACCGCCGACCTCGGGGTTATGAATCCCGTGCTCTAACCAGCTGAGCTACCCTGACGTAAATGAAACGGTACTCTGAGTATCCCGACAAGCCAGGATATCCTTATCTCATAGACGCGAAAGAGTATATTTGAGAAAAAGCTTGGAAACAAGGGAATGGGCGAGATATACTTGCTCTGATGTTTCTTTTTAAATTATGACTAGAAGATCAGCCCAGATTCTCGTTCTTCTCTTGGTACTCGTTCTTCTTGTTTTGGTCGTCTGGTATCAGTATCGGCAACAAGAGGCTTTGAAGACTCAAATTTTACTCCCTCCGCCTCCGCCTGGATACGGCTATTATCCTCAGGATCTCTCTCCTTTCCCTCCTGTGGCGACTCTCGATGCCAGTGGCCTTCCTCTTCTGGACTACCTGGTTCCTTTTGGTGACTTTATTACGCTGGACGCATTGCAGATGGCTCAGGAAGTGCCCGACTTGAATACCACGGTACGATGGGTTGCGGATGATTCGAATTATGAGGATGTGGTGATCGGCGACTCTGATGCCACACGGACATATTTCTACGCACCGAATACTCTTGGCGAGTTATTTTTTGAGCTGCAGGTCGTGAACACCACTACTTTGCTGTATGAGCCCGTGGCAATATATCGATTTACGGTTGCTCCTGAGCCGTTTCTTTCTGTTGACCTCAATGCTGACGGCCGTTATGGACTGGTTGAGCTCGCCGGATTTTTGTCGAATTGGAACAGCTATGGTTCGAATTCCATCAATTTGTTGGGATATATGTTGTCCAGATACTTTTCCCTTTCGAATTAATTACTGATCATGTTTCGATTTCCGGGTTCGGTTTTCATAGGCCTGGTCGTCTTCTTCCTGGTGATGACGCCCATCGCTCTTGGGGAGGAGCTTATTTTGGAAGATGATCCGGATGAGATACTTGGTTCAGAGTTCAGAGTTGAGAGTGTGGATAGTCCTGAGAGACGGGGACAATATATACAGGGTTATCAGCAACTTTTCCAGTTGCAACAAAACGAGGTGGAGGGGTTACAAGCCGTCCTGGTGCCGGTTCAGCAGGATATTGCTTCGATTGATACCCAGCTTCAGGTTTTGGCTCTTCAGATAGAGCGGGTACGACAGCAGGACTCGCTGGTTCAAGAAAAGATCAGGGGACTGGAGGACCTGGATACCCGATATCAGGTTCAGGAACAGCTTTTGGCTCTCGAGATGAAGGATGTCAGCAAGAAATTTGAGCGTTTGTTGCTCTTGTTTTTTCAGGTGAAGCGACAGTACATCATGGAGGATGGGACGACCAATCTTCTTCAGCTTCTTTCATCTGCCGATACTCCGGCAGATATGCTTTTTCAGGATGTGCTCTTGGGAAAGGTGCAGGATCAGCTTTTGGAGCAGATGGGAAAGGTGTATGGTCAGCAGATGCAGCTTAATGAGCTTCGTGCTCAGCTCGCTTTGATTCACCGGCAACTGGCGGAATATCAGGATCGGGTTCAAAAATCCGTTGAGGTCTTGACTCAACAAAACCAGTATCAGCAGGAATTACTGGCTGATAAGCAGTATGAACAAGGTTTTTTCCAAGGACAACTTGACCAGGCAAAAGAGGAACAGTTGATCATCGCGGATCGGATTCAGCTCCTTGCAACCGGAGTTTCACGACGAGATTATGCGGAATTCCCGGAAGAATCTCTTCAGTGGCCTGTTGCACCGGTGCTTGGGATTTCCGCTTTTTTTCATGATGAAGGTTATTTCAAGCGTTTTAGCCTTCAGCATGATGCTGTTGATATTCCGACGGATCAGTTGACACCGGTAATCGCTCCACTTTCCGGGAAGGTTTTGGAGGTCCATGATGGGGGAGCCACAGGGTATAGCTACCTTCAGCTAGCTCATCGGGACGGACTTTCAACGGTTTATGGTCATGTGTACGCGTTCAAAGTTCAGGAAGGAGAGCTTGTGAGGCAAGGGCAGCTTATTGCTCTGAGTGGAGGTGCTTTGGGGACTCATGGTGCTGGTCGAATGACGACCGGACCGCATCTTCACTTCGAGGTCCTTCAGGACGGAGTTCATGTGAATCCCATGGATTATTTACCCTCTCTGGATGGCTTTTAGAAGGGATTTGTTCGGATTGCACGGGGTGCTAAATTTTGCTATAATATTCTGAAAGTGCAATTACTTTTTATACCATTTGTATGGCCACAGCAAAAAAAGCCCGGGCGGCGAAGCCTGCTCAGAGAGCCCAAAAAGCTTCAAATGTGACAAAAGCCTCTCATCACAAGAAAACTTCGCTGAAGACCACGGACCCTGAAATGATGCCGGTTCTGCTTCTTGATGAAGATGAACTCATTTTAGATGTCGATCAGGAGTTTCCGGATGACGAAGAGTTTGAGTTTGATTTTGAGGATGGTGATGAAGATGGTGTGATTTTTGAAATGGATTTTGATTTTGACGATGATGAGGAGGAGAAATGACAGCGCTGTCTTTATCTTTGCATGAGTTGGTTCATCAGCGCCATTCTTACAAACACTCCGTTTTCTACGGCCTCGAAGTACTTGGCTTGGGGGAGATCGTCGACATCGGTTTGAACGGTGTTGATGCGGGGGAGCGGATCGAGGACTATCAGTTCTGCTTTACCTTTTCTCACGGTTTCCGTGTTTAGGATGAATTGTTTGCCAATCTCCAGTGCTCGTTGCTTGTCTTCAAAGTACTCGTGTCGTACGCGGTTGATCTCGAGGACGTCGAGCTGGTCAATAACTTCGCCAATATTCGTAACCTGATGATATTCTCGTCCTTTTTTCTTGAGATAGGACAGGACTTCTTCGTCGGGCTGCAATTCGTCAGGTGAGATGAAGATCAGCTTTATGTCGAACACGGTTGCCATCTTTGCCATCCCACGAAGAACCCGGCTATTTTTGTTGTCGCCCATAAGGCCAAGGGTAAGACCATCGAGCGTTCCTCTGTTTTTCCAAATGGTATAGAAGTCCAGGAGGTGTTGTGTGGGATGCTCTCCGGTGCCGTCACCGGCGTTGATCACTGGAACACTGCTGTGGGTCGAGAACTTCGCAACCTGTCCTTTTTCCGGAGTTCTTATAGCTATAATGTCCGCAAAGCTGCTGATCATACGTCCGGTGTCTTCGAGCGTTTCCCCTTTATTTAGTGAGCTGCTTTCGGCGTTGGGGATGGAAATGATCTGACCTCCGAGTCTGAGCATGGCGGTTTCGAAGCTGAGGCGTGTTCGGGTGGAAGGTTCGAGAAAAATCGTTCCCAGGATCTTTCCGGTCATGGTTTGGGGAATTGTTTTGGATTCTTGAAGTGTTTTGGCCTGTTCGAAGAGGAGGAGAAGTTCTTCTCGGCTGAGTTGGGTGGAGGTGAGGAGGTGCATTTTGATACTGAATTATTGTGATTCTCTCGCATCCACCATCTGGATGTCAACCGATATTTCTCCCCGAAACTCGTTTTTGTTGAGCTGGCAGATGATATCCACGGTCTTCCAATTTTGCAGAGTTTTCTCGTGTTCCGCCATTTGGAAGGCAATGCCTTTGAAGATTTTATTCCCTTGCATGAGTCCTATCTGAAGGTGTGATTTATCTTTTCCGACAGCCTTTGTCTGGAGGACTTGGAGTCCTTTGAGGAGAAATTTAGGTTTCGGATTGCCCATGCCGAAGGGCTCGAGACTGGTGAGCTGGTTGCTGGCTTCCAGGGTGATCTCGTCAGCCCGAATTTCGGTGTCCACGCTGAGGTAGGGTTCGATGGGGTTTTCTTTCATTATTTTGCCAACGCTTTGGTGAAGGCGTTCCCTGAATACTTCCAGCTTGTCAGGGCTGATGCTCAGGCCTGCTGCCTGTGCGTGACCTCCGAAGTTCAGGAAGAGTTCAGCATGTTGTTGGAGCTGTTCCACGATGTTGATTTCGGGTATTGATCGACAAGAGCCAACGTACTTTCCTTCATGCTCGGTCAGGCAAATGACGGGTTTGTGGTAGCGCTCGCAGAGTCGTCCAGCGAGAAGTCCGACGATTCCGGGTTGCCAGTTTTTTGCCCAGAAGATCAGGATAGGATCATTTTTGTGGTCTCTTTCGACTTGTTCAGAAGCTTCTTCCAGGGCTTTTTTGACGATTTCTTGTCGTTCTTCGTTTATCTGACGGAGTTCCAGGGCCTTTTCCTGGTCGCCCATCATCATTTTGAAGGCGATGAGGGGGTCTTCGAGTCGTCCCGCGGCGTTGATACAGGGGGCGATGTTGAAGCCGAGGTGATAACTGGTTATGGGTTGCTGGTTGTTGGTTAATTGGTAGCTCTCGAGCAAGGTTCGGAGGCCGCGGTGTTGAGTTTGTTTGAATTGGATCAGACCTTTTTTGACGATGAGGCGGTTTTCGCCTCTCAGGGGGGCGCAGTCGGCGACCGTGGCAAGGGCGGCGAGATCAAGGAGAGGTTGTAGGTGGTAGGGAGTAGGTTGTAGCGGGGAGCTTTGCTGAAGGGCGTCGATGAGTTTGAGAGCGACGACGGAGCCGACAATCATTTTTTCGGGGTACCGGCAGTCTTCTTGTTTGGGGTTCAGGATGGCGTAGGCATTAGGAAGTATTTTTGGAATTTCATGGTGATCCGTGATGATGATATTCAATCCCAGTTCATTGCCATAAGCCACTTCCTTCACGTTTGAAATTCCGCAGTCCACGGTGATGACGATGCTGACGCCAAGCTCCTTGCACTCGTCTAAGACTCTTGTGTTCAGCCCATATCCGTCGCGCTCGCGGTGGGGGAGGCGGACGGAGACTTCCGCTCTGAGTTCTTTCAGACCGAGATAGAGAATGCTGGCTCCGGAGACACCGTCCACATCATAATCACCGAAGATCATGATGCGTTCTCCATTTCGGATGGCCTTTTGAACGCGCTCAACTGCCTTGTTGATGTCCTTGAGAGACCAGGGTGAGTGGAGTTCGGTTAATTCGTCCTTTGGGTCGAGATCACGGTGCATACAGACACGCTCGAGTAATGGCAAAGAGTCCCCTGGAGTTTTGATTTTCCAGGTTTTCTTCAGGAGAGAGAGCATGGGAGGTTGTAGGTGGTAGGTTGTAGGTGGTCGTTCAGTGATTCTTATTCGCTTCTTATTTTTTCCGATCCATCGCATCATTCGCGAGCTTGTCTGCCAGCTTGTTTTTGGATCGGGGGATATGATGGAAGCTGGTGTTTGGGAATTTTTTCTGAAATAGTTTTACCTGATCGTAGTATTCTTTCAAGGCTATATTTCGGACCTTGTATTGGCCATTGACTTGTTTGACGATGAGCTCTGAATCGAGATAGCAGGTGATTTTTTCGGGATTCTTTTTTGAGACCGCGT
Organism: bacterium; assembly: GCA_030690415.1. GTDB lineage: Bacteria > Patescibacteriota > Gracilibacteria > JAUYGZ01 > JAUYGZ01 > JAUYGZ01. The sequence continues at coordinate 46,845 of JAUYGZ010000001.1, forward strand.
CTAATCCGAGGAGGAGGGCATGGTACTCAGCTTGATTATTGGTCCCTTCCCCGATATAGGTACTTATTTTTTCAAGGACCTGGCCTTTCGGATCGCTGATGACGGCCCCACATCCTGATGGCCCGGGATTGCCTCTCGCACCTCCATCGGAGAAAACCAGGAACTCTTTTAATTTCTCAACTTTTGGTGTTGTTTTTTTTTCTGTTGCTTTCTTCTTATTTTTTGTTTCAGCTTTTGTTTTCTCTTGCAGGTTCTTTTCTTCTCGATCGGTGAGTTTCTGATGAGCTTCGGTAATCTGCTTGTTGAGCGCGGCTTGTGATTGAGCCACGCTTTTGAGACGATAGGAGACCCGATATCGGTCGCTTTTTGTTCCCGCCACGTACCCCAGGATCACTCTGACTCCGAAGTCTTGCGCGATTTTGACGGAATCGGCCAGATCACCGTCACCTGAGATCAGGAGAGCCGCGTCAAAACTTTTCTGAACGGCGCCAACGACGAGGTCCAGGGCCATTTGGATATCGACTCCTTTTTCCTGTTTTTGCTCGTTGAAGTGGCCTAGGTAAGTTTCGATACCCGCTTTTTTAAGGTTATTGATGAGCTTGGTCTGGTTTTCGACTTTTTCTTCTTCGAAGAGGGGATAGGTTACTTTGCCGATGTAGTATTTTGCGCCGACGACGGTGTAGTCTTTTCGGATCAGATCAAAGAAAGTTTTCCAATGAATATCTTCACTGTGTATGAGCGATCTGATCGCGTGTCGAAGGTTGTTTCCATCTATAAGTACGACCAGTTTGAGTTTTTCAGCAGGTTTCTTTTTTATTGCCATGGTGAATCGTGGAATGAAAAAAGGAGCTGGGTAACCACCGTATAGATGGGCCCAACCACTCCTGGAGATGTTTCGAGTATAGTCTTCTTGTCATCGAATACAAACGAATTATACGCCTTGTTTTTCGAGGTAGCTGTCCCAGGATTTTATTTCCAGATCTTCCATGCTGTATTTTTGGATACTTTCGATAATCAGCTTCGTGATCTGCTTATTAGTAACCAGTGGGATATTTGCGTCCACCGCGCAACGGCGGATGAGGTACCCATCAGTGACTTCCTGTTGATTAGTGTTCTGAGGGATATTGATGACCAGGTCAACTTTTTTCTCCCGGATAATTTCCTCTACATTGGGTGATCCTCCATTCTGGATTTTATTGACCCGGGTTGACTTTATGCCGTGTTTTTTGAGTTCACGGTGGGTTCCTTCGGTGGCATAGAGTCGAAATCCCATGTCACTGAGGTCTTTTATGCTGCCGATCAAATCTATCTTGTCTTTTTCCGGGCCTATGGTGACCAGAATGTTCTTTTTTGGAATGGTAAATCCGACGGAGAGAAGCGACTTAAGCAGGGTTTCGTGGAGGTCGACTCCAAAGGTGGCGACTTCTCCCGTTGAGGCCATTTCCACTCCCAGAGTTGGGTCGGCTCCTTTCAACCGCGTGAAGGAGAATTGAGCAGCTTTGATCCCGATGTGGTCCAGCTCGAGGGTTTTGAAGTTGGTTTTCCTGATTTCAGCCATCTTCTTGTGGTTGAGCATGGCGTAAGTTGCGATTTCAATAAAGTTGTATCCGGTGACTTTCGAGGAGAAGGGGAAAGATCGACTGGCTCGCAAATTGCATTCGATGACTTTGACATCGTTGTTTTTGGCCAAAAACTGAATATTGAAGGGGCCGGAAATATCGAGCTCTTTCGCGATGGCTTTGGTGATGTTTTTGATGCGTTTAATGGTCTCGAAGTAGAGTCTTTGAGGAGGAAGCACGATGGTTGCGTCGCCGGAATGTACCCCCGCGTTTTCAATGTGCTCTGCGACAGCGTAGATCACCAGTTTTCCTTTGTGGGCTACTGCGTCGATTTCAATTTCTTTGGCGTTTTGCTCGAATTTTGACACCACTACGGGCGTTTCACGGGAAATATCGGTGGCAATCTGTAAAAAGTCTTCCAGGTTGTTTCTGGTATAGGCTACTCTCATAGCCGCACCGGAGAGCACATAGCTGGGGCGGACCAGGACCGGATAACCGTATTTGTCGGCGAAGCTGAGGGCTTCCGAGAGTTTCGTGGCTTCTGTCCAGAGGGGTTGGTCGATATTGAGTTTGTCGAGCAGCTTCGAAAACTTGTGACGGTCTTCGCATTGGTCGATCGATTTGACTGATGTTCCCATGATTCTCACCTTGTTTTTGTCGAGTTGGAGAGCAAGATTATTGGGGATCTGTCCTCCGGTGGAGATGACCACTCCATCCGGGTTTTCGTAGTTATAGACGTCCAGGATGCGTTCCAGACTGAGCTCCTCGAAGTACAGCCGATCGGACATATCATAGTCTGTTGAAACGGTCTCGGGATTGGAGTTCATCACGATGGTCTCATATCCCACTTCTTTTAATGTGTTGATGACATTGATATTGCACCAGTCAAACTCTACTGAGGATCCTATACAGTAGGGTCCACTTCCCAGCACCATTCCTTTTTTCTTCTCACTTGGCAGGACGTCGTGTTCCATACCGTGATAAGTCATGTAGAGGTAGTTGGTTTCCGTCGGGAACTCCGCGGCCAGGGTGTCGATCTGCTTTACAAAGGGCGTAATGTTTTTTTTGATGCGATAGTGCCGTATCAGATCAGGCGTAGTTTTCAGGATTCGAGCCAGCTGGGTATCGGAGAAACCGTGTTTTTTTGCGGTTCGAATGGCTTCCACTGTAGTGTCTTTGTGGTGCTCGATACCATCTCGTATTTCTGTTCCCTTTTCCTCAAGCTCTTTTTGAAGGGTCATAATGTTTTCCAGCTTGCTCAAAAACCAGGGGTCAATGCCGGTGAGTTCGTTGATTTCGTTGATCCCCCAGTCCTTTTCCAGAGCGGCTGCAATGGCGAACACTCGTAGAGGAGTGGGGTTTTCCAGGTCTTCGGCGATATTTTTCACGGGGATGGGATGGGTCGAAAAGCCTTCAGCCCCGATATTGATCATCCGGAGTCCCTTTTGGAAGGCTTCCTCGAATGATCTTCCTATAGCCATGATTTCTCCCACGGATTTCATTTCCGTTGAAATCTGCTTCGAGACTTTTCTAAATTTGCTCAGATCCCAACGGGGGATTTTTACGGTGACGTAATCCAGTGCCGGCTCGAAGAAGGCTGAAGTCGTTTTGGTCATGCTATTTTGAAGCTCGTAGAGGGTTTTTCCTAGCGCGAGTTTTGCGGCGACATAGGCCAGGGGGTATCCTGTTGCCTTTGAAGCCAGAGCGGAGGACCGGGATAATCTGGCATTGACCTCAATGATACGGTACTCGCTGGTCTGAGGGTTTAGAGCGAATTGGATGTTGCATTCTCCTATGATGCCCAGGTTTCTGATTGTTGTAATTGAAATATTTCTGAGCATTTGGTACTCGTGGTTTGTCAGGGTTTGGGATGGAGCAACGACAATGGATTCTCCCGTGTGTATCCCCAGAGGGTCGAAGTTTTCCATATTACACACGGTGATGCAGTTGTTTTGGCAGTCTCTTACGACTTCATATTCGATTTCTTTCCAGCCTCTCAAATCTTCTTCCACGAGAATTTGATGGCTCGAAGAGAAAGCAACTTCGCAGAGTTTCCGTAGCTCCTTTTCGTTTTCAGCGAATCCACTGCCTTTCCCTCCCAGGGTAAACGCCGCACGGCAGATGACAGGGTAGCCGATCTGTTCCGCGGCTTTCAGACCGGCTTCGGTGTTTCGACAGGCGATGGAGCGGGGGGTGTGAAGGTTGAGCTTGTGAAGAAATTGGGAAAATTTTTCCCGGTCTTCCGTGAGCTCGATGGAAGAGGTCGGTGTTCCGAGGACTTCCACTTTGTATTTTTTGAGAATACCTTTCTTTTTCAAATCGAGCCCACAGTTCAGCGCGGTTTGCCCGCCAAATGAAAGTAGGATTCCTTGAGGCTTTTCTTTTTTTATAACTTGTTCTACGAAGTGAGTTGTGATTGGCAAAAAATAGACCTTGTCGGCGAGTCCTTTTGAGGTTTGATTCGTGGCAATATTTGGATTGATGAGAATGATTTTGATGCCCTCTTCTTTGAGTGCTTTGATGGCTTGCGACCCTGAGTAATCGAATTCTCCAGCTTCCCCGATCTTGAGGGCTCCTGAGCCGAGGAGGAGAACTTTTTTGGGCTTCATAGAGAAGGACTATTAAGACGATAAGGACTATAAGGACTATAAGGATCATGATGGTTCCTTTTCTTTATCGTCTTTATCATCTTTGAGATCATTATAGTCTTTTTGAGTTCTCGTCGAGTTTATCAGATAGCTCCTCTATCGGCTACGCATTCTTTTTTTTACTTTTTCAATTTCTTCTTCAGTTCTTGGTTTGAGCAAAGTGCTTTCGTTTTCAGGAAGAGTTTCGTCGATGAAATGATGATTCTTCTCACCTTTGAAGAGCTGCTGAATGTTGTCCCAGTCATTTCTAACCCACTTTAGGAACGCTTGGCTTATTTTCTCTCCAATTTCCGGAGGGAGATTATCTTGTATCTCGCTTTCTATGCTTTTGTGAGGTCTTCCATTTTCGTCACAAGAGCTCCAATCGAAGGGATATTTTTTTCGAAAAGATGAGATGGCGGATTCCGACAGAAAGACGTAACGGTGTTCTTTGTACCATCGATGCTCAAGCATGGCGGCCAGGATGTCAAAGCAGATTGCTAGCATGAGTTTGACCGGGACATACCTGTCCAGGTCTGTTCTTTTTTTCACGGTTACTTCTTTTGGTATTTTGAGAATTTCTTTCATTTGATTCGGATCAAATCCGCAGTATCTTCGGTAGTGATGGAAGAGAAGGATCAGGAGAGTGGTTGGTTCTTCAAGTCTGAGTTCCTGACAAGTGTCTAGTGTTCCTGGGTGACGCAAAATTTCTGAAAGGAGCTCAGGCCTTCCGCTAATGTCTTCCTTTGCATTGATAACGGCTCTTATTCGAGGAGCCAGTTTGCCGATGTCGTGTAGCTGCATTGCCAGAATGATTTCTTCTTTCTCTACCTTGGAGTTGCTGAGCATCATCATTTCTGTTCTTCTCGGGTGGTCGTAGTCTTCGTGTGTGCTAATGACGATACCATAGATATCGTTAATAAATGCAGAATTATTCAGAGCTGATTCGGCTATCGCTGCCGTGGAAATGAGATGGTTTTGGAGTTTTTTATCGAGGCTACCGCACACCTTGAGAACTCTTTTAACCTGTATTCTGGTGTTGTGAATTCCTTTTCCGCAGGCTTCGAATGGAACTCCTGCGGCCGCGTATTCATGACTTATTTCATCGATCATTACTTGCTCAGAGATCTGAATACAGTCTCCTTTCGTAAACCTTCCCATACTTTGGCTTTTATACTTCTCCCGTTCTGGATTTTTTCTTTGGGATGATTTTTCTGTGACAACACAGAGAATAGCCTTGCTGGTATCGTAAAAGTGAGAGACCGGGGATGTCCATTTTTCTTCAGAGTCTCTTTCCAGGTCGGGGAATGCGGGCATTTTGACTCTCTCTGCAAAGGGATCTTTTTTGTTCATTTTGCAGGTATTACGATTCTTATCTTATTGCTGATCCCTCATGAGTTCTTCAAACCGTTCGACCCGTTCATTGCTGATGTCGTATTCAAAGGTGATTTTGGGTATTTTCCTCATACTGACTTTGGAATGCAATTTTTTTGAGAGTTGGCCTGCTTTTTTGTTCAGCACGGTAACCAGGTCCCTGGGATGATTCAACGCTGAGATGAAGATCTTTGCTGTCTCGAGTCCCGGATTGACAACGACATCGGTAATGGTGATAAGCCCGTATCGCTCAAGTGGCAGTGTTTCCTGAATAACCTGACTCATGCCTTTGAGGATTTCTTGCGCGAATTGTTCGTGACGGAATGACATGGGGGAAGGATGAGTGGGATGATTGGGATTGTTGGAAGGACGAATGTCAAAAGTGGACTTATGAAATACTTTAGGCAAGTATGAGCTCTCTGTAAATTGGAAATCTTGTAACCTGATGTAAGATGGTGACAACTGAAATATCTCGTGTTTTCATATTTCTATGCTGAATGAACCTCATTATCCTTCGAAGTGGACGGTCGTCATGGTTTTTTTTATCATCCTTCTGACGATTTCTGGAATATTTGTGTGGGTCTTTTTTCTCAATAAGGGAACTATCATTTTGCAGTCGGATATCGGTTTCGTGGTGGAGTTGGAGGGGGAGAGGATTGCTTGTGAGACGGGTCAATGTCAGATGAAGCTCACTCCTCAGGTCTATGAGGCCGTTGCCAGTACAGACGGATACTATGATGAGTCCTTTTCTTTTGAGGTTCATCGTTTCGTGGAGGACTGGAAGACCCTCCGTTTTGAGCTGATTCCCTATCTAAAAACGATTACGGTCACTGAGCTTCCTTCGGAGACTCTCGGGTTACTGGATCTTCGTGAGAATGGAGACCTGTATTTTCAGGATGCCTTATTGACTTCTTTTGAGAGTCTCTCAGACCCGATCCTTCGATCTTCTTCCAATCAGGCGGTTTTGATTGATCAGGGAAGAGTCTTCTTTGTTGATCTCCAGACAGGGCGGAAGATTCGTCGTTTCGATGACACGGTCATGGTCCAGGATGTGAAGATCAGTGACGATGGGAAAAGGGTTTTGCTTTTTGTTGATCTTCAGGGAGTGCCTTTTATCTGGCTCTGGATGAATGAAACGAACGAACTTATTCCCTTGTCCTGGTACGAGTCACCGGACAGGGTTCAGTGGGAGCTCGGGCAGAATTATCGAGTTTTTGTGCTGAGCAGTCAGCTCAATGATGAGTCCCGGACTTCACAGATTGATGAACTCATCGACAGTGTGAATACTGACAAAAAAAGTCTAGCCTTATATCGCTTCAATCTGGATACGGAGAAGGCCCAGCAGGTGGCTGAATTTCCGGAAAAAATCCCGAGTGCTTTGCAGAGGAGGAATCAGCAGTACTTTGTGCAGATGGATAATGAGCTGTACCAGGAGCTAGTCGTCCAATAGTCTCTTAGAAATCCGATTGAAAGTCGAGCTCGTGTTTTCCAATCTCCAGCCGGTCCCCATCCTGGATACCGATTTTTTTGAGCTCTTTGACGATCCCCATTTTTTTCAGGACGTCCCGGACTCGCATCATCGCTTCACGATTGTCAAAGTTACTCATGTTGACGATTTGTTCTATCCGTTCTCCGGAGACCCTGTAAAGACCTTCTTTAATTTTTTCCGCGGCGAAGTATTTGGGGTTGTCGAGGTGGGGGCGATAGGTGAGGTGGTCGGTTGTCCCGCGACTCCGCTCGGGACAGGTGGGTTGTAGGTTGTCGGTGCTAGGTTGATGTGAGGAGGAAGTAGATTGAGGGTTTTTTCGTAATTCCTGGAATAACAATATCTTGAGTTCGGAGATGCCTTCCGTGGTGGCGGCTGAAATGGGTTTGGAGGAGAGCTGAAATCGTTTCTTTCTGCCGATGGCTTTCTTGAGCACCTGTTGGAGCTCCTTGATCGCCGGTTTGTCAATCGCGTCGCTTTTGTTGATGACCACTATTTGCTTCTTTGTAGCCAGATCGGATGAAAAGGCTTCGAGCTCGCGGTTGATGATGTGAAAGTTTTCCAGGGCGTCTTCCTGGGTGGGGTCAATCAGGTGTACCAGCAGTCGGCAACGTTGCACGTGCTTCAGGAATTGTATTCCCAGTCCTTTTCCCTTGTGGGCTCCTTCGATTAGTCCCGGGATATCGGCTACGACATAGGTGACTTTCTTATCGATTTGCACTACTCCCAGGTGGGGGATAAGGGTCGTGAAGGGATAGGCGGCGATTTTTGGTTTGGCATTTGACAGGACTGAGATGAGGGTCGATTTCCCCGAGGAGGGGATTCCAATGATCCCGATATCGGCCACGAGTTTGAGTTCCAGCTCCACTTCGATACTTTCTCCCTCTTCTCCCAGCTCGGCAAACTTGGGTGCCTGACGGATCGAGGTGGCGAAGTGCGCGTTTCCATATCCTCCTCGTCCTCCTTTTGCGACAAGGAGGGTTTTGCTTTCACTGGAAAGGTCTGCTATTTCCCGTTTTTCAAGAATCTGTCCTTCATTGTCTCTCATTATTTCTCGAACCAGTGTCCCAAGAGGGACTTCCAGTGACAGATCCACCCCGTTTCTTCCATGCTTGTTTTGACCTTTTCCCATCTCGCCTTTCTCCGCCGTGAACTGCTTGTAGGTGTCCAGGTGAGTGAGGGTATTGAGGGCGGTATTGACGACCAAGAGAATATTCCCTCCTTTTCCTCCATCACCTCCATTAGGTCCTCCTCGGGGTTCAAATTTTTCTCTTCGAAAAGCCACACAGCCGTTGCCACCGATACCGGCATGAAGTTTCAGGATGGTTTGGTCACAGAACATTGGGAAGGGGGTAGGTTGTCGGGAGTATGGAGTAGGTTGAAAGTGTAGGAATTGTACTGGAGAGGGTGTGGCTTTGCCAGTTGATGTTGACAGGTCACAGGAAAGTGATATTTTGACGGCGAATTTTCCTTTGTCTATGTCTGAGTATCCTTGGAGGGGCCCGTCTCGAGATGATCTTGCGCGTAAGGAGAGACCATCATCGAGTTTAGGTGGTGATTCTCACTGGCATCCCGATGAAGTGTCTGCTATTAGAGCTCGTTATGGGAATGGAACGCTGTCGAATGTAGATCTCCTGCTTCAGATCGAACGGGTTATTCGTCTTCATCCTTTATTTCGTGATCTTTTTGACCAGGGAAGAGTTACGGAACTCCTCGAACGTTGTCCGACGTCTGAGATGAAAGAACTTGTGGGGCTTACCCGTAATGCCTCCGCGGAAGCATTTGGTAAGGCATATCTGGATCTTCGGTCTAAAGATTCTCAGCGATTAATTTTGAGGAAGTTTAAAACAATAGAAGGGGATGGAAACCGAGGTTTTCAGGATTTTTTGGACTCACTCAGACTGTCTCTCGAGGATGAGCTTAACTCTCTTGGTATTTCCATACGGACAAATCCGTGACAGGGGGAGAATAACTTTCCTTATTTCGGGTAAAAAATGGGGTGGGTTTCTTATGGGTCTGTTTGGAGTATTACCCACAGATTTGGGATTGCTTTTGTGGGTTTTTTGAGATTAGATTGTACTCTATTCACTTTCAATTTCCTATTTCTTATCTCCTCGACTATGAAAGCAAAAATTGTCAGTGAGATTGCTTTTCATCTTCCTAATCAGTCGGGGCAACTGGCTGTCATTATTACATTGCTCGCTGATGCCAATATCAGTATTTATGGACTTCTTGTAGGCGAGGGTATGGGGAAAAGTGTCATTAGGATGGTGGTGGATGATCCTGAAAAGGCCCTGGACTTGTTGAAGGGTCACGGAATTGAGCAGGTGACGAAGAATACTGTGCTGCAGGTGCTCGTGCCTAGTCGTATTGGGATTTTGTCCGAGCTGACGAGTCTTCTCGCCCAAGCTGGGATCAATATTGAAAATCTTTACGTGACCGAAAGCACCCGTGGTGACACGATCGCGTTCGTGGGGGTCAAGGATGCGGAGGCGGCCGTGAAGGTGTTTAGTTGATTTTTACGCAGGTGTGGCTGTTTGCCACGCTCGGCTGTTGCCTCGTTTGAGGTTCGTCATTTCTTGATGTCTGAGTGATTGAGGATCGAGGTATCTCTTGATGAATTGTTGACATTGACTCATGATTTTCTCAATTTGAGCGAAAACTTCCATGACATCTGGTTCTAATTGACGCTCATGAAAGTCTGGTCTTCCCGTTGTTCCCTGTTCGGGGATAAGTTCGAAGTTGGTCCCAACGGTGACTCCTATTACTTCAAATTCATCTGGTAATTTCTGTATTCTTTCTTGGATACTCCTGACCTGGTTCAGGAGTAATTGATGTGTTTCATTTGGTGGTGGCTCCGTTTCTCGCGCACTCGTGCTCACTTGTCCGATCAACTCTCTGGTATTGGAGATAAGTTGTCTGAGTTTGCGGTGTGTTCTTTTGAGCTGCTGCTTTTCACTATCCTCAATTTCGTTCTTTGTTGGCAAATTGTTTTCTCTGCCGATACCAGCACTGTTTTTCGCTGATTCAAAAGATTCCTCGGCTTTTGAAAGTCTCTCCTCTGCAGTGGATGTCAGCTTGTCGAGTTCCCTTTCAGCTTCAGGGTAAGGCATAGTTGAATATAACGAGTATTCGCTCCTCTTTTAGGAGTGAATGCAAGTTTAACATGCTTGAGACTGGCCTGCTGTTTTTGATGTTGTCCGATCCGTTCGACGTGCCTACAATCCTCTTCCCACTTTACTGGCTCTCCAGATAATCTCGAAAAGGGATCGTTGTGTAGAGGCGATCTCCGGTGACTCGATGATCACTCCATGGAGTCGGTCCTCTTGGAGAGACATGATGGAAAACTTATTCCCATACACATTCACTTCCGATTCGAATTCCAGGCTGATATTGGATGGCATGATGAGGACTTCCGCGAAGTTTTCTTTCGCATTGGTCTGGTATTCCCTGCTCCGCTCGCCTTCCGGGAAAATCCCCCTCATGCGGACAAAATTTTTCTTGCGCAGTAGGATGTATTCATCCAGGAAGTGTCTAAGTTCATTAGAGACTTGAGGGGCAGATGAGTAGGAACACTTGATGCGTTCTGCTTTCGGGAGTTTGGCCAGGGTTTCGATGGTGTCTTCGTAGATGATCTTGATGCCTTCAATTCCTTCGAAATACTGGACCTTTGGGGCCATGACTAAGCCGCCCGTAAGAGATTTGAGAGTTGGAAGGATTTCCTGGATTTTTTCGTAGTTTTTTTGAGCTTTTTCTCTGAGGGTTTTGGCGTAATCTTTGAGCTTCTCCGGCTTTACGGCGGTAAATTGTTGGATTCCACGACGCTCTACGATACTGACGAGCCCCTTTTCTTTTAGTGTTTCGAGGGCCGCATAGGCTGTAGTCCGCGTGACTCCCGCCTTCCGAGCTACCGAACTCACGGCGTTTGTCCCGACTTCGAGGAGGGTAATGTAGAGTTTGGCTTCTTTTTCGGTAAGGCCAAGGTCGAGAAGGTGAGGGAGGAGGGGCATGTGGTGGGAATGTAAAATTTAAATGGAAAAGGGGTGAGGTGGACTTGTGCGGACGGGAGTGTAGCAGGTCTTGATTTTAATTGGTATGGGTTTTGAATGCGCTGATGCGGATGGAGAAGGCTTTCAGATCACAGCAATTGTGATTGCGTTCGTTTTTCTGGAAATATGATAAAAAACTGTTGACTCCTCTATGGTCGATCTATAAGATATCTCTGCTTTGGTTGGATGAAATCAATCAAATGCCTCTTTAAGCCGCTTACGTCCCGATATGTCGGGAGATATGCGGTTTTCGTTTGTCTCTGTCAGGGTTTTCTTTTACAGAGCGCTTGTACCTTGAAAATTCGGCGTCGTACTCAGTTATTCCTAGTGAGTACGACAGATCCAGCAATCAGTGTAACGACTGATTGCACGTTAATCACCGTCATATCTCTTCACCGGGATATGACAATAGTCTGAGTATATGAAAGTGAAGAAAATAAATAATAATAAGTGCGTATAACGGATGCCTTGGCACATAACTCCGATGAAGGACGTAGTAGACTGCGATAAGCTTCGGCGAGCTGTCAATCAAGCTTTGACCCGGAGATCTCCGAATGGGATAACCCTTCCGATGTTACAATCGGAAACTCCATGCTGAACACATAGGCATGGGAGAGGATACTCAGTGAACTGAAATATCTCAGTAGCTGAGGAAAAGAAATCAACAGAGATTCCCCCAGTAGCGACGAGCGAAGAGGGACTAGGCCAAACCCCCGCCTTGGCGGGGGGGTTGTAGGACTCCAATATCGGTCATGCATAGTTAGCTGAAGTCTTTGGAAAGAGACGCCATAGTGGGTAATAGCCCCGTAAGCGAAAACTTTGTATGATCGTAGGAGTATCCTGAGTAGGGTCGGACACGTGAAATCCGGCTTGAATCTGGGAGGACCACCTTCCAAGCCTAAACAGGTTATGTGACCGATAGTGAACTAGTACCGTGAGGGAAAGGTGAAAAGTACCCCGGGTAGGGGGATGAAATAGTACCTGAAATTATACGCACACAACGAGTCGGAGCCCCGCCTTGGCGGGGTGACGGCGTACTTTTTGTAGAACGGGCCAACGAGTTAGCTGTATGGCGCAAGGCTAAGGGAGTAACACCCGGAGCCGCAGTGAAAGCGAGGGTTAATAGCCCGATTGAGTGTCATGCACTAGACCCGAAACCGAGTGAGCTTACCATGTCCAGGCTGAAGCAGCAGTAAAATGCTGTGGAGGGCCGAACCAGGGAGTGTTGCAAAACTCTTGGATGAGGTGTGGTAAGTGCTGAAATTGCTATCGAACTCGGAGATAGCTGGTTCTCCTCGAAATAGCTTTAGGGCTAGCGTCGAGTGTTAAATAGCAGGGGTAGAGCTCTGTCAAGGCTAGGGCCCGAAATAAGGGTACCAAACCTTAATAAACTTCGAATACTGCTATGTATTTCTCGGCAGTCAGACAGTGACATCTAAGTGCCATTGTCAAAAGGGAAACAGCCCAGATCGTTGTTTAAGGTCCCAAATAGGTTCTCAGTGGTAAAGGCTGTAGAATTGCGTAGACAACCAGGATGTTGGCTTAGAAGCAGCCACTCATTCAAAGAGTGCGTAATAGCTCACTGGTCGAGTGATTCTGCGCCGAAAATGTAACGGGGCTTAAGAACCTAACCGAAAACACGAATTCTTCGCCAGGACTTTGTATGTCAGGCGTCCCCCTTCGCTCATTTTATGAGATACGGGAGGACATTCTTCGCCTTCAATCTTGAAGAGCGGCCTGGCATTCGAAGCCTTGGCGAAGAGTGGTAGAGGAGCGTTGCGTAGGCCGATGAAGTCGGATCGTAAGATCCGGTGGAGGTATCGCAAGTGAGAATGTTGGCATAAGTAACATAAGCAAGGTGAAAATCCTTGCCACCGTAAGCCCAAGGTTTCCCCAGCCATGTCAATCAACTGGGGGTTAGTCGGTCCTAAGATGAGGCTGAAAAGCGTAGTCGATGGATAACAGGTTAATATTCCTGTACAATACATGTTTCGCCAGAGCAATACAGGAGGGCGAATAAATGCTATAGATTGTCCTTCGGGAGAATTTTGATCGTTTCTTCAACTGAATGTGGCGCTAGCGGAGGGGGGACGCGGTAGGATGGTAGTAGCTGGTTAATGATTCCAGTACAAGCAGTAAGTTTATGTTCTCTTAGGTAAATCCGGGAGAATTCGCGAGCTGTTATGTCAAGGCTGTTTCTTCGGATTCGGCCAAGTATTTCCCATTCTGCTGACTAGAAAATCCTCGTCGCGAGAAGCATGTGTTACCGTACCGCAATCCAACACAGGTGGGCGGGTAGAGTATACTCAGGTGATCGGATTAACCACTGTTAAGGAACTCGGCAACAGAAGCGTCCGTAACTTCGGGATAAGGACTGCCTTGTTAGGTTTTATATCTGGCAAGGCCGCAGCGAATGAACCCAAGCAACTGTTTATCAAAAACACAGGTCTGTGCAAAGTCGTAAGACGACGTATACAGGCTGATGCCTGCCCAGTGCCAGAAGGTCACGAGGAGGGGTGCAAGCTCTGAATCTAAGCCCTGGTGAACGGCGGCCGTAACTATGACGGTCCTAAGGTAGCGAAATTCCTTGTCGGGTAAGTTCCGACCCGCATGAATGGCATAATGATTTGGGTACTGTCTCAACAGTGGTTCCGGTGAAATTGCAGAAACGGTAAAAATGCCGTTTAGACACAGTAGGACGGAAAGACCCCGTGCAGCTTTACTATAGCTTGACGTTGGCACGAGGCATGACTTGCGCAGGATAGGTGGGAGGCTTTGAAGTCGCGACTTTGGTTGCGGTGGAGCCACCCTTGAGATACCACCCTTGTTATGCTTTGTGTCTAACCTGGACCTTCAATTGTTCTTCAACCCCCGCTAGGCGGGGGCAAGTTCGAAGGCACTGAACAATCAGTTATTGGTTAGATGTACGTTATTGTCTTTTTTTGTCTGATAGAGGTTCATTTGCCTCTCTAAATAATTAAATGACGATGACGTAACATTTATCATGAATCATGATCAAACCAATAACTACAACTGTTCAGTGTCCTGGAGACCAATTGCAGGTTCAGGGACAACGTTTGGTGGGTAGTTTGACTGGGGCGGTCGCCTCCTAAAGAGTAACGGAGGCGCGCAATGGTTGGCTTCGTCCGGATGGAAATCGGACTGAAAGTGTATTCGCATAAGCCAGCCTGACTGTGAGACTTACAAGTCGAACAGGCACGAAAGTGGGTGAAAGTGATCCGGTAGTTCCACGTGGGTGGGCTATCGCTCAACGGATAAAAGTTACGCCGGGGATAACAGGCTGATAGTTTCCAAGAGCTCACATCGACGAAACTGTTTGGCACCTCGATGTCGGCTCGTCGCATCCTTGGGGTGAAGCATCTCCCAAGGGTATGGCTGTTCGCCATTTAAAGCGGTACGCGAGCTGGGTTCAGAACGTCGTGAGACAGTTCGGTCCATATCCTCTGTGTCCGTAGGAAGATTGAGAAAATTTGTCCCTAGTACGAGAGGACCGGGATGAACGAACCTCTGGTGCGCCAGTTGTCGTGTCAACGGCATAGCTGGGTAGCTACGTTCGGTTGTGATAACCGCTGAAAGCATCTAAGCGGGAAGCCATTTTCAAGATGAATTTTCCCTATGAGCCTCCCGGGAGACTACCGGGTTGATAGGCTGCAGGTGTAAGCCCAGTAATGGGTTAGCCGAGCAGTACTAATAGGCCATTGTATTTATTTTCTCTCTTTCATTTGCTTGGACTTGATTAACGTGCGATCTGTCGGTATACTTCGGTCTGCTTGACCTTCAGAGTTGGAGGCTGTGTCATGGGATTAATCCCTGTCATGGCTTTCAGCTCTGGAGGTTAACGGATAGAAAAGTCTTATCGAGTTAAAAAAAGGTCTCGTCTTGGTGTCTATAGAGCGCGGGGTACACCTGATCCCATCCCGAACTCAGCAGTTAAGCCACGCTTCGCCGATGGTACTTGGGTCTTTGGCCCTGGTAGAGTAGGTCGGCGCCAAGACAAGGTCTTTTTTTTGTGTTTACAAGGTTGGGAGAGTCGAGCTCACACATACTGATACTTACCCACCCTTTTTTTCCCCATTCTCACGGATCGGGTGCGTTGTTTTCGGTCGTAGTCGGCCGGCTGAGTTCCTGATCTGGAGATGTTTAGGATGATCCCCATCATCATCATACACACGAGGAGGGAGGTTCCTCCGTAGCTAATGAAAGGGAGGGTGATCCCAGTATTGGGGAAGAGAGCCATGCTCACGGAGACGTTGATTAGCATCTGGACCGTGATAGAGGTGGTGAATCCGACGACAATGAGTTTCGCGAACCAGTCCTTGGAGTTTCTGGCAATGCTGTAGCATCTCCAGGCGATGACTGCGAAGACCAGGATGATGAGGGCTGTTCTTACAAATCCCATTTCCTCTCCGATGGCCGCGAAGATGGTGTCCCCCTGCACTTCCGGGAGATAGCCATTTTTTTGAATGGATTGTCCGAATCCCAGTCCAAAGAGTCCTCCGCTGCCTATTGCGGTGAGGGAGTTTTTGATCTGGTAGCTGATCCCCAGGGTATCGAGATCAGGGTTGAAAAAGGTTACGAAGCGGTTGTAGATGTAGTCGACATTCAGGGCGATGAAGAGGCCTATCACCGAGGCGATAAGGCCTCCTGAGCCGACCTGGAAGAAGCTTCCCCCCGCGACCAGAAAGATTGCCACGGCTGTTAGCATGATGACCAGGAGGGATCCGAAGTCCGGCTGAAGTGCTATGGGGATGGCGACCACACAGCTGATGATCAGAAATGGGATGAATCCGTAGTGGAAATGCTTGATGTCTTGTCGGTTTTTGCTCATCCAGTGGGAGAGGTAGATGATGAGTCCGAATTTGGCGAACTCGACCGGTTGTATGGAGGGTAGGAAGGGGATGTCCAGCCAACTGTTGGCGCTTCCATAGTCTCCTCCCAGGTTCGTAAAGACCAGGAAGAGCATGGCTACTGCTCCGATTAGTACCGGCAGCGAGATTTTTTCCCAAAAGCGGTAGGGGATGACCAGACAGATCCCGAATCCGACGAGGCTGTAGGCCACTTGCCCCATTCGACGCCAAAAATAGAAGTCGTTTTGTTGAAACTTATTGTAGGATTCGTAGACACTGACGGAAGCGATCATCGAGAGTCCGAAGAAGACAAGGCCGAGGATCAGGGCGAGTAGGACGTAGTCTATGGTTTTTTTCATTGGGGATTTTGGGATCAGTTTTTTACTTCCTTATCGTCTGTATCATCTTTATCATCTTTATCGTCTTTACCCTCTTAACAGTCTTTTTCTTTGATGAGATTTGTATCCATCATCATTGCCATCTTACTGCTTGATCAAGGGGTGAAGCAATTGCTTTTGAGACTGCTGGATCATCCCTTGTGGCTTGTTCCGAATCAGATTGGTCTGAATCTCTCGTTTAACGAAGGCGTGGCCTTTTCGCTTCCCATTACCGGCCTCATGAGTATTCTCTTGTCGCTTTCGATTATTCTGGGATTGCTGTACTACTACTTCTTTTCTACCCGAAAAGGTCTTTTTACCGATCTTTCCTTCGCATTGATCATCGGAGGTGCATTCGGGAATCTCCTGGACCGATTCGTCTCCGGAAAAGTCACGGATTTTATCCAGGTCTATTCTTTCCCGATCTTTAATGTGGCCGACATCTGCATTACCGTGGGGTTCTTGCTCTTGATTGTTTTTTTCGATAAGATAAGTCGGTAGAGGATTTCCTCGTTTTTGAGAATTTATAAACTCTTCCTGTGGCCTACAATTTCCCTATCGAACCTGAGGTTCATGTATCAGATATTTTCTTTCGAACCATTGCCGGACTTTTCGGTGGGGGATTCGGAACCCTCGTGCTTTTGATTGGTATCCTTCTGAGCGGATCCTTCGACTCATCCACTCTGATTTCTTTTGACGGTGGGGGCAACACGCCTTTTTTCGTGTTTATTTCGATTGTCGTCGTTTATGTCGCCCTCTTGATTTCCGCCCTCGCGAGTTTAACGTTTTTTTATTACACTGATCGGGAACGCTACTCGTATCTTCTCTCAACCCTTTCCCATGTCTTTTCATTGATAACGGTGATTTTTGTGGTCTCGTCTCCGGTAAGCATTTTTCTTTCTCTGATCAGTTTTCAAAGCCTGGGACTCGTGTCACTGGCTCTTATGTCCGTAGTCACGCTTTTTTCGGTGATTGTCATGGAGACCGTTGCCGGTCATAAGCATCTCTTGCTTACTCTCTACAGCAGTGCTGTGGCCTTGTTTGGATTTTTTATCGTGATGCTTCTTCTCTCAGTCGCTCTCGGTACCACGACTTTACTTGTCGTCCTGGCCTTGCCTTT
Source organism: bacterium (assembly GCA_030690415.1). Lineage (GTDB taxonomy): Bacteria > Patescibacteriota > Gracilibacteria > JAUYGZ01 > JAUYGZ01 > JAUYGZ01. Next base: position 64,305 of record JAUYGZ010000001.1, read on the forward strand.
CCTTTGGGCAAGCTTTGGCTTCTGGCAGGTGTCATTCGAAATGATCTACCAGTGGATTTACCAGCTCTATGGGAATGATTTTCTCAATTCCACCACTCGGGTAGGGAGTGATTACATTAAGGAAGAACGAACGAAGAAGTAAATGGCTCTCATGCCAGTACGTTTTTGAGTGGTTCCGGTATTTTCGTGGAGCGAAGTGCCAGGATCGGTATTTTGGAGAGGCTTCGTGGAGGTGCCGATGGGATTCGAACCCATGAATGCCGGTTTTGCAAACCGGAGCGTTAAGCCACTTCGCCACGGCACCGTGACCAAAAGCTCAACTAGGGTACCACAAGTCACTGAAGAAGAAAGCTCCTAACGATATTTTGACAGGTGAGCTGCTGGACCTGATCCTCTTCTTTTGCCACACAGGTCAGCGTGTAGCCAATCTTGTCCTTCGCAAAATAGGTCTGTGAATAGTTTCGCAGAGGGTCTGTGGTGGTATTACGAGCGTGGAAAAGATGCAGGACCGTGCGGACTCCATTCACATTCACTTCTTCTGAAGAAATGGCGCGATAATCAACCAGTGCTTTTGACCCTAAAAGAATATTAGCCTTCGCGTATTCGAGCGAAGTGGCATCAGTATTTAGAGATTCCTTGATGACATTCACATTCTGGATGAAGTCATCGCCCTGGATCCTCTTCAAAAAAATAGCGACTGTTTCAGGAGGGATCGTATTAGCAAAGTCCTGCTGAAGGATTTTGTTCCAGTCTGATGGAATATCGACCGAAAAACTCTGATACTGCTGGCGTACTAAATCGGCCTCAGATCCGCTTCCACCTCCGGAACAAGCCGTGAGGTTAGCTCCGAGGAGAAAAACCAGGGGAAACAATAGTGAACGCTTCATAAGAAATGGGATATCACACCATTATTGTACCAAAAAATGCGAAAAGCAAAGGTCATTTGACTTGTGAATCGAGGAGAAATTGGTACGATATTTGCCGCTATCATGGGTTGATAGCTCAGTTGGTAGAGCAACGGCCTTTTAAGCCGCTGGCCCCGGGTTCGAGTCCCGGTCAACCCACCATCTTAGACGCTGGCCTCCCGCCGTGGCGGGATCAACCCACCATTTTAGACGCTGGCCTCCCGCCGTGGCGGGATCAACCCACCATTTTAGACGCTGGCCTCCCGCCGTGGCGGGATCAACCCACCATTTTCTCTATCGTTGAGGTTTTTGTGGTGCCGCGGGCGGGACTTGAACCCGCATGGAGCAAGCTCCAAGGGATTTTAAGTCCCTCGTGTATACCATTCCACCACCGCGGCATAAGCTCGGAGAAGTCAAAAAAATCTGTGATTTTTCCGACTTCTCCGCTCTCCATTGCGCATCCTCATACTTCGGTTGCTCCATTCCGAGACGCTTTTCTCGGCGATCGTCACCGCGGCATAGGCTCAGATACATCATAAGAGATAGTACGATATTGCTTCGCTGCTTTCAATACTGGAAGGAGTCTCAAACCTTTTTTCCGATCACCATTTTAAGTTCGCTGAGGCTTTCTTTTGAGAGCGCGGAGAGGCCGATTTCATTTTTTTGAGCCAATATGCAGAATGTTTGGCGATCACTCTTATTATAGACTCTGAGAATTGCTTTTTCATCATCGACCAGCTCTTTCAGGATTTTTTCGACCACCTTAATTTTCATGAGCTGCTCAGGATCTGAGCTATCTATAATATGAAGGATGAGATCTGCTTCTTCGACTTCCGCCAGTGTGGCTTTGAAGCTTTCGATGAGGTGAGGGGGGAGGTTTTGGATGAAGCCGATGGTGTCCGCGATAAGGACTTTTTGACCTTTGTAACTGTTTTCCGAATCCGGCAACCAGAGTGATCCCAGCTTCGTATCTAGGGTCGCGAAAAGTTCGTCTGCGATATAGACCTCTTTGTTGGTCAGTGCCTTGAGGAGAGTGGATTTTCCAGCGTTGGTGTACCCCACCAGCGCGACGGTTTTCATACCTGCTTTTTTTCTCCGTTCTCTCTGGTTCGAATGCGTTCTTTTGAGTTGTTCCAGTTTTTTTTCAATATCTTTGATCTGGATCCGGATGTGTCGTTTTTCCTGTTCCACTCCTTTTTCACCTGCTCCCCGGGTCCCGGAAATACCCCCGCGTTCTTTGTCGAAGAGGCTTGTCTGATAATGATAGACTTTTGGGATCTGATGCTTGAGCTGTGCCAGCTTGATCTGAAGCTGTGCCTGTTGACTTTTGGCATGTTTTTCAAAGATTTTAAGAATGATGTCGGTCCGATCCCAAATGGGAATGTCACTTTTCCCCGTGATATCATTGGGGTCGTGGCTGAAGAGTTTACTGAGGTTGTTGATCTGAGCTGGTTTGATGAAATCGTTGATGATGACCATGTCCACTTTGTGGTGTTTAGCTCTATTCGCCGCTTCCTCTGCCTTTCCCGATCCGAGATAGGTTTTCGAAGATGGTCTCCCTCTCCGCTGTAGTATTTCTTTGATGACGATGCCTCCGTAGGTCTCCACCAGTCTGGTGAGTTCATTTAATTCCAACCTGGCTTCTTCCAGGGATTTATGTGGAGGGACGATGTCGATGAGAATGGTTTGTTTGATGGAGGAGTTCGGAGTTAGGAGTTGAGTTGGCAGTTCGGAGTTGTAGGAAGGATGAAGGAAGGTAGGATGTAGTTTAAATGACAAACTGTATTTCTTTGCAAGATTATTTTCTGTTGCTGGGGTTGATGGGGAGAGCGTGTCCAGTATACTCCAAGCTGGTCAAAATCTTGTTATGATATTTTATGATCACGGTGGACCATCTCACGAAGCTATACGATGATTTTGTCGCGGTCGACGATATCTCTTTCGAGATCAAAAAGGGCGAAATCGTTGGGTTACTTGGACCAAATGGTGCCGGAAAGACCACAACAATGAGGATTTTGACGGGTTTTTTGCCGGCCAGCTCAGGTCAGGTGACCATCAATTCGCATGACGTTTTTGAGGACCCCATTCGCGTCAAGGCTTCTATTGGTTATTTACCGGAGAGCGCTCCTCTCTATCAGGATATGAAGGTTGAAGAGTATTTGGAGTTCATCGCTGATCTGAGAGGTTTGAACCGAAGTCAAAAACGAAATCGGATACGAGAGGTGGTTGACCAGACGGGTTTGACTCCCCGACTTCGACAGGAGATCGGACATCTGAGCAAGGGGTACCGACAACGCGTCGGGTTAGCCCAAGCCTTGCTCCACAATCCTGAGGTTCTTATTTTGGATGAACCGACTTCCGGCCTGGATCCGAATCAGATTGTTGAGATTCGTTCGCTTATCAAGAAGATTGGTAAGGAAAAGACGGTTATCCTCAGCACGCACATTCTCTCTGAGGCTGAAGCGACTTGTGATCGGGTTCTGATCATCAACAAGGGCCGCATAGTGGCATCAGGTACTCCCGAGGAGCTTCGTGCTCACCACAAGGATAAGGCTCTGGTTCGGGTCAAGATAGAGGGGGATGGGAAGGGACTGATCAAGAAGCTAGAGGCTCTTGATGATGTTATTCTTGTCATGAAATTGGATACCGCGATTGAAAAGGGATACAGCGTGTTTGAAATTGAAACTGATTCCAATAAGGATCTTCGACGTCAGATTTCACAGACCCTGGTGAACGGAGGCTTTGCTCTGGTTGAAATTAACCGAGAGGGGAAGACTTTGGAAGATGTTTTTACAGAGTTTACTGCGTAGTTTGTTAAGAGTTAAGAGTTAAGAGTTGAGAGTTGCTTGGACACTAAACTATTATCATGAACCACATCTGGACAATCGCGAGGAAGGAGTTGAGAAGTTATTTTAATTCTCCGCTGGCTTATATCTTCCTGGATATTTTTCTGGTCATGGGTGCCTGGCTTTTTTTCCAAAATTACTTCCTCGAGGGACAGGTCACCATGCAGCGGTTCTTCGGTTTTGTGCCCTGGATCTTTCTTTTTCTGGTTCCTGCTATCACCATGAGGGTTTGGGCTGAGGAGAAGAAATTGGGAACCGCGGAGATCCTTCTCACGATGCCCGTATCGGATCTGGCTGTCGTTTTGGGTAAATTTTTTGGGTGTTTCCTCTTCTTGGCACTGGCTTTGCTTATGACCTTCATGATTCCGGTCATTGTGGCCTGGTCAGGTCCTGCTGATTTTGGTGTCATATTTGCTTCCTATATCGGGACTTTGTTTTTAGGCGCTTCCTACATCGCTTTGGGGGTCTGGATTTCAGCCCACACCGACAATCAAATTATTGCGTTTATCCTATCCATTGTTGTACTTTTTGTCTTTTTCATCATTGGACAGCCTTTTGTGACCCTTCATGTTCCAGGATTCGTGGCCCCGGTATTTCAGTTTGTCAGTCTTGGTGAGCATTTCAACAGTATTGCCCGGGGCGTTATAGATTCTCGGGATGTTCTGTTTTATCTGTCTTTTATTGGATTTTTTCTTTTTCTCAATGTTCAGCAGGTCTTGAACAGGAGATTTAAGTAGTCTTTATTTTTCTGCTGTGGATTATCGCGACAAACTTAAACATTCGGTGAACAGTAAGGCGCTTGCGCTCATAGTGTTAGGAATCCTGGTATTGCTGAATATTCTTTCTTTGCGTTATTTCTTCCGCTTTGATTGGACCCAGAACAAACAGTATTCGATTTCTGATTCCACAGTCAGTATTCTTCACGACCTTGATGATCTGGTGACCGTGAAGGCTTACTTCAGTGATGATTTACCTCCCCAAGCTTTGCCGATTCGTCAGTACGTTCAGGATCTTCTTTCCGAATACAAGGCCTATGGAAGTGGTCATTTTGATTATGAGTTTGTTGATCCTTCCACGAATTCTGATGTCGCGCAGGAGGCTTCCGGCCTTGGAGTTCAGGAAATACGCATGCAGGTTGTCGAGAATGACAGTCTTCAGGTTAAGAATGGATACATGGGGATTGGACTCTTTTTTGGAGGCAATACGGAGGGTATTCCAGTTCTTCAGGCTGAGGAGTTGGGGAATCTGGAATACGATCTGACATCTCGTATACTTAAGATGAGTCAACCGCGTGAGATGGTGGTTGCTTTTTTGAGCGGTCATGGTGAGCATGAGATCGGGACCGGGGTTCCTTTTGTGGATCAGGGAAAAGATGTCGATTACGCCATTGCCGGACAACAAATGCGAGCGAACTATGCTGTTCGGACTCTTGATTTTTCCGCCGGTGATACGCTCGAGGGCGTTGATGTCTTAGTGGTTGCCGGTCCGAAGCGTGATCTGAGCGATCGGGATATCTTCGAGATTGATCAGTATCTTCTTCAGGGAGGAAAGGCTGTTTTTTTGATTGATGGGATTGATCAGATCGAAGGTTCAGCTGACCTTATTCCACGGCAAAACAATTTGAATAGTCTATTCGCTTCTCTGGGGATCCAGGTCGATTCTAATTTGTTGCTTGATGAGCGTAATGAAATGGCTAATTTTAGTCAGGGTCCGGGAAGTTTCTTTATTGTTCCCTATCCTCCTTTCATCCGTATCGAAAACTTTACCGCTCATCCGATTGTCAATAAGATCCCTTCTTTTGTCGGTCGCTTCATCAGCAGCCTGAGTATTCAGGAATCTGATTCTCTTCAGTATGACCAGTTTGTCAAAACAAGCCCCCAGTCCTGGTATCAAAGCGGTTCATTTCAGGCCAATCCACAGTCAATCCCGCCAGCTGCTCCTGACACGACCGGTCCACAGACCTTTGCGGTTTCTATAACTGGTTTATTTTCTCCTCTGAAGTCATTCGACCGTGTTCCAGTGCTACAGAAGTACCAGGAAGATCCTGACACTGCAGAATACACTCTCGAACCGGTGACTGATGATCCCAACCGTCAGCGTGATATCATCACGGAAGCTCAGGCTGAAGCAAGTTTGATTGTGTTCGCGGATTCTGATTTTGCCAGTGATGCTTCCGCGCAGGGCGATCAAGCCGGTTTAGTGGTGTTTCTCAACTCGGTTGATTACCTCGTTTTTGGTGACGAACTTATTTCCATCCGTTCCAAGATTTTATCGGGACGCAATATGGAGGACCTGGATGCCGGAACAAAGTCTCTCATGAAGTTTCTGGGAATCCTTCTGATACCCCTTATGATTTCTTTCTGGGGTGTTCTTCATATATGGCTTCGTCGGAAGGAGGAGAAACTCCTTAAGCTCTAGATTATGCTTGCTTCACGATTTCGAAAAACAGCTCTCTTCCTCGGGATATTTGTTCTCCTTCTTTTACTGGTTATTTTTTATGCTGGAGAAGGCGCACAGGTGAAACGTCAGGCATCTGATGAAGCAAGGCCGGTTTTGACGGAGTCTGTGTTGAGTAAGGTCCGTACTCTGTCTTTTTTGCCTCCATCTCAGGAAGCTCTCTCCCTACAGCTGTCTGACGAGGGTCACTGGACGGTTGAGGGATATCGACTCGATGAAGAGGAATTCTCTCAATTTTTTGATTCTCTTAAGGCCCTTCCCATGGGGAAGCTGGTTTCTATGAATCAGCTTAATTGGGAAAAGTATGGGGTTGATGAGTCTTCCGCGACTGCCCTGGATCTTCAGGATGCTTCCGGAATAACACTTACGAAGCTCTTTCTCGGGAATTCAGGGCCAGGGATGAAAACTTTTTATCTCCGTTCAGAGGGTTCAGACGAAGTTTCGCTCGTGAATTCCGATGTGAACCATTTTGAGGCTTATACTATGGATCGATGGCGTGATAAGCGATTGTTCCCCATTGATCCCGCTCATGTCACGGTGATGAAGGTACGAATTTCTGAAGAAAGCTGGAGTTTCACTCGTGATTCCGGCGCCTGGGAGATCTTTACCGGATCTCAAGCTTCGCCTCTTGAAGATCAGGATGCTGTTCAGCAGTACTTTGATGATCTGATGGACTTGAAGGCTTTGTCCATTGAGCCTGATGTGAGTTTTTTTGCTGCTGCCGACAACGCGGTCTCTCTTAGCTTCTCAGACGGATCAGAGTTTGTTCTTTCTCTTGATTCAACCGGCGAGAGCGAGGCCTATGCTCAGATCACTGATCAGGCTGATTTGTTTAAGCTGAATTCTGATTTGAGTTCTCGTTTGAGGCCGGTTTTTTTGAAGCCTCCTACAGAAGCTGAGATTTCCGGTGATGGGCTTGAAATTTCCTCAGAAAATCCTGTATTGACTGTTCCTGAATAGACCCTGAGCGCATCTTTACATACACTGTTGAGGAATGTTTTATTTGTAGATGTGAAATCATTCTTTCGGAGACGATTGTGGATTATTGTTTCTGTGCTTCTAGCAGCATGGGGGGGAGGTTTTGTTGGGTATTACAGCGCATTGATTGATCTCGATACCTATCGTAGTAGTCGAGCCTATCAGGTCGAAATTGTAGATCAGCAAATCAAGCAGCTGGATCGAGAGATTGCCGGTCTTGAATCTTCTGTTGAGAGGAAGGAGACGATTTTGAATGAAACTTTTGTCCCCCATGATGGCGCTAGCCTCAAATCACAGGTTCTTCAGCGTCAGGATACTCAGGAGGCGGTCATGACCGAAACGGCTCGATCCCAGGAGCTGAGAGACAAGAGAGACGAGCTACGCACTCAGAAGGTAGCTTTAGAGTCCGGTCAGCCTATAGAGTACAAGCCTGCGGCAGCCATTTCACCTTTTTCTGATGTCATCTCGGGTCAGATGGAACAGGAGGTTTTTGACGCCATTGTGGGACTTAAGACAAATGGCATTACGACGGGAGTGAATGGTCAGTTTAAGCCCAATGATTTCCTCAACCGCGCGGAGGCAGTGACCTTTTTATTGCGTGCGTTTTACCCTGATTTTGATGCGTCTCAGCTCAATGTCTCCACTTCTCCTTTCACAGATGTCAGCTCTTCTGACTGGTTTTTCACCGCGTTTTGGTTTGCCCATCAGAGTACCTATCATGGTCAGGTAAAGCCGGTCATTGTCAAAGGATCCAATGGTCTTGCGAATCCTTCCGGAAATGTCACGGTGGAAGAATTTATTGCTATGATTCTCAGGGTCATGGAGATCCCTGTGCAGGAGACCAGTCCCTGGTATTCCGAGTATATTTTTTGGGGAGTTGATCTGGGTATCATCCGAGATTCTGATCGCTTGCTGATCGGAATGCCGATTCCTCGCAGCGTTGTCGCTCGTATTCTTTGGAAAGCTATTCAGGTCAATCAGGAGAAGCAGGCTGAGACTAGTTCTCCTGCCGTCCTGACTCCTCCTCCTCTTAAACTGACAGCTGAAGAACCTGCTCCGACTCTTGTCGGAACCTTTACCACATTGACCCAAAAAATTGCTGAGAGAAGGGATATTGAGATCGCCAAGAGAGATGCCGGTGCTTTTTTTCAGGAGCATACTCTTGTTCCACCGGCTTCCGTTTCGGTGTCTGCGAGTGGAGGGATGGTGACGGATCTTCAGCTCTCCATGATCGCTTATGCTCTTAGTCTCATGCCGGCAGATTTTCCTTCAGGGGTAAAGATCACACTCGTCTACAATGATCCGAATATGCGAAATGGGATTGCCAGTGTGTGGAGACTGATGCTCAAGGCTTCCATGTTTACGGAGAAGCCTGAGACAGCTTTTGAGGTCATTCTTCATGAGCTGGGTCATGTCTATAGCCTGAAGGACCCTCTTACAGGTGGGGCCGGTAGTCCTTATTACCTGGGCTCTCAGGCTTTGCCATCCAATAGTCCCACTGCCGAGTTTTTCTCTCTTGGTTGGAATGATATTTATTCTCCAAAGTCCGAGCCACTAACGACCTATGGCGGCACCTTGTCTTTTGAAGAGTATGCGGAAGCTTTTATTGCTTATATTGTTCAAAACGAGTGGTTCCAGACCTTTGGGAACAAGGATGCTTCCATTGCTCAAAAATACGAGTTTATGAAGCAGCGCTTCGGAGGGAAGACCTTCACCACTTTTATTGATTACGTGACGAAACCCTACGCAATTCAGTCTCTTACTTTTGATCCTTTTGCCTATTTTGATGCGAATTAAAATGCGGTAAGCTGAGGGCACTATTATGTGATGATGTGAAAAGACTTTTTTCGTTCCCATACCTTCTTCCTTTCTTGGTTCTCCTGGTGGTGTTTTTTGGAGGATACCTGGGGTATTTGTCAGCCCTGGTTGATTTGGATGAGGACAGCTATTATCAGCAGGTGGCTTCCGCGACAGAGAAACAGCGTCTGGAACAGCAGCTTGCCCGCGCGCAGAGTATTTTGGATGCTCGCACGAGGGCTTATATCAGACAAAGTCATGATTTTATCGTGCGTAAACAGACTGAGCTGGGTCTTGAACAGCCACAGGTTCCTGAGCCGCCACTCGATACTATTGAAACCATTCAGGAAGCGATGAGGCCATATTTGGAAGGTGTTGTTCCCCTTACCGCTGAGGATCAGCTTACTCTAAATACTATCCAGGGCAATGAGGACGATGTGGGCTTTTTTGTTGACGAGGTTTCGACGCTGGAGCTGTTGATTGCTCGAACTTATCCAGAAGATGAAGAGGCGCTCAAATTGGCTGATGAGCTTCGCCGTAAGAAGCTTACGGGAGCCCTTCGACAGCTTTTGCTCATGCTGGATAAGCGCCGACAACTGGCGGAGCAAAAGAATGTGGCTCAGAATGCTCAAAACTATTGGGAACTGCATCCAAAAGCACCTCCCCGATCGGTTCAGGTTCTGGTTCAAAATAAGGCTTCAGGAGTCACTCCTGAGTTAAACCCTGTACAGTTAACTCAGATCAGCACCGCGCTGAGTGTGATGCCTCCTGACTTTACGGAACGTCTTCAGAAGGTTTATATCGTTTATGGTGATGACAAAATGCGCAGGGGGATGTCAGGGGTCGGTGTCGTCTTCATGAAGGGTGAAAACCTGGATTTCTTTCGGGTTTTGGTCCACGAATTTGGTCATATTTATGATCTCCACCGTGAGGTCGCTCAAGGCACCAAGAGCGAGTTTTACGATGGTTCCTACCGACTTTTTGAAGAGGATCAGAGTGTCGATTACTATCGTCTTTCCTGGTTTGATAATGTTGATCGTAACGCTGATACCCTTGGTTTTGCTTCCACGTATGGGATGACGGATCCTTTTGAGGATTTTGCGGAGATGTTTGCCCTGTATATTCTCCAGGGGGACACGGCTGCGGATTGGATTGATTCTTCGTCCGTTTTTGCGGAGAAGTTTGCCTTTGTGAAGAGGTCTTTTAATCAGCGTACTTTTGCTTCGGTCCAGGTCTTTTTGGCCCGTCCTTACGATGTGACGCAGTTGTTGGTGGATTATGGGGAGCTTCTTGGTGGTTCTTGATTGTTCTTTCTTCTTTTTGGCAGCAAAAAGAAGCAAAAACTGCTGGGGACTCCAAAACCGTAATGGTCCAGGTTTCCTATTTCAGCTCCCTTCCTGCCTTACCCCTTGCTCCTCCCTTTTTCCTTCCGACAAGTCCTCCCCAACGTGACGGTTGGAGACCCCAGACCCCGGGGCAGTGAGCGGGGTTCAATATATAATAGAATTGCTATGGGTGCTTATAGGGTTCCAAAACTGAATTTGAGGCGAGAAAGGATCGAAATCACCGTCCCTTCTTCGAAATCGATGGCGAATCGGGCTCTGATTCTCTCAGCGCTCAGCGCAGGGTCCTTTCGGGTGGATGGGGATTTTCTGGCAGATGATATTCAGATCATGATTCAGTCGCTTCAGAAGTTGGGAATTGCTGTTGAATCTGACGAGAGAGGACTGCGATTTCAGAATGATCTTTCCTGGAGGGAAAATTCTGAAGAAATAGAACTGTTTCTCGGTAATTCTGGAACTTCTATGCGGTTTCTGTCGGCTTTAGTCACCCTTCGAAAAGGGATTACGATTTTGACCGGGAAGGAGAGGATGAAGGAGAGGCCTATCGGTGATTTGGTGAATGCTTTGCGAGATCTTGGGGTGGAAGTGGAGTATCTGGAGAAGGAGGGGTATCCACCTCTGAGAGTTGTTGGAAGGGGATCAGTGCCTGGTGGTTCAATTCAGATGAAGGGAGATGTGAGTAGTCAGTTTTTGAGTGCATTGCTGTTGGCGGGATCGGCTTTTGATGAGGGTTTGGAGATTGAGCTTGAAGGGGAACTTATTTCAAAACCTTATGTGGAGATGACGATGAGAATGATTGAGGAATGGGGAATGAAAAATGAAAAATGGAAAATGAAAAATGGAAAATTGAGAATGAAGGTTTCACCGGTTTCGTTTCAGGGACATGATTATCAAGTGGAGGGCGATGCTTCCGCCGCTGTGTACTGGTGGGCTTTGGGTTTTTTGCAGAATGCCGAGGTAATAGTTCGGAATGTGCCTGATGATTCGGTTCAGGGAGATGTGGGGTTTCGTCAATTATTGAAGAAAGTAGAGACAGGTTTGAAACCTGTCTCTACGAGGCTCGATATGTCTGACATGCCTGATGCATCCCTCATGTTGATGGCCATCGCGCCTATGTTGATGTTTCCAATTCGAATTGAAGGAATTGCTAGCTTGCGGATCAAGGAGACGGATCGTATCGAGGCTATGGTGACTGAGCTGCGGAAACTTGGGGGTCGAGTGGAGACTGGTGAAGACTGGATCATGATTTACCCCATGGATTTGGATAAGTATCAAGTACTACAAAACGTACAAATTGACACTTATGATGATCATCGGGTGGCCATGAGTATGGCTATATTGGGCACGAGGCTTGGAAATCTTGAGATTCTCGATCGGGATTGTGTGAATAAGACCTATCCAGGGTTTTGGGAAGAACTGGAGAGGATTTCAAAAAACCCGTAATCAGTAGCCGAGGATTTCGATCCTCGGCTACGACGACGGGTTTGGATGATCGACGACACCCCGAGGACTTCGATCCTCGGCTACGATGATGTTATTCTGTCGCTACAATGTCCAGCAGCTCTTCCTTCAGCTCCGATAGCTTGCTCTCGGGCTGAATTCCTGCGTTCATAATAATGGTGTACATCAGGTCCGCGCCGTGCTGACGTGTCATGTGTTTGCTGAGTGTTATTCCAGGATCCACATCGTCAGGGGTGACGAAGCCACCGTACGCGTTGATCAGTTCGTCGTATCCCGCGAACCAAGACGAGTTTTCGGGAAGCCCAGATAGGACTTCATTGTAGTCCTGTTTGATTTTCTCATTTTGGCTGGCGGCCGTGTTCACAATCATTTTAAAAGATTCGCTGAGTTCCACGGGTTGCCATGGGATAAATGATCCGTCCGGGTATCCATGAATGAGTCCGTTGATCTTTCCAAGTGCAATGTATTTCGCAAACCAGGCAATGGGATCCACTTCAGGGAATGACCATATGTTGTTGTCCAGGATCATCCTCGCTACTTTTTCGATATCACTTTCCGGATAGATCGTGTTTACGACGATTTTGAAGAAGTCAGCACGAGAAATGAGTTGATCTCCGAAGAACCGGTTATTTTTCAACTCACCCACATAGTTTCTGCTATTGTTGGGAGCGTCGATAATGCCAAGCAGACAGAGGTATAGGACGGATTTGGTATTGTTGTCAGAGTATTCACATTCTTTCATAACTGGCTCATCTGATTCCACTTCCGTTTCTTCCAGGGTGTAGGTACGGGTAGATCCTGCTGATTTGACTCGAATTTTGAGATCCCGGGTTGTTTTTCCTGTTGGTCCGTCGGCCTCAAAGACAAAGGTGTAAATACCTCGATCGTCACGATTTGGGGTCCAATCGATTGTTGCCGTGGCTGTTCTTGAGTTAGGAGCTTCGGTTTCTGTGAAGATGGCAGGATTTTCGCCATCATCCGTTGGATTCTCAAGCAGAGTGAGTACTATTTTCCGTGTTGAGCTGGTGTAGGGATTGTTGTGCTGTGCTGAAATTTCAACCGTGACGGGCTCGTCCATCGGTGTGCTGAAATTATCCACATACTCGCCATCTACCATGAAGCTTATTGAAGGGGGAAGGAAGGTCTGAGAAGATCCTCCGCCTCCACCTCCTCCTCCGCCACCACCTCCGCCTCCGCCACTCGATGTGCTTCCATCGTTGTCCTGGTTGGTTACCGTGACATCATCAGGGTCTACTCCCTGGAAGTTCGGGTCGTTTGATTGTGCTGTTGCAATGAGGATCGTGAAGCTTTGGCTTCCATCGACCTGCGTGTCATCCACTCCCTGAACGGTCACGGTAACTGGGTTATTCCAGTTGGAGGAATTGAAGGCAATCGCAGAGATATTTATAGTCCCTTCCGTCGTGTCATTGCTGCTCAGATTGATGATCACATCGAATGTGGGTTGTTGATTAAGCACGATCGTAAAGGTGGCACTGGTACCGCCTTCATTTGTCACCAGACCTGAGGTGGGGGTGACGGTGATGGTACCTGTCCCGCTTGTGCTGTCATTGTCGCTGTTGGTGACCGAGACATCGCTGGGGTTAATACCATTGTAATTGAGGTCAGCGCTGATGGCGGCGGCTGTGACGATGCTGTAGGCCACATTTCCGTCAACTAAAGCGTCATCGACACCGGTGATCGTGACTGTTTGAGCTGTTGTTCCATTGAGGCTGGTGAACGTTAGGTTGGCGGGGCTTACCGTGCCTTCTGTCGTGTCTGAACTGCTAAGAGCGATCGTGACGTCAGCTGTTGGCAAGGTGCTCATGGCGACGGTGAAGGTGGCTGTGCCGCCTGCCTCAGTGCTGATCAATCCTGTAGTAGGATTGACGATGATGCCGGGGCCGGAATCATTGTCCGTATTGCTTACTGCCACGTTTGAAGGATCCAGGCCGTTGTAATTCGTGTCCGCGCTGATGGCTGCATCAATGACGATATTGTAGATAATATTTCCGTCAACGATGGCATCGTCCACTCCGGTGATGGTGATGGTTTGGGCTGTTGTCCCGTTCGCGCTGGTGAACGTCAGGCTGGAAGGACTGATGGTACCCTCAGTCGTGTCATCACTGCCCAGGCTGATAGTCACATCAGCTGTCGGGGGGCTATCGAGAACGACGGTGAAGGTGGTTGTTCCTCCAGCTTCCGTGGTCGTAAGTCCGGTGGTGGGAGTGACGGTAATTCCTGCGGTATCATCGTCCGTGTTCGTGACTGAAACGTCACTTGGATTCTGTCCGTTGTAAGCTGTATCCGTACTAACCGCCGCAGCGGTTATGATGTTGTAGCTGATATCGCCATCCTGAATCAGATCATCCACTCCAGTGACCGTGACGGTTTGAACTGTTGTCCCGTTCGCACTGGTGAACGTTAGGCTGGAGGGGCTGACGGTTCCTTCTGTTGTATCTGAGCTGCTGAGCATGAAGGTTACGTCATCGGTCGGCATGGTGTTCAAAACGAAGGTGAAGGTCGTCGTTCCGCCTGCTTCGGTGGTGATGAGTCCGCTGGTCGGCGTGATGGTGATACCAGCGGTGTCATTGTCGGTGTTCGTGACGGTGACGTCACTGGGATTTTGTCCATTGTAGTCGGAATCGGTTGAAATCGCGACTCCTGTCACGATCTGGTATGCGATATCTCCATCTTCGATCTGATCATCCACTCCTGTTACGGTGACCGTCTGGGCAGTCATTCCATTGGCTGAAGTGAAGGTAAGAGCTGATGGGCTGACGGTTCCTTCGCCGGTATTGGAGCTGGCGAGGCTGATGGTTACATTATCCGCAGGTAGACTGGTCAGGACGACCGTAAACTGGGCCGTGCCGCCGGCTTCCGTGGTGCTCAGTCCGGCTGAAGGGGTGACGATAATTCCGGCGGTTTCATCATCAGTATTAGTAGCGGTGACGTCCGAAGCATTGAGGGTATCGTAATTGCTGTCATTGGAGACTGCCGGTGCGGTGATGATGGAATAGTTCACCGGCCCGTCGGCATTCGCGTCGTCGATACCCGTGATAGTGACGGTCTGTGGCGTACGGGCGTTGGAGGGGGTGAAGGTGAGGATTGTCGGACTTGGGATCCCTTCGCCGGGATTGGAGCTGGAAAGGTCAATGACCACGTTATCGGATGGATCGGTGTCAAGATTGACCATAAAAGTTGCTGTTCCGCCTGCTTCGGTGGTCGTCAGGCCACTCGTGGGATTGACGACAATTCCTGCGATGTCGTTGTCGGTGTTTGTGACTTCCACGTTTTCAGAATCAAGGCCATTATAATTGCCATCCGTGCTGCTGGCGGCATTGGTGATGACGGTGTATTGGACCGGCCCGTCGATCACAAAATCATTGACCCCGGTGACCGTGATGGTCTGGGGAGTCAGGCCATTGATGCTCGTGAAGGTGAGGCTGGAAGGATTTACCGTGCCTTCTCCGGCATTCGAGCTGCTGAGGCTGATGCTCACATTCGCCGTAGGAAGGCTGTTCAGGACGACGGTAAAGGTCGCCGTTCCACCATTTTCAGTGGTGACGAGGCCTGTAGTGGGAGTAACGGTAATACCGGCGGTGTCGTTGTCGCTGTTGCTGAGGTCGACATTGTCACCGTCAAGACTGTTGTATTTCTGATCTGTACTGGAAGCTGCTTGCGTGACGATGCTGTACTGCACACTGCCGTCCTGAATCAGATCATCCTGTCCCGTGACCGTCACGGTCTGTGCCGTAAGAGCATTGACCGGTGTGAAGGTGAGGCTGGTCGGGCTGACAGACCCTTCCGTGGGATCGCTGGTGTTCAGGTTGATCGTGACATTGGAAGTTGGCAGGGTACCCAGAGCCATGGTGAAGGTGGCGGTTCCTCCGTTTTCCGTTGTCGTCAGTCCAGAAGTTGGTGTGACGATAATACTGGCGATATCGTTGTCGTTGATGGTGAAGGTATGGGTGGGGTTCGTCGTGCCGATCACACCATCGGAAAAGTTTGAAAGGCTCAGGAGCAAGGTTTCATTGTCTTCATCGACCTGGTCATTGCTGACGGTGAGATTGACGGTCTGTGTCGTGGTATTGGGTGAAAATGTGACGGTTTGACCGCTCAGAGCCGAATAATCCACACCGGCTGTCGCGGTCTGGTCGGTGGTGCTGACCTCGACCGTGACGGTTCGGGGAAAGGTTTTGCTGAGTTGAAGGTCTATCTGGGCAGGACTCGTCCCTTCATCTCCGGAGCTGGCGGCTGATACGAAATCAATTTCGGGCAGACTGAGGTCGAGGGTCACACTGACGGTCACATTTCCCGATACCGGAGTGATGAGCACCCGGTCGGGGTTCGTCGCGTGAGGGGTGATGGTGAGTGGAGTGTTGTTGCTGTCGAGGAAGGTGAGCAGGGTGGTGTCGATGCGGTATCCGGCTGATTCCAGTGTGTTTCCATTGTATAGAAATTCGAGCTCAAGAGCTCTGGTGGGCATGAGCAGGGCAGGATTCAGGTTGAAGGCCAGGAGATTGCTCCCCTCATAGATTCCGAGGTCAACATTATTGAAGTCCAGATTGGTGGCCAGCGCCTCTGGTGTAGCGGAGAGATCGAAGAAGATATTGGCGGTATTGACATCGAAAAGAACTCCAACCGTAATATTTCCTCCTGACACGCTGAAATCAACCCGTTCGGGGTCTGAGCTGTTCAGGGTTGCGTTGCTGAGGCCATTGGGGTCGATTCGAAATCCACTGGCGTCAAGCGTCCCTCCGTTGTAGGTAAACTCGAGCTCGTAGCTGCCGTCCGGCACGCCGTTTGTGGGATTCAGATTACGGGAGATAAGTGTAGCGCCCTGATACAGGGTCCATTCCAGGTCGTTGGAATCAAATCCGGCGTTTGTGGCAGCTGCTGACTGGGAGAGATCGATAAATACATCTCCCGCGGCAAAGGTGGAGCTTGGGAAGGAGGTGGTGGAGATGATGAGGGAAAATGCCAGAGCTATCGAAAGAGACTTCCTGGCTAATGAGGAGAGGAGGGACTTCATGGTATGAGAATTAAAGATCAAAATATGGCACAAAAAAGCGGAACACAGGTTTTTATTTGGTATTTTGAAGATGAGAATGTATTCCTTTCTTGACACTAAGTCAAACTCTTTTTATGAGATTGTTTATGAGTAAAATATGTGTTCGGTGATCCGTGTTATATCACAATATCAAAAGACCCTCGAGCAGGCTGAAGGACATCGAGAAAGGTGATTTTGAGTCGTTTGAAATACAAGGTTAAAAAAGCCCTGACCCTTCGACTCTGTTCAGGGTCGTGGAAAATCTCGACAACTCGTCTGAAGTCTTCTGGCGGGGCGGAACTCCGAAGAGCTCGACGCCTCGCCGGTGTGTGTGTTTTCACGGCCGGAATATGTTCTGGACGGCCGTGTTGTCGGACTGGAGGGACCGGTCGTGGGTGAGCAGAAGGCTGCCCCCCCCACTGACCTGGGCGGTGATTGAGAACCGGAGCGCCGTGGCGCTCGACGGTATCCCCGTCACTATGCCCTGCTTGGTCCCTTCCACGGCGGTGTCCGTGAAGGTCCCAAGTCCCTGGCCCGATGGCTGGGCGCTCAGTACGGCGACGATTGACTCAATGTCGCCGCCCCCGCTGCCCTTGGTGAAGCTGAAGGTGACCTTCGAGCCACCGTCGTCGACGGTGGAGGAAAGGACCAATGCGACAGACTGGGTCGCGGAGTAGCTAAAGCTACTCGACGCTGAGCCCAATGACGACGTGAAAAGAACCGTCACCGTCCCCGAGCCGCTGGGGACGGCGACTCGAACCTGGCTCGTAGTCGAGCTCAAGATCGTTCCGGCGACCCCTCCGAAGCTCACGGAGAGCGGCGAACCTAGGTTCGATCCGCTCAGGGTGACGGTGTCTCCGGCTTCGCCAGAACTGGGCGAGAGGCCAGAGATGGAGGGGACTGCGGAGGACGACGGGACGTAGGTGTAAGCCCCGAACAGCACGTCCGTGCCGTTCGGAGTGGACACGACTACGTCCGCGACCCCGACCAGGTTGGCCGGGGTGATCCCCGTGAGGAACAGTCCGGAGCTGTCGACGACGACCGAAGTCATCGCCTTTCCACCGATCAGGACGCTGGTCGTCCCGATCGTGAAGTAGGCTCCGGTGATTTGAACGCTCTCCCCCCCGGCTTCAGAGCCGGCCGCGGGAAAAATCACCGCGGCGTTGGGGGGGAGGAAGGTCTCGACGTAACTGAACCCCCCGACGAGCTCGCTCAGCGAGCCGCCGGGGGTACGGACTGAAATGTTGTAGACTCCGGGGACCCCAGGGGGGGTCAACCCGGAGAGAACGGTTCCGGCCTGGTTCACGGCCACCCCCTGAAGGGGCAGGGCCGTTCCGGTGGGGGAGGTGAAGAGCACCTCCACGCCACCGGAGAAACTGGTTCCAAAAAGTTGTACCGGCTCACCCCCGGAGGGGGAGCCGGTTGAGGGAACAATGGCGTTGAGGGCAAGGCCCCCGTTTGAGGGGGCGCCGCCGCCCCCGCCCCCGCCACCTGAGTCGCAGCCCGCGAGGGCTACGACCACGGCGGCGACGGCCGCTGTCAGAGACTTACGCATGGTATTTAACCTCCACGCGTATGAGTTCTGCTCCGCCAAGGGCCCAGGCTCGTTGCCCGGGAATACCCTTGAGGAGCGATTTGTGATTCCCCGGGCAAGCCCAGGGAGGCTTGCAGGCCGAGGAATCGAGTTTTGACGTCCTGCAAGGAGGAGGGGAGAGGTAACATTTTCGTAGAGGCGTTGCAGTGCAACGTCTCTACGAAAATGCGATGAATGATGGTGTGTAGAGACGCTGCGCCGCAGCGTCTCTACACACCATCCTGTCTCCACTCTTTCCTGCAGGACGATTTGAAAGACTTTTATAGACGAGTTGTCAAGGTGCGTCTTTATCAATTTGTACAGAATGTAATATGACTCTTTTCCTTCCAAAAAACACCTCTTGAAGAGGCTCTGGAGGTTGGAGGATCTTCAAGCACGCGGCTCAGATCGCTCCGAAAAGACTTGGTGGATGCATTCTGACATTACATTGACAAAGAGCTGGTATGATAGCACCGAGATGCTCTAAGTCAAGGAGAAGGGGCCGATTTTTTACGTGAGGGTGTATGTATGCTCTTTGAAATCGAGGAGGAGGCGTTTGTGGTTTTGATTCATGAAGCTTATTCCAAGGAGTGCATTTTCCTTTCCCTTTGTATCGACTAATAAGATCTCAGTTTCCTCGACGAATTCATCGATTTTGATTACTGTCTTTCCTTTAAATGTTTGCACTTTTCGTCCATCTGCAACTACTAGCCACTCACTATAGGGGACGATAGAGATATTTTTTACATCGTATATTGGAATTATTTTATCAAAATCTCCAAATATTGCTAAAGATTGAGTAAATCCTGTGTCGATGAGGAAATCGATTGCTTTGTATCCATCAATCTTTGTGAGGATATGGATTGTCGTTTTGGGTTTCTTCTTCTCAATTCTGATATTCATCGTTTTGCTCGTTTATCGTCTCATATCTCTTGTGTCTTCTCATTTTCCTTATTTCGTTTACTGAGGATTCCACCCTATGCTATTGCCTGCATGGGGATCCAGTCGAATCTTGGGGAGATCCTTGAGCTCTTTTCCAGTAACCTTTTTTACATTTCTCTCACTGTCTTTTTCTGTCCATCCATTCATGAGTCTTTTGATTTCTTTCATTGTTTTCATGGAATTCTCAAAATGAATAAGTGTTTATATATTAGATTTATGAGCCTTCCCAATCAATCACATTTACTTTTCATGATTCAATATTTATGTTTCCATATAAAAAAACTCCTCCCGCGGGGGAGAACCAAGATGGGGATTATGCCCCGGGATGACTCATCAGCTTTTTTAGGGCCGAAGGTATCCGCTTCTCAGTCCTGCCTCGCGGGAGGAGTTTTCTATTTTGTTTTAGTTCAGACTGAGTTTTTCTTTGAAGTTTGAGAGTGTGCTTCCGTATTCGTTTCCTGAGTTCTGGATCACCGCATAGATCATATTTGCTGCTTCTTGGCGATTCAACTTCTGTCCCAGAACTGCTCCGGGATCAACCCCCGTGGGGAGATTGAATCCATTGTATTGATCTATCAGCAGAGCGTATTTCAGGAACCATGGAGCGTTGGCATCTAGCCCGGATTCGATTACCGCCATATCACCGGCAATTTTACTGTTCGTGATGACTGCCGCGTTGACCAGGATTTTCATGGCTTCAGCTCGTTCTATCTCCTTCCAGGGAATGAATACGCCGTGTGCGTATCCGTTGAGGATCTGTTTGATCTTTCCAAAGCCGATAAAGGCGCTGAACCAGGCGTTTGGTTCGACATCCGGGAAGACATAGGTCTGTTCACTCTGGATGCTCTGTCGGACGGACTCAATCAAATCTTTGCTGTAGATCATTTCAACGATCATTTTGGTGAATTCTGCACGGTTTGAGGTACCTGATCCAAAGTACTGGTAATCCTTGTGGTTTCCGTTGAAGTCCAGGCTGTCATTCGGACCGTCGATGATTCCCAGCTCGCAGAGTGTGACGACGGGCGTCGTGTTGTTGTCTCTGTACTCACAGTGACCCAGGTCTCCACCATCGGTACTGCTACCGTTTGAGGTTCTTACGCGTATGTCAAGTGTTCGTGTCGTTTTTCCTCCTGCTCCTGTTGCTTCGAAGGTAAAGCCACTCGTGCCTATGTCCGCATTGCCCGGAGTCCAGGTGAAGACGCCTTTTACTCCTTTGATCGTTGTTTCGTTAATGGTTAGTTGCCCTGTGCTTGTACCGGTGAGGATAAGCGTTGGATTTTTTCCGCTGGAGCTGTAGCTCAGGTTGGTGACCTCAACGTTGACCGTCACCTTTTCTCCTGTTTTTGTTGAAGCGCTATTCACCGCGACGCCATCGATCAGGAAGTTGATGGAAGGTGGATATGTCCTTATTCCACCACCACCTCCGCCACCGCCTCCGCCACCGCCTCCACCTCCGCCACCTCCGCTCGATGTGCTTCCATCGTTGTCCTGGTTGGTTACCGTGACATCATCAGGGTCTACTCCCTGGAAGTTCGGGTCGTTTGATTGTGCTGTTGCAATGAGGATCGTGAAGCTTTGGCTTCCATCGACCAGCGTG
>JAUYGZ010000018.1 GCA_030690415.1 bacterium
GGCATGATGGACATGATGCACCAAATGCAAGGCATGATGGAAAATATGACGCCGGATAAAATGCAGCGTATGTCAAATATGATGATGGATATGTCAAAGATAATCAGCAATGTCCGGTTAGAGATTTGCATGTGATTGACCCTGATTTGGCGGTTGATAGTACCAGACGCCGGTATCATTTACAATATCCTCGAAGCTCATTTCGTTGCGAATATTGATGGAGATTTCTCTCAGACGTTTGACAGAAACCTTTTCGTGATGTTGCTCATGGCAGTAGATGGCCAGGAGGATATAGGTGATCAGTCCGGCCAGCATCTGAACCATCAATCCATATTGGCTCCTTGAAATCAGGTGATAAACCTTTAGATGGCGTTTCCACCAGCCGAAGAAAATCTCGATGTTCCACCGGAGTTTATAGGCAAAGGCAATCTGTTCGGCGGTGAGGTCGTGACGATCGGTGGCAACCCAGTAATCAACACCGTCCACCCGGTAGCCGACCAGGCGGACTTCCCTTTCAGTCTGGTTGATAGCGGTGGTTCCCAGAAGAACGACGGCGTCAAAAAAGACAATGCTGTCGGCTTGGACGGCATTCGTTCTGACAATGGTCTTTTCCGTGGAGGCTTTGATTCGACAGATAAAGTGTTTGCCTTCTGTCTGCCAGACGTCAAAGAGCTTATGGCTCTGATAACCACGATCCATGACGCCTGTTTCCCCCGGCGCCAGGATCTTTTCTACGAAAGGACGTTCCGCCTCCTTGCCGTCACTGAGGAAGATTTTCTTGGGAATACCGCGATTGAGATCAAAACCGATATGAACCTTGGCCTTTTTCGAGCCCTTGCGATAGTCAGCCCAGTACATAGACAACACCGCATCAATGAGGGATCCATCGATCAAAACTAGATCACCCAATTCGGCATATCCCTTAGGTAAGTGTTTGGCAGCCTTTCCATAGAGCTTCCCGAACACTTCCATCATCTGCTCCAGTCCACGGGAGCCGATGTCCTCAAAGAAGCTGCTCTTTTCGATACCGCCTGCGGGTGCGATGTACTGCCGGGCAAAATGTTCGTCCTTCAGAACTTGGAGGAGGTGCCGTCCGGAACGGTGTTCTTCCAGATGAAAATACACCAGAATGTTCAGCTGATCCTCAAAAGACATTTTCAGGGGTCGGTTGCATCCCGAGAGCAAGGGAGTGATGTCGGGCATTACGTTGTTAATAGGTGCCATAAGATTGCTGTGGGTCTCGTGTTTTTTCCAATGTTTTCCGGGCATCCATGTGCAGGGCATTAGCAAATCCTCCGTATTATTAGATAGTTACGGAAAATTCGCGCCCCCTAAGTGCCTGATTTGTCAAGTGTTTTTATTACATTTGTTGAATATTTTTTCGCCCCTTGTTATGGTGATACCGTTAACTATTTAGAGCCCTACATGCAAATCTCTAACCGGACATTGCTGATTAAGATTAATAATGTTGGTCTATTTGTTACAGCTTGCTATATCGCTAGTACGCATTAACCGGATGAACCAAAAATACCGATGACCTTGCTTAAGATGCCGCTTGTAACTTCTTTTTCTTTTTTTCCTTGCCGTCTACAGGGGCTTCCGTGGCTTTTTTCTCCTTACTGTCTTCTGGATCTTTTTTGAGAACAGCTTTTTCCGCCTTTGTCTTAGCCAGTTCTTCTGTCCTCTCTTCGAAGCTCGCAATCGTCTTAAGTCTGGCATTTAGGGAATCAATATTTGCCCTCAATTTCTTTATGATGGTATCTTTTTTGATTTTGGCAGATTCGATCCCCTTTTCAGACAAGAAGGTCATCCGGTCTTTCAACTGTCGTTCGAAATATGCTTTTCGTTCCATTTGTGCTGGCTTCCGATTTGATCCCATATTTTCCTCTCCCTCAATGATATACTTGTTTTTCTCCGGCAGCTCATAGAC
>JAUYGZ010000030.1 GCA_030690415.1 bacterium
GGCCTCAGGAGAGTCAGTGTCTCTACCATGAAGACATGGCTCCGGAAGTATCGCCAGCGTGGATTTGACGCCCTCAAGCCCAAGGATCGTTCGGACGGGGGCAGATCACGACGATTGGGGGAACAAACGATCAAGGTGATCGAAGTAAAATGCAAGGCATACCCCCACCTGTCCGCTCAAAAGCTCTGTGAAGAGCTTCGTGATCAGCACCTCCTGGGGGATCCCCCGGTTCATTACAATACCCTGCTGCGAATCGTCAAAGCCCAGGGATGGCTCGCTGTGAAAAAACGCACCGATGCACGCAAGGCCTATGAGCTGGAAAACGTCAACGACCTCTGGATATGCGACTTCCTCCACGGCCCCCAGGTGCAGTTCCATAACCGCAACCATAAGGCCATCCTTTGCGCCATTATCGACGATCACTCCCGCATGATCGTGGGACATGCCTTCAGTGCTTCCGAAACGATCAGCGCCCTCACTGTCGTCCTCAAGGAGGCGTTCCTCACTTACGGAATACCCAAAAGGCTCTACGTGGATAACGGCGCCAGTTTCTCCTCGGAGTTATTGGCCAAAAGCGCCGCCCTGGCCGGCATCTCCCTCATCCACTCCAAACCCTATGACAGCCCCTCACGTGGAAAAGTGGAAAGATTTTTCCGCACGGTCCGCGAACGCTTCCTCTGCGACATCCAGGAAAACATACGGATCGAGGACCTCAATCATGCCTTCCGAATCTGGCTGAATGACGATTACCACCACAAGATCCACGCCGGCATCGATCAAAGACCCATCGACCGCTACCACGCCTCCCTTGCCAGGATTAACGTCCGCAGGCTATCCAAGGCCGAGCTGGATGAGATCTTCCTCGTCCGTCATGAGAGAGTGGTCAATAACGACGCCACCATCAGCTTCAAGGGCGCCATCTATGAGGTCCCTGCAGCCTACATCCGCCAGAAAATAGAACTCCGTCATCCCGTCGATGATCCCGAGGAACTCTTCCTCTACGACAACGGCGTGCGGGTGGGCAAAATCAAACTCCTGGACAAAAAGGAAAACGCCCGCACCTTCCGGCCCCAGAACGTAGCGACCAACATCTCCTTCCACCAGGGGAGGACGCTGAAATGAAAGACATGCTCGCCTGGTTCGGATTGAAACGTTTTCCTTTTGACAAAAACATAAAAACCTCGGATGTCATGGATACCGACCCCTTTCAGGAATGCTTTGCCAGGTTGGAGTATATCAAGCGCAGGGGCGGTATCCTGCTGTTGACAGGTGATCCGGGAGTGGGAAAAACCATCGCCCTCAGGCGTTTCGTGAACAGCCTCAACGAAAATCTGTTCAAATCGTTCTACACCCCCCTTTCCACGCTCAGTCGGGCGGATCTGCTTTACCATATCAACCGCCTCCTTGGACTGCCTTCAAGAATATCCAAAAGCGCCATCTACTCCCAAATACAAGCCGCTTTTCTGGAATCAAAAGAGCAGGCGGGGAAAACAATCCTCCTGATCATCGATGAGGCCCATCTCCTCCAAACCGGACCCCTCGAAGAACTCCGGCTACTGACCAACTTCAAAATGGATTCCTGCGACCCCTTTATCCTCATCCTCGCGGGCCAATCCGATCTCCGAAGGGTTATGGAGTTCGCTGTCATGGAACCCTTCAACCAGCGCATCGCCATCCGCTACCACATGCCCGGACTCAATAGGGAGGAAACAAAAACCTATGTGGCACACCACCTCAAACTCGCAGGCGCACCGGAGGCCATCCTCGATGAGCACGCCCTGAATGCCGTCCATGACCTCTCTTTTGGCATTCCCAGAAAAATCGGCGCCATTACCGAGGCCGCTCTCACTTACGCCATGTTTGATCAGAAGCGAACCGTATCAGCAGATATCGTCCTCAAGGTCAAAAGTCTGGAAGGATAACAACGAAAGGAAGTCTTATGGAAAATCGAAAAGAAAGCCAGCTTGCATGGAAAATCTGGACCATCCTCGATGAATTCAGCAGCATACTCTGGAATGTATACGAAAAAGAGTTCCTGAAGTTTTGCAAAGAAGAGCACATCCCCGATTCCCGCGATGATGATGAAAATAAAGACATCTTTCCCTTCTGAACGGAATCCGAGTCAATCTCCGCTTGGAACAATATAATAACAAGTGGCCTCATTACGCCTGCAAACCTTTGCCGGCGTCAATCAAAATCCAACAGCACCCTGGGGATTGCTTCAGCCTGTCCCCAGGGTGAGACTACTCATATCGGTTACTTCTCTACGATAAAATCCCCCAAAAACAGAAATATACGCTTTGGTAATACCGGCCTTTCCCCATCATAAATCGATCAATTCTATCCGCTAAATCTGAGTTAAACAATTTTGTAATCAACACCA
>JAUYGZ010000003.1 GCA_030690415.1 bacterium
CACCTATGAAGACTGCTCGCAGCTGGAGGAGTGGTTCAAAGACAAGGACGCAAAAGCATATCTCACTCAAACGCAGGGCAGCACCTGGGAGCTGTACAAAGCCTACGATCCGAAGGGAACGCGGAAGATGCACCAGGGCCAGTTTTATACCCTGCTGCCGAAGGCGTGGAAGGAGGAGGTCATGGAGGGGCTGAGTTTCGCCCATATGAATGCCACCTATGAAGACTGCTCGCAGCTGGAGGAGTGGTTCAAAGACAAGGACGCAAAAGCATATCTCACTCAAACGCAGGGCAGCACCTGGGAGCTGTACAAAGCATACGATCCGAAGGGAACGCGGAAGATGAACCAGGGCCATTTTTATACGCTCCTGCCGAAGGAGTGGAAGGAGGCGAGTAACGGACTAAAATTCATGGTGGTTTCCCATACATACGAGCAATGTCTTTCCTGGGAGAAAGAGGGATTGGATGTGATGGAAATGGCATCAAGAGCAGCGTAATCAAAAATGCTCCCCAAAAAAAATCCCCTCAAAGCCAAAGCCAAAGCCTTCAACGTGGAGTGGTGAACTACTTCTCTTCCACCACCGTCTCTGTTGTCGTCGAAAACGACGTCACTTCCTCCCCATTTTTGATCGCTTCCATGAGCAATTCTGAAAGCAGTTCATCGGTGTTGGCCCATCGGCGAATGAAGAATTTCTTAGCCTGCTTGTTTTCCAGCTCTTCAAAAGGGTCTTTCACAAAAACACCTTTGGACAGTAGTCCGTAAACCGCGTCGAGCAGGGAACTTATCTGAACACTCCCATCAAACTTGCTGCGGTAGCGACTTTCGACAACTTCGCCTTTATCGAGAACGATCCAGACCCGATCGCCCATCTGAATAATATCCAGGGGTTTGATGAGCTTCATGAGTCGCTGTGCTTTCACAAGGATGGGGTCGCCACCGTTTTCAGTTGAGGGTTTAGGGTTAAGAGTTGAGGGGCTTTCGGCGGGTTTTTCAGCCGGCTTTGCTTCAGTAGAGGAAGGATCATTATTTGTTGGAGCTGTCTCTCCTGTGCTCTCTTCAGATGGTTTCCCTTCATCAGCGGTTGATGGTTCAGGATTAAGAGTTGAAGGACTCTTGTCACTCGACTCTGGACTCTTGACGGCTTCGGGGTCGGGGGTTGGATCAGTTGAAGGAAGCGAAGAAGGATCCTGACTTAAATCAGCAAAAACTGACTCACCAAAGCGGGCGAGTGACTTATAATCCAAAGGCGTCTGACCTTCACTGGCCCGGTAGATCATTCCCAGGCTATCAAAACCCTTAAGGATCCAATCATTCTTGGTGCGGAGAGAAATCTCCTCGGCGGGAGGGTAATATTCGAGGAGTTCAGGAGCTCCATCGGCACTGGAGCCATGCCAGGTAAAGGGAAGGCTTTCGTAGCTGCGCAATCGGCTGATGACATGGGCATTGTTCACTGATGCGTCGGGCATCTGAGGACGTACCTCAGTCAAATTCAAAAATCGTCCATCAACCCAGAGCTCTTCATCTCCTTTATAGACCGGAGTGGTGACCTTGTAGTAGATCGTATCAGTTCCGATTCGGGTGTTTTTCCTCACTTGGCGCTGAAGAGAGAGTTCAGTTCCTGGAGCTGCCACAAAGACGAGTTCATCGATTTCACCATATTGATCATATTTGGGTTCAGACCCTGAGTCACCACCAAAAATCTGATCCCATTCGGGAGTATTGAGGAGTGGGGTATCGGATTTTGTCAGAGCAAAAGGGGTTTTGACCGCCATGATCTGATCCAGGTTTTTATCAACTAGATCATCAGGATTTTGCTCTTCTGTCCCGGAGGAGCTGCATCCCGTGAGGACGATAATGCTAAGAGCTAAAAGTGGAAACATTTTTTTCATGAGCATGATCAATGAGTCAAGGACGTGGATGATCAATAGTGCCCCATGAAACGAGAGTGAGTCAAGATTAAAAGAAATTCTGAAAATTTTTTAAAAATGACGTCTTGGATCTGTCAGGACGAAAAGCGCTCCAATGGCCAGAAGGATAATGAACGAATGAATGAAAGGGAGCATAGGAGAAAATTAAAAGCTGAAAAGAAAAAAACTTGTCCAATTACAAATGTTCATATACAATCTAGTCGTTCGCTCATTACTCGTCAATATAATTATTTACATATGGTAAAAAAACCACTTACGAACAAAGAAAGTAAAGTCATGACCTGGATGAAATCCTTCCAGCAAAAACATGGCGGTTATCCCACCTATCGGGAGATTCAGTCCGCTTTCAAATTTAGTTCGATCAACAGTGTGTCCCAGTACGTCAAACAGCTGGCAAAGAAAGGATGCCTCGAGTTGCTCAAAAATAGAGGATACCGTTTTCCCTCTGCTCAACTCCCCAGCTTTGTGAGCATACCTCTTCTGGGATCTGTTCAGGCAGGTCTTCCAAATGATACTCAGGAAGTGGAAGAAAGGATTACCGTTCCAGAGGGAATGGTTCAGTCTCCTCATCGTTCCTTCGCTCTTCGGGTCAGAGGGACCAGTATGACGGACGCTGGACTGGAAGAAGGAGACACGATTCTGGTTGATCCGGGACAAAAAGCAAAGGTGGGGGACATGGTTATTGCTTCTGTAGAAGGGGAAACCACGGTCAAAAGACTTCAGAAAGACGCTAAAAAAGGAGTCATGTATCTCAAGGCTGAAAGTGCTTTTCACCAGGACATCTATCCTGATCAGCCCTGGGAGATCCAGGGAGTAGTGGTCAGTATGCTGAGAACATTTTAGTCTTGGTCATGAAGAAGAAACATACCCCGAGGAAATCGGGGAAAAGAGATGAGATTGGCGGACTTCCCGCTGATTTTGTCGAACGGCTTCGGATTCAGTTTCCAGAGCAATCGGAACACATCCTCACCAGTTTTCACCAACGCCCACCCGTTGTCCGAATCAATACTCTTCTCGTATCCGTGAAGAAATTTCAGCAACGACTCAAGCAGTTAAAAATTGAATCACAGCCAATCCTTCTTCTTCCAGAAGCTTTGTTGGTGACAAACACAGATCGAAAGCTCCTGACTGATTTAGAGGAATACCGAAACGGATGGTTTTACATCCAATCCATCGCGTCACAGTTAGCCGTCAAAGCGCTGGATCCCCAGCCGGGAGAAAAGATTCTCGACCTCTGTGCTGCGCCCGGCTCGAAGACCACTCAAATAGCCATCGCGATGAAACGACAAGGAGAGCTTATGGCAAATGATAATAATAGAACCCGATTGTTTCGACTGATATCAAACCTGAAGCACCAAAAGGTGGATGATTTCGTTGAGGTCAAAAACTACCCCGGCCAGAACTACCCAAAATTTTATCCCTCTACCTTTGACCGCATTCTGTTAGACGCACCCTGTAGTAGTGAATCCAGATTTGATCCCCGGTATCCCAAGTCCATTCACTTTTGGTCCCGGCACAAGGTCAAGGGGATGGCGAAAACGCAGAAACGTCTGTTGGCGGCGGCAATTCAGTGCCTGAAACAGGGAGGGATCCTCGTCTACAGTACCTGCACTTTTTCTCCTGAAGAAAATGAGATGGTGATCGATTCGGTCCTCAAAAAACATCAGGAGATGGAAATTGAAACCATGACGTGGTCTCCCAACACGCTTCCCATCCTTCAGGAATGGCAGGGAAAACGACTCCATTCAGGACTCAAAAAAGCGATTCGGGTTTTCCCCGACGACCAGGTGGAAGGTTTCTTTATCTGTCGCTTAAAACGAGTATACTAAAAACCGTACTCACAATAACGAGCGTTTAATATCAACACTATGGCCTTTTCAGAAAAAAAATCTCATCTCTTCGCGGGTATTATCCTCCTGATCTTCAGTCTCATAGCCCTCTATCTCGGGTACCTGGTATTTAGTGGGGTTTTTATCCCTTTGCTTTTGGCGATTCTCTTCGCGGTGGTGTTTTATCCGGTCTACAACTGGCTGCTTCAAAAAACAAAAAGTGAAATCTGGAGCTCTCTCCTGACCTCGCTCATGCTGATAGCAATCATTGCCGCATTTGTCTCCTTCGTGATCTACCTGGCGGTAGGTGAAGTGGTCAATATTGCCAGGCTATTTACAAGGTCTATCGATATCCAAAGCATGACATTTTTAACGGATCAGGAGCAATTGGAAGGACTCGTCCAGGAGACCATTCACAGTTTGGACACTTTTGTTCAGCAGATCCCTTTCGTAGACACCTCAATAACGGCGGTCCTCGGGCAGCTTTTAGAAAATATTCCTCCGCTTATTCAAGAGATATCCTCCTATATTATCAGCATCATTCGGGTTGGTTTCGATGGCGCGGCGAGGGGACTGGTGGGTTTGTTGATCTTTTTTATCTCATTTTTCTTCCTCCTAATGGATGGGAACCGATTTAAGAAGTACGCATTCAAACTCCTGCCCATCAACGCTCTTCACGAACGACAGATTAGCAAACGCTTTAGCAGCCTTTGTTACGCGTGGATAGTGGTGAGCCTGCTGCTCGCCTTTATTCAGGGAAGCATGTCCGCTATAGGTTTTGCCATTATCTCAGTTCCTTCCCCTCTGATTTGGGGTATTGTCAGCATGCTGACGGCCTTCATTCCCTTTGTGGGAGCAGGCATCATCTGGGGATCTATCGCCATCATTTACCTGATTATTGGTGAATGGGGATCCGCACTCTTTATTGTCATCTGGGGATCCCTCCTCGTTTCTAGCGTGGATAACCTTCTCAGACCATTCCTGCTCAAACAGGGCGTAAAAATCCATCCGCTCATACTTTTCCTGGCGGTTCTGGGAGGGTTTTTTGCTTTTGGGGTGAGTGGACTGATCATTGGCCCCCTGGTAATAGTGTTTATTTCAACCCTCCTCTACATCTATGAGCTGGAGTTTGGTGAAGTTCTTCTTGATTTTCACAATCACAAGGATCCGAAAATAAAACAGGAAAAAGAATAAAAAACCCTATCTCAGGAGAAGATAGGGTTTACCGGAGCAAGATGAAAATGATCCTAAGAGAGGTGCTGGTTTAACGCGTCAACCAGGGTTTGTTTCTGCTGAAGTCCCGTAAACTCTTCGACCACTTCACCATTTCGGAAGACTTTGAGGGAGGGGATTCCCATGACACCAAACTTTTGGGCATGTTCAGGATGCTCATCAACATCGATTTTTCCGACTACAGCGGTATCCCCCATTTCTTTGGAGACCTCTTCCACGATCGGTTCTTGCGATTTGCAGGGGCCGCACCAGGTAGCAAAAAAATCAACTAAAACAGGCTTGCTTTTCGAGGCCTCAATAACGGTTTCCTGGAAATTATCGTCAGTAAAGACTACTTCAGACATGGATTGATATTAAGGATACTTAAAAAGAATATACCGCCTGAGAAAAAAATCAAAACTGAAAATCTGATTCGGGGATTTTGATCGAAGCCTAAAATTGAGACCACAAATACTGATTCGTTACTTCGTGGTGATAAATGACCTCACCGGTTTTTACGAAGGTTCCATGTTCCCGAGCGGATCGATTAGCCACGTCTTGCTTCAGTTCCGCGTACTTTCGATGATTGTTTTCTCCAAGAGCTGATTTGACAAATTCACCTTTTTCAAAACACACGAGGGCTTCATGAATACTGCTCGGAAGGATCTCCACTTCTCCAGCAGGAGGAGTCATTCGCTTTTCAATGCCCTCGAGACCCGCCTTAATGAGGGCTACCATCATGAGATAGGGGTTTGAGTCTGGGGCAACGGTCCTGACTTCGATCCGAGCTGATCGTTCATTACCCACTGGAATGCGAACCATAGATCCTCGATCCTTATCAGACATTTTGATCTCATTTGGTGCTTCAAAGTTCGGATCCAAGCGTCGGTAGGCATTCACACTGGAATTCATGATCAGACAGAGTTCTTTTCCATAATGAAGAATGCCGGAGGCGAACTGACGGCCCATCTGGGAGAGATTATCCTTGTCGGATCCATCATAAAAAACGTTTTTTCCATCCTGACAGATTGAGATATTGGTATGCATTCCACTACCATTGATCCCGGCGATGGGTTTGGGAAGGAAGCTGGCCGTGAATCCCATCGATTTGGCCACTTGTCGGGCAGCAAGCTTATAGAGAAGAATATTATCTCCGGTGTCGATCGCATCCGTATACTTAAAGTTCAACTCAAATTGGGAAGGGGCGACTTCCGGATGATCCTTTTCATTTTCAAAACCCAGCATGAGCTGGACCTGGGCAAAGGTATCAATAAAAAGCCTTAAGTCATCTTGGGGGAGTGAGCTGTAGTATCCGGAGATGGTGGCGAGTTGAAAGGGTTTAGCCTCAGAAAAATGCTGTTCCGCATCAACACCCTCCAAAAGAAACCCCTCAATTTCCGGAGCAACGAAGACTCGCGTGTTGTTATCTTTTCTCATTTCTTTCAGTTGTTTCCCGAGCATCGTTCGCATATCACCCTCGAAATCAGAGCCATCCTGATTCGCGATTCGACCGAAAACCAACACTTTTCCAGGGCCGAAGACACTTGCGGGAAGCCATCTGAAGCTGGTCCAGTCGGGAAACAGACGAAGATCTGATTGATTCAGTTCCGTGAACCCTTTAATAGATGAGCCATCGAAGGTCAGGTTGTCGAGTGAGTCCAGAAAGAAATCCTTATTATAGTCCAAAAGGTGGAGCTTGCCTTCCAGATCAGTGAAGCAAATCGTGACGGCTCGGATTCGGCTGTCTTCCTTGAGGGTTGGAACCAATTTCTCCTTAAACATATCTTCACTGTGACCGGCTTCCCGATCTCTTTTCAGGAGGAGATTGCGCTTTTGAAGTTCCCCCGCCGGGAGGTCTATGTAGATCGATTCCGTCATATCACAAGAATAAGAAATAAGATGTCCAGACGCTAATTCATGGCTTCAAAAAATGACAGTCAATAATTGATGAAGGAGTTAAAAAGCTCTGGAAATACAGAAAAAGATACAATACAGTAGTGTTGTCAAATAACAGACAGCATGAACGAAATTTTCGAGAGACTCAATTGTTCCGTGACACAGGGGAAAATCTACCAGATGCTCCTCGAGATCGGCCCTTCTATTGCCAGCATGCTGGCGAAGAGGGCCCGGATTAAACGGGTGACCGTCTATGGAGCGCTTGAGGGGATGGTACAGAAAGGGCTGGTAGAGTCCTTTAAAAAAAACAACGTGGGCTATTATCAGGCCTGCGATCCGGAGGTGATCAAAAATCTCCTTGAGCTTCAGCTGGAAGAAGAAAAACGATTCGCGGAAAGGGCTTGGAAGAAGATTGAGGAATTGAAGCAGCAGCGAGAAAAATCCACTCGTGAAATTATCGACGTGAAAGGAGTAATAAGCTATTACGAGGGAAAAGAGGCGGTGAAATCCCTTATCGATGAAAACCTCAATATGCCGGAGAAGGTTCAGTACTGTATCGGTCTGAGCGGATACCACGCTCTGCTCGTGGCGGGAGAGTGGGAAAGCTACATCAAAAACCGCGTAAAAAAGGGAATGAAGGTGCTTAGTATTCAGGCTGACACCCGAGAGGGAAGGGCCTACCAAAAGCGAGACAAAGATTCTCTTCGAGAGACCAGATTAATTGAACCGTCTCGTTGTCCTGAGTTTGGAGAGCTCAATCTCATCGGAGACAGGATCATTCTCTATACGAGTGAAGAGAACGAAACCCTGGGAGTGAAAATTGTTCACCAGAAAATTGCTAAAATTCTCAAAAAACTATTTGAGCTGGCCTGGGATCATTCCGGCGAAAAAAGCTAAAAATTGGAAACACGAAAGATTCTGGAGTAAGTTAACATCCGAAACGCTTATCCACTATTTTTCATCACATAAAATTTTTTCTTTTTCTCCTTCACACATTTTCTTTTCATGACCATTCCCAACCTCGGAGATCAGCTCAATGATGACCAGCTCGGCTTTCTCAAAACCTTCAGTACATCCTGTCGTCACACGACTATAGCTATGCTGAAGCAATCTCAGTCCGGTCACCCTGGAGGATCGCTCTCTACTCTCGATTACCTGAGTCTCCTCTACAGTTTCATCATTTCCCAAACAGGGCAGAAAGTAGTGGTTTCCAACGGTCATATCTCCCCAGGAGTCTACTCGGTGCTGTCTGAGCTGGGATATATTCCCAAGCAAGACGTGATCGATACTTTTCGCCAGGTCGGGTCCATCTACGAAGGGCACATTACACGCCATGTTCCGGGAGTTCATTATGGGACAGGCCCACTCGGTATTGGGACTTCGGTTGCCTCGGCTTTCGCACACGCAGAAAAACTGAAAGGAATAGACGAAAAAATATTCCTCATTATGGGAGACGGTGAAGCTCAGGAAGGCCAGGTCTATGAGATGATGCACTATGCGAATAAATACCAGCTGAACAATCTTATTGCTTTCGTCGACTACAACGCCGTTCAACTCTCCGGAAGTCTGGAGAAAATCATGCCCATCGATTTGCCTTCCATTTTCAAATCCGGTCACTGGAAGATCATCGACGTGGACGGGCACGATTACCAGCAGATGTGGACAGCCATCCACGAAGCGACACAGAGCCAAAACGCACCGGTCATGATCATCGGAAGGACTATCATGGGGAAGGGCGTTGACTTTATGGAAGAGACCGGCCGAAATCACGAGTCGACCTGGCACGGGAACGCGCCGAAACCAGAGGACGCCGATAGAGCCTTATCTCAACTGGAAATCACTGAAGAAGAGCGGCAGATGATAGATCAGTTCGTCTCAAAGCAGGTGAAATGGGAACCTGAAGAACCCTATGCTTTTGAAAAAAATCCAATTCAAATCAATCCTGGGAACCCTGCTATTACCGATCCTTCCACACTTACGGATTGCAGATCAGCCTACGGGAATGCACTTAAAGATTTAGCGGATAAGAATCCTCAAATTCTTGCTCTGACAGCTGATCTCGGAGGATCCGTAAAAACCGACATCATGGCAAAATCTTATCCGGACCGCGTACTCGAAGTTGGAATCGCCGAGCAGCACATGGTGAGCTGTTCAGGAGGATTTAGTCTGGCTGGATTTGTACCTTTTTGTTCCACCTTCGGAGCTTTCATGACCAGTCGTGCCAAAGATCAGGCTCGGGTAAACGATATCAATCGGACGAATGTCAAAATGGTGGCCACACACTGTGGACTCTCTGTTGGCGAAGACGGACCGACTCATCAGGCAATCGATGACATGAGTTCATTTTTAGGTTTCTTCAATACCACTATTCTCGAACCATCAGATCCCAACCTCTGTGATCACATGATTCGATACATTGCGAAAGAATATGGGAATTTTTATGTTCGGATGGGGCGCTCCAAAATTCCGATCATCACGAAAGAAGATGGTTCGGTGTTTTACGACGCGAACTATCAGTTCAGCTCAGGAAAATACGACCTGATCCGAGAGGGGACGGATCTCACCATCCTTGCCTCCGGACCCATGCTCCATATGGCGCTCAATGTTCGGGACAAGCTCAAAGATAAGACCAGTATCGAAGTCATCTGCATGAACAGTATGAGCCATGTTGATAAAGAGCTCGTTTTAGCCTCTCTCAAAAAAACAGGGAAGGGTTTGACCATCGAAGACCATAATCTGAACTCCGGTTACGGCAGGACCATTGCCGCACTTGTAGGAAAAAATCAGCTTCAGGTTCAGCTCGAACACATGGGAGTGACGGAGTATCAGCTTTCTGGAAAGGCTGAAGAGCTGTATATCGAAGCGGGCCTGGGGGAGGATGAGATTGAGAAGAGGATCAAATCGATGATGGTGTCCTGATCCAAAAACAAGATGTGGAGCTTTAGAAAGTAGCTCTTTTACGGTATAATAAGAAGATAATACCTGTAGTCCAAGTGCTGGAAAAAGTACTGGGCAAGGAACATACTTCTCACTCCTTCTCTTCATTCCCATGGTTGATAAAAATCATGACGGCATTCCGGACGATGTGGACCCAGATCACTTCCGCGTGGCGATATTTGGCTCCGCAAGACTTCAGGACGGTGACGCAGACTACAAAAATGTCTATCTCTTAGCGCACCGATTGGCTGAGCTGGATATCGATGTGGTGACGGGGGGTGGGCCAGGCCTGATGGAAGCAGCAAATAGGGGGCATAAAGTAGGGAGAAAGGAACATTCAGGAGTTCATTCCTTCGGGCTGAATATCAGGCTTCCAAGAGAACAGTATGATAATAAGTTTCTCGATATCAAACGAGAATTCGATGTGTTTTCAAAACGGCTGGATGCTTTCATGCTGCTCTCAAACGTCGTTGTCGTCGCTCCGGGCGGAGTGGGGACCTGCCTCGAATTCTTCTATTCCTGGCAGCTCACACAAGTCAAACACACCTGTAAAATTCCCATCATTCTTATGGGTGAGATGTGGCATGGTCTGCTGAAATGGATTCATGATAATCCCCTGAAACAAGGACTTCTCAATAAAGAAGATATGAATAATATCCGTTGTGTGAATAACTGGGAAGAGGCTGCTACATTGATCGAGGAGGCTTATCTGGTTTTCAAAAAGGCCGGATCAAATGCCTGCATCAATCTCAAGGCTTACGGAAAACGAGCTCAAATAGATCAGATTCTTTAATAGGCTCCATGGAAAAATCAGATATTGGACTTATCGGGCTGGCCGTCATGGGGGCAAACTTAGCCCGAAATATCTCGGGAAAAGGATTCACAACACTGGTGTTCAATCGTACCGTCGAAAAAATGACGCGGTACATTGAGGAATTTGGAAATGACCACTTGTCCGGGAAAGAGAACATTGAACAATTTGTCACTTCTCTCAGTTCTCCTCGAAAAATCATCATCATGGTCAAAGCAGGTGACCCGGTAGACGAAGTGATTCAGCAACTTATTCCTTTGCTCGAAAAAAATGACACTGTGATCGACTGTGGTAATTCCCACTACCACGATACGATACGGCGAAGCACGGAACTTCAGGCTCACGGCATTCATTTCATGGGATGTGGAGTATCGGGTGGAGAAGAAGGTGCTCTTCATGGCCCAAGCCTCATGCCCGGAGGATCAGTTGAGTGCTGGGAGCTGATGAAGCCGGTGTGGGAGTCAATTGCGGCGAAGGATTTTTCAGGCGCTCCTTGCGTCAGTCATATCGGTGAGGATGGAGCAGGTCATTACGTTAAAATGGTTCATAACGGTATCGAGTATGCCGTCATGCAGATGATCGCTGAAGCGTATGATCTCTTGAAAAAAGCCTATGGTTTAAGCCCCGATCAGGTTGCTGACATTTTTGACAGGTATGGAAAAGGAAAACTCGAATCCTACCTTTTCGAAATCGCAGTCCCTGTTCTTCGCAGGAAAGATGACGAAGGTGATGGGTATCTGATCGATGTGATTCTCGATAAAGCAGGACAAAAAGGGACGGGAAAGTGGACAGGTAGAGATGCTCTGGATCGTGGTGTGAGCCTTTCAACGATCACGGAGTCAGTCTTTGCCAGAATCAACTCGAGTGAAAAAAATTTACGATCTGTTCTTTCAAAACATTTTCAAAAATCAAACTTCAAAACCAACGTTTCATTGGAAGAATTTTCTCGACAACTGGAATCCGGACTCTATGGGGGAATGCTCAGTGCCTACACACAGGGGTTTGAATTAATCAAAAAAGCTGCTGAAGAGAACTCCTGGGCAATCAATTTATCTGAGATTGCCCGGATCTGGCAGGGTGGGTGTATTATTAGAGCAAAAATTCTTCAGTTTCTGACCGAAGCCTACAAGAGCTCTGAAAAAGAAAACCCCTTCTTACTTGAGCTTAAAGAGATCCAAAACTCGATCAACTCAGCATTGCCTGATTGGAGAGCGATCGTCTCCATTTCCATTCAGTCCGGTATCCCAACTCCGGGACTCACTTCAGCCTTACAATATATTGACGCCATGACGACGGAACGACTTCCTGCCAATCTCATTCAGGGCCTTCGGGATTACTTCGGAGCTCACAGCTACGAACGCACTGATAAAAAAGGCACTTTTCACACCGACTGGATTTAGTTTTTTTTCCATTTTGAATTTTCCATTTTCCATTTTTCATTCCTAATGAATCTCTACCGCATCGAAAAACCATTTGTCTTCAGCATCTTTGGTGCATCAGGAGATCTTGCTAAGGTGAAGATCTTCCCGGCACTCTATGATCTGGCAGCTCAGAGAAGACTTCCAAAAGAGTATGTCATTTTTGGGTACTCGAGAACTCCAATGAGCGATGAAGCTTTTAGAAAAATGGTTGAGAAGAGCGTAAAGGGCAAGAGTACGCTTCCCATGAACCAAAAAATCCTTGATGAACTCATCAGGCACATGTTCTATTTTTCCGGACAGTACGATAAACCCGGTTCCTACAATGAATTTGCATCGAAAATCCTGTTGAAAACAAAGGGAAGAAAACTGACTCATCTGACTTATCTCGCAGTTCCACCACAGGTGTTCACAAAAATTTCAAAAAATCTTGCCCGTATCAGACCTAAAATTGGTGAAGATCTCAGACTTATCATTGAAAAGCCGTTTGGACACGATGAAGCAAGCGCGCGAGAAATATTCCACCATGTCTCAATGGATTTTTCTTCGGACAAAATCTTTTTGCTTGATCATTATCTGGGAAAGGATGCCGTGCAGAGTATTCTGGTACTTCGTTACGCAAACAGCATTCTCAATACTCTGCTCAATGGGAATCTGATTTCAAATATTCAGATTACAGCCTCAGAAGATTTAAGTGTTGCCAATCGAATCAGCTATTTTGACCAGGTGGGGATTATTAAGGACATGATTCAATCTCATTTGTTGCAAATGCTCTCGCTTCTTACTATGGAATTGCCTGTTGAACAAAAATCCGAAAGTATTCATCGGGAAAAATTTGCCGTACTATCAGCCTTGAAATATCGAGGATATGAGAAGGGCATGGTGATCGGTCAGCATGAAAGTTACAAAAATATTGAGGGGGTGAAGAAGGCTTCCTGGACTCCGACTTTTGCCGCAATCAGACTCTTCATTGATCGTCAGGACTGGTACAAGGTTCCCATTTATATTAGGACCGGAAAAATGCTGAAGAAGAAACACACCTATGTCGTGGTGGAATTTAAAAAACACGCTTTTCAGGAAAAGAACAATCTGATTCAGAACAATAAACTCATCATTGAACTCCAACCGGACCAAAAAATTCACGTGAAACTGTACACCAAGACTGGTGGTGCCAGCAGTGAATATACCGATCTAACAACATCGAAATCCATCGCTTGCTTTGGCGATGACTGCCTGCCAGAGCATGGGAGGCTCCTTCTTGATGTGTTTCAAAGTGACCAGAGTAATTTTCTCACTTTTGAGGAAATCATTGCGACCTGGAAATTCACTGACAAAATACTGAGATGCAGCGAAAGTAAAAAAGTAAAACTCCATCTCTACGAAGATTATTCAGATGGGCCATCACAGCAAGACGCATTAACCAAGCGTGATGGACACCATTGGCATGATGTTCCTCTCCAAAAAAAATGATTCATTCCATGACATACGATTCAGAGAGGGTGTTTTACGAGTCGGTAGCAAGTTCAGTAAGGGCAAGACTACTCAAAGCCAATCGAGAAGGTAAGGTATTTCGAATGGCTCTGAGTGGGGGTTCAACACCCGGCCCATTATATGACCGATTGAGTAGTATGTCGGATATTGATTGGTCCAGGATTGAGCTCTACGAGGTAGACGAAAGGATGGTTCCAAAAACAGATAAACAATCCAATAAGCGACTTATTGAGGAGACATTTATTAAGAAACTTTC
Organism: bacterium; assembly: GCA_030690415.1. Taxonomy (GTDB): domain Bacteria; phylum Patescibacteriota; class Gracilibacteria; order JAUYGZ01; family JAUYGZ01; genus JAUYGZ01. Next base: position 13,779 of record JAUYGZ010000003.1, read on the forward strand.
AGCCCAGCCAAAAAAATGGCAGTACTTCGATACCGGTTTGGATCGAAACGAAGCACTGGATGTTTATGAGAGGGGACTGGACAAGACAGATCCAACATTCTTCGATCTCGTTCTCTTAGGGTTGGGAATGGATGGGCACACCGCTTCGCTCTTTCCAGATTCACCCCCGCTTCAGGAGTCTAAGCGATGGGTTGCTCATACGACAACAGAAGAGTTTGACGTGAAGGATCGCCTGACTCTGACGTACCCGGCTCTGGAGAGTTCTGAAGAAATATTTTTCATCGTCAAAGGAAAAGAGAAGAGTGCAGTCATTTCAGAGCTTCAGAATTCAAATTTGAAGAGCTCAAAACTACCTGCTGCGAGATTGCTCCAGCTCGAAAAAACAATGCTTTTTTTCGGCGACTTTTAATTACCGTACTTTTCAGCCACAAAATCATCCAGCATCTGTTTGAAGGTTGTAATGATGTCCACATCCTTCAGTTGTTGAAACATCTTCCCATTTTTATAAACGACCGCCACGGGAGTTTCCGTTTTTCCGGGAAGACTGATTCCAATGTCCGCGTGTTGTGATTCACCCGGGCCATTCACAACGCATCCCATCACCGCCACCTTCATCTCCTTCACACCCGGATATTTATCCTTCCAGACGGGCATCATGGCATCAATATGCTTCCCCACTTCCTCTGCCATTTCCTGATACAAATTATTCCCGGTACGTCCGCAGCCCGGACAGCTTGTGACCAGGGGCTTGAAGGATCGCATACCCATGGTTTGGAGCAATAGCTTGCAGGCCTCCACTTCTTCAGAGCGTTTCCCGGTTGGAGAAGGGGTAAGGGAAATCCGAACGGTATCTCCTATTCCTTGTTGCAACAAAATTCCCAGAGCAGCCGAGCTGGCGATAGCGCCTTTCATCCCCGAGCCCGCTTCCGTTAATCCCAGATGCAGGGGATAAGGCTTCCCAATTTTTTCAAGTTCTGCGTATAGTTTTTCGTAAGCTTTCACCATGTCCTGGACCTCCGACATTTTCACACTGAGTACAATTTTGTTTGAAGCCATGCCCAATTTCTCAGCCGCTTTCGCGGAGTTCAATGCACTCTGAACCATCGCTTCAATGATCACTTCCTTATCACTGAGGGGAGCTTCCCTCTTCGCGTTTTCATCCATGAGTTCGGTAAAAAGATCCTGATCCAGTGAGCCCCAGTTCACCCCGATGCGCACGGGCTTATCGTTTGCGATTGCGATCTTCACGATCTGTGAAAAATGTTCAGCGCGCAAATCTCCTGTTCCGGTATTGCCCGGATTGATCCGGTACTTGTCCAGCGCTTTGGCGCATTCCGGAAATCGGTCCAGGAGCAGATGTCCGTTATAGTGAAAATCCCCAATGAGAGGGATGTCGGCATAACCTTCGTCGTTCAACTGCTGGCGAATAGCGTGAATCGCCTTAGCAGCATCTGGTGTATTTACAGTGACCCTTACAAGTTCAGACCCCGCGTCAGCGAGTTCTTTAAACTGTTCAACGGTAGCCTGGATATCATCCGTTTGCGTATTCGTCATCGACTGGATGATGATGGGTGAGTCACCGCCGATGGTGACTGAGCCGATTTGGACGGGGGAGGATTTCATAGCTTGATTGGTCATGGTGTTAATCCAAGAAGTCTTTGAATATATGTCCTGGTTCTTCCTGCAGTCACATTGATATCATGATATCTAAGTGCAAGATTTCTCATTTCTTCAGCTTGAGATCCGAAGATGACCGTTCCAGTTTCCATTCCAGGCCCTTGTTCCTGGCCAGTTGGAATTTGTTTGGCAGTGAAGACGATGGGAAGCGATTGATCAGGAAGTGATATGGCTATAAAGCTGGCGTTTTCATTGGGATTTTGGTGAACACTCACATGCGGCTCTGCGATAATGGCAAAAAATCTTCTCAAATGATCTTTCTCATCCGAAATGAGTTTCATGGCTTCAACACCCTCTTTACTGCAAACCTGAACTTGTAATGGGCCAGGCCGGTAGGAAGCCAGTGTCCGGATGATATCAAATCTGGGATGAGATTTTCGATAAGAAGGAGTGCTCAATTTCTCAATGAGCATCAAAAAGACAGGGAGCGATAGTTGACCTACCCCATGCTCCTGGATGTAAGCAAAAAGAGTTCTCTCCATTTCTGTCTGCAGCGGAGTATAGAGATCAGTCCCTTGAGTATTGCGAGGTAAAATGAGGGGGCTATTTTCCCTGCCCTCACAACCTTCTACGAAATGTTCAGCCTGCACATCATCAAGACCTGCCTTTCCCGCTATAGATTTGAAATCGAGTGCCATTGAAATTGAAAAAGATAAAATCCAAGAACTTAGTATAAGAAAATTCCGTCGTATTACAAGACAAATGGCTTAAAACAATCGCTTCCTTAACGCCTCGAGCACAAAATCATAGTACTCCTTCCCGTGCGGATAGTATCGATTCTCCACAACCACTTCTCGCTCCAATTCTTCCACGGACTTCCACGCGACCTCAGCCACCTCTTCCTCTTGTAATGTCAGACTGGAGAGCTCACCACCAAAGTGGTGAAAATAGATATAATAGAACTCATTTTCAGTGCGTTCTTCATCCACCTCAAGAGAAATCCTGTAGATACCCTTAAAATCCAGGTGCTCGGCACCTGTGATGATGCCCAATTCTTCTTCCATCTCTCGGACAGCTCCCAGCAGAGGTGTTTCACCGGATACGACATGGCCCGCGACAGAGACATCCCAGACATTGGGGAAAAGCTTTTTGGTTTTTGCCCTCTTTTGAACCAAAATCTTGCCTTGCGAATTGTAGATCCACACATGAGCGCTGTGGTGCCACAGACCTTTTTGGTGTACTTCGCTTTTCAGCGCCGATTGCCCGGTCGCATTCCCCTCGGGATTCAAGATGTCAAATCGCTCTTCGGTCATCGCGAAAAATTATTTTCCAATGCTCCTTTTCCTTTGCTCAAAATCTCTTAATGCCTCGTGAAACTTCTCCACGGTAAACTCAGGAAAGCAAGCGTTGGTAAAATACAGCTCAGCATACTGACACTGCCAGAGCATAAAGCCACTTAATCTCAGTTCGCCGGAAGTACGCACGATCAGGTCGGGATCCGGAGAATTCGATGTATCCAAAAAGGAATTCAGTTCCTCTTCTGTCAGTTCAGACTTGCCTGCGCGTTTCACGGCTCGCAGAATTTCATCTCGTCCTCCATAATCAATTGCAAGATTCAGCACCAACTTCGAGTTCTCTCGAGTCTGCTCTTCCGCCTCATTCAAGAGTTCCACAACCTTCCCTGGTAACCGATCCTTTCTGCCGAGATGAACAATGCGTACTCCTTTTTCGTCCAGTTCCATCACGTGCTTCTTGAGATACTCTACAAATAAATTCATGAGGTAGTTCACCTCTGTCTCTTCTCGATTCCAGTTTTCCGTTGAAAAACCCCAGACCGTACAGTGTGCGATTTCCAATTTCAAACACTCGTCAATGATCTCTCTCGTTCGATTCAGACCACGACGGTGCCCCTCCAGTTTCGGTAAGCCTACCCGTGTTGCCCAGCGGCGGTTTCCGTCCATGATGAAAGCAACATGGTGAGGAAGGGGGTTAAAAATCATTGGAGTTCTTTCAGGGCGGATAAGACTTCATTCACATGTCCGGGTACATTGACCTTTCTCCATTCCTTCACGATCTTCCCCTTAGGATCAACGATCCAGGTCGATCGTTCCACTCCCATATACTTTTTCCCGTACATCGATTTTTCAACCCAACAGTCTAATTTTTCCAGGAGCTCCTTATTCGGGTCAGAAAGCAGCGGATACGTGATTCCATCCTTGTTGCAAAATTTCTCATGACTTTTCACGTCATCAGGACTGAGCCCAAGAACCAGGGCTCCCAGTTTTTCGAATCCCTTCAGGTTCTCCGTAAAATCATGCGCTTCGATGGTGCAACCGGGAGTCATATCCTTTGGGTAGGAATAGATGACAGTCCAAGTGTTTCGAAGATCATCATCTGACCAAGACTTGCCATTCTGATCTGAAAGCGCCTTAAATGAAGGGAATTGCATGATGCAATGGGTAAAGGAACACCAGTCTAACAGGGTTTTGCACAAGGGTAAACTTGCTTCGCTCAGAAAAATCTGCTAGACTGGTGAGAATTAAAAATTAAAACAAAAAAATGATTACTTCTGTTCTTCATTCCTTCTATCATCGTCTCATCCACCTCGTCACCCGGATCAGGGGTTTCGAAGAAAGTGGGCATATTGCGATTGATAGCATTGCTCTTGGTATTCGAGAACAAATCCAAGAAGCCGGGGCGCTCTAGCTCCGACTTCTTTAGTTTTATTTAGGTATGGAATTAAGCTTTGATTTTAGTTATCTTGGCTGCTTTCCGTAAGAATCCGGGACGGGTCAAAATGGCGACAATAAGAGAGATAGCGGCAAGAGTTAGGGGAAGAGTACCCCAGTTGCTATAATATGCGGCACTTACCATGATGACAAACAAGGTCACGGCAGCATAGTAAGCCGTTTGAGGAATGAACATCAGAAGAGGGGCAATGATTTCGAGAGCCCCGACGATTGCAGCGAGCCAGGAGGGGAGACCTAGGCCAACAAAAAATCCGGTAGTTTTTTCGAGATTCATCAGTTTTTGATACCCTCTTGGGAGAACATTCCAGGCAACATAAAAATCAAGTGCCCAAACAGCAATCTGTTGGACCCAAGGGAGACGATTCCAGAAAAAGCGATTTTTCATTTGGAAGAAAATAAGACTATAGTACTGAAGCTATTATCCCCAATCTGAATGAAAAGAACAAGCACTCGGTCGAGCCGAATGATCCAACTTGTTGCGGGAATATCTTCTAATGGGAAAATATCAGATTTCTCAGGAGACTTTTCAGAATGTTCCAGTGCAGAGGACAAGCAATTTTTGAAAAAGAAAATTGAAGAGAGTGATGTGCTGATCATGGGAAGAAAAACTTTTGAGAAGCATGTGAAGACGAGTGAAAAACCTATCATCGTTTTTTCAAAACAGATCAAAGGCATTGAGTTAGACTTCCTGAATTCGTCACAGATTCACTGGTTCAATGATTCCAAGCAAGAGCTGATGAATCTCTGCGACTTGCTCCGGTACAAAACGATTACCATCCTTGGCGGATCAGAAATCTATCACTGGAGCCTTCGTGAAAAAATACTTACCGATATATTTCTGACCGTTGAACCTTTTATAATAGATACAGGACAAAATCTTCTTACGGGAGATTCCCTTCATCAACACAAATCCTGGAAGCTTCGTTCAGCCAAGCGAATGAATGAAAAGGGATCCCTATTTCTTCACTACCAGCTTTGAGGAAGACTCTGACCAGGACAACTCGGCTCGTTTCTCTTCTCATAGCCTCCTTCTTTGGAGCGGGCTATATCAGACCTGCTTCCGCGACTTGGGGATCATTGGCGAGCGGAATAAGCCTTTTTCTTTTCTGGCCACTGCTTGATCTTGCCACCAAGGTGACACTTATCGTCGTAGTATTTCTTTTGGGAGTTTTTCTTTCGGACCAGATTGAAAAAAAAGAGAAAATCCACGACCCCTACTTCATCGTTATCGACGAAGTGGTTGGGATGATGATCACGACGCTGTTGCTTCCACAAGTATTGTGGCAGTGGGTACTCGCCTTCTTCTTGTTTCGTTTCTTTGACATCGCCAAACTCTGGCCGGCTTCTTATTTTGATCGGAGGAAGGGTGGTTTCGCCATTATGTTCGATGACGTACTGATGGGTATCTGTTCATTGGTTGTTCTTGAGCTCATCCTGATGTTTGGAGTGTAGCTTAAGTTGGCTTGCTCTTGAGCAATTCCCTGTTCTGTGGTAAGAATAACACCGTAAATCATTTCCACATGAAGACATCAGACATCGAGCTTCTCGCCCCTGCCGGTTCTTTCGAGTCTCTCCAGGCCGCTATCAACGCTGGCTGTGATGCGGTATACTTCGGGATCGGAAATTTGAATATGCGCGCGAAGGCAGCACTCAATTTTGAGCTAGACGATCTTCCTGAGATCAGGCGGCGGTGTAGCAAAGCAAACATTCGATGTTTTGTTGTTGTCAACACCCTGCTGTACGAGAATGACATGACACTCATGAGACGCATCATCGACGCGGCCAGGGAGAACGGAATGGATGGGGTCTTTTTGGCAGACATGGCTTCCATCATGTACGCGAATTCGATTGGTATTGAGACGCATATCTCAACCCAGCTTTCGATTTCCAATTATGAAACGGTAAAGTTTTGGTCACGGTACTCAGATCGGGTTGTTCTCGCCAGAGAGTTGAATCTCCAAATGATCAAAGCCATCCACGAACAAATTGTTGTCAATGATCTCAGAGGTCCAAAAGGAAATCTCATGGAAATTGAAATATTTGCCCACGGAGCCTTGTGTGTCGCTATCAGCGGACGATGCGGAATGAGTTTGTACAGCTACAATTCATCCGCGAACCGTGGCGCCTGCAAACAAAACTGCAGGAAGGCCTATAAAGTCACTGATCTTGAAACCGGAAAAGAATTGGTGATCGATAATGAATATGTGATGAGTCCAAAGGATATTTGCACCATTCATTTTCTGGACCAGCTCATCGATACCGGAGTGAAAGTTCTGAAAATTGAAGGGAGAGGACGGTCACCGGACTACGTTGATCGGGTGATTCGCTGCTACCGTGAGGCACTTGATTCTCTGGAAGAGAATACGTATACCGAAGAGAAGATCAATGATTGGCGGCAACAGCTAGGTACGGTGTATCACCGTGGCATGAGTGATGGCTATTATCTGGGGAGACCTCTTGGGGAATGGAGCGGCACGTATGGCAGTAAAGCGACACAGGAAAAACATTTTGTTGGAAGAATTCAAAAGTACTATCCGAAATCACAGGTCGCTGAACTTCTCACGGAAGCATTGGAAATTTCAGAAGGTGATGAGTTCGTCATTACGGGAGCAAACACAGGAGTTGTTCGGGGCAGTATTTCCGAACTGCGTCTGGATGAAAGGGGCCAGATAAAAAGTGCCGCTCGAAAACAGATTGTAACTTTTCCACTTAAGGATAGGGTTCGAAAAAATGATAAGCTGTATATTCTAAAAAAGCGTGTCGCGGAACAACAGCCAAAAATAACGATAGAGTCATGAAAAAAAAGACCTATACCGTGACCCATCATCGAAAAAAATGTATCAGTTGCGGTGCTTGTGAGCTGGAAGCACCACAGAGCTGGACACTGGATACGGAAGACGGGCTCTCCATGATAGAAGGAGCTTTGGAGAAGGGGCAATTTTTCGTGGGCCGGATTTTAGAGGACGACCTCGAGGATAACAAAAGGGCTGAACAGAATTGTCCTGTTCATATCATAAAAATTATGGAGAACGGTGAGACAAGCTCATTTTCTTCCCTGTAGTCTGAGATACTGTCTGGTCAGACCCATCAGTTCATTCAGCTTCGAAAAGCTGGATTCTAAAATCGAAACAGTTTCCACAAAAATACTGCCGGAAGAGGACTTGTTTGTCTTCAATTCATCGAGGTGCTGAGAGTAGCCATTTCGGATAAGCGACTCGTAAGGACGAATTTTGACTGGCTTGCCAGTTTTCTTTTTGAGAGTCATAAATGTGCCGCGAAGAGTTTGCATGGATTCTCTCAGTCGGTCGTACAGATGAGTAATGCCGGAATAAGATTCTGGGGATAATTCCATTTGAGATCGATTGAGCTTTCGCGGTGTCGTAACAATATCTTTCGCCAGATCTCCCAGTTGTTCAATCGTATTCGAAATCCGAACCAAAAGTACAACCTGTTGAGCCTGTTTCTTGTCCAATTCACGTCTGGAAAATTCCAATAAGGAAAATTCAATGCGTTCATCGAGCAGGTCACTGAGGAATTCCAATTTTGTGATCTTATTCATTACCTGCTCCTCAGGGGATTGGAGATAGTGAAGAGAGGTGTCAAAAAGCTGAATGGTGGTGTCGAGGCTGTGGATCATTTCTTTCTCGATGAGTGTTATGGCCGCTGTATTCTGCTGGGGTAGATGATTGGTTAAAAACTGAGGTGCCAGAAGAATTTCTTCTTCCTGTCCTGGAACCAGTGTTACCACAAGCCGTTCAAATTTAGGGAGAAAGAGAAGGAAAACAATGGCCACCGCGACATTGAAAATAGTATGAGCATTGGCCACTTGTTGAGGTAATGATCCTCCCAATCCCTGAATATAAGATGAAAATGGCCCAATAAGAGGAAGAAGGATGATAGCTCCGAACAAATTGAAGATCGTATGCGCTACCGCGGCGCGTCTCGCGTAAAGCCCAAGTTGGAGTGAAGCAAGGATAGTCGTAATGGTCGTACCAATATTTGCTCCGAGGAGAAGGGATATGGCGTGCGGCAAGGTAATGAGATTCGATCCAGCGAGGATAACAACGATCCCGGTTGTCATGGTGCTTGACTGAACAATGGCGGTAAAAAGAAGACCGGCGCAGAGAGCTATCAAAGGGTTAGAAAGCTGGGCAAACCAGCTCAGGATACGGGGGTCTTGTTGGATGGGAACAATAGCTGAAGAAACGAGATCGAGACCAAAGAAAAGCAGACCAAAATAAAAAATCCCTTTTCCCACATACTTCAGGGATTTGCCCAGAAGACTGATCAGAAATCCAATGATCATAAAGGCCGGAGCATAAGCCGTCAGTTTGTAGGCAACCAGCTGAGCGGTGATCGTGGTCCCAATATTGGCTCCGACGATGACACCCAGACTTTGGCCAAAAGAAATCAGGCCGGCGCTCACGAGCCCGACCGTAATGACAGTCGTTGCGGTACTGGACTGAATTAACGCGGTAATGAGAGTTCCGAGAAGAGTACCTGAGAACCGATTTCTGGTCGCTTTTACGAGCATTTCACGAAAACGAACCCGAGCCAGAGACTGGATTTCCTTCGTAAAATTCTCTATTCCGTAAAGAAAGAGAATAAGTCCTGTCAGCACGGCGATAAGAGTGGTAGTGTTCACGATCAAGAACGAGAGCTTCACTCAGTGTAGCAATGCAGGAAGAATTGAGGAAGAACATTTTTAATGGCGGAACAGATCCCGCTGAGCGGGACGACCTTCCTTGAAATAGTGGCGGAACAGATCCCGCTGAGCGGGACGACCTTTCTTGAAATAGTGGCGGAACAGATCCCGCTGAGCGGGACGACCTTCCTTGAAATAGTGGCGGAACAGACGGGACTCGAACCCGCGACCTTCCGCGTGACAGGCGGACGCTCTAACCAGCTGAGCTACTGCTCCGTGAACAAGGAACGGAGAGACGAAGAGAACGGTTGCAGTACTACAGCCCCGCAGATCGGTGGCCGAGCTACTGCTCCACAGCGGAAAAAGACTATCAGCCTTAAGAGTTCGAATCAACAATTTTCTGGAGACTTTCTATCAGCTCAGGAAACTTCAGATTATAAAAATGGGAGTAGTCTTCACCTATAAAAAAAACCACCCCAATTTGGGATGGTTCTGGAGTGATTCGATTCACAGTACGAGCCCCTTTCGGCTTCTCTTCGAGTCTGAGCTGATCTAATATTCTTGAGAATAAGAAAACTTGGTCGCCTCAGAGTCGATGACTGCGGCTCTTATCAAGAATCGGTAGTTTGATAGACTAACAAGACCCACATCCACCGCCTCCTCCACCAAAGGTTAATCCACAATTGCAGCTGCAATCTCCTCCGCAACCGCCATCAAGACGAGTATTCATATGAGATAAATAAGGAAATAAGACCAATCTCCTTTTGAGGGAGAGTACCATTCTAGCAGAGCGAGAGAAAATGAGCAAACCATTCGAAAACTACCGATATTTCAGGCTACACGGTAGAAGTGGCCTGCTCCTGGAGCTTTTTCAGGATCTTCCGGATTTCCTCCCGTTCATTCCAGGGACGGATCCCTTCGGCAAAAGTTCTTCCCTCCAAATCTCCCATTCCGGGGACAACGATGGTATCACCTGGCTTGGCATGCCGAATGGCAAATTCAATTGCCTCCGCTCTTTCAGGAATTTCAAAATAATCCGTATCCCTCTTCATACGCGTATTATCAAGACCTTCCAGGATCATATCCCGGATTTTTTTTGGGTCTTCGGTATAGGGCTCATCATCACAAACCACGACCTTGTCAGCCAGTTTGCCACAAATTTCACCTATTTTAGGTCTTTTTTTTCGGTCCCGATCCCCGCAACAACCAAAGACAACCCAGAGATTATGTTCAGTAAGCTTTCTGAGGGAATTCAGCAGTTTTTCGTATCCATCCTCCGTCATCGCAAAATCCACAATGACCTGAAAATCCTGGCCTTCCTTAATCGATTCCAGACGGCCGGGAATCAATCGCACGTCCTGACACGCGGCCTTCACATGTTTCAGATCTACTCCCTGGGAATACGCGATCGCGGTGGCAGCTAAAATATTTTCGACGTTAAAATCACCCGGGAGATAGCTCCGAATCTTCAATTGTTGTTGTGGAGAGATGAGATTCAGATCGGTGTACTCGGCATGAAGCTGAATATCATCCGCTCGCACCTGTGTCTCGACTCCTGCGGCTTCGGTGATCGCTCTGCCGTAAGCAATCTTCTTATCAGCCTTGAACTTCATAAATGCGTCAAAATTCTCACGGTCATCAGCATTATGAATGGAGATTTTCGGTACACCTTTTTTTCGTGTGCCCTTGCTGAGGTTCTCGAAGAGTTTCATTTTATCCATTCGATATGCTTTCATCGAACGATGGTAATCAAGGTGCTCCGGAGTCACATTCGTGATACAGGCCACATCGTAGCTGATTCCCGCGATTCGATGTTGAGAGAGCGCGTGAGAGCTGGTTTCAATGACAGCATATCGGCATCCGGTGCGCACCATGTCACGGAGGAGCTTTTGGATTTGAAAAGGTCCCAACGTGGTCTTGTGCGTGGTATTTTGCCATTCTTTCCGATCAATTTTGAAACCCACGGTTGAAGCCATTCCGACCTTATAGCCGGCCTTCTCAAGGATTTTTGCCGTCAGCGTCACGGTGGTGGTTTTCCCATTTGTTCCCGTGATGCCAATAACAACAAGCTGGTTCGACGGATATCGATAAAACACACAAGCCAAAAATGCCTTGAGACGATGCCAAAGGAGTCGGATCGGATTGGTGGCAGAGAAAAATGATTTGAGTTTGTTGAGCATCGGTAACAAGAAAACTATAACATTCTCAATAAAAAATCTTTTTTGTCGATGTGAGCCAAATTCAGGACACCAAAAAGAGTTCCCATGGCAAGTTCTTTGTGGTTGGGAACAATAGTCGTAATGGTATGATGATCCTCAAGCTTCTGAAGTTTAATATGACTACCTTTTTGAGAGACAACAGAAAAACCAAAATCATGGCAGAGAATTTTGACTACCTTCTTTCCTGACAAAGGTTTAGGCATATTGAATGTCGAGAGTGGTAATGAGAGGGTTCTTCTGAGGAAGTTGCTTTTGGACTTCAGGAGAATCTTCCAGATACAATTCAACAGCCTCTTTCAGGTTCTTTTGAGCCTCCTCGAGACTTTTTCCCTGAGATACAACTCCCAATTCAACACAGTGGGCAACAAACCATTTCTTCTCCTGGTTGATAACAACAGTGAAGCGATAATCCATATAGTGTAATAAATCACAAGAGCAGAAGTAGTATATCAATAATAATATATTTTGCTAGCGGACCCGTCTGACAATGCAATTGGCAAAGGTGGAATAGCTTGCGGATCTTTCAGATTCCGGCTGATGACACCAGGTCCGATAGGAGAAAAAATCTGAGTTCCCGTATGTGTTGATGCCACAGTCATCAACATGCTCGATTCCCAGAGCCCGCAGCGTGGAGATAACCCCTCGGGTCATATCATAATGATCGTCAGACAGGAAGGCCCTCTTTGTCTCGGGGATCTGCCTCATGAAATCCTCTCGCACTTCAAAGTTCTCAACCCTCAGATGAGGACCAAGAAAAGCCGAGAAGTGACCTGGTTCAAGCCCTCTCAGAGCACACTGTTCAGCAAAGGATTCAATAATACCCCTGAAAAACCCTTTCCAGCCGCAGTGCAACGCGGCGATGACCCGATCCGGTTCACTCCAGAGCAGGATCGGAACGCAATCTGCTGTTTTGGTAATCAGCATGGTTCCGGATTGGTCAGTGATTTCACCATCGGTTTGAGGGAAAATCACGACTGGTTCGTGATGGGGTCCAACCCACTTCACTTCCGGACTGTGTACCTGGTTCATCCAGGCAATCCGTTCAGGCAACCAGTCAAATTTCCGTTCAAATCGTTCCAAAAAAGTCTCATCACCAACCCCCACATGACCAAAAGAGGAATCCGTTACCACAATCTGACCAATGCCAATATCTTTTCTTATCATAACTCTGTTTCCTCAAGTACTTCTTCCAATTCATCTGCTTGCCTTGGTCTCATGAGGGGGAAGAGAACAACGTCTTTAAGATTATCCTGTTGAGTTAAAAGTGCCACGATGCGGTCAATCCCCATTCCCCATCCCGACTGGGGAGGCATTCCATGCTCCATGGCCGTGACGAAGTCATCATCTTTTCCATGGGCATCTTCATCCCCCGCGCCTTTTGCCTCGGCCTGGTCTTCCAAGCGCTGAGCCTGATCGATGGGATCCACCAGTTCCGAGTACGCGTTCACGATCTCCCACCCGCTGACGACCAGTTGAAAGCGATCCACGATCTCCAGGTTTTCATCATTGCGGCGGGCCAGGGGAGACAGCTCAACCGGATGTTCCATCAGGAAAGTGGGCTGGATCAGCTTTGGTCTGGAGACTTTTTTATACAGCTGATCGACCAGATTTCCGAAGCCCAGTTTTTTCAAGCCCTCGATGTGAATGCTTTTTTGTTCAATGGCTTTCGCCAAATCCTGAGCATTTTTATAAGTTCGAAAATCAATTCCACAGTCCTCTTTGATGAGTTCTCTCATGCTGACACGTCTCCAGGTCTTGCCAAAATCAACGTCATGGAGTTTTCCATCCCGATCTAAAATCTGAACCTTTCGAGTACCAAGACTCTGGTTCAGCAGATGGTGGAACATTCGTTCGGTAAAGTTCATGTTGTCTATATAATCCCAGTAAGCGGCATAGTGCTCACACATGGTGAACTCCTGCAAATGAGAGGGATCCATACCCTCGTTGCGAAAGACTTTGCCGATTTCAAAGGTTTTTTCGAAGCCTCCTACAATGGCTTCTTTCTGATAGGTTTCAATTGCGATCCGCAGATAGAAGTCATGATCCAGTGCGTTGTGATGGGTTTTAAATGGTTTTGCCAAAGCTCCTGAAGCAGTTGAGCTCAGGTAAGGGCATTCCAGCTCGACGAATCCCTCCTGCCAATAAAACTCTCGCAGTGCACGGATAAAGTTTGAACGGAAATAAAACCGATCGAGGGTTTCCCGATTGCTGATCATATCGAGATAACGCTGGCGATAAGCGATCTCCTTATCTTTGAGTCCATGCCATTTCTCAGGGAGCGGAAGAAGAGCTTTACTCAACAGTTGAAACGCCCTAACAAGAACCGAAACCTCACCTTTCTTCGTGACAAAGATATCACCCTCCACTCCCAGATAATCTCCGAGATCCAGTAGTTTCAAAAAATCATATCGATCCTTCCCCAGATCATCTGTTCTAAAAACCATCTGCATTTGACCGGAATCATCTTGCAGATGAGCAAAAGTAATTTTTCCCATATCCCGAAAGGTCATCATCCGACCGGCAATCTGAACCCTTGTTCCTTCTTCCGATGCTTTCGCATCGAGAAGATGATGGCTTCGGTTAAACTTGCCGGGGTATGGATTCACGCCCAAGGCTTTTATTTTTTCCAGTTTTTTCAACCGATCATGATCCATTCAACACCAAAAAAGAGTGAGTAGAGTATAACGAAATATCCGTCGAATTCAATCCATGGGATCGGCTTTGTCTTCATCCCTAAAAAACTCCTTTCTCCACTCTGCCCGTTCATCAAATTTTTGTTGATACAGTTGTTGAGTCGCTTTAGCGTCCATCTTGCCTTTTTCCGAGATAATCCAGTCGTAAAATTTGAGATGAATACGATCATGCGAAAATTTAATACGCTCAAAGGTGATGGGGACAGCATTGGCAAAAGATCGCATACTCTTGACCTTATAAGCATGATGGGACGCTCGTGATTTCCACAGACTAAATTTACGGGTGGAAATGAAAAGATAAATCGGGCTGTTTCGAAGATGAAATTCGGAAACAATCGCGTTCGAACCGGCGTCTCCCACCACATTCATTTGGTTATTAATGGTTATTCCACCAAGGAAAATCTTGGTAATCTCAGACTCAATATGCGACAGCATGTATTCCGGCACTACCTGAAAACGAATATCATGTCTGGACAATACTTCGATGAGATAATGAGTCTTTTCCGATTCCTGCTCGGCAATGATCACCCGAAAATCCTTTCCGATTTTTTTGGCCGCGAAGAGGACATCGAGTACGGTGCGGCTGACGCTGTGAATAAGAATAACATCATTATTTCGGATTTCAGAGACCCCATATTTGGTGATCTTTTTCCCTTCTTCTTTGGCTATTTTGTGAGAGCACTTAATGGCTGACAATACCTGTTTTTCCCAATAGAGATGTCCTTCCGGATGATTTTTTTCCTTGGCCACGAGCAATGCCTTCCAGACCTCATACAGATTATCGATCACCAGAGCTATTCGGGGCTCAGTATTTTTTACCAGATCCAGGAGCTCATAAAACTGGGCAAAAAAATCCTCATCTCCCTTCTCGTGAAAATTATGAACGGCCTTTTCAAGAGCCAGCAGCACCATGCCATTGAGTCCGGTAGCTCCCACTTCTCCTTCAATCTGGAGAAAGAGCTCAGTGATTTTTTGTCGATAGGAGAGCATTGAGAAAAGGGTTCAGCCTATGAGAGAAGAAGGATAAAGTAGACGGAACACACGCCAAGCGCAACAATAGTAAGAGGAAAGGCGATTTTGATGTATTCCAAAAAAGAAACCGTGATGCCTTGTTTACGGGCCGCTCCCAGACTCACGACATTGCAGGAGGCTCCCAGAGGAGATCCACATCCACCGATGCAGGCTCCCAGTGAAAGAGCCCACCAAAGAAGTGTTGAATCCACCGTGGGGGGAAGAGTGGTCTGAACCTGGAAAACAATGGGAACCATGATGGTCACGAAGGGAATGTTATCCAAAACCATCGAAATAAAGCCGGTGAGCCAGAGCAAGAGCAGTACGAGGATGAGATAATTATCGCTGAACCCAATGATACCATGACCGATCATATCGAGAAGCCCAACCTTCTTTAGGCCGGCGACCATGATGAAGAGACCAATAAAAAAGAACAGCGTGGGCCATTCAATTTTTGAGAATGTTTCGTGCACGGAGCTGTGCTGAGAGGTGAGGATCAGAAGCATCGAAGCACCGGCGAGAGAAATAATGCTGATGGGGAAGGAAAGATGATTCTGAAAGATAAATCCGGAAATGGTGAGAAAAAGAATGGTGAGCACAGCGATGACAAAAGATTTCTTGAGCTGAATCTTCACAAACTGTTTTTCAATCTTCTGGATGAGGAGATGTGTGACAAAAAGCTTTTTCAGGTTTCCGGAAATCGGCCTCAGTGTGGACCAGTGAAAAATGCCGACAAGACAGATGAGGACGATACTGACTGCCCCTACCGGAATGATTTGATGACTGATAAACTGATTAAAAGTCAATTTCGCAGCGGAACCAATAATAATGTTGGTGGGGTCTCCAATCAACGTTAGCGATCCTCCAATATTGGCGAACATAATCAGGGCAATAAGGAAAAGCCGTGAATTAAGGCCCATGCCCTGAGTAAGAGAAAGCACGATCGGAACGATAATAAGGACGGTCGTGACGTTATCTAGAAAAGCGGACATGAGGAAGGTAACGCTTAGAAAGAGGACAAAAATCATCCAGGGGCGTCCTCGGGTGAGCTTGGTCATCTTAACACTCATCCAGGAAAATATTCCGGATGATGTCGCAAGGTCGACAATAATCATCATTCCCAAAAGAAGTCCGATGGTTTCAAAATCAATGGCGGCAACAGCTTCTTCAAAGTCCAAAATTCCCACGATGACCATCAGGATAGCTCCTGCCATGGCCACAATAGTCTTATCATAGATTTCAAAAATCATCGTCAGAAAAGAGACGATGAAGATGATAAGCGCGACCACCAGGAGGAAATTCATAACATCCAACCAAGAGACAGGCGGAATTGTACGCCGTAAAAGGAACTGGTACAATACTTTTACATGACACTTTTCAATGATTGTTTCTCGTTTCGCTCCATCTCCCACGGGCTATCTCCATGTGGGGGGATTGAGGACGGCATTGTATGCCTATCTCTTTGCCAAGAAAAATAAGGGTCAAATCATTCTGAGAATTGAAGACACCGATCAGAAACGTCATGTAGAAGGGGCAGAAGATAATTTGATCAAATCACTTCATTGGGCTGGTATTGAGTTTGACGAAGGACCACATATCGGAGGTGAAAATGGACCCTATCGCCAGTCGGAGCGGACCGAAAAATATCAGATGGTGACCAAAGAACTGCTGGATATGGATAAGGCTTACCGGTGTTTTTGTACCGAGGAGCGACTGGAAGAGTTGCGGCAAAAACAGGAAGCTTCGAAGTTCCCAACAGGTTACGATGGATACTGCCGAAACCTGACCCGGGAGGAGGTCCACGAGCTTATCCAAAAAGGGACACCCCATGTGGTCCGGCTCAAGGTCCCCAAAGATGAAATTGTTTTCTTTGAAGATATTGTTCGGGGAAAAGTAAAGTTTGCTTCCCACACGGTAGATGATCAGGTCTTGTTGAAATCAGATACTTTTCCGACATATCATCTGGCTAATGTCGTGGACGACCACCTTATGGGGGTCACTCACGTGATTCGAGGGGAGGAATGGCTGCCCTCGACACCGAAGCATATTTTGCTCTATCAAGCCTTGGGATGGGCTGCTCCTACTTTTGCCCACCTCCCCTTGATTCTGAACGAAGACCGTTCAAAGCTCTCCAAGCGACAGGGTGATGTGGCAGTGGAAGACTATATTGCCAAGGGTTTTGGGAAGGAAGAGCTGATCAATTTCATCGCTTTCCTGGGGTGGAACCCGGGCGGGACGAGAGAGATTTACTCACTCCAGGAGTTAATCGAAGTGTTCGACCTGAAAAAGGTGCAAAAGGGTGGTGCTATCTTCAACCTCGACAAACTCAACTGGTTCAAAGAGGTCTGGAGACAGAGAAGACTCCACGATTTTGCGGTACGAGAGGGTCTGGAGAGAGATATCCAGGAAACCAAGCAAGGGGGCTACAAGATTACCATAATCGGTGATGAAGCTCGTCACATTTTTTCACGGGAACTGCTCAAACTTGTGGATGAGTACCTTCCGGAGAACGAAGAGAGAGACGAGTATTTCCTGCTGAGATGCTTATACGCGGTCAAAGACAAGCTCATCCAAGAGCCTCAAAAGATCGATGAATTTATTCACTTTTATTTTGAAGCACCCGAGCTGGATAATGCGCTCTTCCTCAACGAACGCATGAACGTCGACGAAAAGGTGGTTCAAAAGGCTCTCGAGCTGAGTATCCAGGCTCTAGGACAGATCGAAGAATGGGATGAACAGATCATCAAAGACATTATGATAACAGCGATTGAAAAAGCCGGACTCAATAACGGCCAGGTGCTTTGGCCTCTTCGGGTTGCTCTGACCCACGTGGAGTTTTCTCCGGGAGCCTTCGAAAGTGCCTGGGTCCTGGGTAAAGACAAGACAATCAGCCTGCTGGAACAGGCTCTTCACTCTCTCTAGCGACTCCATTCTTTCTGAGACCCCTGGGGAGGTTTTGACTGACTACTTTTTGGAGAATCTCATTGAGAATGTAATGGATCTTGCTCACCGTGTGGACATAGTGAAACTGGTATTTTACATCGGTACTGGATCCTAAAATGATGAGATCACCGTACTTGAAGATTCGTGAAAAAATTCCCCGTTGCTGTGAACGGGTATCCTGAATATTGGTCATCGGGATGACTTCCATTTCTCGTTTGAGAAAGACCCCATTGCGAATATCAATCACCCGATAATTGGTGATCATCATAAACCGAAGAAAAAATTCAAAGGCCCGGAAACAAACCACATGAACACATAGGGTAGAAAAAAGACTGATAATGGAAAAGTGAAGCATCGGACTGAGACCCTGAAAAAAGCTACTGGTAAACAGTAATACGGCTGCCACCACCAGCACCAGCATTTTCAAAAAAAATGGCATGAGTTTCATCCAGTGAAAGATACTCATAAACTCTACCTCTTCATTCGGCTGTTCTCCTGGAAAGGCTCGGTTTCGTTGGGGATCTGCCCCTCCCAATAATTGGAGTAAGGTTTTCATGGCTTATAGAAAAAAGAATGCCATAACGATGGAATAGACAGCCAGGAGAAAGATAATAATCACATACAAGATCCCGACATATCGGGCTTCAATCAGCCCAAAGAGGGTATATCTGAGCTTTGGCGTAACCTGGTACTTCGAAAGGCAATACAAAGCGGAGCGGGTCGCAAAGAGGCAAAACCCGACTGATATGATATGGAATGCTACGAAAAGCCATGTGCCCATATCTCAATTAAAGAATACTTTACCATACTACTATTCCTCTATGACTTCAAGTTCAACTTCAAGGAGTCCTCGAGAAAGGCTATCCAAAGACGCAAAGGCTGCTTGCGAAAGATCGATCAAACGATTATGAGCATAGGGTCCCCGATCGTTAATGGTCACAATCACGGTATTTCCATTCTTCTTATTCCTCACTCTGACTTGGGTGCCGAAGGGGAGAGTACGGTGTGCGGCCGTGAGCTTGCTGTTATCAAAAACCTCTCCTGAAGAGGTGTGTTGGCCATTGAAACGGTCCGCATAATAGCTGGCAATACCAGGCTCGAGTGTGACAGGAACCGATTCTTCGGAGGACTGTTCAGCTTTCTTTCGACTGATACGGACGGGTTTGAGAGTCCTTTTCCCTTCAGCGTTGGGAGTTGAGATAATGGCATTAGGGACTGCCTCCTGAGTCGAATCCTGTGTTTCCGTCGAGGTTTGCGAAGAAGAAGAGGTCTCAGGACTTTCATCCTGCTTCAGAGAGATGGGCTGAAGTGATTTTCTGGTCGTCGTCACGATCTGTGCTGTTTCCGATTGGGAATCCTTGGAATCTTGAGTGTTTCCCCTGAGCTCAGCCATCACTGTCTCCAGTTGTTTGCGGAAGCGTTCCTGTCGTGAGGAGTTTCCACGAGTGTCCTGAATCAGCTTCATAATTCGCTTTCGCTTATCCAAGAGCTCGCTTCGGCTGCTCGCTAGAGTAGGCAAAGCAGAGGAGAGAATAATGACTGAAGTGACGAAAAGGGAGAGAAGCTTTTTCACTATTATTATGGTCGATGTGATAGTGCTACAATACCTCATTATGACTAGTGATTGCAAGTTCCATGACTATTCACTACAATTCCTGAGCTGGTTTCTGCGGGTAAACGCCTCTGCTTTGTCTCTCCCTTCCACAGTACAGACGTTTTGCCAAAACGTCTCTACCCAACTCCTAACTCCCAACCATAATGTGCGGTATCTTTGCCTATAAAGGCTATCAAACCAATGCCACAGAGCTGGTCTTCGAAGGTCTGAAAAATCTTGAATACCGGGGCTATGATTCATGGGGTATAGCCTGGAAGAAGAATCAACAGATTCAAGTCTACAAACAGGTTGGGAAGATCTCTGAAGCTTCCAGCGAACCTTTTGCCGAGCAAGAGTCCACCTTGGCCATGAGTCACTCCCGGTGGGCAACTCATGGAGCCGTGACCCAAAACAATGCTCATCCTCATTTCTCATCAGATCAGTCCATAGCGGTTATCCACAATGGGATAATAGAGAACTATCAGGAAATTCGAGACCGCTTGGGCAGGAGTCGTTTCAGCACGGAAACAGATACGGAAGTCATCGCAGAACTGATTGCAGAGTATCGCAAAACAATGGATTTCGAGTCCGCGGCGAAGAAAGCCTGTCATGAGTTCGAAGGACGATATGCCTTTATTGCAATGAGCCAGGAGGACGACATGCTTATTGCGGCTCGACGGGGCTCGCCTCTGATTTTGGGCGTCGCGGCGGGAGAATGGTTTTTAGCATCTGATATTCCAGCTTTTTTGAAGCATACCCGAGAGGTCAACTATCTTGACGATGATCAGATGGTGGTCATTGGAGAAGAAGCCCGGTTTATCGACCTGCTCAGTGATATGGAGATCCAGAAGCGAACGGTCACCATTGACTGGACGGAAGAAGAGGCCCAAAAAGGGGACTATGACCACTTCATGCTGAAGGAGATCATGGATCAAAAAGAAACCATCATGAGGGCTATCAACCAAAATGAAGAAGAGATCCTCAAGATTGCCGAATACATCAAAAAAGCACGGGGGGTCTTTCTTTCCGGATGCGGCACGGCGGGAAAGGTCTGCATGGCTTCCGAATACTTTTTTTCGATTGTTGCCAACCGTCACGTCAACTTTGCGCCAGCATCCGAATTCCCCATTTACCATCACTTCCTCATTCCAGAAAGTCTCCTCATCGTGGTGTCCCAGAGCGGAGAAACAGCAGACGTTCTGGAAGCCATGAAAGTGGCGAAAGAAAAAGGAGCGAAAGTGCTCTCTATCGTCAACGTCCAGGGATCTTCCATCGCCAGAACCTCAGATTTTTCTCTGCAGATCAATGCGGGTCCGGAAAAAGCGGTGGCGTCTACCAAAGCTGCGACATCGCAGCTCAGCCTCCTTCTCCTGATCGCATACGCCGTGGCGGGAAGGCTGGAAGAAGGGAAGAAACTGCTCATCGAAACCGCTTCGATGATCAATGATATGCTCAACCCACGCTTTCTCAAGTACATTAAAGAAGTTGCAGACGCCATCAATCATTCTGAGCACACCTATATTATCGGCAAGGCGGCGAATTATCCCATGGCTTTGGAATCAGCGATCAAAATTCAGGAAGTCTCTTACATTCACGCGGAGGGCTTCGCGGCCGGAGAGCTCAAGCATGGACCAATAGCGCTCATCACCCCGGGGACGCCCTGTATAGCCTTGATAGCCGAAGACGAAGTGAGGCAGGATATTCTCAATAGCACGATGGAATTGAAAAGTCGTGGCGCTTATATTATCGGAGTCTCCCCCAACATGCACGAGTGCTTTGACCACTGGATCCGTGTTCCCGATGCCGGCATAGCTTCTCCTATCGTCAATGTGATTCCAATCCAGCTCCTGGCTTACCACTTATCTGTTCTCCGTGGCTGTAATCCGGATATGCCGCGCAACTTAGCAAAATCTGTAACCGTGAAATAGCGGAACGCGGCATTCTGAGCCAGTCGATGGATGCAGAGGAATTTGGCGAAGTCCGTCACCGTCAAATAAGACTAGGCTCCATCTTTGTCTTTGTGGTCATGGTCTTTCGGTTTCATCAAAGGAGTCTCCTGAGCGTGAATCTGAGGCCATAGGGGCTGATTTATGATATTCCGAAATACCTCGATAACTTCTGCATGGTAGGAGCAGTGCCGTAGAGAGATTTCGAGTAAGACCGCCTGATAGGCCTTCAGGTAGATGCTTCGATGATGAGAATCGAAAAGTTCGCCGAGATCTTTGAGTGTGTCGTGCTCAATGCCAATTTCTTTGATATCATCCCTGATTATTTTGATTTCACGATCATATATTTTTTCTACACGATTCTTGATATCCTCATCGGAATCGAGGGAGTTAACAACGTGATCCGCTAATGAATGAATGGAAAGGGTTATATGGCTTTTAAGCAACATAAGAACGTGAGACACATATCCAGCCTCATAAGAATGGAATGAATCCTCTGAGGATTTCTGGTCGAAGGTTACCAGTTCCTCCAGTTCTTGAGACAGTGTCTGGAACGATGATGCATTATCATATTTTGGAAAGGGATAAAAAAGCTGATCCAGCAATGAGGATGCCAGTGAAAATGCCTCTGGTTGGATTCCTTCCCCTTTGGTGAGAAGGAGATCATACAACAACGTAGAAACATCCGGGTGCCCCGCAATAATCTCTTCGATCAGATACCGTTCTAGAACGGTCATCTCTCCAATGGTCGAAAACCAACTGGATTGCTCTGTCACCAATTCCAGAAGTCCTTCATTTTCTGCGGCAGCATCAGTCGAGCTTGGGCGGATGTGAAATCCATACTTAGAGAGTTCACTAAAAAGAATGTGCTTCCCAGTGTACCGAATCACTGCCGGTGAATGGGCAGAGCCCTTTCGGAAGACCAGAAGTGGGAGGAGCATGTGCTTGATCTCGGCAAGTTGAAGCTCAGTCAGATCTCCTACTTCAGTCCAGTTTTGTGGAAGTAATGGCTCATGTTCCTCTCCCTGAGATTTCTGCTCCTTCGTTGGCTCTTGTGGAACAAATTCAGGAAGGGGTGATTCGGGGGTTCCCATACGACAAATAAAGAGAGAGCAGTCTATCTCAGAATCAGGAAAAGAGCAAGAAGAAGGCAAAAAGTGGTGTCATGATAGCTGAACCTCCTTCGAACTCTTCGTAATCACCTCACATCCATCCTCCGTCACGATCACGGTATCTTCAATGCGCACCCCACCAATGCTTGGCTTATAAAGCCCCGGTTCAATAGTGATGACCATTCCCTCTTTCAGCTCCAGGTCAGTTCGAATCGAAACGCCGGGGTCTTCATGGATTTCCAGTCCAACGCCATGACCGAGGCTATGCGTAAAATATTTGGCTTCTTTTCCGAGGAGGGCCCTGACACTGGTGGCCAAATCTCTTATGTTTATTCCCGGACGAACCATATTTACCCCCGCTTGTTGAGCTTTCAAGAGCTGATTATACATTTCCTGAACGGCAGGAATGCCTTTCCCAATAAAAAAACAACGGGTCATATCAGACATGTACCCTTTCCACTTCACCCCCTGATCGATGAGGATGGCATCATCTTTTTTCAGTTTTGTTGAACCTGAATGATGGTGGGGAATAGCTCCATTCACGCCAAAGGCCACTATGGGGTCGAAGGAAACGCCATCCGCCATCTCATCCGAAAGCTGTCGAAATCGATTGGCCATCTGCTTCTCCGTCACGCCGGGTTTGAATTCGGGCAAGAGTTTTTTCAGGATCCGATCTCCCAGATCAGCTGCTTTGCGTAGTTTCTCGAGTTCATCAGCAGTTTTCACGAGTCGAAGATTTCTGATCATTCCTTTACTGTGTTGCCATTGCCGACCGGGAAGGGTTTTCTTCCATCGTTCCAATCCGGAGATGGTCAAATGATCTTCTTCAAAAACCAGAGTTTTCACTTCCGAAAGCAGTTTATCGAGCTGAGCAGGCCAGCCATTCTTCAGATCAAAGAGTCTAACACCGTTTTTTTTGACCTTTTTGGCGAGGAGCCAGTAACGCTGATCGGTGGCCAGAATCATTGAGTTCGGCATGGCCACAACAAAACCTTCCCCATTGAAATTCGTCAGATAAAAGACATGTTCAGGCTTCGTCACCAGATAGGCCGTGGATTTATTGGGTTTGAGCATCTTGTATCAGGTTAAACTGAAGGGGGTCCCCAGCTTTGATCTCCAACTCTAGGGCTCTTCCAGCGTTGATTTCCAGGGCGTACTGAGCGTTTCCAGCAGAAGGATAGGTGGGGCATGCTTGCGTTTCAGGAGGGCACGGGTCCATGGTCTGAATATCCACGACCACTTGCTTCGCATCGATATAGAGGATGTCCAGGGGAATGAGCGTGTTCTTCATCCAAAAAGACAGAGGGCGTTCTTGTTCGAAAACGAAGAGCATGCCGGCATCAGGATGAAGAGACTTCCGATTCATAAGGCCCAATTGCTGCTCTTCAGTCGTGACGGCCAGCTCAACCCTGATACGGTCTCCGGAAGGGGTCAGAATTTCAGAGCTAATACCCTGAGGAGTGCAGGCACTTGAGAGCAGAACAGAAGTCAGAAGGAAGAATAATCGTTTCATAAGAGAAAAGGGAAGACCAAATCTTGTATACACAAACAGCTTAAGAGCTTTAGGAGACAATGAAAAGCCGAAGAATGAGGTTTCACAATCGAGACTTGCTGTTTGGAATAAGATTTTCTACCATGATTGTCCATCACCAGAAGAGACTTGAGCCTCCAAATCCCCCCCAATTCCGAACAAGCTGAAAGAGCCGTCCTGGGCTCGATCCTCATCGACAACCGGTCTTTGGTTAAAATAGCCGATTTTCTCAAGGACGAGGACTTTTACTACGACAAAAATGCCATGGTCTATCGGGCCTGCTTGGAGCTTTTTAATGAACACACTCCTATTGATCTCACGACGCTCAATTCCAAACTCTCAGATCAAAAAATTCTGGAAAAAATCGGGGGAATCAGTTTTGTCGCATCTCTTGCCGAAGATGTGCCAACCGCATCTCATATTTATGAATATGGGATGATCGTGAAGAGCAAGTCGACCCTTCGGAAGCTCATCATCGTTGGAGACGAGATCAAGGGCTTTGGGTACCAGGAAGATGAAAAGGTGGATGAGCTTTTGGACAGAGCTGAGCAGTCGCTGTTTCATATCACCCAGACTTTTATCCGTAATACCTTCACGCACGTGAAGGAAATTTTGAGTCTGCGCTACGAAGAGTTTGCTGAGCTACATGAAGAAAAAGATCCCGACAGGGTCAATGGGGTCAAAAGTGGATTTCGAGATCTGGACAATATTCTCAATGGATTCAAGCCTTCTGAGCTTATCATCATAGCAGGACGACCCGCTATGGGGAAAACAGCTTTCGCTCTTTCTATAGCGCAAAACTCAGCTCTCAAATTCGGTAAGAGCGTGGCAATCTTTTCTCTCGAGATGTCCAAGGAACAATTGGTGGATCGAATGTTCGCCTCTCTCCTCATGGTGGATTCCTGGAAGCTGAAAAAGGGGATGTTGGATGACGAGGACTTTGCGCGTATCGGGACGGTGATGGATGAGCTCAGTAAAGCAAACATTTACATCGACGATAGCCTTGGGAATTCCATGACGGAGCTGCGTTCAAAGGTTCGCCGCCTAAAAATGGAGAAGGGCCTGGATTTAATCATTGTGGATTATCTGCAGCTTATGTCCATGGGAGCCAGCATCGCTAACAGAGTCCAGGAAATTAGTGAAATTTCCCGAAACATGAAGCAGATTGCGAGAGAATTACATGTTCCCGTCATCGCACTTTCTCAGCTCTCACGAGCCGTTGAATCCCGACCTGACAAAAGACCTCAGCTTTCTGATTTGCGAGAATCGGGAGCCATCGAACAGGATGCGGACGCGGTCCTCATGCTGTATCGGGAGGAATACTATGACCCTGACACGGATCGCAAAGGTCTCGCGGACGTGCTCATTCGAAAACATCGAAATGGGCCGACCGGTCGGGTAGAACTCATTTTCAAATCAGAACAAACTCGTTTTTACGATATCGATCGAGTACACCAGGGGCTGGGAATGAAACACCAGACTCCTTCCAATTCTCCGGTAGAAATGCCGACTCAGATGTCGTATCCGTATTAGAGCGCAACTGAAGTCCATTTTTTCGGAACCCTTGGCCCATATCTCTCTTCCCCTTGCTTGCCCGATGTTCAGGCGGGTAAGGGGTTAGGGGTTCCTTCTTTCCAAGTATCAGTGTTTTTTGCGGTACGCCAAACCAATCATCACTAAGCCAATAAGAACCATGGGGACACTGAGCCAGGTTCCCGCAGTGATGCCGAGGAAGACCCAATCAGGGATTCTCCATAGGGTTTCCGTAAAGGCCCTTCCAAATCCTTCCAGGATAAAATACCAGCCGGCAATAGAGCCTATTCGATGGGGACGTTTCCAAAGAAAATAAAGAATTCCAAAAACAATGAAGTTTGCCAGAGCGTTATAAAGCTGGGCGGGATGGAGACACCCTTCATAGCCGGGGACATAAAAACACCAGGGGACAGTGGTTGGGAACCCCCAAATTTCTCCATTCAAAAAATTGCCAATCCGGCCCAATCCAACGGCGAGCGCGATAGGAGGCAGGATGTCGTCGCCAAACTTCATAATATTCCATTTCTCTTTTTTGAGAAAATAAAGAATATAGGCCATCGTGCCGATAAACGCTCCATGAAAACTTCTCCCGCCTTCCCATGCCTTAAAAATTTGAAGCGGGTCTTCCCAGATCCACTGGGGTTCGTAAAAAAGGACGAATCCGAGCCTCCCAGAAATAACAAGGACTATAAATGCCCAGAGACAAAGATCCAATATTTTTTCCTTATCATACTTCGCCACGTAAGCGAGCCAGAGATAGGTTATGAGGAGTCCGAGCAGATACATCAGGGCGTAGTACCGCACTCCAAAATCACCAATCTGAAAGAGGTAGGGGGAAAGGTTGAAATCCATGATAACACATTAAAGAACTTTCAAATCTGAGGTCTGAAGTGAGTTCACCTCAGAACGAATGGAGCGAGCTTTTTGTCCGGGAATAGTCTCACCATCCATGATCCATTCTAACGTTTTGCAAATCCTGACGTCCAGCAAATCGCCTGGCAGCGCTCCTTCATTCGTAGCAATTCGTACGGTACGATTCGTTCGAGTCTTTCCCACAGCGACGCCATCGGCAAAGGTGTCCACCAGGACTTCCCAGATCTCTCCCAGATAGAGCTGATTGTTCTCAGCGGAAGTCTGGCGTATGAGATCATTGAGTTCGTGATAGCGGTTGTTCTTCACCTCTTTTGGGATATCATCATTCAAAAATCGTCCGGCGTAGGTTTCTTTTCGTTCGGAATACATTGAAGTATAGGATAAATCAAAGCGTGCTTCACGGGCCACTCTCAGGGTGTTCTGAAACTGTTCCTCTGTTTCACCACTGAAGCCCACGATGACATCAGTTGAGATTCCGGCTCGTGGCATATGCTTTCGGATCATCCTGATGAGGCTCAAGAAATGTTCAGCCGTGTAGTGACGGTTCATTCTTTTCAGCATCTCATCGTCACCAGACTGCAGGGGGATGTGCACGTGTTCGCAGACTTTCTCCAATTCGGCCATTTTCTGAATCAGCTCTTCCGTAATATCTTTCGGATGTGGTGAAGTGTAACGAATTCTCTTCAGGCCTTCAATCTGGTTCAACTCCATGAGGAGACGGGTGAACGGGTGGTGTTTGGAGTCATCTGAGAATTGGGAATCATAGACGTCATTCTTGTTGCCGTAGGAGTTGACATTTTGTCCCAGAAGCAGGATCTCAAGGACTCCTTGATCAGCCATTTCTTTCGCGTCAGCGATAATATGAGACATCATTCGAGATCGCTCTCTTCCACGGGAATAGGGGACAATGCAAAAGGTGCAAAAATTATCACATCCGGTCATGATGGGAAGCAATCCTCGAAATCCGGAGCTTTGCTTCGCTCGAATATCCAGGTAGTCCTGATCTCCGAATTTTCGACCAAGGTCATTGGGGGTTTTCTCCCGGAGAATATAATCCACTTGATCCAGGTCTTCCATACGAAACACAAAATCGACCGTATCCAGGAGCTCCAGGATCTTGTCTTTTTCTTCGTCGTCCTGAGTGCTGGTCTGACGAACCATACATCCGGTAATGCCGACTCGGAGTCGTTTGTTCTTTCGCTTCATTCGGGAGAGTTCCTTCATGTGTCCGACAATCTTATCCTCCGCTTTTTGCTTGATCGAGCAGCTGACATAAATGATCAGGTCAGACTCCCTCCAGTCGTCGCAGGAAACGTAACCATTTTTTTCACAGACGGTTGAGACGCGTTGAGCATCTGAGACATTCATCTGACAGCCATGGACTTCGATGTGATACTTCATGGGGAAGGAGTAGAAGGACTGTTGGGACTATTAAGATATTAAGGCTACTGAGAAACAGTAGCCAGAGTATATCAAAAAATGAACCGAAAAAAATCAAAAGAGGGTTCAAAAAAGCCTCTAAACTCAGTAATCTTGATCCTCACAGTCCTCACAGTATTAACAATCTTCCTATCTAATATTCACCCGATACCATCCAGTCTTCACCTGAACGAATTCCAGGACACGATTATAGATTCGGACAAAGAAACGGCTCCACACAAACCAAGCCATGAGGAAAATCAGGGGAATGATCAAAAAAGTCCAATTATGACCAAACACTTCCAGTTTGATGAGAGCATTGTAGAGGAAGTGAAGGAATATCGTGACAAAGAAACCTTCCATGATCATCACGTTCCTCTTAATACTCTGATGCTGTCCCTCAATACGGGGAAGTAAGAACAGAAAAGTTCCATGAAAACGAATAGCCCGAGCTAAATTTGAGCCCAGATTTTGCCAGAGCTTTTCCTGCTTACTGTCTTCACGGATAAAAGGAGCAAAATAGGCTTTTCCAAAATAAAGCCCAAAAACTGATGCAAAGAGAGTGTGTGCCAGCATGGTGCCAAACGAACGGATTGCAAAAATAGCCAGAAAGCTACCACTGAGCTGAAAGCTGTCCCATGCACGGGAAAAGTAGTAATAATTTTCCGTGAGAGCAAACCCGATTCCCACCATGGCCGCATACACGATGCCATCAACCACCTGATTAAAGGACTTTTCAGAAGCCCTCATGCAGATCAAAAAGGCTGTTGCCTTGACCGTCTCTTCCACGACGGCGACAAAAACGAGGAAGAGTGCTGTGAAGACAAGGGGGTCCGAAACAGTTTGCTGAATAAGCGAGACGACATCAAAATGAGGGTACTTTGCGAAGATTTTTTGGAGACCGAAAACTGGAATGGTGGAAAGTCCTCCCAGAACCAATGCCAGAAAAATTCCTCCAAATGGCTCAGTGTCACGACTATCCAAATAGCGATACACGAGAACCCAACCCAGTGCGGGGACGAGGGCAAGGAGGATCAGAAAGCCTGTGGTGAGATTAAAAGTCATTGAGGGGCAAAGGTGTATTCCCTCAATTATAACACAACAATGCTAGTCTTGCAATGCGGTGGTGACAGATTCCTCCTCTTCCTCATAGTGAATATCATCGGGAGGAACCTGCAAATAATTCAACAAAAATGTCGTAAGATCCTTAAAAAGTGGAACGGCATTGGTTTCACCCCACTCACTCGTCCGGGGTCGATCTATTTTGATCAATATGGAAAAACGAGGATTTTCATAAGGAACAAAACCCGCAAAACTTCCGATTGTTGATCCTACACCTTTTTCATAAACTCCTCTGGACGCTATCTGAGAGGTTCCAGTCTTACCCCCAACAAGGTATTTTTCGATGGCCGCCCTTTTGGCTACTCCGCGTTTCACAGAGCTCACTAGCATCGACTTCATGATTTCTGATGAATCTGCAGTAATGACTCTTCGAACGACTGTTGGTTCTTGAGGGACAAAATTTCCTTCCTCATCCAGCGTCCCTGCAATCAGAGTCGGTTGCATCAGGAGACCCCCGTTGATCACCGCAGAGAACGCATTGATGACCTGAATGGGAGTTGCTGCGATCCCCTGGCCGAAGGCTTTGGTAATCATGTCGCTCTCAGAATTCCAGTTGCGGTAATGAGTAAGCTTTCCTGTCTGCTCGTCAGGCGATTCGATAAAGGTTTTTTCTCCAAATCCAAAATTTTTCAAATAGTCATACATGAGACTGGGACCCAGTTTTTTAGAAATAAAGGCCATGCCCGTATTGAGGGATTTTTCGAGAATCTCAGTCATCGTGACGAGTCCGTAGTACTGATTGGTAGAATTCTTAATGGTGTAATCACACATTTTTCTTCTGGTTTCACCCAATCCTGTCATATGACAGTCTACTTGGAGAGGCTCGGTATCATGAAAAATATCTGATGGAAGCACCTCTTTTGAATCAATAGCTGCTGCCATCACGATCGATTTAAAAACTGAACCCGGCTCGTAAATATCTGAAACCGTTGAATTTCGGTAGACTCGAATCCCTTCTTTGTTTTTGTATCGAAAGTATTCGTCCTCACCGCGTCTAAACACCTCAATTTTGTAGCCAGGATTGTAATAGAGAAAATAATTTTTTTCTCCGTCATTCTCAATAACTTCAAGCGAGTCGATTTGTTCCTGGGTAAGGGGTAAAGATTCCTTTTCGTATGCGCCTCCCGGAAGGTTTAGATTAAAGCTGGGATACATTGCCATTGCCAGGATGGCCCCTGTTGATGGATCCTGAATGATAACCTCCCCGCTCCTGGCATTGGATGCTTTGACACGCTCTTCGAGGAGTTCCTCGACTTTATTTTGAATAACCTGGTCAAGGGTGAGTACGATATCGGTTCCGTTGACGGCCTGTTCGATTTGACTGGATCGAGCCGTGAGGGTTCTTCCCCTCAAATCAACTTCTCCTCTAATATGGCCCGTCTCTCCCGAGAGAATGTCATTCATACTCTTTTCCAAGCCATAAACAGGATTAAATGAATTGTCCACGAATCCAATGACCTGTGGAGCAAAGGGATTTCCCTCCTGTTCGGCATAATTTCTCCAGTGTTCATCATAAAAGCCGAGACCCGTGATCCCCAGGATACGAATCTGTTGAGCCGTCTCGAAATCGATTCGGTTCAAAATTTTCACATACCGATTCGGTCGCGGTGAAAGCAGATATTCCAGATCGGCAATGGGAACTTCTAATATTGGTTCCAGAAGCACCGCGCTAGCGGTGGCTTCAATGACTTTCTGAGGATTGACCGCAACGGTGCTTTCCGTCGTCGTAATTCCCGGTAAAACCAGATCCTGGACAGCTTTTATCGTTTCCGTGCCAAGGTCAGTCTTCAGGACGACATAATCCCGATCCGTTCTGGAAAGCGACTCGGTCAAGTCTGAGATATATTCCTGCAAAAGCTCTTCTTCATCACGAAAAACCTCTTCCGGGATCTTAAAGTCAGGATCCAGCAACTGCTGTTTCTTATACTCTTCCTGCTGGAGATACCTTTTTTTCGAAAAGAAAGCTTCCTCTAGCGCCTGGCTAATACAGAGAGGGTTTTCATCGCAGGAAGTCGACTGTTCCTTGATCATGCCAAAGAGAAGAGGAGCAAGTTTTTGAGCGATCTCGGAGGGTAAAGGGGCATCCATCGCCGCGGCACGTTCAGGTTTCTCCACTTGAAGCTTGGCCTTTTCCTCTATGCGCTGTTGGATGAGATACGGATCGCCAAAAAGCAGCTCAAGTGAGACGTTATTGGCTAGCTCAAAATACTCATTTTCTCCATCTTTAAGCAGGATTCTCCCTCGACTGGCGGTGATGATTTTGTCTTTCATTCTCTGCTGAGCGTAGGTACTGTACTCTTGGTAATCGAGGATCTGCAGCTGAAATAAGCGGCCCAGAATGACCACAAAAAAGAGGATCATAAACCACTTCAGGAGTGAGATCCGGTCGATATACCATCGGTTCTTACGGGTTTGTCGCGTGGAGTAAACCATTGGGTGGAATTCTGCTTAAGCCTGAAGAGTATACTGTTGATTTTTCTCATCTCCAAAAAAACCATGACAGACTACTCCCATTACGTCAGCCTGGATCTTGAAACCACGGGACTTGATCCTTCGTCCTGTGATATCACTGAAATAGCCATGATCAAGGTCCGGAATGGAGAGATCGTGGATCGAATGGAAACTTTTGTCTATACGCCCCTCGAGATTTCCCAGCACATCTCGTATCTCACGGGTATTACCGCGAAGGATCTGGAAAATGCTCCTGATTTCGTCCAGTTGATTCCCAAAATCGAGGAATTTATCGGCAGTGATCCCTTGATGGGTCACAATATCTGGTTCGATTGGAATTTCCTGACGGAAAAAGGCGTAAAAATACCCGATTCTGCGCTTTGGGATACCTATCTGATGTCCAATATCCTCTATCCCGAACTTCCATCCCACAGTCTCGAGACCAATTCGAAGTACTTTGGCATTCATCACGTGGACAGTCACCGGGCCATGGCGGATGTGATGGCCTGTTACGAGCTTTGGAAAATCCTAATTGATACCTTTCCCGATCTCACGGATGAGCAGAAAGAACAGATCCGTAAGCTGTCCCAAAAAACCTCATGGCCTCTGATGTCCTACTTCCTGCAGGACAAAACGGCCCATCGACACGTCTTAGATGTGCCGGAGACCTTCCTTTACCATCCACACGAGCTTTCCTCCCTCGATGTCCGGGATCGAAATGAGCACCTCTTCATTCACGACCGGGGACAGGACCCCGTGGACAGAGCACTGAGCATCAAGACTCAGTCGAGGACTCTGTACGTCGCTGGCTATCAGCACACCCTTGATAAGCTTCAGAAAGCATTTCCAGACGCTATTCGTCTTCACCCTCCGTATGCCTACCTCTCAGAGCTTCGCAAACAGGAGCTGCTGGGAAAGAAGGAGTTACAGCATGCGGAGGCTATGTTGCTCCTAAAAACTATTCTGTACCCTTATAAAAGCTCCCAGGAAGAGCTGGTCCTCTCGCATCCGGAACGATCCGTCTGGAGAGAGGTACAGACTACGGACGAAGAGAGTCTCCTTCCCGAAAACCCGTATCAAAAGGCTTATCAAGTTACTTTGAAGGCAGATCGGGTTATCAGCAGTCATTTTCAAATCCTCACTGATCTGGACTATCTCAGTCATTTTAACCAGCTCGTGATCCTCGAACCTCAACTTCTTGAAGGGAACGCCACCAGAAGCTTTGGAAAAGGTCTCTATCTCGATCAATGGCTCCAGCAATCAAACGATTCGCAGTGGAAGAAGAAAGGGGAGTACCTTTTTGCTCTGGTAGACCAGTTGGGCAAGCGTATAGCTCCCGCCTCTCCCTATCCGGAGCACCTCATCCTGACCGATACCATCATTCAGAGCAACGAATTCACCCAGATGAAGTCTGGAATAAAGGAAGTAACGGATGAGACACAAGACCCAGATCTTAGCTCCTATCTGAAGTACTTCCAGGCCTTTTTTCACCCTTCTGATGCCAGTTGGATTCGATGGATATCGGTGGATCCCAAAAGAGGCGTGAGCCTCCATGTCGCCCCCATGTCGGTAAAGGTTTTGCTTGATAAACACGTTTTTCAGAAGGCTTCATCAGTGATTATCAGCAATACGGCGGATTATTACCCTGTTCTTCCCGAAATGGAACGAATGGAAATCGCCTCAGAACAACAGATCAGTATCATCCGACCCGATTTGGATCTCATTACCGGAAGCAAGAAAGACGGAGACCAGGAGGCCATGATCAGCTATCTGTCGGATCAAATTCCTCTTCAAAAGGGAAAAACCGCAGTCATATTCTCCTCAAAAACGGTTCTCAAGAGATACTTTTTCGACCTGGTCAAAGTCATTCCCGATACGATCGCCATGCTGGGAGAAGATATCAGCGGAGGATCAGGGAAGCTTCAGGATCGCTATCTGACGGTGGAACAGGAGAATAAGGTGCTCTTCATGACCTACCGAAGCCTTCGCAATTATCCCCTGGAAGTCCTCGACTTTGACCAGATTTTCCTGCAGTGTCTGCCCTTTGATCCTCCCGGATTTCCTGTGCACCAGGCCAGATCAGAGCAATACTCCAACGCTTTCGCGGACTACGCGATGCCTATGACCCAGCAAAACCTCCTTGAAATCGTCAGCAACTTCACCCATCGGGAAGGGGAGAAGAAGCTCTATGTCCTCGACCGAAGGGTACAGGAGAAGAGTTATGGGGAAGAGATTATTGGGATTTTGAGCGATCAGGATTGAAAAAAGCCACAAAATGGACTATCATGAGAGGAATAGTATTCTTTATTGTTGTCTATGTCTGACATGGAGATCCTTAGAAAAAAGGGAGAAGGAGAAGGTGGAAAAATAGTTCGCGCAGGAGATACCAAGGCTGAAATTCAAAGGGAGCTGGCTCGTTTGCCGGTAACAGGGCAAGTGCTGGAAACAGAGGAAGAATCTGAGAATGGCCTTCAAAACACCTTGATAGGTGCAGGAATTGGAAATCTTCGAGAACAGTTGAGGAAAGAGGTGGAAGAAAGAGCCGGTGTTCCATTAGAGTCTTCTGCAGAACCTTCAGAACCCCCAGGGACAGCAGGTGATGGTGTTGAAAATACTCAAATGACAAAAGTAGGGGCAAAGCAGAAAGATGCAGGGAGAGTAGAAAAACACCCCCCTAAGAGCAAAGAACACACAGAAAAAAGGATTGAGGCAGCCTTTAGAGCCGGATATGCGGTAGAAATACCAATAGAAAAAAAAAGAAGAGGATTTATTGGAAGTGTTCAGGACTGGTTGGCTAAAAGAAAAAGGGAGAGAGAAATCAGGAAGAATTTAGAAAAACGAGGCTATTAAGCCTCGTTTTAAAAATTGCGTGATCTTGTCATGGTGATTACTTCACCTTCTTCCGAATGAAAGCCGGAATCTCCAACTCCTCCTCCTTCGTCATCGGCCGTTTAATCTCCTGATTGCTCAGGGCCTTATTTATCCCCATGGGCTTTCTGCTGGGCATACTCATCCCAAAGCCCATCATTTTCTTTTGTTGAGCCTCCATTTGTTTGAGTTGAGCTTCTTCATCGAAACCAGTAGCGACGACAGTTACCTTCAACTCACCCGTGTAGGCATCATTGATGACCGCTCCGAAGATGACATGAGCATCGTCAGAAGTATATTCTGTGACCACTCGGGCGGCCTCATCGATCTCAAACATGCTCAGGTCGCTACCTCCGGTGATGTTCAAAATAATCCCCTTGGCACCTTCCACTGACAGTTCCAGGAGAGGTGAGTCAATGGCGGCCCGAGCGGCCTCGACAGCTCGGTTCTCTCCGGCACCAAATCCGATTCCCATGAGGGCTGAACCGGCATTTTGCATGATGGTCTTCACATCCGCGAAGTCCACATTGATGAGTCCACCAACGGTGATGAGATCAGAAATACCTTGAATTCCCTGTCTTAGCACATCATCGACAATGGTGAAAGCGTCGGTCAGGGGGGTTTTCTTATCAATAATACTCAATATCTTGTCATTGGGGATCACAATGAGCGTGTCGACTCGTTCTTTCAGCACTTCCAAAGCCTGCTCCGCGTGCACCATGCGCTTTTTCCCCTCAAATGAGAAGGGCTTGGTGACGATTCCGACCGTAAGAGCTCCTAGTTCTTTGGCCATCTCAGCGATCATCGGACCTGCTCCGGACCCCGTACCTCCACCCATTCCAGCCGTGATAAAGACCATGTCAGCTCCTTCCAGAGCGGCTCGAATTTCTTCGGAAGACTCTTCAGCGGCTTTTTTCCCGATATCAGGATTGGATCCCGCACCCAATCCTTTGGTCGTTGCTTTTCCGATATTGATCTTATGGGGAGAATTGTTGTAGTAGAGGGCTTGAGCGTCCGTATTCACGGCAATAAAATCCACATTGTTCAGATCGCTGTCGATCATACGGTTGATCGCATTTCCTCCTCCGCCTCCAACACCTACGACCTTGATCTTGGCCATTGGTGAAATATCGGGAATAGAATCACCGGTGATCTGAGCCGAAGAACGAAACTTATGAGGTTTCTTATTGGAGAAAATTTTTCGCAGTTCGTCGGACATAGGAATAAAAAGTTAGGAGGTAGGAGATAGGAAGTTAGGAGTCTGCAGTTGGCAGTTGGGAGTTAGGAGGGTATTCGGATGAGGGTATTCGGAAATTCGTAAGTATGATTCGTAGGGGGGAACAAAGAGAGGGAAAATAGCTTGTAGGTCAGATTAGGGCA
The DNA here is from genome assembly GCA_030690415.1 of bacterium. Taxonomy (GTDB): domain Bacteria; phylum Patescibacteriota; class Gracilibacteria; order JAUYGZ01; family JAUYGZ01; genus JAUYGZ01. The sequence continues at coordinate 49,486 of JAUYGZ010000003.1, forward strand.
AAAGACGTTTGAAAAAGGTCCCTACTCCTTTGAACATTTTGCCGACCTGGAAGGATCGGAAAGAAAAGGCTTTTCCGTGATGGGTCTTGTTTCCCATACTGATGAGTCCCAGCATCGTGGCAAAGGAAGGGTCATCGATGCGATCGACAATCCCTTCGATCTCATGAGGGAATCCAATCTGGGCAGGCAGTCCAAGGACGTTTCGGGCAATCTCAATACAGCCGGGAATCTTGATGGCAGATCCGGTCAAAATGGCTCCGGCGGGGAGTTTTCCATCCCTGTCAATCTTTTCCAGCTCTTCACGGACAAGACTGAAGATCTCATGATACCGGGCTTCAATGATCTCAAGGAGCTGTCGCTTCGAGACTCGATGAGTATCGACCTGAGAAATCAGAGAAAGATCGATGTCTTCAAGCTCACTGACATCTTGAGTACTGCAGGACCCATACTCGATTTTCAGCTTTTCAGCGACATCAATACTCGTTCTCAGTCCAATCGCAATATCATTCGTCACGTTTTCTCCTCCGATAGGCAAAACCGCTACATGCAGGAGGACCCCCTCTTCGTAGACCGCGACACTCGTGGAAGAAAGTCCGATATTCACGGAGATGACACCGAGCTCCTTTTGCCGTTTGGAAAGGACCGCATCGGCTGCAGCGAGAGGAGCAGGGATAAAGTCATCGATATCCACTCCTATCTGATGAATGCACTTTTCAATATTCTTCACGATCGGTCCGACTCCGGTGATGATCTCAGCATCTACCTCGAGGCGAATACCTGACATTCCAACCGGATGCTTCACTCCTTCCTGATTATCGATCGTGAACAGACGTGGAACGACTCGTACAATGATTCGGTTCATGGGAAGGGGGAGGGTCTGAGCCGCTTCAATAACGCGTTCAACGTCTTCCTGGACAATCTCTTGTCCGCTGATAGCCACAACACCCTTGGACGGAATCGCTTTCAGATGGTTGCCACTGATACTGAGAAACACGCTGTCGACTGATTCTCCCGCCATGCGTTCCGCAGCCTCCAGGGCCTGAGAAATGTTTTTAATCGTTTCATTGATATCAACGATATTGCCTTTCCTGATGCCATGGGAGTCAGACATCCCCACACCAATAACATTCAGAGTTCCATTTTCGGTGTCTCGTTCCGCGATCACCGTCCGGATTTTAGAGCCACCAATGTCTATCCCGCAGAGAAGCTGATCTTTAGCCACAAAAAAAACGTTACGAACAGAAAGATAATATCACGAAGATCAATATAGAGAACGTGCAATTTTATTGCAACGCCTTAATGCCTTTTTTTGGCTTTTCCTGAAATAAATTTTTACCGCGAGCAAAAATAATACTCAGTGTTTTAGGCTCATTTGCAAGCGATCCATGATCTTGTCTTCGAGTAACTTCATTACTCGATAATCTTCATTTTCTTCATGGTCATAGCCGCGAAGGTGGAGTAATCCATGAATACATAATTTATACAGTTCGCTTTCAAATGAACACTCTTCTTGATCAGCCTGTCTGCGAGTTTGTGGAATAGAGAGAATAACTTCACCCAGCAGTTCATCTTTACCTGTTTTATCGCCGGAATAATAGGTAAAGGTCAGAACATCGGTCGTTTTGTCTTTTCCCCGGTGTTCCCGGTTGAGTTGATGGACCGTTTCATCATCAGAAAACACGAGGTTCACCTGTCCCAACAATGTGCCCAGTTCTTCATCGACCAGATGGCAGATCATCTCGAGGGAATGCTCATATTGGAGCCGGTAGCCGCCGCTATCAATGATATTGAGCTTCATAAAGGCAAAGATTTACTCTCGCATTATAAACCCATTTTTGATAAAATCACCTTACAAAAGCCAATTTTGCTCCAAGCTACAAGCTTATATGGTTCTCCCTATTTATACTGGTACCGAAAACGAAGTGCTTCGAGAAATCGCGAAACCGGTTTCACAGATCACCAAAAAAACCCTGAAGCTGATCAAGAACATGAAGGATACACTAATTGATTCAAAAGGACTTGGATTGGCGGCTCCTCAGGTTGGTGTGAGCGAACGGGTGCTTCTGGCCAATTTCCAATACGGAAAGAAGGTCGGGGAAAAGCAGTCTATTGTCCCTCTCGTGAACGCAGTTATTACCCGACATTCAAATGAGATAGTACTAGGGGAAGAAGGTTGTCTGAGTCTTCCTGAGATCTATGCGGAGGTGAAGCGTTTCAAGACTATCACGGTCAAATACCTCGATGAGAAGGGGAGGGAACAAGTTCTCGAGCTTGCGGACCTAAATGCCCGTATCGTTCAGCACGAAATCGATCATCTCGACGGGAAGCTCTTCGTAGACTACCTCGATGAGGGTGTCATAGGTAAGTACGAAAAAGAGCTCGCTGAGGCGAATCAGTTTTAGTGTCATAGAGGTTCTGCTACCTCGTATGATCAACTCTGTTGCGATTTATCATTCCAACAGCTCTTGAGAGAACTTTGTATTTTGCATTCAACACTTCGTATTTTTCTGATGAAATATCAGTTTCCTTTTTTAATAGATTTAACTTTGCGACAATGGGAATAAGTGCTTTTCTTGCTGGTTCTCGGATGGTATGTTTCGGGGCCTCTTCGGGTGTGAGATCGACAATCAAGTGCAAGGCTGCCAGAGAGTGTTCCAATTCAAACGACTTATGCATCTCTTCGAATTTCTGAATTTCTGGCTCGCATGGGCGTAAGTCTTCTGGTTCTGGACCGCTGTAGGTTTCATTCATAAATTTTTTTTATGCAATTTCCTGGATGGTGTCCCCGGCAGGAATCGAACCTGCATTTACCCCTTAGGAGAGGGTCGTTCTATCCATTGAACTACGAGGACGAAGATTTTGAGTGCACTCATTATTGATGAATGGAGTTGGATTATCAATGATTTACTTGAGGGCTAACAAAAAACCTCCTCCCAATGAAGAGAAGAGGTTTTTTCTTTGATCCGAATCAAATCGTATTTTTGTATTGATTTGAAGGACCTTTGTTTTGATTTTTTGGGAAGGACTTCCCGATCTGAGCTTTTCGTTTGGTAGTTAAGGTCTTACCGGACCGTTATCGATCGCCTGTGTTCTCCTGAGAGAGCGAGAGGGATGCGACCTGTTCTGATCCGCCGCGGCGGATGAGAACGGTGCTTGGAGGCTGTAGCCCCGTGAACGTGTCAGTGTTCACAGTATGAAAAGCAAAGGGTGAAAGAAGAGCTTGTCCATTGCCGCACCGGTTCTTTTTGTTAAATTCCATAGGTTCATGGAATGAATGGAAGTCTGCGATCCCAGTCCCACGGGACTGGAGATACGAGCTTCATAGTGTGGAAGGGTGACTCGGGCGAAACATGGGTTCCGATGAACGGAACAGTTCTTCTCTCGCCTTTTGCTTTTGCGATCTGTAAAGGTTCAAATCAACTTTTCAAAATACTATAATTCTTACCAATGAAGATTGCAAATAATAATCGGGGAGAGTTATGCACAAATAGTATAAAGTAATATTGTAGAAGATTTTTAGTAGAGGAGAATGGGCTTTTCTGATAATTTAGATGGAGAAATGATCCTTATTGCTTCCCCATGGACATTCCCAAACTTATCGCTAAGGACCTTCTTAAGACTGAGGCCGTGAAGATCTCGATTCACCCTCCTTTTACTTGGGCATCAGGGATCAAATCTCCAATTTATTGTGACAATAGGGTCTTGATTTCTCATCCGGGTGTCCGTGAAACCATCGTGAACGAAATGGTAATCAAGATTCAGAAGATGAAGCCCGATGTCATTGCAGGTACGGCGACGGCCGGTATCCCCTGGGCGGCTTTCGTGGCTTTTCAAATGAAGCTTCCTATGGTTTACGTCCGACCGGAGCCGAAAGACCATGGTGCGGGCAAACAAATTGAAGGTTTTTTGCCTCCCGGGGAAAAAGTTGTTCTCGTGGAAGACCTCATCTCAACCGGTGGGAGTTCACTGAAAGCCGTCAAGGCCCTCCGTGAAGAAGGACAAGCTGTCGTTCAAGACATCGTGGCGATTGTCACCTATGAAATGGAAAAATCCAGAACGTCATTCGATGAAGCGAATATTACCGCCACTACGCTCACTGATTTCTCGCACCTGATCGAGGAAGTCAAAGAACAGGGATACATCCCTCAGGACCAATTGGAAATGGTGAGAGAGTTTACGACTGATCCAGCGAACTGGTGGGATAGATTTCAGAAAGAAAGACGATAAAGACGATAAGGATGATCAGGACGATAATGATTTCTTTTTTTCGTTATCGTCTTTATAGTCTTTATAGTCCTTATCATCCTCTCAGTGACAGAACTTACCATCATCAGGCCCGACGACTTCCACAACCATCTCCGTCAGGGTGAACTGATGCCCCATTTGGTTCAGGAGACAGAGAAGGTTTTTGGACGAACGCTCGTCATGCCAAACACGCTCCCTCCGGTCGTCACGGGGGAAGACCTTCAGCGATATCGAAGCGAACTGGAATCAGTTGGCGCAGATCTTCAGTTTCTCATGACTTTCAAAATCATTCAGGAGACCAAACCGGAGATGATCACCGGGTTAAAATCAGCCGGAGCTATTGCCGGCAAACTTTATCCTCAAGGTGTTACGACCAATGCCGAAGACGGGGTAGAGGATGTTGAGAATTTATTTCCCGTGTTCGAAGCGATGCAACAGGAGAATGTGGTTCTTTGTATTCACGGTGAGCTTTCAGGAGTCGAAGACCTTCAACGTGAGGAAGCCTTCTTACCCACTCTGAAAAAAATTCACAGCAATTTCTCAAAATTGAGAATAGTTCTTGAACATGTTTCGACTGAAGCGGCGGTCCAGCTTGTTCAAGAACTCGGAGAAAAAGTTGCGGCAACCGTCACGGTTCATCATCTTCTCCTGAGCACCGAGGATGTTCGAAATGGGAAATTGAATCCCGATCATTTCTGCGCGCCTATTTGCAAGAGTGAGGCGGATAGAGCTGCTTTAGTTCAGATCGCCTTGAGCGGTCATCCCAAATTTTTCTTTGGTTCTGACAGTGCTCCGCATTCAAGAAAAGACAAAGAAGGCGAACATCCCAAGCCGGGCATTTATTCCACACCAGTTGCATTGCCGCTTCTCACCGGGCTCTTCGAATCGCACGATAAACTCGATCAGCTTGAAGATTTTACCTCTAGGTTTGGAGCGGAGTTTTATCAGCTGCCTCAAAACCAAGGTCAGCTGAGCTTAGTGAAAGAAGAGTGGATGGTTCCAAAAGAATACTTTGGGGTGGTGCCGTTAAAGAAAGGAGAACGGCTGAAGTGGAAGGTGATGGTGTAAGGCGAAGAATGATGGCTTTCGAGTTGTAGGCTTTCCAAAGATGTTTATAATAGCTTAGCTAAGCAAACTCGAAACATGGACACCTCCATCGACTTCCTCGGCGTAACCTTTCCAAACCCCCTGGTCCTCTGTTCCGGCTACCTCGGCATTACAGCCTCGACCTGGGATAATTTGGCGAGGAAGGGGGCCGGAGGGATTACCACCAAATCCATCTGGTTAAATGAGCATAAAGGACACAACAACCCGGTCATTCTCGCGAACGAAGATTTCATCTGCAATGCCGTCGGAGTACCTGATGCAGGTATTGAAAAGGCCAAGGAAGAATTCAAAGAGTATTTGAAGCGGAACAATGGTGTTCCTCTGATCGTGAACATTATTGGAGGTAAGGCTGACGATTTTGTTGCTATCACCGAAGCGGTGAATGAATTGAAGCCCCAGCTCATCGAGGTCAACATTTCCTGCCCGAATGTTGAGGACGAACACGGCAAACCCTTCGCCACCTCCTGTCCTGATGCCGCAAGGGTTACAAAAATGGTCAAATCAGTTACCGACATTCCGATCATCATCAAGCTCTCACCGAATGTCGAAAACATTCAGGAAATTGCTCAGGCAGTCGTTGAAGCCGGAGCCGACGGTATTACCGCGATCAACACCTACGGACCCGGTCTGGTGATCGACATCGATTCTGCTCAGCCCATTTTAGCGAACAAGGTTGGCGGTGTCTCAGGGCCCGGCATCAAACCCCTCGCTGTAAAAAAAGTTTTCGATATAGCGGCAGCGGTTGACGTCCCCATCATCGGTATGGGTGGAGTGAAGACGGGACGAGACGCGATTGAATTTATGATGGCGGGAGCCACTTTGGTTGGAATCGGCTCAGCCCTCTACTATCGCGGCGAAGCCGCCTTCAAAATTGTTCTGGATGAGATGGTCGAGTGGTGCGAAGCCAGCGGTGTAAAATCATTCAGCGAGATTGTAAAAAAGACTCACTCAGTTTTGGATTCTTCATCATCTTTATAGTCGTTATAATCCTTATAGTCTTTATCGTCCTTATCATCCTTCCTTGCGAATCGACATCCCCAAATCACACCGGATCAAGAAGATTATTCAAGAGAACCCCACGATGAAGACTTTCATTTTTGACTGTGATTTTCAGGTTCAGCCAGGACAGTTTGTGAACGTCTGGCTGCCACGAATCGATGAGAAACCCATGTCGGTGGCATTCGCAGACGGCAAAGAATTGCATTTGACGATCGCAGACGTTGGACCTTTTTCGCGTGCCATGCACGAGCTGAAGGTAGGGGATCAGGTTGGTCTCCGAGGCCCTTATGGGAAAGCTTTCACCTTCGAACCCAATCAAAGTATTGCCATGGTGGGTGGAGGATTTGGTTCAGCTCCACTCTACTTCACGGCCTTTCACGCGGTTCAAGCCGGATGTACCATCGACTTCATCATCGGAGCGAGGAGAGAAGACCTGCTGATCTATCGGGAGCGGGTTGAAAAACTTAAGGGAGCGACTCTTCACGTCTCCACCGACGACGGATCTGTCGGGCATAAGGGATACAATGTGGAAATACTTCAGAAGCTGATGAATGAAAAAAACTATGACATGATCATGACCTGTGGGCCGGAGGTGATGATGGCTGCCGTGGCCAGGATTGCGGATGAAAAAAAGGTGCCGGCTCAAATTTCCCTGGAACGCTACATGAAGTGTGGATTCGGACTCTGTGGAAACTGCTGCGTGGATAAGACGGGAGACGCGATTTGCACCAAGGGTCCCGTGGTTCCGCTCGAATATGTCAAGCAAGTCGAAGAGTTCGGCAAGTACCACCGGGACGATCTCGGAAAAAAACATAAATTTTAGCATAGCCGAGGATTTCGATCCTCGGCTACGGTATTGCTCCCTACAACCTACAACCTACCCCCTCTCCTATGCACTTCGCTGACCTCCTCGTCAAAAAAATAAAAGTCACCAGTCCGATCTGCGTCGGTCTTGACCCACGATTCGAACAGATTCCGGAACATATCCGTGAAGACGCGGCGACCGTTGGGACAGCCTTCTTTGAATTCAATAAAGGCATCATCGATGCCGTTCATGATTTGGTTCCCATTGTTAAGCCACAGTTGGCTTTTTATGAGCAATATGGATTAGACGGGGTGGCGGCTTTTGTTCGAACGATTGAGTATGCCAAAGAACAGGGATTATTGGTGCTCGCGGATGGAAAGAGAAATGATATCGGTTCAACGGCTGAAGCCTATGCTCAAGCCTATATTGGAGAATCCGGAGATTTTTCTGTTGATGCGCTTACAGTCTCGCCATATCTTGGTTACGATGGGATCAAGCCTTTTCTTGAGTTGTGTACAGTGAACGGAAAAGGAATCTTCATTCTGGTAAAAACTTCCAACGTCAGTTCGGGCGACATTCAAGACCGAAAAGTCGATGATCTCAATATGGCTCTTTACGAGCTGGTCGCGCAATTCGTCGACTCCTGGGGGCATGATCTTATCGGCGAATCAGGGTACTCATCCGTGGGAGCCGTCGTCGCTGCCACGTACCCGAAGGAAGCGGTCAAACTCAGAGAACTCATGCCAAATTCCATCTTCCTGGTTCCCGGATACGGTGCCCAGGGTGGGGGTGCTAAGGATGTGGTTTCCTGCTTCAAGCCGGACGGAACCGGAGCCATCGTGAACAATTCACGAGGCATCATCTTCGCCTATGAGAAAATGGACAAATTCGGGCCGAAACAATATGCCGAAGCAGCGAGAGAAGCGGTCTTAGCGATGAAAGAAGATCTTGAATCAGCTATTCGGCCTTAGTCCTCCCCAAACGCCCTTCTTCGAAAGCCCAGTAATACTATCATGGCAAGGATACCAAATCCGCTCATGAAGAGGAGCGTTTGAGGTACTCCCAGAAATTCCAGGCTATACCCGAGAGGGATCAAAAGAATTGAAAATCCACCACGGGAGACCAGACTTTCCACTGAAAGAATGGTTGCCCTTTTATTGTTTTGAGGAATTTGAGCATTGAGGTAGTTTCGAAAGACCGGAAAATGCAGACCCCAGACGAGAGCACTCATAAGGTAGAAGGCGAGTGATAGTGGAGACATGGTCAAGGCAATGCCCACGAAGGTGACGATCATGAAGATCGGAAGGAGCAACAGAATACGCTTTATCCCAAGGTGTTTTTCCATACGGAACGCGTACCAGGAGAAGCCTGCTGCGCCAAGGGCCAGCATGGCATCGATAAGGCTAAAGGTGTTCTCAGGGAAGGAAAGACTGATGAGAAGTGGTTGAAAGAAGCTAATAATAGACGCTCTCAGCAGAATGAAAATGAGAGTGGAATATAAAATCAACCAGATCATCTTCGAATTTCCCCAAACATCCCGAAGGGAGCTGAGAAGGTGTTGCCGATACCCACTTATCGAAGAAGTAGCATGATGAGACACCTGAGGCTCGGTCAGTCTCAGGGCGGAAAAAAATCCCAAAATGGCCATTACGGCCGCGAAAAAATAAACCGCTTCCAGACTCACGGTTGCCATCAGAGCGCCAAGCAACCCACCAACAACATGAGCCATCAGCAGGACTGTCTGTATCTTCCCTTCGACATGGAGATACTGGCTCGTATCCTGGGACAGGGCTAGACTGTCATAGACAAACGCGCTATCAGCGCCTGATGAGAAGGAGCGGGAAAGCGAAAAGAAGATTTCCGCGAGAACAAAAACGAGGAAGGAATACGAGAACAGGCTTACGACGAGAGCAATGACTTTGAGCAGCATGCCGAGTAAAAGGGTATTCTTCCGTCCCAACTTATCTGCTATGACTCCCGTGGGAACTTCAAAAACAAAGAAAAGGGCATAATAAATAGCCTGTACAATCCCAATCTCAGCATAAGAGAGTCCACGCGAGTGCATGAAGAGGACGAAGATCGGGACGAACGCGAAAGAGAGAGCGACGAAGACCGAGTAGGAGTAGAAGCGGGGAATGTTGTTTTTCATGAGCGGAACGAGGTGGGCTGATCATAGCATTTTAGCACTCTAGACAAAAGAGTGCTATTCATGATATTCTGTAGTCAGGTGAGCAGTGCTCATACCTTTTTAAACGCACTTGGAAACCCATGAATAAGGACCCTTACGACATCCTGGGCGTAAAAAAAGACGCTACGGACGATGAAATCAAAAAAGCCTATCGGAGGCTGTCAAAAGAATTTCATCCGGACCTGAACAAAGACAAGAAGGACGCGGTCGAGAAGTTTAAAGAAATCAACACGGCTTACGAGATACTGGGTGATAAGCAAAAGCGTGCTCAGTACGACCAGTTCGGGTCGGCTGCTTTTGGAGGTGGACATGGGGACGGCGGCGGATTTGGGGGTTTTGATTTTTCCGGATTCCAGGGGGCGGGAGGAGGTTTCGCAGATATTTTTGAATCGTTCTTCGGTGGCTCGACCGGTGGCCAGCCTCGTCAACGCAATTATCGCGGACAAGACCTCGAAGTACGCCTCACCATTGATTTCATAGAAGCCATCTTTGGGGCGAATAAGGTTATCGCCGTGAATAAAGATAGAGGATGTGAAACCTGTGATGGAAAAGGCATAGAGAAAGGCTCGAGAATTATCACATGCGATGAGTGTAGGGGAACGGGATCTGTCAGATCGGTCCGAAATACTATTTTGGGACAGATTCAAAGTAATAGCACCTGTCAAAAGTGTCATGGAGAGGGGCAAATACCTGAAAAACCCTGTGGGAGCTGTCGGGGATCCGGTGTGAACCGATCATCTGAAAACATCACCATAAAAATCCCTGCCGGTGTATCAGATGGCACCACACTGCGATTATCCGGAAAAGGGGGGGCGGGGATGAAGGGGCATACTGCCGGTGATCTCTATGTCCAGATCAGAGTGAAGTCATCTTCGGAGTTTCAGAGGAAAGGGGACGATATTTACACGGAAAAGACCATTCACGTCCTGCAGGCTATTTTAGGCGATGAAGTGGAGCTGGAAACCGTCCATGGGCCGGTAAAGCTCGAAATTCCTCCAGGAACGCAGCCAAATCAATCCTTTCGGATCAAAGGAAGTGGAGCACCAAAGCTGAATTCAAGCCAGAAAGGGGATCACTACGTGAGTATTCGGTTGGAAATTCCAAAAAAGCTCATGAATACCGAAGAAGAGCACTACAAAGAGCTCGCGAAGCTCGCCAAGCTGAGTACAAAAAGCAAAGACAAGAGCTTTTTTTCCAAGCTCTTTTCTTAAGAAAACAATTCGAGTACACTCTCAATTAAGAGAACCTTATTTGCCCCTATGGAAATAGCACTGAGCTGGGATCTGGTCGTCACGATCTTCTTCGTCATGGTGATGTCCTACTCTTATATCGTGGGACTAAACGGCACGGTTAAGATCATTTTATCGACCTATATCGCCATGTTGGCGGCAAATGGGATTGGAAACTTGGCCGCGAAGTACATCAAGCTCAGCGAACCCTTGATCAAGATCCTCAGTGATGATCCGAACGAGAATGTGGTGGTCTTCAAGATCTTCATTTTTGTGGTGATCACGCTGCTTCTTGTGCTGAGAGGAGGGTTTAGTGTGGATATCACCCGACATAATGACTCCTTGCTCACCCGATTTGTTACCAATTCCGTTTTTGGGTTTCTTTCAGCAGGGTTGATCATGAGTATCATTCTGGTGTTTTTGGTCGGAGCAGGCGTCGATGCCAGCACAACGGTGATCCAGGAAGCCCTGGGGCTTCCGGACAAGACCTTTTTTGTCCGGTTCCTCGTTAGATTCTACAACTTCTGGTTTGCCGCTCCCGCGGTGGCATTTGTTATCCTCTCGGTGATTGCCCCACGCTACACTCCTGTGATAGAAGAATGAGGCACTTCTTGGACTTGTTTTTGATCTCAAAAACGGTAAGATCGACCTGATCTCTTTTTGGGCGCTTAGCTCAGTCTTCCCTTTCGGCCGCAATAGCGGGGCTGACTAATCGCAACCAATCACTTCGTCATTTCATTCCTTATTCTTGGGCGCTTAGCTCAGTTGGCTAGAGCATCTCGTTTACACCGAGGAGGTCGAGGGTTCGAGTCCCCCAGCGCCCACCATTCGATTCACTTCGTTCGCTCATAGTGTCTCACCATTTGGTTCGAGGTTCGAGTCTCGTCAATGAAGCTCCACCATAAGTACTCTTCAATTCACGTAGTAATCAGAGGAGCCCGCTTTTATACTGCTAGGGGCTGATTATTGCTGATGAAAGAAAAAAAACCTACCATTATCATGACTCGCTTCCCCTACGTATCCAGCTGGGGAGGGGAGGAATCCCATACCCTGACTCTGGCCAAACACTTTCGTGAAAAAGGCTACGAAGTGATCTTCATGGGGTCCTGCCGGATTCTTCTGGAAAAATTCAAAGAGCTGGGATTCTTGACGCGCAAAGTATGGGGAGGGAAGATGATGGTCACCCCTTGGGAGATGCTCAAATCGTTTTTCATTTTCCCCTTCATTCGAAGGTCCATGCGGTCGCGGTTCGAACACCTCTGCAGACAGTATGAGGTCAAAGCTCTGTACTGTCTTTCATTGAATGAAAAATTATTTCTCAGTCCACTTGCGGTCCAAAAAGGAATTCCAGTCACCTGGGTAGAGCACCAGGAGATCCGAAACTGGCTGAGCAAAAACTGGTGGAAATCACGATACCAAAATAATGCTCAAGACGTTATGATTGTTCCCATCAGCAAGAACAACGAGCACAAATTAAAAAATGAACTTCAGATTTCATCTGTTCGGATAAAAGAAATTGTAAACGGAGTGAACTTGAAAGAACTCCTTCAGCTCAAACGAAAAACGAAGAAGGGATTTATTCTCGCGGCGAACCGGATGATCCCAAAAAAAGGTTTGATGGACCTTTTGGAGGCAGCGAATGATTTAACAGTTGAGAAGAAGAATCTTCAATTCACTCTCTTGGGAGAAGGTGAAGAAGAAGAAAAGATTAAACAGTTTGCACGTAAACATTTCACCAAAAAACAAATCACTATCGAACATTTTCTCGAAAAAGAGAATTGGTTCAATCTGCTTTTACAAGCGGACATCTATGTTTCATGCGCACGTGATTCAAATGAAACATTTAGCCTGAGCACGGCGGAAGCCATGGCCGCGGGATGCAAAGTGGTGGTGACAAAGTGCTCGGGAATTGCCGATTACTTGGTCGACAGCACGGAAGCCTTTCTCGCGAAGGGTGGTGAGCCGGAGGATCTGAAGAAAAAAATTTTGAAAGCTCTCTCAAGTTCTGAGCAGGTCAGAACAAACGCAAGAAGAGCAGCTCAAGAAAAATTTGACCAGAAGAGAATGCTGGCAGAGTACGAGTCCCTTATTCTCAGAGAAGTATGAAAAAGAAAATCCTTGCCATCGATCAGGGGGAGCACCTCGGAGGTGCGGAACGTTTTTTTACGGAGATCCTGAGCAGGCTCGATTCCGAATACGAGATTCACCTCATTACGAGCAAGAATGAACAGTACCACAAGCTTTATATGGGGTCGCTTGAAAAGATACATGAACTCGATCTGCCAAGCTTAAAACCATTTAGCTTGAAGACTTACCGCGAGTACCGGAAGACTCAGCGGGAACTTAAAAGGATCATTCAGGAAATATGTCCTGACCTGATTATTTCTAACACGGTCAGAACCCACCTCCTCATTTCACCGATTGCGAAAAAATTGAAGAAGCCTCTCATCTGGATGGCCCATGACAAAACCTTTCCAAAGAAAATCCTGAAATGGTTTCTCTGTTACCCCCGGAAAATCATCATTTGTTCACGATACATCAAAGAGTATTTCAGTTCCACGGGAGCGAAGGAATCCCAGATGGAAGTCGTTTATCCTTTTGGGATTGATGTCCGAATCATTGAAGAACTGAAAACCGTATCCAAGAAGAAGTATGTCGGTATGGTCGGGAAGTTTATCCCTTGGAAAGGACAAGATACCTTCATTCGGGCAGTAGCCGCGCTTCACAACCAATTTTCCGACTACCGGTTCGTGATCGTCGGCAGCGCGTACGAGGGGAATACTGAATCAGAAGCGTATTTTAGCTCCTGTCAAAAACTCATTTCGGAACTTCATCTCGGGGAGATGGTGACTATCACCAATAAGGTTCAAAATCTCATGGAAGAAATGGCCTCCTGGGAGCTTTTGGTGCACTGTTCGAATCAGCCGGAGCCACTTGGCAGAGTCATTTTGGAGGGAATGGCGGCCGGATGCGCAGTGATCACGAGTCGACTCGGTGGGCCCGAAGAAATTGTTGAACAGGGAGAGACGGGACTGCTCATCGATCCCACCTCAAATGATCTGGAGAAGGCCATGAGAGAGCTCTTATCAGATGAAAAGCTCAGGAAAAGGCTTTCAAGACAAGCTCGAGAGCACATCAAGGAAGATTACGAGTGGAAGGGGGTGATGAAGCGCTTCAAAAAGATTCTCTTGGAAATATGATAAGTGCTGTTTCCTCCGCGGAGATCCGAAAACGATTCATTTATAAGGTGAAAACGAATACAATACAGCTACTCAACTTGAGAGACAATTATGCGTTTCACCTTTGAACGTGCGGTATGAAAAATAGAGCCGATCAAAAAATCATTATTTATCAGGCAAAAAGCGGAGCACTGGAGTTTCGCGGAGATTTTGAACATGAAACAATTTGGGCGTCGCAGGCTGACCTTGCATTGCTTTATGAAAAGGATCAATCGGTTATTTCCCGGCATATTAAAAGTATTTTGAAGGATAAAGAGGTGGACAAAAAAAGCAATATGCAAAAAATGCATATTCCAAATTCAGATAAACCGGTTACGTTGTTTTCTCTCGATATTGTTTTGGCTGTGGGGTATCGTACCAATTCAGTGCGTGCTATTGAGTTCCGAAAATGGGCGACCAAAACTGTCACAGAGAATTAATTGTCGAAGGCAATTCTTCTATCAATCTCTTAATATGTCTTTTGAGATACAATCCTTTATCTCCGTAATAAAAGACAATATCATCCTCATATTCGTTTCCTAGAAATAGATTTTCACCTAATTGAATTGCCTGTGGGCATTTACCTTTAAACGTATTAAAAACGAATTTTACTTGGGTATTAGTAATATAATTTCTGATACTATCGCTATGGCAGGCGGCATTTCGCAAATGATTCAATAAATCCGTGATGTCATTGATTTTTTCATTTTGTCGCACATCATCCGACCATATAATTCTTTTTTTCTTCTTGTGTAATTCTTGAAGAATAAAATTTAGTCGAATTAGTATCTCAATAAAAGCCGATTGAGTAAACAGAGATCGATCTTCTAAGACCTTAGAAGCAAAAAGCTCCACACATCTTTGTATTTCTTGTAAAAGTTCTCGTTTATAAAATTCAATATTAGTCATTGATGAGATATTCACTTCAATTCGGCATGTACTTCTTTACTTCCTGATTCCACTTTTCACGTATATCCGGAGAATTTTGCTTATAGTTAGCAGATGAATTGTCGTATTTTTCACTTACTATCGTCTTTCCTGAGAAGTAATCAACTAGATTAAAACTGCCGATCTCATTAGGGGATTCACCCGCTAATAACAGTCCGTAGCTATAAAGACAACTATCGGTAACTGGGCTATAGAAGATGTCATAAAAAAATGGTGTGGCCATTTTAAAATCACCCTCCATTTTTTTCATAGCCTCCTCTCTCAGAAGCACGCATTGTCTTTGTTTGTCAAAAACCAAATCAGAGTTAATCTTAGGCGGAACATTTTGTTTGGAAATATAAAACATGAAGTGAGCCCCACTAGTTACGAGAACCGTGATAACAATTGCTAGTGCAATTTTGAGGGTTTGTTGCTGCATAATTATTGTTTAATTACCTAAATTTTATCATATCGAAATATTTTTTACAATTTTTCATGAAGATTAACCCATAAGTTCGAACCACAAACCAAAAGGTCTTTCCGCTCTAATCTAAGCCATAAAAATTTCAAACTTTCATCAAATCGACCAAATGGTCTCTGAAGTGAGCCCCAAAGTTCGAACCGCACACACATCAACAAAACCGCTAACTTCTACAGCAAAAAAGCGCATCCCGCACAAAACAAAAGTTCCATCTCTTCGGTGGCACTAGGGATGGTGGGCGATATCCCGCTTAGCGGGATGACCTCGACATTATGACGGATCGCACTCTAAGTCTTTTGAGTTGAAATGGTGGGCGATACAAGACTTGAACTTGTGACCTCGACATTATCAGTGTCGCGCTCTAACCAGCTGAGCTAATCGCCCGAACAGCCAAGCTATTATAGGTTTTGAGGCCTCAAAATCAAGACCTTTGGTCATGCCATCTCATAAGTCATCTTAGGCTCGGGCAAGATCACCTCAGCACCTGGATAAAAGGCTTCTACTCGCTTTGCAAAGGCCTGACGAGATGTCTCCTCACCATGGACCAGGAAGATTTTTTTCAGACCCCTGATATGCTTCACATAGGCATCCAGATCATTCATGTCAGCATGCGCGCTGAGTGATGTGAAGACATGAAGCTCGGCTTTCACGTCATATTCCCGGCCAAGGATCCGAACTCTCTTTTCACCCTTCACCAGCTTTCGACCCAAAGTCTCCTCAGCCTGATATCCGACAATGAGAATCGATGACATAGGATCTTCGATATGATTCTTCAAATGATGACGAATTCGGCCATTTTCACACATTCCTGACCCCGCGATGATGATGGCCGGACCTCGGAGATCATTCAGTTTTTTCGATTCATCGACGGATTCGGTGAAATCGAGATTGGCGAATGAAAAGACTTTTCCATGCTCTTCGGATCGCTTTTTCATCTCTTCATCATAGTATTCCGGATGCTGCTCAAAGACCTGGGTGAGTTTTCCGGCAAGGGGACTGTCTACATAGATTCGCAATCCCGGGATATCTCTTTTGTGGATGAGGTTTTCCAGCCGAAGAATGATCTCTTGGGTCCTCTCCAGTGCGAAGGCGGGGATCAAGATCTTTCCTCCTCTTTTGGCCGTCCGGGTCACGATGCTCTTCAGGTCATCTTCTATTTCTGCAACTCTTTCGTGCATCCTGTCCCCATAGGTCGATTCGCAGATAAGAAAGTCCGCCTCATCCACCAGGGTTGGATCCTGAATAATGGGCATGTTGGGACGACCGAGATCTCCCGTGAAGACGAGTTTACGTTCGCCCTCGGGAGTTTTGATGAACAGAACAATAATCTCAGAGCCAAAGACATGGCCGGCATCGTGAAGGATAGCGTCTACATCATCCGTGAGTCGAAAACGCTCATCATAGGGTTTCCCAACAAACTGTTTGAGGACCTTAATGACATCATCTTCGTCATAGAGTGGCACTTTCTTTTCAATCGGACTTTCGATGTGATGTTTATGTACGAATCGCTCGTCTTCCTGCTGAATATGAGCACTGTCCAGGAGCATTGGCTCGGAAAGGCTCTGGGTTCCTTTGCTCGTGTAAATTGGTCCGTCGTAGCCCTCCTTGCCCAGCTTGGGAAGAAGGCCGCTGTGGTCGATGTGAGCGTGTGAGAGGAGGACAGCATCAATGGTGGAGGGATCAAAACCAAAACAACAGTTCTTTTCCGTCGCGATCTCACGCCTGCCCTGAAACATACCACAATCCAAAAGAATCCGGGACCCCGCCGGAGTTTCGATGAGGTGCTTGCTCCCGGTGACTTCTCCTGCCGCACCAAAACAAGTAAGTTTCAACGATTGATTCATAATAATAAAAGAGGTTAATCATTTCTGATACTATCACAGTCCCGATCTCTTCCGGGGAATTGATCTTGTATTCAGCCCTAAAAAATGATTTAAGTAAAGGAAGCAGAATCATGTAATGCTGAAATTACTTCTTAACACTTTTCACAGATGGATGATATTTTCGATGAAGACATCCCGACAGGCCCGGTGGACCAGGGAGGAGACGCCGGAGAACAGGACGGGGGAGGCTTTGCAAGTGCTGGTGGAGGCGGAAATTACAGCTCAGAGCTCGTTAGTAAGAAGATCAAGGGTCGACAGCGAACTTTTTTCGTTGACTTGAAAGAGAGTTCAAACGGAAAATTCGTGAAAGTATCGGAGCTTTCACGAGGGGGGCAGCGTTCGACGATTATGTTTGACGGAGAGGACATCGACAGCTTTATCGAAGCCTTCCAGGAGATCAAGGCAGCACTGTAGGGGGTAGTAGAGGAGTATAAAAAAAGGGACACTCAGTGTCCCTTTTTTTGTCTCAACATGGTTACCTACTTCCTATTCCAGAGCCATTTGATTTTTTCCAGTCGGGTTCCTTCAAAGACAAAGATGAAGGTCCTGGTGACAGCAATCGCAGTAAACATCGAGATCACAATACCTGCGGCCAGGTTGATGGCAAATCCCTTAATGATACTGGATCCAAAGGAGAACAGAATCGCACAGGTGATCAGAGAAGAGACATTGGAATCCAAAATAGAGCTCCAGGCTCTCTCAAACCCATCCGCAACGGCAGTGTGAAAGGATTTGCCTTCAGCAAACTCTTCTTTCATACGCTCGAAGATGAGGATATTGGCATCCACGGCCATTCCGATGGAGAGGATCAGACCGGCTACACCGGCAAGGGTGAGGACGATAGGATTCACCAGGACCTGGAAAACAAAGAGGACTCCCATCACGCTAAAGGCCAGGAAGAGGGCTTTGGCGATACCATCAATCTTTGCGGTAAAGAGCCTCAAAGAGAAGGCGATCCAGAGGACAAAAGTCATGGCAATCGCAATCAAAGGCATGACTTCCGACTGGATGACAAAGGTCAGGAAGAGTCCGTAAACCACAAGGGAAAGAAAAGCCAGAATTCCAAGAAAACGGTAGTAGAGGATCATAAACAGCGCCACAAGAAGCAGCCCGAGAGCGCCGGCCATAAGACTCTTTTGAAGCGATTCCTGCCCAAGAGTGGCTCCGATGTTCAGTTCATTGGGTTTCTTCAGAGGAGCCGGTACAGATCCCGCGTTCAGACTCTGGGATAGATTATTAGCTTCCTGGAGAGCGACCTGGACATTTGTTTGTCCCAAAGTGATCTGAGCGATCCCACCAGCAATCTTTTCATTCACCACGGGTGATGAAATAAACTCTCCGCCAACAAAAATTCCAATCATTTTTCCTACATTATCTCCTGTGATTTTCTCAAAGAGCTCCGCTCCCGTGTCATCAAACTGAACCTGAACATATGGTCGAAAGGTTTGCTGATCGTAAGCGACATCTGCTCTCTTGAAATATCGTCCATCCAGCTCGGTCTCCTCCCAGGGGTAAGGGATGGTATTAAACCAGATACGCTCAACCGTGTAGACATCTTCTTCACGAACCCGCTTGAGGAGCTCATCTGCCTTCTCCTGAGCCTCTTCCTGAGTGATGGTTGCTTCACAGTGAGTATTTCCTTCGAAACAGATCCGAATGGCTGAATATTGGTACAAGATCTCTTCAGGAGCCTTTGTGTCGACGAGCTGAATGATGTGATATCCATACTCTGACTCCACGAGCTTAGGAGTTATTTCTCCTTTTGTCATGGAGAGAAGAGCGTCTTTGAAGGCGGGGACATATCCACCCGGATCGGCATACCCCAGATCACCTCCCTTTTCCGCGGAAGTATCTTCAGAGTTTTCTTTCGCAAGCTCAGCGAAGAGGGAAGGGTCCTCAAGGACCTGGTCTAGGACGACTTGAGCCTTCTTCATGATTTCCTCATTAGCCGCGTCTGTCTCAGCATTTTGAGCCACCATTGAGGAGTTGTCAGCCCGAATCTGCTCATTCTCTTGTTCAAGATCAGCATTCTCTTGCTCGAGTTTCGTTCGTTCTTCTTCCGTGGCATCGTCAGGGATGGTCTTCAGCTCTTTTTCCGGCTTTGGAGGGACAGTAGCCTGGGTTTTGAAGAGGATATGGGAAGCCCGGATCAAGGGCTTGGGGTCATCGCTGTCATCAGCAGCTATTTTTTCGCTCAGCTTCACGATGTAAAATCCGTCTCCCGAGTCCACCACACTGCTGATCTCACCTGATCCCAGAGTGGTAACCGCGGAAACCAACCTGCTCGGCATGATGTCAGATTCCCTCAGGTAGTCATCAGAAGATGCCTGACCCAGCTCCGACATCACCTCGGAAAAATCCTCAGCATTGACAGGGTCTTTTCTCAGCTCTTTCTTCTTTTCGGTGACGCGAAACACATTAAATCCTTCCGGCTGGTAGTACTGGCCCGCATTGAAGATGTAGCCGGCTTCCTTCGCCCGAAGAACTCCGTCGTGGAAGACATTCATCTCCATGTCAGCAACGAGGTCACGGAACTCGACGGGAAGCTCGTCCATATACTTGCCCTCTTCTTTCCGGAACTCGATTTGATTGGGTTGGAGGATATCCCCCGCGAAGTCTTCGAGATCATCAATGCTTTCCTCATCTTTAATCTTCTCATAAAAGGCGTTAGCCTGGTCTTCAATAGCTTTAATTTCTTCATCCGAGACGGTATTCCCTTTTTCAGTCTTAAACTCGAGCTGAACGACTTTTCCAACGCGATCCTTGGCTTCCTGAAGATTTTCTACTCCGGGTAATTCTACTACAATATGGTGTTCTTCTCCCGCTTGGGAAAGGTAAATATTCGGCTCAGAGACTCCCAGAGTATTGACACGACGGTCAATCACATCTTTTACCCCGGACAGGAGGGCGTCAATATCCACATCATTATCAGCGATATTGTCACTATTTCGTTCCCGGGCATCCCGAAGATCGATTTCATAATCCAGCTGGGTTCCTCCTTTCAGATCCAGTCCCAATTTCACTTCTGATGTTTGCATCCAATTCCAGAGACTGGACACCACGGGAATATCCGTTTCCATCAGGGGAAGCTTCCAGGGATTATCGGTAAAGCCCAAAAAGACGGCGAAAATGAGGATAAGGAAGAGATTTCTCCAGATGCGTTTTTTCATAGGGAAAGAGTGGTAAGTATCGTAAGGCCTGTAAAAGAAGGAAGGAAAATCTTCCGTTTTTATCGTGAAAACTGTAGGTGAAAAAGCCCGATCAGTAAAGAAATTATATCAACCCCTGATCACGGCGCCTTCCCGAATCATTTTCCGGTCCAGGTCAACATCTTCGATGATACAATGCCGATCGACGATGCATCCGCGAAGGCGGGCATTCCGTATCACACAGCCCTCCATCACGATCACTTCATCCATCTCACAGTTGTCGATCTCACAGTTCGCCGCGATGTCCACTGCGGCACCCAGATGAGAATTCGTTACCCGACTCGAAGGATCGATCTGGTTTTGCCGCATCAGGCTGCGATGAGCACTGAGATAGCTTTCAAAGGACCCGATGTCGATCCACATTTCCTCAAAGGAAAATACCTCGACTTCTTCGCCCAGCTGAAGCAGGTACTCAAAAATCCCACCGAGGTTGTCCGCGGCTGTTCGGGAATACTCCACAATGGCCGATAAATGATCCGGACTGAAGAGGTAGCATCCGGTGGAAATCAAAGTGGAAGGGGGATCATGAGGTTTTTCGACAAAAGAGGTCATCCGCTTTCCTTCAACACTTAAAACCCCAAATTGCCGGGCCATCTCCAAAGACTTCGTGTCATAGCTTGCTAAGAGGGTTTTTCCCTCATAAGACTTCAGGAAGTCCACTAGCTCAAATCCGAAATAATTATCCCCAGCGATGAGCAGGAGGGGAGTGCTGATCTCAAATCGTTCGATGACCAGAGCGGTAGCGGCGAGGGCCCCAACCTTGCTGTTATCATTGGCGGAATCCTCAATAAAGACCTCAATTTGCTGATCTGGCAAGTCTTTTTGCAAAGCTGTAAAATCCTCTTCAAATGCCCGGTTCGTGGAAATAATCACCCGCATATCAGTCGGAATTTTGTCTAATATATGCCGAATAAGTGATTTCCCAGCCAGAGGAAGCAGGGGTTTGGCTCGTTTCTCGGTCAGGGGCCAGAGACGGGTGGCAAATCCACCAGCGAGAATCAGTGCTGTAGGATTCTTCATCATTGAAAAAATGGGCTTTCAGTGCTATAATAAGGGGAAACGGTTCAATTTTCAACTCTCAACCCTCAATCAAATGACAAATTCCCACAAAAACTCCAATATCCCCACCGAGCTCAACAATCCCGAGCTAGGCCAATTCATAGCCTGGACGACCCTGGCCTACCGACAAACGGAAAAACCCTTGTCCTGGTACCTCCTGATGGGGGTCGTCGTGGTGTTATTCGTCCTCTACGGCTTTTTTTCTACTGATCCCTACGGCTGGGTGGTCTCGATCACCTTTCTGATCATGGCCGGGGTCTACTACCTCAGCGAACTCAAGCGTGCTCCTGCTGTGCGGATCATCGTTTCGGAACGGGGAATTCGATTCGGCGGACGTTTTTTCCCCTACAACGACATCAAATCATTTTGGATCCTCAATCTGGGTGACGAGCACAAGCTCCACATTAGCCTCTACAAGGGCACCCAACGGGAAATTGACATGATGATCGCCGCCGACATCAATCTCACCCGGCTTCGCAGCCTTTTGCTCCTGCACCTGGCGGAAGAAGAAGGCAAAAAAGAATCCTTTTCCGATCAGATTATTCGTAATTTGGGAATGTAATGGGTGGACCAGAAGAACTAAAAACCGAGACTAAAGAAAAGCTTGATGAAAAGTTGAAGAGTTTGGATGGGGCGGTAAAGGAATATCAAAATGCCTATAAAACAGAAAAAGAGAAAATAGAAGGAAAATTTACTGCAAGAGAAGAGTTTCAAAAGAAGTTACAGTCTATCTTAGGTTTACATCACAGACGATTTAGTGCTCAGCCTCTACTCACCTCCGAAGAGAAACAAAAGCTGATCCAGACTCTGGTCCTGGCAAACTATCAGGTTCAAACAGCCCGGGAACAAATCCTTAAGGGTTTCTTTGAAGGCATTAATACTCTCTCATACGAAGAACAGCAAAACGAAATACTTAAGCGATGGGAGATGATTGAGGAAAAAGGAGTTGCTGACATTATTCTCCTCGATCAGCTCTTGAAGGAGCGAATTCAGCAGGAGACGCAAATGCTGACAAAAGAACTCATGGGGGCAAGTATAAAACAGTTAACAATGCTTGGAAAGGTTCTTCCTAAGGAGAGGATCGAATTGTTAAAAAATACTAATGCCGAAAAACAAGCCTGGATCGAATGGCTGGAAAACAAAGGCGGCTTCCGCCCCGATGTCCTCAAAAACGTCCCCTCCCCTCAAGAAATGGCATTTGGACTCTTCATGTTTTCGACACTGATCCAGCAAAAAGACAATGAACTGGCAACAGCGTTGGAAACTCACAATGAACAAAAACAATTTGAACTCTATCAGGCATTTTTGAATGAGCAGGGTCTGGACCCACAGGAATTTTGCGCCAACGTGAGCTGGTACGAAAAGCTTTACGAAGACCTGGGAGTCGAAGAGAGAGTACATCAGGCTACCGGCGTGAGTGCGAATGTGGAAATCAAGAGCTTTCCAACTTCAGCCCAATACCGAAAAGAGATATTAGTTCTCGAAGAACTGATCGAAGCAGCTCACGGTCAGGGCAAAGCTGATACCGATTCAGAGGTGAAAGCACTACTTGATCTCAAGAAAGCCTACACGCAGGTTGAGATTAACATACGACATCAGGAAGCGCTTTTCGGAAATCTCGCCTTCGATCTCAATGACGAAATTGACTGGGTTAGCTCCGGAGTAGGAAAACTGGCCGGCGAGAAGACAGGGATCACGGCCAAAGAAACCATGATGGATATCAAAGACTGGGTGAAAAAATCCCTGACTCCACCCTCCATGGGCGACGATGTTGGGAAGTGGTTTGGCTTTACCGTAAAAGCCCTCGGAGCTGCCACAGCTGTGATCGGAGCCTTCAAAATGGGAAAATCTTTAATTCACGTGTTAACCGGAGGGGGGCAGGGACGCTGGGGGAGCTTTAAGGATATTCTAAAAACAGGAACCCTCACTACCCTGGTAGCCGGTGGCATGGTTGTGGCGGGAAATGCGATATCGGATCCCAAAGCCGCGGAAAAGAAAGCTCGCGAATGGGCCGGGATTGTCAAAGGAGAAGGAGAGGCGGCTTATGAAACGGCACGTGCCCATCTCACGCCTGACGCGGCGGCAAATTTGGCCTTCGTATCTCTGAAAGTGACCGAAGCAGACAGAAAAAAGCTGATCGTGGAGAACCCAGCAAGATCAGATTTTGACAAGATGATGTGGAAAAAAGAAAATCTGGCTCTTAAACCGGAAGAATGGGAATCGCTTCACCGCCTTTTGGGACCATGGGTGAAAGAAAAGTTTGGGGTGGATGTGAAAGACTACCAGAAGCACCTGGAGTGCATGAGGGATTTTCAGCAGGAAGTCCTGAAAGGCATGAAAATCGATATAACAGCAGGATCAAATCGGGAAATCTCCATCGATTTTCAAAAATGGAATACATTCCTCTCGGACACCTATGTCCAAAGTAATGCGGATCCCAATAATCCTCAGGATTACCTCTTCAGTGTCGAGCAGCTGTCGGGGCTTGGATTCCTGCTTCCTGCTGAAAAAACTCAGGCGACAACGAATCGAATGGCCAGCTTCCGCCCATCACATGAGCTTCAAAAAACGATGATTAAACAGGGTCTCTGGCTGAAAAGGCTGAATACTCCCCCAACACCCCCCTCTCCTCCATCACCCTAATCTCACTCCATGCCCAAAAACCAAAAAAAAGACAAAACCCCAAAAATCCGTGCCCGCCAAGGCCGTGGTCTTGATGAGCTGATGAAAAAGAGGGTTAGGGTGAGGTCGGAGGGAGCTGAGGCCAAACGCACCCTGCTTCAGCGCGTTTTCGGCAAAAACAAGGCCAAAAAACAGGTAGCCACAAGTTCAGCCCGTGAGCAGATAGCTGACCAAATGGCCCGTGTAGCCGGAGCCCGAATTGTCGGGACAGGAGCTATCGAAGCAGCCGCGGCTTTGGCGGCAAAAGCACAGAACGCGCCATCAGACTCCGGTACGGAAGAAGAACAGGTAACAGCACTGGGCGGGATCGAGAAAGTGGCAGGGGCCGTAGGAGGAGATCTTTCCCGTGAGTCAGTACAAGGTTTGGAAGAGTCGACGAAAAAGACCTTGGACGAACAGTCCCAGGCTGCCCAGGCGGCCAGGACAGCTGGGAAAAGACGAAAACAGCATCAGGCAAAGCTTAGTTCAGCCAAATCTCTTGTGAAAAAAGGATTATTTTCCACGCTGAGCCCCATGGACGCCACACTTCCCACCAGTATCGCTTCGCGGGGATTCAACTTTCTGTTTGGCAAAAAACTTTTTGGTTGGGCGATCGCTCTTCTCCTGGTCTCGGGAGGCTACGCTCTGCTCAGCCATTTATCCGGTGAGAGCTCTCTCGCCTTCATTCACCAGGCTTTCGCCAAGGAGCTAGGAGACCTGGGACAAGGCGCGGGAAATGTCATCGGCATTATCGCAACCTTCTTTGTCAAAATCATCGCAGGCGTGCTCTGGTTCGTTCTCTACTGGATGGGAGACCTCATGGACAATACCTTTATCCTGGAGGGGGACATGGGCGAGAAGCTCCGCTCCGTCTGGGTCATCGTCCGAAATCTGGTCAATATATTCTTCGCTTTGGCGCTGGTCATCGTCGCCTTCATGAGTGTGATCGGGTACGGCGATGAATCCGGCAACTATGCCATGAAAAAGTTTATCCCCAAGATGGCCCTCGCGCTCATCGCGGTCAACTTCACCTTTCTCGGTTGCAGACTGGTACTGGACGTTAATAACGTCCTGACCACAGCGATCTTCTCTATTCCCCAAAGTGTGACGACTCTGGCGGATATCGGCCCCACGGGGACGGCGGGAGTGAAGATTTTTAAAAAGTTTAAGTGTCTGGATACCCAGGGAAGTATAGAACTGGAGACGGCAAACACTGTTGCGCTGACGAAGGAAGCTCCGGGGGTGATCAATCAGTTGGGAGGAGTGTGTTTTGCAACGGTGAGAGCGGCCAATTACAATAAAACGACCGATGTGATCAATCTCGATGCCAGCGCGTTCAATAAAAAAGATTTTGTTTGGGCCATGGCCACCCAGTTTCAGGGTCTGCATAATTTGAACCAGGCCACCCAGCTCA
Source organism: bacterium (assembly GCA_030690415.1). Classification (GTDB taxonomy): domain Bacteria; phylum Patescibacteriota; class Gracilibacteria; order JAUYGZ01; family JAUYGZ01; genus JAUYGZ01. The sequence goes on from JAUYGZ010000003.1 coordinate 74,911, forward strand.
CCAGTCCCAACTTCTCAACGCTGACGGTCAACGCACTTTTTTCGATCATCTTCGCCATCATCTATGCCACAGCCTACATCGCGATGTTCATCATTCTGCTCGCGCGAATGGTCGTACTCTGGATCACCATTATGCTCTCACCCCTGGCTGCTATCGCCATTGTCTTGCCGGATCTTCTTCCGGATGACCTCAATATCACCAAAAAATTCCTGAGCCACGCCTTTGTCCCCGCCAAGATGGCGGTGCCGCTGGCTTTCGGATACATCCTGGTCTCCCAGATGAGCGTGGGGATCAATACCGGTGATCCGATCTTTCAGCAAGGAGCCATTGATCTGACTGAGGGAGGCGAGCTGGCCCGTTCGATTACCATCCCGACCCTCATGTACGGCGCGGCCAGTATTGCCGTGATCTGGATGGGCGTCTTCACCGCCAGCAAGGACGTGGTGGGCAGTGAGTTCGTCGATCAGTGGATCAAGGACCCCGTCCAACGTGCCGGAGCGTCTGTGGCCAAGTGGCCGACTTATCTGAGGGTTATCCCCACACCGGCTGGTATGGCTTCATACAGCAATATTTCAGCGGCGGTGGAGGAGATAGGGGATTTGAAAGCAAGGGAAAGAAGCGCGGCAGATCAAAAGTACGCGGACATCATTGCTCAACAGATGGGATATGGAAAGAGTGAAACGAGAGACGCTCTGAAGCAGCTGGAGGTCATACTCGAGTCAAAGAAAATTCAAAATCCCAAGGAGGTCAGAGCTCTTCTCAAAACAGTGGCTTCCGATGAGGGCTACAAAAAAGAGTTCCAGGACGTCATGATTCGTTATGCGGATACCGATTGGGATAATAAGAGGAAGGCAGCCCAGATCATTGATGGGAAATACACCAAGATTGATGAGCTGAAGACAGATGTTGGTAAAGATAAAGATTCGGAAGCGATTCGCACAAAAGTGAAAAATTTCGCAGTTGGTGGTGGTGGTGACATGGGGGGAGGGAAGATCAATTATGATCCCACCGCCCAACACGAATTTGCAGATAAGGAAGTTGATATCGATGTTACCCAATTTAGTGAAGGCCTCAAGACTGAACTGAACCTTAATAAAGATGATACTAGTACGAAAGTAGGAATTGGTGATCTTGGGGCAAATAAATTTTTCACACTCTACAAAGAGAAGATGACCCCTGGTGAAAGGCAGGCAGTTGCAAGGAGTAATTTATTCACTGATATTGCTGCAGAGGGTAAATTTACTGAGTTTAAAAATCTGGCAAAAACTGATCCTGAATTACGCACAAAAATTGAGACCTCCCTTTCTAAGACTGATTCTGTTGTTAATAACAATGTAATAACCTTGCTCAAGGCTATATATGGAATGACTGAAGAGGAAGGTAACACCCTTCGCGCAAGATACGAAGAAACCTAAGAATAATCGGGTAATTAGATTCTGTTTCAGAAAAGGACAATCAAAAGGGGGATTCATCCCGATCCGCCGCGGCGGACGGGAATGACTCAGGAAAAAAAAGGGTAGAGGATACAAGACCGAGTGGGAGGGGCAGTCAAAAATACCTCTTTGAAGAACCTGAAAAACGTACTAGAATAAATGAGTCATGACGATAACACATGAAAACACGCATTATTCCCGGATCAATCAGAAACGGAAAGATAATTCCTTCCCTCCCACTTCCCAAGGGGAGCAGATTAGATGTTAAAATTCTCCTCATCCCTCGGGTTGGGACGGGCAGTCAGAGGGCAAAACATCGCGGCAGCATGCCTACACGTTGGGGGGACCCCATTAAATATCAGAAGATGACACGAAAGGAGATGGAACGATAAAGCGATTTCCATTATCTCCTGGATTGAGTTACTGGGAAAAAAAGACCTCACCGCCCTGGAGATCCAAAACCTCAAAGACTTTTTGGAGACTTTTATTATTCTGGAACTCGATAGCTCTATAGCCGAAAAGGCAGCAGTCCTGAGAAGAAAAGGAATCAAGATGGGAGACTCCATCATTGCCGCGACAGCCTGGCAATGGGCCAGTGCTTTGGTCTCACGAGACAGGGTATTTCAGGGAATCGAAGAGATTGAAGTCATTAACCCCTGGAAGAAATAGACCTTAAAAAACCCTGACCCCACCCCGCCCCATCTTTCTTCCCCTCGTGCCGCGTCCGCCGAATGGAGGAAGGGGCTAGGGATTGAAAAGAGCTTGATTTTTGACTCAATTTTGATAGTATAAAGACACAAGCCACGGGTGCCGTATTGAGTTACGGCTCTCCTGAGCGTCACAGAAGCTCTTCCGCAAGGGAGGGTTTTTCTGTATTATCGCTCAGTCTGGTGGATCTATGGGGCCGTAGCTTAAGAGTAGAGTGCCTGTGGTTGACGCTCAGGAGGTGCGGGTGCGATTCCCGTCGGCTCCACCAGGCTATTTTGCCGATTCAAAAACCCCCCTCCTACTGGAGGGCTGATGGTGAAGAAGCGAGTCGGACGGGGTGACGCGGAGACAAGTCATTTTGTGTTTTTGTAGAGACAATTCATGAATTGTCTCTACGGAATTCTACTGAACTATTGTTCTTCCCACCAAACTCAGGTACAATTACATTGACTACGATCCCCTTGTTGGGATTCCGAGACCCCCCGATACTGCATCGGGGGGATCGTTTTTTTATGGGATCAGTTGTTTCACAGCCATTCGGATGAGTATCATATCCTCTTGTGAGATTTTGCCTACCTTCCTCCTGAGACGCTTGGCATCGAAAAGTCTCAATTGGGAGAGAATTGCATAGCTTTCACGGCCTTTATAACACAAGCTATAGTGCTTACTGCTCTGTTTTTTTCGCGATGTCATGGGAATTCCCCAAAACATATTCCGGTTAAACTTACGGAGTACCAAAACCGGTCGCTCAAAATCCGAATGCTTTCCATCCTGCTCTCTTCCGACATTTGAACCAATAGAGCAGTACCAGATTTGCCTCTCATAAAAATAAATAGCCCGATCGCTGGATTGAATTTCAGTCTTCTTACGATGCCATTCTGAGTAGTCTTTATTCATCTTTTACGGAGGTATCCATCACCATAAATACAGTATCACACTGTACAAAAAAACATAAAGAAAAAACACCTTCACCGCTTCGGAGTGGGTTTCCTCCTGAAAAAGGGGCTAGGGGTTCACATAAAAACCCCTCCTACTGGAGGGGTTTCTCGGAGTATCCTTTTCGGCTCAAGATTTGAAAGAAACGTGAGTCGAGGAGTCGTCCGATAAGAACAAAGTGACTAGCTCTTTGTTTTTGTATTTATTGCGTTTTGCTGGGGTAGTTTAGGTCTTACCCGGACCGTTACCTTCTCAGGGTTGTTCTAAGGCGAACGCGCGAGAGAAAGGCCATTGGGGTGTTTGGGCTCTCCTGAGTCGTCCCTTGAGGATTCAAGGGCAGGGGAACCGCTCGCAAAAGCAAAGAAGGAAAGGGGAGAAGATCAATACAAGATTAATCCGCTTCTCATGCCTCCTCCTTCCTTCTTCGCTTTTTCGATCATGTCAAGGTGCTAGCCCCCGAGGGGGAGACAGAGCGATGAGCAGAAGTGTCATCGCCCTGTCCGCTGTCCGTACCGGTAAGAGTACGAACGTTTTTTGTTTTTTGCCCGATGAATCAGGCTTTTATTTTTGGAAGTCGTGAAAATCAAGACTTCAGAAAAGAATACTCCATGAAATGAGTATGTGCAAACAAGAGATATGGACAAAAGAGGGGAATATTGTCTTACACCACCATCTTCTCCATGAGCTCAGCTACTTCAGATTTCACCTCATTCATCCCTTTCTCGAGCTCTTTCGTCAGGTGGGGGATGAGTGAAACAGAAGCCACGTAGTCTCCGGAGCTCATCTTCATGAGTCGGACTCCCTGGGTCGCGCGGCCCTGCTCAGGGACTTCTTCGAGATCCATCCGGATGGTTTGTCCCTGCTTTGAGATCATGATGAGGTCCATTTGTCGTCCGGGATTGATGACCTTTCCCGAGACCAGTTTCCCCGTTTTAGCATTGATGCTTGCCGTTTTAACTCCGCTTCCTCCACGACTTTGTAGGCGGTATTCCTTCACCGCGGTACATTTTCCGACCCCATTTTCCATCACCACCATGAGGCGGTCCTTCGATTCATCATGGACAATGCTCATGTCGACGACTTTGGAATCCTTCTTCAGTCGGATTCCCCGAACACCTTGAGCGGAACGTCCCATGGGACGGACTTCCGTCTGCTGGAATCGGATCCCCATACCACTCGCGGTGACCAACATGACCTGATCATTGAAGTTGATTCGGCGGACCCAGTTCAGCTCATCACCCGGAGAAAGTTTGATGGCGATCATCCCGCTTTTTCTCACGTTATCAAAATCTGCCAGAGAGGTTTTTTTGACTGTTCCTGCGGTGGTTGCCATAATCAAAAATTCGTTCACCTTGGGTTTCCCAATGATTTTCATCATGGTCATGACTCGCTCCTGTGGGTGCAGATTGAGCAAATTCACGATCGCCGTACCCCGGGCGGTCTTACTGGCCATGGGGATCTCGTGGACGGGAAGGCTAAAAACTCTTCCTTCATTCGTAAAGTAGAGGACGACATCATGGTTCCGGGCAAACATCAGCTCAATAATCTCATCTTCATCCTTGGTCTTGCTTCCAATGATGCCTTTCCCGCCCCGTCGCTGAGCCTTGAAGCTGGCGGGCTCCAGACGCTTAATGTAGTTCTGCTTGGACAGGGCCAGGATCATGGGTAGATTGGGGATCGTGTCCAATGAAGAGAAACGTCCCACCTGGTTCGCGTTCACCTCGGTTCGGCGATCATCTCCAAAGCGTTCCCGAATATCGACCATCTCATCCTTGATCACATCCATAATAAGCTTATCGTTGGCCAAAAGGGCCTTGAGGTCCGTGATGAGCTGACGCTTTTCTTTCAGTTCGTCTTCAATTCGCTTTCGTTCCAGTCCGGCCAGTGTCTGTAAGCGCATATCCAAAATAGCGTTTGCCTGAAGCTCGCTAAAGCTCCATTTTTTCATCAGGTTCGCCCGAGCATCATCACGGTCTTGAGAAGCCTTGATGACCTTGATGATCTCATCGATATGATCCAAGGCCTTTTTCAGTCCTTCCAGGATATGAGCCCTGGCTTCCGCAATCTTGAGATCATATTGCGCTCTACGAATAACAACTTCCTTTCGGTGGGTCACAAAATGTTGAATGCAGGACTTCAGATTGAGCAGCTGGGGCTGGAGACCATCCACCAGAGCAATCATATTCATATTAAATTTTGTCTGGAGCTGGGTGTACTTGAAGAGCTGATTCAAAACCTTTTTCGGAAAGGCGTCTTTTTTCAGTTCGATCACGATACGGACTGCCTCCTTTCGTCCGGACTCATCCCGAAGATCACTGATCCCCTGGATCTTCTTATCCCTGACCAGCTCGGCGATCTTCATGATGAGATTCGACTTGTTCACCTGATAGGGGATTTCGCTTACGATAATGCGAACCCGACCAGTTTTCATTTCTTCCAGATTTGTCTTAGCTCTCACCACGATACCCCCACGCCCCGTGGCGTACATGGTCTTGATGGCCTCACGATCATATATGATACCTCCGGTAGGGAAGTCCGGGCCCTGAATAAACTGCATAAGATCATCTAGATTTGCATCCGGATGGTCGATGAGGTGTACCGTCCCATCCACGATTTCCCGAAGGTTGTGGGGAGGGATATTTGTTGCCATACCGACAGCGATTCCCAGCGTTCCATTCAGGAGGAGCTGAGGCACTTTCGAAGGTAGCACAATCGGCTCGAAATGGTTTCCATCGTAATTGGGCCTAAAATTGACGGTTTCCTTATGGATGTCATCCAGCATTACATCGGCAATCTTGGTCAATTTTGCTTCGGTATAACGATGAGCGGCAGCGCTATCACCATCGATGCTTCCGAAGTTTCCCTGTCCATCCACGAGGGGATAGCGCATCGAAAAGTCCTGAGCCAGGCGGACCATGGTTTCGTAAACGGCAGAGTCCCCATGAGGGTGGTATTTTCCCAAAACTTCTCCGACGACCGTGGCCGATTTCTTGTATTTCGCGCCTGAACTCAATCCGGTGTCATGCATGGCGTACAGGATACGCCTGTGCACTGGTTTCAGACCATCTCTCACATCGGGAAGAGCCCGGCTGACGATAACGCTCATGGCGTAGGTCAGGTAGCTTTCTTCCATTTCAGTACGAATAGCGCGGGGAGTGACCGTCCCACCTGATCCAACGATAGCTTCTTCCACCTGATCCTGGTCTTCCGGGGTCATCTCAGCTTCATTCTGATCAGCTTCCTTTTTCAGAGATTTTTTAGCCTTTGGCTTGGAATCCTTATCATCCTTCTTCTTTTTGGGGGGCATGGGGAGAAATACAAAAATTCAGCAGAGGAACACTATCACAGTGCTCTCTTTTGATCCACCCGATTCCATGGTATTTTTTCGGTATATACCCCACCGATGCTCAAAAAACTCTTCATCTTCGCTCTTTTCCTCACGGCTCTCTGGTATGTGGTTTCCAGCAATCCCAACCAGCCTTTTCAGGCCTCGGTTCTGCAAAACAAAGCTCCGGAAATCCATTTTTGGGGTATTTATGATCTTCCTGATATCTACAATCCCATCATTGATGCTTTCCAAAAGCAGCACCCCAGGGTAAAGATCTTCTACAAACAGTTTCCCAATACCGAAGAATACCATCAGGTGCTCTTGGCACAGCTCGAAAAAGGCAGAGGGCCGGATATTTTTCTCTTCTCTGACCAAAATAAAGATCAGTATTGGCCCTATCTGACCCCTACGACCGCTGAGCTCAGTGAAGGGTTCACGCCCATCGCGAAGCGGGATTTTATCTCCAATCGGTTGCTCTACGCCCTGCCGTACTGGGTGGATAGCCTTATGCTCTACTACAACAAGCGATATTATCCCGAAGGAGTCCCCACACAGTGGTACGATCTGGCAGAACTCAGTCGAACGCTCAGTACCGGCGGGATTGCCATGGGACGTTTTGACAACCTCAAATCAGGCTGGGATATTCTGAAAACCCTTTTTCTTCAAAAAGATATAAAACTGGAAGGCAAACCTGAAAACAGTCTTTACGACACTCTTGAGTTCTTTACCCGGTTTGCGTACCCCATCGACCGCTACTTCAACTGGAACGAGAAGCTCAGCAAAGACTATCCCGATCTGGAGATCGACAGTTTCGTGAGGAAAAAAGTAGCGGCCATCGCGGGGTACCCGTCTTTGTACTACCACCTCCTTCTCAAGATCGACCAACTGGAAGCTCAGGGAATGACCCGAATAAAAAAGGAAGATATCGGCGTGTCGACTTTTCCTCAGTTCGATCCGGAAAATCCTGATTATCTCGCCAAATACATGGCTATAGGAGTCTCCATGGCTTCCGAAAACACCACTCTCTCATGGGAGTTTATTCGGGCATTGACCAGTGAAAACAACTCGGCATACTACCAGCAGGTTACTGGAAGGACTCCGGGCAGGATTCTTCCGGTTCACGATGAAGAGAGCGAAATGACACGGGTACAAAAGGAGCAATTGATCAACAGTTCAACGCTACAAATCAAGCCGGAAGCGGTTAAGATTATAGAGGATATTGTGAAGAGGGGCGTGTTGGATAAGAGGGTGCTTCTGGAAATACTGAATGTTGAGAATTTGAACCCTAAACCCTAAACCCTAAACCCTAAACCCTAAACCCTAAACCCTCAACTATGTCATTGCAAATCGGCATCGTCGGCCTCCCCAACGTGGGGAAATCAACTCTCTTCAACGCTTTAACCAAGTCAAAAGGCGCGGAAATGGCAAATTATCCTTTTTGCACGATTGAGCCTAATGTGGGAATCGTCGAGGTCCCGGATCACCGGTTGGACGAATTATCCAGAGTGGTCCATCCGGAAAAAGTCATCCCTGCTATTATCGAGTTTGTCGATATCGCCGGACTGGTAAAGGGTGCCGCGTCAGGGGAGGGGTTGGGAAACAAATTTCTTTCTCATATTCGAGAATGTGACGCTATTCTTCAGGTCGTTCGGGTCTTTGAAGACAAAGATATTCAACACGTCAACGACAACGTCATAGATCCCAAAAGTGATGTCGAAGTGATCAACACCGAGCTTATCCTGGCCGACCTTGAGACCATTCAAAAACGGCTTGGAGAACTGGAAAAAAAGGCGAGGTCTCAGGACAAGGAGGCCGCGGTGAAGCGTGATCTGGTTCAACGAGTGCAGACATGGATTGAGCAAGAGAACCTGGTCATTGATATGATATTAAAGCCTGAAGAGAGAGCGCTCATCAAAGACCTGCACTTGCTGACCAACAAACCCTTCATGTACGCGGTGAACATGAGTGAAGGAGACATTGGGAAAGCAGATGTCCAGCAGCTTCGTCAAACACTGGGGGTTGGGCCTTCCGCCAAAATTATTCCCGTCTCCGCTCGAGTCGAACAAGAGCTCAACGATTTAAGTCCGGACGAAGCTCAGGTTTTTCTTGAAGATTTAGGACTCAAGGAGAGCACTTTGAACGCCCTGATTCGAGAAGGTTTCGAACTTCTCGGTCTCCAGACTTACTTCACCGCGGGAGTTAAAGAAGTGCGGGCCTGGACGATCCACAAGGGGTGGACAGCACCCAAAGCGGCGGGGGTCATTCACACGGACTTCGAAAAGGGATTTATTAGGGCGGAAATCTGCGCCTGGCAGGATTTCGTCGCCCTGGGTGGTGAATCCAAGTGTCGCGACGTGGGAAAGCTTCGTTCTGAAGGGAAGGAGTATGTCATGAGGGACGGGGACGTGGTGCATTTCTTATTCAACAACTGACCATTCCTGGCCATTGGAGCTGAGCGTGATGGTCCCCAAATCTTTCGTATTGATCCAGGGAGTTGCCATCTGATCAAAGCGGAGTACCGTTTCGAGGTGAGGGTGATTGAACTGATTATCTCGACCCGATGTGATGACGATCTGTTCAGCCAGGATCGCATCCAGGAGTGGCTGGGTGTTGCTGGTTATCGAACCATGATGGCCTGCTTTGTAGACATCGGCTGTCAGGTCGAAGTCCGTCATGAGCAATTCGTGTTCCGTATCTTCTTCAATGTCCCCTCCGAGGAACATCGTGCTCTCCCCATAGATGAGCTTGAAGACAATCGAAGTATCGTTCACATTGTCCACTTCCCTCATGGCCACGGAATGAACAGGGTAGAGCATGTCCAGGTAGACCCCTGTATCGATCCGCCAATCCATGCTGGGATCTACGAGTATCACTTCCGGCGCGTTGTTCTCCAAAAGTCGCAAAAAAGTCTGATAGAGCGCTGAGCCGTGCATAACGCCGGTCATCATCACACGATCAACCTGGTATCGTTGAAGCACTTCCACCAGACCCTCCAGATGGTCCAGATCAGGGTGCGTGAGCAGCATGAGGTCAATCTTCTTCAGCCAAAAGCCCGTCTCCTCTCCGAGGCGCTCGAGAATCGTAGTCCCCGGTCCGCCGTCAATGAGAACGGTTCGCCCATTCGGCGTTGTAATAAGGATGCTGTCGCCCTGGCCGATATCGAGAAATTTCACGCTGAGGTTCGAGGGCAATGCCCAGACATGGTTGGCGTAGAAACAGAAGAGCAGTCCGACGAGAACTGGCAAATAATAAAAATTTTGACTGTTATCACCCATTGTTCATGGATACATTTCTTTAAGAATGCGTTCCCAATTATGTTGACCACTCAAAGTATAATATGGTCCACAATATTTTGCTTGCCAATAAAAAATTCTACCCGCTTCTTCGTTCGCATCAGGGGCATCTGAGTTTGGAATCCTATTGCATTCCATAGAATAAGAAAATGTGCACAGCACAAGACCAACAATAATAAGTGATGTGAAAATTATTTTCATATTCATAAAAACTTTTTATACTCTGTATAGAGAATGTCCTGATGCTGATCTAGAACCTCAGATGGAGATCGAATGATATTCTCCTCGAAAAGAGCCTCTTCGAAAAGCTCTTCAGGGCTCCTGTCAGGATATTGGGTAGCATACTCACGGCCTTGTTTGTTATTCCACATGTCCATGATCGAGGATCGGGAAAATTCTTTTTTATTCTGAGCATAAGCCCAAAACAGTTCATGATTTGTAGTGATAATCTCTGCATTCTTCCTGTCAAATTTTCGGGTTAGGAGGACATTCCAAACAAAATGACGGAATGCATCGACTTCATTTTCAAGCCACAAAGGGTGTCTAACTCCTTTATCATCGACTCTGTAGAACCCTTTTTGATATGCATATTGAGTGGCTGCTTCTCTTGCCTGATGCATAATATTCCGAAGCTGATAAGCATTAATTTGAAGAACTGCAGGAAGATTAGCCAATTCTGCCAAACGAGACTGAATTGTATCAAGGTTGCCGTTCTGGGTATATTTCGAGCCAGCTTCAATTTCGACTTTTACCCGTATGAGCTCAGGAGTTTCGTCATACCAGAGCTCAACTGAAGAATCTCGATCCTGAAAGAGAAAATCTTCTCCAGAAATCATCAGTGATTCTCGTTGTCCTTTTAACTGGTCCCCTGAAAAAAAGAAGTGCTTGTACTTAAAAGACGTCGGTGCCAGGGGATTCATGATGATCTGTCCATTCGCGTATACTTTAATATTATCACCATCTGAGCTTCCTTTCTGAGCAGAGCTTTCACAGAGAGCAGTGATATCAATTAACTTTACCCGAAAAGGAGCGGTATTAAATGAACTCTGAAACACGAAACTTTTCCAGGGGATCCCGCCACGATCAGTTGTGATACCAGGAGCTTTTTCTCCAAAATCAAAAATCGCATCTGCTATAGCATTACCCTTTTGATCCAGTTGGAAGAGTTCAATTTCTTTTATAATAGGTTTTCCGTCAGCTTTAAAAGAAAGAATATGCTTTCCCTTAGTCAGCTGCACAAAAAGAAAAACCGTCTTATTGCCACCTTTCAAGCTTGCTCCATCCCACGCCGCTGCTGTCCCAAACCCATGCCATGATACTTTTTCTTCATGAACTTCAGCTTTACCAAATTCAAATCCATCTAAAAGAACTCTTAAGTCGTCATCATCTCCCGTTTTATTCTGTTCTCCATTTTGAGCTGATGCCCTTATCTTGATGACATAAATAGCATCAGCTGTAATCTCAATGGAAGTATCCGCTTTCTTCCAATGGTAAAGATTGCCACCAGGTGCAGAGGGGAATTTAATCTTTCGGAAAATGGATTTCACATCAGGCTTAAAAAAATATAAAAAATTATATCCGTACCAGAGGAAGAAAGTCAATACGCCAGGAGCAAGGAAAAAGGAAAAGGGAGTAACTGCTTGCCACACCCTTTACCCCAATAATCTCACCAATCCCGATATATCCTCAATTTTCCGGATCCTCAAAATTTCATTCTTGCTTTCAATATTCCCCCAAACTTCTTTGAATCCCAACTTTTCCAGCTCCTTCAACCTTCTCTGTTCCTGCGAAACCGGTCGCACTTCACCGCTCAAGCCCACCTCGCCCATCACCACGACTCCTTCGGGCAGGGGAGCCTCCTTGCGCGACGAAATAATGGCGCTAACGACGGCCAGATCGATAGCCGGATCGCGAACTCGGAATCCACCGGTGATATTCACATACACATCCTGCTGATCCAGTTTCAACCTCGCGTGTTTATTCAGTACGGCCGTTAAAAGTTGCAATCGATTATTATCCACTCCATGAGCGGTCCGTTTCGGATAGTTGTAATCAGCGGCGTTCGTCAGTCCTTGCACTTCCAGGACAAATGGCCGGGTTCCCTCCAGGGTGACGGTGAGGGCCGATCCGATAGCCCCCTTTTTTCGCCCTTTCAAAAATACTTCCGAAGGGTTCTTCACTTCCTGAAGACCTTCCTCGACCATGGCGAAGACCCCCACTTCCATCGTGGATCCAAAACGATTCTTCATGGCTCGCAAAATGCGCAGGTCCTGATACCGTTCCCCCTCGAAAAAAAGAACCGTATCGACCAGATGCTCCAGCACTTTTGGCCCGGCCAGATCACCTTCCTTATTCACATGCCCGATGAGCATGACCGGGATTGCATCTTGCTTCGCCACGGACATCAGTTGTTCGGCAATGTGCCGGATCTGGACGATGCTTCCAGCCGAACCGGAGGACTGTTCAGCTGTAAAGGTTTGTACCGAATCAGCAATAACAAAATCCGGCTTCGCTTTTTTGATCGTCGCCAGAATCGATTCGAAATGATTCGCACTGACGAGTGAAAAGCTCGGGGGAATATCCCGTTTCCAGAGCCTTCGTGCCCGTAAAGAAAGCTGGTGAACCGACTCTTCTCCTGAAATATAAAGTACCTCTTTGCCCTGTTCCGCCAGCTTCAACCCGACCTGCAGCGCCAGCGTTGATTTGCCAATGCCCGGGTCTCCGGTGAGCAGCACAAAAGAATCATGCACCATCCCTCCGCCCATCACCCGGTCAAATTCTTCGATTCCTGTGTTCAAACGCTGCGCAAAAGCGTCTTCCAGGCTCACCTTGGAGATTTCAATGGTCTTGGCCTGGATTTGTTGAAATGCATTCGAATCCACCGCGTCTTCCTCGAGACTGTTCCACGCATGGCAATGCAGGCACTTGCCGGTCCATTTCGAGGCTTGCTCTCCACACTGGGCGCAGACGTAGATGGTTTTAATGGCCATATTGACTTATATACATATATAGGTATAATGCAAATCTCATATTCTCCCCAGCATGGAAATCTCCCTCTTCCTAAGCGTCCACGCCGATACGATAAATGAATCGGAGGCCAGTGTAAAACAGGAGCTCAGAAAGAGGCTTACTGACTGTCTTCAGTCGATTCGAACTTTCAATGGCTTCCAAAAAGGCGCTGAAATGATTCTCGAGTGCATCATAGCCGTGGAGGACTGGCAGACGAAAGTTTTTGGTTGTCCCCTAAAAGGAGAAGAAGAAAAGGAAGCCCTGGCATCAGTTTTGGGCAAACAGGTGGAGAGATCAAAAAGATACAGTATCGATGGATTACTCAGCCGGACGATTGAGCGATTAGGCGTTCGATTGAGGAAGAAGATGAAGAGTGCCATCGAAGGCAAAAGTCCAGAACTGTTAAAAGATATTCTGATTATCCCAACCGATCAGATTTTCCTGCCACCCGGAGAAGGAGAGATCCAGCCGGGAAATGGTGGACTGGAGACAAAGGAATTTCAATATCATAATCGACTCTCGGAGCTCATCTGGCTGCTCAATTCAAATGGAATTGATTCAGACGACATCATCATCGTGACGGGAAAGGTGAGTGAGAAACAGGTGAGACAAGAGCCTTACTACTTGGTTGAAATTCCGCGACTGAAGAGACAGGTTCTCATTTGCAATCAAGTTGGTGAGGCGACGTATTTGATACGAGGGATGTTTTCACGAAAAACACTTGCTCAGTGCAGCAAGAAAGAACTGCTGGAAAAGTATCCCGAGAAGGTGGTAAAGGTGCTATATCGTGAAAAGAAAGAATGGGAAGCACAGATGAGCGTTGAGCTTTTTGCTCAAGGACCGGAAACTAAGCAGGATCTCAATAAACGGGAACGCTTCCGACAAGAAATCCTGAAGCAAAAACTGACAGCGGAGGATTGGGTGGCGATGAAGGGGCAAGAGAAAAGCACCTTTTCAGTACGAGGCCAGAAGCTGAAAGCTCTCGTGAGACTTTTCGGAGTGGAGGGGAACCCGCTAAGCAATCACAGAATTCATCTGGAGTTGGGTTTGAGGGTCTATGGGGGTGAGAATGAGGACATTCTGAAAGCGATACAGGAATGGGAAAAAGCCCATCAGAATCTAAGCCAGGAAGAGGCAAAGACAGAAATCCTGAGTCAAAAACTGCATGCGGAGGATTGGGTGGCGATGAAGGTGCCAGAGAAACGAACCTTTTCAATCCGAGGCCAGAAGCTGAAAGCTCTCGTGAGACTTTTCGGAGTGGAGGGGGACCCGGTCGGCAATCACAGGGTCCATCTGGAACTGGGTTTGAAGCTCTATGGGGAGGAGAACGAGGTTATTCTGAGGGCGATACTGGAATGGGAGGAGAGTCATCAGATTTTGAGCGAGGAAGAGGCGAGGGCGGAGATCCTAAAACAAAAACCGGCGGCAGAGGATTGGGTGGCGATGAAGCAGAAAGAAAAATTATCCTTTTCAGTACGAGGCCTGAAGCTGAGTGCTCTCGCCACACTTTTCAGAGTGGAGGGGAAACCGATCAACAAGCACAGGATCCATCTGGAGTTGGGTTTGAGGGTCTATGGGGGGGAGAACGAGCTCATAAAACAGGCATTGCTGGAACACGAAACCAGGAGGAGAAAATGAGCATAAAATGCATGTCCGTTTCAATCGTATAAAAACCTTGTAAACTATACGATACCATCGTATACTTATGACGATTTACCAATGCTCATGGAAGAACTCCTGTATCGTTACAACCCCTGGTGGGAAAAGGCAATGAACCTGGAAGGCATCATTGAACGAAAAAAATACCTCGAAAAAATAATCCAATTCGTCCAAAGAAAGCAGATCTTCTTCCTGACAGGGCTTCGGAGAGTTGGTAAAACAACCCTGTTGAAACTGCTGATCAAACACCTGATAGAAGAGCGGGAAATACCATCCAGACGCATCCTCTATATCTCCCTCGACGACTACAGGCTGAAGGAGACAAGCCTGCTGGAGCTTGTGGATCATTTTCGAAAGCTCCACAGCATTCCTTTTGAAGAAAAAATCTTCCTTTTCTTTGACGAGATCACCTTTCAAAAGAATTTTGAACAGCAGCTTAAAAATCTCTATGACACACAGCATGTCAGCGTATTTGCCTCTTCTTCAAGTGCCTCACTCCTCAAAGGGAAAAAACCCTTTCTAACAGGGAGAAGTCAGATGCTTGAAATACTTCCTCTGGATTTTGATGAATATCTTGAATTCAAAGGCATACAGCATTCGAAGAGAGACAAACACCTGCTGGAAAATGACTTTGAAAGCTATTTGCAGACAGGAGGAATTCCAGAATATGTCCTCAATGGAGATATGGAATACCTAAAGGAACTGGTTGATGATCTGCTCATGAAGGATATCGTCGCCTATCACGGCATTCGGGATCCTCAAATCATCAAGGATTTTTTTCTCCTATTAATGGAACGAGTTGGGAAGCAATGCAGTATCAACAAAATGGCCAATATTCTGTCGATTTCACCGGATACAGCAAGGCGATACCTCGAGATGTTTGAGAACATTTATCTCATATACCTGATGCCCCGATGTGGAAAAACGAATGAGCGGCTCTTGTCATCCAAAAAGATTTATGTGGCTGATCTCGGAATAAAAAACCTCTTTACGGGATTCCGTGACAAAGGAGCCGTCTTTGAAAATTACATCTATCTCAAAATAAAAGATAAAAACCCCTGTTACCTGTCCCAGGATGGGAATGAAATTGATTTTCTAACAAACGAAAACACGCTTATCGAAGTCAAGTACGGAAGAGAAATGGGGAAAAAACAGCAAGCGCTCTTCGATCAATTTCCTGCGAAGCGAAAAAGGATCATCAGTTCGATCCATGATCTTGAAGAGTTATAAAACTTCATAAGCCGATCACCTGATCCGCCCGAACACTGTCCGTGAAGGTCTGGGAACTACTGGTTGAACATTCAAGGTGGCCAGCTTTATTCAGGAAACTTTCGATCTCTAAAGCTGATTTCGAAATCAAAAATATCATTGCGAGAGACGAAAAGCCTTGAATTGAACGTCGTCATCATGTATCATTACATTATCATATATGATAATTAACTGATATTGAATTTTATTACGTTTCACAGATTCTGTCAGCAAAGTGGACTAAAAGTGTTCACGATTCATGATCTCAAGGTTTTGTTTGCTGACTCCTCTTATGAGTACCTGCTTTTGAAGCTGAGCCGATGGAAGAAAAAGGGGCTTCTCATATCGCTTAAGAGAGGAGTCTATGTTTTCCCCGAAATTACCCTTGATGAATTTGAAATTTCCTCCCTGTTGCTAAAGCCCTCTTATATTTCACTGGAATCAGCTCTTTCCCATTATAGTCTGATTCCCGAGGTCAGCGCTGAGGTGACCGCGGTGACTTCGAAAAATACTCATCATTATCGGATTGGAAAAACCCGTTATCATTTTCATCACGTCAGGCAGGAGTTGTTCACAGGTTTCAGAAGCCTGGATGATGAAGTCTTTATTGCCGTTCCTGAAAAAGCTCTCCTGGATTACTGTTATCTGAGGCATCCCGGTTCGGATGATATGATCTTTGAGCGTTTTAATCGGGAAAAGGCTGTTACCCTCGACATTTCCCTTCTCAAACAAATGGCAGCACTTTATCCACCTTATGTTCAGCATTTTGTAATTCATTTGCTTGATGTTATCACTTGAGAACCTCCTTTATTTTGCTGCGTTGAAACAGATGCCAATTGAGAAACGGCGCGGCATTGTTCGTGAATATCTGCAAACACTAGCTCTCTCTTTTCTCCAACAGAGTTCTCTGGCACCCCGGATGATTTTTATTGGAGGCACCGCTCTGAGATTTTTCTATGATCTTAGGCGATTTTCAGAAGATCTGGATTTTAATTATCGGGGAACTCTGAAAGAACAAGAATTGTATGATCTGGGTGAATATCTGAAAAAAGCTTTCGCGGGGGAGGGGATTGCTCTCGAGTTCTCTGTCAGAAAGTCTCAGGAAAGTTATTTCCATTGGAAGGTTTATCTGAAGTTTCCCGATATCTTGCAGGTCTATGGATGTGCCGGCCGCGGTGGGCAGACTCTCCATCCGGGTGAAATGTTGTCGATTCAGATCGACTTTCATAATCTCGGTAAAGCAGCTTACCCTCTCCAAAAAAAGATTATTGCTCATTTCGGGAAACGATTTCTGATGAATACGACCAATTTGGAGATGTTTTTGGCAGAAAAATCACATGCGATGCTCTTTCGAAAAAGCGCGCGTGGAAGGGACTTTTTTGATTTTATGTCTCTGATTGGTTGGGGGGCTCGTCTTGATCTTTCCTCTCTGAAGCAGAGAGCTGTCGATGTAAAAAGTTCACATGAGTATCGGAGGCTTCTCGAAAGGAAGGTTTCACATCTTAATTTCAAAAAACTGACGGATCAGCTCAGTCCCTTTTTATTTTCCGCTGAGGATGTGACGATCATGAGATCTTTTCCAGATCATCTGGGAGATCTGTTGAATGTTCAGCTCAAAGACACCACCTGATCCGGATTCAAAAAACTAAACTCATCAGATTGATTCGTAAACACCACAATCGTCGCCCCTCCATCCTTGGCCTCCCCCAACCTCTTCAAAAAATATTCCCGTGAAGCCCCATCCAGCCCCATAAAGGGCTCATCCCAAAGGATCAATCGGGACTGGTTCACGAATGACCGTTCCAGCTCCAGCTTCCGTTGCTCGGTGAAGGACAAATCACGGACCAGCTGATCGGGGAGCAGATTCCAATGCCTCAATACGGCACCCAATTGTTCGGGAGAAGCCAGGCTGAGGACTTTCGACACCGTGTCATAGGCTCCAAAGGAAGGCGTTTGAAAGACAATGCCACTGGATTGAAGGAGGAGTTTCCTTTCCTTCCCGCTCAAAAATCGGCTGTCCCGATCGTCAATCAGCACCTGGCCACGCGTCGGTTTCAATCGTCCGATGAGGCACTCCAGGAGAGAACTTTTCCCGGAGCTGTTTACTCCCATGAAAATCACACAAGATCCTTTTTCAATGGTGGCCGAGAAGTCCTCGAGGAGCTTCCGATGGTTGCGGTAGATCGTGAGGTGTTGGAGTTGGATCATGAAGGGAATGAGGAAACGAGGAAATGAGGAAACAAGGAAACAAGGAAACAAGGAAATAGCATTTTTTCTCTCTTTCGTTCCTCGTTTCCTCGTTTCTTTATTATGAAAGCCGATGCGCGACCTGTAAAATTCTCCCTTCCCCAAAGTGCTGCCCAATAATTTGAAGCCCGAGCGGCATTCCCTTCAGCTCTCCGCTAGGAATGGAAATCGCAGGCACTCCAGCCACGCTCGCCGGCACCGTCATCACGTCTTCCAGATACATCTGAATCGGATCACTGCCTTTCGAACCGGTTACAAAGGCAATGTTCGGCGTCGTGGGAGTAAAGATCACATCCACGGATTCAAAAGCCTTCTTAAAATCGTTCACAATCAGCGTGCGCACTTTCAGCGCCTTTTTGTAGTAGGCATCATAATATCCCGCACTCAGGGCATAGGTTCCAATAATAATCCGACGCTTCACCTCGTCGCCAAAGCCTTTAGTTCTCGACTCGAAATAGGATTCAACCAGATTCGGCGCGTCACTTTTCGGTCCAAAACGAAGCCCATCATATCGGGCCATGTTGGCCGAAACCTCGCTTGGGCAGATGACATAGTAGACGGCCAAACCATACTTCGTCATGGGCAGAGAAATTTCCTGAATCTTCGCTCCAAGTTTTTTTGCCCGCTTAACGGTTTCATCGAAGACCTTGCGGACCTCCGGTTCCAGTCCGTCCAGGTATTCTTTTGGAACGCCGATTGTAATGCCTTTGACCTCCTTGTTCAGCTCGGCAGGGTAGTCCTCTACTTCTTGCTGCGGCGTCGTGGCATCCATCGGATCATGACCGGCAATCACCTTGAGCACGATGGCCGCGTCTTCGGGGGTTTGGGTAATCGGACCAATGGTATCCAATGAGCTGGCCATGGACATCACGCCATATCGGGAGACTCGACCATAGGTCACCTTTAATCCCGTTAGTCCACAAAAAGAAGCCGGTTGTCGGATGCTCCCTCCGGTGTCAGTTCCCAAAGCCCAAGGCACCATGCCCGCTGCCACAGCGGCTGCTGATCCACCTGAGGAGCCACCGGGAGTTCGTTTCGGATCCAGGGGATTTCTGCTCGTCCCAAAACGAGAGGTCTCGGTTGACCCCCCCATCGTAAATTCATCCGTATTGGTGTGCCCGATGAAGACGGCTCCCAGACCCCTCAGTTTTCGGAGGACGGTTCCCTCATACGGCGGCTTAAACCCCTTCAGGACATTCGAACAGGCTGTCGATTCCACGCCCAGTTCACAAAAATTGTCCTTCACTCCCAGGGGAATACCGGTGAGTTCATTCCCTTCACCCTTCGCGATCATCTCATCAGCCTTTTTTGCCATCGTTAAAGCTCCTTCACGGTTCACGGAGATGAAAGCATTGAGCTTCCCGTTCTGTTCTTCTATCGCTTTCAAGCACTGCTCCGTCAGTTCGACAGAGCTCAGTTTCCCTGAACGTAATTTCTCCGACAAAACCTTAATCGTTCTATCCATAAACTCTGAGCTATAAACTATTAATTCTTAACTCTTACCCCTCACCCCCCGTACAGACGCATAGCTATGCGTCTCTACCCTATGCTCAACCCTCAACCCACAACCCTCAACCCACAACCCTTAACCCACAACCCTCAACTAAATACTCTTCCTCACCTTAATCATCCCTCGCTCATTCTCTCGTTCTGAGGTCTTTAAAACATCCTCCCGGTCAAGGCTTGGGAGGACGGGATCATCACGATCCACGTTCACGAGACCATTGACCTGGGCAGTTTCTTCCACACCGTCGGTGTCCACTTCCGCAAGAGTATCGAGATGATGAAAAATAGATCCCAGTTGCCCGGTGAATCGATCCAGCTCTTCGTCCGTCAGGTGGAGACGGGCGAGTTTAGCGACGTGTCGAACATCATCTTTTGTCAAAGCCATATGATTCTCTTAGCGAGTGAGGAGAGTATATCTTTGGGGTTGTCGAGAGTCTAGAGTCGATAGTCCAAAAAGGTTCCTCTCAACTCTCAACTTTTAATCCTCACCGTACAGACGTTTTGCCAAAACGTCTCTCCCTAACCCTCAACCCTCAATCTATGTCCTTCAAATTCAAAAACGTCGCCTTTTTCTTCTTCATTGGATTCGGGATCTTCTATCTCGGTGCCGATTTTCTTCTCCATCAGGGCCGAAGCGGATCGGAGACCCTTAATCTGATCTACCAAACCTTTGATTTGCCATTCTTCTTTTCCGCCGGAATGTACGCACTGGCAGCAATCCATGAGCAGATCAAGAAGAGAATGGCTTTCGTTGGTCTCAGTCCCATATTTTGGGGATTGGCGGTCATTTGGACGATCATACTCATCTATCTCAATCTCGGATATCAATCGTTTTTATAGGATATTGTCATTTCGACCGACTCGTGGGAATCGGTGTGGGAGGAGTGGAGAAATCCCTTATTAAAGAAGAGAGATTTCTCTGTGTGCCCCAAGCCACTTACACCTCAGCTTAGTCGAAATGATGGAAGGAAGATAATTTCCAGCCATTTTCTTGCCACCCCATAATTTTCTCGTTACCCTCACGCTTGTATTTTTTGTATACATTTTGTATACTATCTCATTGTCCTTCATCTCCATGAGCAAAAACCTCGTTATCGTCGAGTCACCCGCGAAAGCCAAACTGATCCAGAAGTTTCTGGGCCGTGATTATACCGTAAAGGCTTCCATGGGGCATGTCCGGGACCTTCCTGATCGAAAATCAGAGCTTCCACCCAGCAAGCAGGACCTCCCATACGCCAGCCTAGCGGTGGATATTGAACATGATTTCGCACCCCTTTACGTCATTAAAGATGGCAAGCAGAAAGTCGTCAAAGAGTTGAAGGATGCCATGAAGGACAAACCCCAGGTCTGGATCGCGACTGATGAGGATCGCGAAGGAGAAGCGATCGGGTATCACTTGGCCGAAATCCTCAAGGTAAAGCCAAAAAATGCCAAAAGGATCGTGTTCCACGAAATCACAAAGAACGCGATTCTCGAGGCTATGGAGCACCCACGACAGGTCAACGAAGACCTGTTTGATGCTCAACAGGCGCGACGTATCCTTGATCGTTTGGTGGGATACAAACTCTCGCCCCTTATTTGGACCAAGATTCGCTACGGCCTTTCGGCGGGAAGGGTCCAATCGGTCGCTGTTCGTCTGATTGTGGAGAGAGAAAGAGAAATCCAGGCCTTCGAATCAGATGAATTCTGGAAGCTGCGCAGTTTTTATGACCGTCCGGAGTTCGATGCTGAGCTCAGCTCGGTTCACGACAAAAAACTCGATCACAAGGCTAATAAAATTGGCTCTGGAAAGGAAATGGAGCAGATCCTTAAAGAACTGGAAGGTAAGGAGCACACCATCATCGGCATTGAGCAAAAAGACGCCAGTTCATCTCCACCTCCACCTTTTACCACCTCTACCCTCCAGCAAAGTGCTTCCAGCAAACTGGGCTTCGGCGTCAAGCAGACCATGATGGTGGCACAACGACTCTATGAAGGGAACGTGAAAAAGAAGACCGGAGTGGAGGGGGGATTTATCACTTATATGCGTACTGACTCGGTCAGCTTGTCCAAAGAATCTGTCCTTCAGGTGAAGAAAATGATTACCGAACTCTACGGTAGTGAGTTCGCGCTTGAGAAGCCCCGATTTTTTAAAACTAATTCGAAAGGAGCCCAAGAAGCGCATGAAGCCATTCGACCGACCGATCTGACGATGACACCCCAAAAAGCGGCTCAGTATCTCGACGCCAATCAGCTCAGGCTCTATACCCTGATTTGGAAGCGCATGATGGCATGTCAGATGGCAGCCGCCAAACTCAAGAAAACGACGGTCACGATTCAGGCGGGATCTCATGAGTTCACCGCCCAAGGCCAAATTATCGTTTTCCCAGGGCACCTAAAAGTGTCAGAGGAAGGATCCAGTCGAAAATCCGATCAACTCGATAGTAAAGAAAGATACCTTCCTCCGTTGGAAGTAGGGCAATCGCTTAAGTTGGCTTCAATCCAGCCTCAGATGCCGGGAGAGCTGGACGAAGAAGCGACCGATGCCCAGCAACGTCAGTTCCAGGAACTTATGGCAGCTTTCAAACTGGAGCCAAAAGTCAAAGGCCTGATTCCGGTTCAAAACTTCACCAAGCCACCGGCGAGATATACTGAGGCGGCACTGGTCAAAAAACTGGAGTCTCTGGGGATTGGTCGTCCGTCGACCTACGCTCCGACCATTGGCACCATCCAGACCCGTCAGTACGTTGAGAAAAAGGAAGACAAGAAGCTGTATCCCACAGACACGGGGATCGTAGTCAATGACTTTCTGGTGGAGCATTTCGAAGATATTCTCAGCTATGATTTCACCGCCAGAGTAGAGGACAAGCTCGATGAAATCGCAGAGGGCAAGATGAATTGGGTAAAGATGCTTCGAGAGTTCTACACTCCATTTGCCAAGGGGTTGGAAGAAAAAAAAGAAGCCATCAAGCGATACGAGGTGATTACGGAGCAAACCGATATCAAGTGCCTGGACTGTGGAAAACCGATGGAAATCAAGCTCGGGCGATATGGGAAATTCTATTCTTGCACTGGGTATCCCGAATGCAAGGCGGCACTCCCGATTAATCCGGATGGCACTCCAGGAGAAGCCTTCAAGCCGGAACCCACCGGAGAAAAGTGTCCCGAGTGTGGATCCGACCTGATCAAACGCCGAGGTCGATTCGGTGAGTTTGTCGGTTGCAGCAATTACCCCAAGTGCAAGTACATCAAGAAGGAAGAGGTCTTAATCGGCGTCAAATGTCCCAAGTGCGGCAAGGGAGAGATTGTTGAAAAAAAGACCAGGAGAGGGAAACTTTTCTTCGGATGCAGTGAATATCCCGAGTGCGAAAACGCCTTCTGGGACAAACCTATCAACAAAATCTGTCCGAAATGCGGACCGACTCAGCTCATGGTGAAGAAAATCGACAAACGGAAAAAGGAAGTGAGAGAGGTTTGTCCGGTCTGTGATAAGAGGAAAAAGGGAAAGGAAAAAGAAACTGAAAAAGGGGAATGATAAAGAGCCTCTGAATTTTTTTATTTTTTTATTTTTTTCTATGAAATCCTCCAGCACGTACCATGACCTTGCCCTTCTCTTTCTCCGCCTGGTGGTGGGAGCGGTCTTTCTCTGGGCAGGATACGCAAAATTATTTATATGGTCGGCTCCCATGGAGGGAATGACGGACAACATGATCCTTCTGATCAAGTTTCTCTCGATCGTAGAGCCACTTGGCGCCGTTGCCATCATTTTTGGATTCCTGACCCGATGGGCATCTGCCGGGTTGGCAGTCATCATGGCCGGATCACTTTACTTCGTGTACTTCGTCTATCACGTTCCTATTTTCACAGGCCAGACGAGCACCGGTATGGATTATAATCTGTTGCTCCTGGCCGGTTGCACCACTTTATTGGCCTTTGGAGCGGGGAACTGGGCAGTTGATAAAGTTCTGAAGAAGTCTTAGTTTCTCGAGAATGGGTCTTCTGAAGGAAATTCAAGGTTTTTTCAAATGAGCTTTTCTCAAAAAAGGAAAAATGCTATCATGGCTTCTGTTCCCGAACAGAAGCCCTTTTAGTTCGATCAAATAATTTATACAATATATGTTCAATTGGCTTACGCATTCCAATACACGCCTGCGGATGCTCAAAATGTTCTTCAAAGAACCCAAAGGCTCTCTCTACGGACTTGAGATCGCCCAGTCGCTCAAGGCTTCCCCGGGGACCACGCACAGGGAGCTAAATGCCATGCTGAAACAGGGGATTATCACCAAAAAGAGAGAAGGTGCCCTCGTGATGTACCGATTAAACACGGGACATCCCTATTTCGCAGAGCTCAAAAGAGCTGTTTTTCCCAAGAAAAAGAGCACCCGGATCCTCTTTGTCAGTGATCTTCATCTGACGGTGGACACTCCTCAGGATCTTATCGAGGACTTTCTGCTCCTCTGCGATTACGCGGAAGAGAACGCCAGTGAATTGGTTCTGGTGGGAGATGTCATCGAAATGCTGAATTCCTGCAGCTTCCAGACCTATCTGGTTCACAAGCCGGTCTTTGATCGTCTGGTAGAGCTCTCTCATGAGCTCAAGGTGACTTATCTGGTCGGCAATCACGATGGTTTCCTGAGCTTTTTTGCTGATCAGGGAGAGAAATTCTTTGATTCCCGTATCCATTTCGCGCACGACTATAGCCATTCCAAATTGGGTATCTATGCGACTCACGGACACCAGTACGATGATTGGAGCGAGATGAAAGGATTCAAGGCAAAGAAAGTCAGTCCAATTCTCCAAAACCTTCAAAAACACTTGAGGTCTCTCAAGCGAGAGGGCTATTCCGTTCATCAAAACAAGCTTCTCGAGGTGATCAAGCATGCTGAAAAGGCAGCCCAGTTCGCCGAGTACGTTAGCAGCAGGAAAATCGATTTTTCCACCAAATTTCAGGGTATTGCAAAGGACATCATCGCTGAAACGAAGGCAGGCTACGTGGTCATGGGCCACACGCACAAAGCGCAACTCAAGCAGTTTGATGAGGGTATCTACTTCAACACCGGGTCCTGGCATTCCGAAAAAACCCGGCAATTTGTCGAAATCGACAACGAAGGTGGGGCATTGGTGCCGATTTCGGAGTTGAGATAGAGGAGCTTTTCAAATGGCCTTCACTTCGTTACAGTAGGCTCATCTTATGAGCTTATTTCGTCATTCATGCCTACCAAACGAGCACTCATCTCCGTCTACGACAAAACCGGCATCGTCGAATTTGCCACAGCTCTTCAAAACGAGTTCGACTACGAGATCCTATCTACGGGAGGCACCGAAAAGATGTTGAGAGAAGCGGGTTTGACTGTGAAAGCCGTCGAGGACTACACGGGCTTTCCGGAGATGCTAGATGGTCGGGTCAAAACCCTTCATCCCATGATCCACGGGGGGCTCCTGGGATTACGGGAAAACGAGAAGCATATGGAGCAGCTCGTTCAGTACCAGATCGGACTCATCGACATGGTGGTGGTAAATTTGTATCCCTTTCAGCAGACCGTGGCGAGTGGAGCTCCCTTCGAAGACATCATTGAAATGATCGATATTGGAGGTCCTTCGATGTTGCGGTCAGCCGCGAAGAATCACCAGTCAGTAGCTATTCTCTCATCCATCAGCTGGTACGAACCCATTTTAGCCGAACTGAGAGGAAGTGGGGGAAAGATCAGTCCGGAAACGAGGAAAGAAATGGCTGCCGAGGTCTTTTGGCAAACGGCCCAGTACGACGCAGCCATCACGAAATATCTTTCAGAAGGGAATCGACAATTGTTTCCTGTCGAAAAAATCGAGGACCTGAGATACGGGGAAAACCCCCACCAGAAAGCAACGGCCTGGAGAGATCCGAACGCTGAACAGGCTGGGACCATATCCGGTTCCACCCAGCTTCACGGCAAGGAAATGAGCTTTTTGAATTATTACGACACCGACGCGGCTCTAGCTATGGTTCGCGAATATGACGATCCCGCAGCCGTTTTCGTCAAGCATGCAAATCCCTGTGGGATTGCCCAACATGAATCTCTGCTCGAAGCCTTCAAGAGAGGCTTTGCCTGCGACCCCCGCTCAGCCTTCGGAGTCATCATTGCGTTCAATCGTCCCGTTACCCCGGAAATCGCCAATGAGATCGAAGCTCAAAGGATGTTTGTCGAGGTCATCATAGCCCCTTCGTTCGAACAAACAGCACTGAAACAGCTTCAACAAAAGAAGAACCTGCGTTTGCTGGAGATAGGCGAGATCGCGAAGCTCACCGAAGCCGACTTCGACATCAAAAAAATATCAGGAGGTTATCTCACCCAGGACATCGACACCCAGCTCATCACCGAAGCCGATCTCCAGTTCGTCACCGAAAAGAAACCCAGTTCATCCCAGATCCAGGACCTGCTCTTCGCCTGGAAGGTCGTCAAACACGTCAAATCCAACGCCATCGTTCTCGCTAAAGACGAAGCCACTGTTGGCATAGGAGCCGGTCAGATGTCCCGCGTCGACTCCACTGAGATCGCGGTTCGTAAGGCAGGGGAGAGGGCAAAAGGCTCTGTCCTCGCCTCAGACGCCTTCTTTCCCTTTCCCGACTCCATCGAAGAGGCCGCCAAACACGGCATTGCCGCGATCATCCAACCGGGCGGTTCGATAAAAGACGATGAAGTCATCGTCAAGGCTAATGAACTTGGTATTCCAATGGTGTTTACGGGAAAGAGGGCGTTTAAGCACTGAGCCAACCCTTCTCCTTGCCAAACCACCCAACAAATAGCCTAAACACTTGATAAAAAAGCCATTTTCGAATAAAATTTCTCCGATGAGCAGAGCCTGGTTTTCTCGATACTCGCTCACGGTTCCTTAAGAAGACCTATCGATCAGTTTATCCGCCAGCTTCATCGTAAGCGCAGATCCAAATTCTTTTGGTTCAGAAGGATCTACAACCGGCTTTTCTCTCCTGCCAGAAGGCATCGGAAAAAGGCTATATTGATGGATTTTGAGGAAGAATTAGTCGATCGGACCCACCGCAGTTTCGTGAATCAGATCAGACATCGTATCGTCACGCGTTCGGTGATGGTTTTTCTGCTGATCTTTGTGGTGGGCTCTTTGTCACCCAATTTCCTATCCGTCAGTGATTCTTCCTTTGATTATCCGGTCGCCAGCGCAGATTTTGAAGACCAGTATGCCGAATCCGTGCTTCTCTCAATCGATGGATTCCTCACCAAGACCTACACCCCTACCCAAGAGAGTAAGGGGGCCAATGGAGTCTTTAGCGTCACGATTGAGTCGGGAGACACGCTTTCGGGTATCGCGGAGAGGTACGGAGTGACCGTTCGGGACCTGATTGTCAATAATAACCTGCCCAAGAACCCTATCCTCAAGCCAGGTCAAAAACTCAATATCGCCAATGGTATTATTCATCAGGTAGGTGACAAAGATTCGCTGGATTCCATCGCGAAGGCCTATGGCGTTGAAAAAGAAAAAATCCTGGCAGCCAATGAAATCCTGGAAAAGGAGCTCAAATCAGGTATGCAACTTGTCATCGTAGGGGCGAAGAGAACCCTCCCAACCTTCAGCACGCCGAATTCCTATAATCCGGCCAATATCGCTCTATCGCCAGAAAACTTACTCACTCCTCCACTGACTGGAGTAGCGGGAAAATTACTCTTTCCTTCAATTGGACAGTATACCCAGTACTTCCGCGCAGGACACTACGCGGTTGATATTGCCAATAATCAGTCTCCTGCCGTGGTCGCAGCAGAGTCCGGCATTGTAAAAAAAGCTGCATGTGGATGGAATGGAGGCTATGGATGCATGATTGAAATCGACCATGGTGATGGTGTGGTGACCCTCTACGCGCATAATAGGAAGCTTTATGTCACTGTTGGAGAAGCTGTTCAGCGAGGACAAACCATTTCTCAGATGGGAAATACCGGAAGGGTGTACGGAAAGACAGGTATTCACCTCCACTTTGAAGTGATCGTGAATGGAGTGAAGAGAAATCCGCTGGCGTTCTTCTAAAGCAGTTCGTAATTCGTGTACATGAAAAAGCTGATTCAGGCGCTATCACGACTCGTGATTCCAGGCTGTATTTTCAGTTTTTTTTCAATCCCAACAACCTATGCCCAGAGAAGCCTGACGATTTTACCAGGGGGAACAACAGACGAACTGGTCAGAAAGATCCAAACTGGACGCATCCAACTTTCTGATATTCCTCTTTTCATCAGTTCTTTCATCGAGCTGGGAATTCTTCTCGCGGGGAGCATCGCCTTCATCATGATCCTCGTTGGAGGCTATCAATATATCATTGGAGGAGTCTATAGCGATATGCGAGAGAAGGGGAAAACCACCCTGACGTATGCCATTTCAGGATTCATCCTCTGCATGCTCGCTTACGCGATCGTGACCCTTGTCCAGCTCGCCGCCACCTCGTTTTAAATTCTCATCCTTCATTCTTCATCTTTCTCCATTCTCCGAACTCCGAACTCCGAACTTTTTCTTCTTCATCTTCATTCTTCATTCTTATTATTGTTCCCCATCCTCTTTCAGCTCGACTCCTTTTCACTCTTCGGCATGGAAATAGGTCCCGTAGCACTTTTTTCGCATGGAGTTTTTTCCGCCATCGGGTTTTTAATTGGGGTCCTCTGGTTCGTAAAAGTCGCGCAAAAAAAGCATTTGCACCTGGAATTCATTGCTGACCACTTTTTTTCTCTCATTTTCTGGGCTGTCCTGGGTGCTCGGTTGGGATACGTTTTTGTTTTCTATCCCCGGTACCAGGATAATCTTCTCTCCGTCTTTTCTCTCTGGGACGGGGGATATTTTCTCTGGACGGGGATCGTTTTCTTTTTGTTGGCTTTGCTGTACCACTGTTCCAAGCAAAAGGAAAAAATCGGCCAATGGTTGGACGTGATCATTCCGGCAGGAATTATTGCCTTTGTTCTGGAGACTTTTGGGGCCTTCCTGGGAGGAAATCACTTCGGAAAACCGACCGAAATGGCTTGGGGGGTAGTATTTGAAAACGCTGAAGTGCCTTTCACCATTCCGATCCACCCTGTTCAGCTCTATCTCCTGGGATCCCTTCTCATCCTTCTCGTGATCATCCAAATTTTGCACCGAAGAAAGGTTCGGGAATCGCTGGTGGGACTCGTAAGCCTTGCGTTGTTTTCACTTTTCTCATTTTTGACAGAATACTTCCGTGGAGACGAAATGATTTTGTATTTTAATCACCGATTTACTCAGATTCTCGAGTTGATGGTGTTTATTTTTTCCGTTATTCTCATTCTGGTCTATAAAAAGAGGGCGAGGATACACTAATCAGTCTGCATGGAAATCATCGACAAACTCATCGCTCTCTCTGAATCTCCTTTTGTGGATATTGCAATAAAGGGATCACTCATTTATCTTGCGGCGCTCTGGTTTGCCATGGTGGTCTGGGTTGCCAGAGACATCATTCATCGGAGCAACAATATTCTCTTCCAGGTCAGCATGATTTTGCTCAACCTGGTCATGCCGGTCTTTGGACTCATCCTCTACATGATCATTCGGCCATCCAAGACGCTTTTGGAAAAATACTATGACGAAATGGAATACAGTTTTCTTTCTGAACAAGCGGGAGAACATCAGGATGAAAACTGTCCCCGCTGTGAAAAAAAAGTGTCACAGGATTTCCTCTATTGTCCCTCCTGCACGGAACAGATTCGAAACAGCTGCTGGAGCTGCAGCCACATCTACCTCCATGAATACCTGGTCTGTCCGTACTGTGGGAAAAAGGAAAAAAGCCGGCCCCTAAAAACCACAAAAAAGACAGAGGAACTGGTGGAAACGGTGAAGAAATAAAGGTGAGGGGTTCTTCCGTTTACGCTATTTCACAAGAGTTATCAATTCCTCAATCGGAAGCTTCTTCTGATCTCCTGTCATCATATTTTTCACCGAACACATCCCACCGGTCATTTCATCGTCTCCGACCACGACCACAAAAGGTATCCCGAGTGTGTCAGCATAGGCGAAATTCTTTCCAATGCCCCTCTCAAGCATGTCCAGATCGGTATTGATTCCTTCACCGCGAAGCTGTTGAGCGATCTGAAGCGCGTAAGCCCTTTCATTTCGACTTACGGGAACAACAAAAACACGTGTTAACGATCTGGTTTTACCTTCACCTTTCTCCCGGAGGGCATCGCAAATCACACTCACCCCGAAGCTGATGCCAACCGCGGCGAATTCCTGTTTGCCTCCCAGGAACTGGCCAATCATCTTGTCATAGCGACCGGTTCCCACCAGAGAGGAGCTGATTTGACTGGAATTCAAAACAACCTCAAAGAAAAAGCCGGTGTAGTATTCCAGTCCACGAGCCAGAGTGGGGTCAAAAACGAGGTTTGGAACCTCCTTCAGGATCTCCAAAATTTCCCTGATTCGAGCACAGCCTTTGCTGTCCGAAAGGATCTTCTCGAGGCTCTGGAGACGGTCTTCATTACTCCCTTCAAGGTCGGTCATGCTCATGAGTCGCTCGGCTTGTTCAAAGCTCACTCCTGTCTTCTTCATTTCAGCGATGACGCCATCCTTTCCAATCTTCTTTAGCTTATCGAGTGCGATAATGGTTTTTCCCCGCAGCGATTCCTCAATATCAAGAGCATCCATAAGCTCTCGAAGAAGCTCCCGGCTACTCATCAGGATGGTGACATCGAGATCCAGAGCCGTGAAGAGATCCCGAGCCATAAAGACTCCCTCAGCGTCTGCCAGAGCACCTGGCGCACCGATGATGTCGGCATCGGCCTGCCAAAACTCCCGATACCGGCCCAGCTTTATGGGGCCGTCCCGGAATACTTTCCCCATCACATAGCGTTTGAAAGGAAGCTTAATCGTCGGATTCATGGCCACATATCGGGCAAGAGGGACGGTCATGTCAAAGCGAAGACCGAGCTCACGTTCACCCTGATCAGTGACCTGGAAGATTTCCTGAGATACATCTGTTCCCTCACCGGCGGCGAATTTCGCCTTCAAAACATCCATTCGTTCTACCAGAGGGGTCTCGAGGGGAAGGTATCCATAGCTCTCAAAAATACCACGAATTGCGTCCAGGACACGGAGCTGGAGGATTTTATCAGGAGGATCCAGATCACGCATACCCTTGGGGAGCATCAGTTCCATTTGAGATGACTCAGACATGTGGAAACAAGAAAAAGCTGAATTAGAATAGGGATTTTTTCCGGGAAATCAAAATTTTCCAGGGGAAGACTACGGTCGCATTGAAAATGCGTTTAATTCTCCGGGGCTCGATCACCAGTCGGAAAAGCCATTCCAGACCACTTCTACGCATCCACAGGGGAGCTCGTTTTCGCTCGCCAGCTAGAAAATCAAAGGCACCCCCGATCCCCATGGCGACCTGAACGCTTTTCAGATGGGGAAGATTGCGTGCGATCCAGCGCTCCTGTCGTGGTGCTCCAAAAGCAACAAAGAGCACCTCAGCTCCTGAATTCTGGATCATTTTTCGGATTCCAGGCTCCTTCGCCGCGGAATCATCCCCACTGAGATGGCCTACGATATTCACCCCGGATTCCCTCAGTTGATCAGCCAGTTTCTGACTCACCTTTTCAGAAGCACCGAGCAAAAAGACCTTCCGTTTCGGAAAGCGTTTAAAAAACGCCTGCATAATGTCTGTGCCGGTGACCCGTTCAGGGAATGGGGAAACCCGAACAGTTTTTCCGGGGCTGAGCAGCGTTCCCATCCATCGGAGGAGAGAAGGCTTCCCAGCCAGATACCGTCCGGCCCAAAGGACCCCAAATCCATCGGGAAGAGAAAGCTGGGCGGTGTTCAAAAGCTCTGCGAATTCAGGATCCCTCATGGCAATCAGACAAATTTCTGGATTAGGGGTGACACAAAAGAGCTGTTGACCATTATTCAGTGCTCTGTCCAAGTGATCCAGAACCTGCTCGCGAGTCAGAGGGTGAAAGGGAACAGTGGCGATGGTGATCGTTTTCATCTTCATGATGGGCCTTTACAGGTAGCAATAGGGGAAGCATTTCGCAAAGGGCGGGAAAAGATTTTTTCGGAGACTGGTATGGGGCTGGAAACTCCTTTCAGGAGGCGAGGTCGACAGACAAAGAGGAAGTTATGGCCCGAGACCCGAAACTCATTGATTTCAAAGGATTGCTGAGATAGAAGACTTCTGACCTCAAAGGGAAGAAACGCGTAGTAGTAGCGTTTGATCTTTTCTGGTCCAAAAGGAATCATCAAATCTCGGGGACTTCCACGAAATCCCGACAGGATCCACCGAAAAAATGACCTGATAAAACAACCGGCATACTTCCACTGCCAGAGATTCCACACACTGAGCAGGAAGACCCCGTCCGGCTCGAGGTGTTGAAGCACCAGTTTGAGGGTTTTTTTCCGAAGTTTGGTCGAGGGGATGTGATGAAAAGCCGCAATGCAGAGTATCACGTCAAATGAATTGGGGAGATCAAGCTCGGTGATATCCTGTTCGAGAAAAGTCTGTTTCGGATATCGCTTGTGGGCTATCTCCAGAAGCTCCGGACAAAAATCAATGCCGGTATAATCCGGATTTTTATTTTGTAAAAAATCATACAATCTTCCGTTTCCACAGCCAAGGTCCAGCACTTTGCTTTCTTCAGAGACAAGGGAGCCAAAAAACTCAAATTCAGGCCAGGGATGAGATCGGGTTTGAGAAAATGAAGCAGCAATCTGACGGTAGGTCTTCTTAAGCTGTTGACGAATCTGCGACGGAGATTGGTAAGACATACGAAGGGATAACAAGGACATTGTATCCTATTCCAATCCATCAGCTCAACTTGCCAAAAAAGGGCAAAGAGTCTAGACTTATCCGGTATTTCATAGAAGATTCGCTTATGAGGACCTTTAAGATCATCGTCATTTCTGCACTGCTCATCATTGCGGCTGCGGTACTTCTGATCATTATCAGAGGCGCCATGCCCACGAGTGTAGGCCCAAGCGACGAGGAGTTTGCGGATATCTATGAGGAAAATGAGCATGATCTCGGAGATGACCAAGATCTGTACAGCCAACAAATGAAGCAGCTCGAAGGGACCGTAAAGGTTTTGGGGGTATCGATCTATGGAGAAGGGACTCATCGATTGGAAAAAGACAACACATTGGTTGCAATTCTCGAGAGTACGGATGAAAAGGTTAATCTTCAGGATTTTATTGAGAAGGAAGTCAGGGTGCGGGGATTTGTCCGAGATACGATTGAAGGCGGGCAAAAAATTATGGACGCGTCCTATCTCGAAGTACTGGAAGAGTCAGGCGTGAAACGCTTTAGTGAGGTTTCCTACGAATTCAGTTTTTCCTACCCTGGTGACTGGGATCTGAAAAAAGAAAGTGACAAGGTGACTTTTTCACGACAAGTGGGAGACACCACTGATAACCTCATGATCGTCTACCAGTTTAAAGATGTGAACCAGTCACTGGAACAATGGCTAACGGATCGAGATCAAAACCTTTCTTTCGATGAAACTCAGGTGAAAGTGGGATCGGTGACAGGTGTTCGTCGTGTTATCACAAACGGGGATGAGAAGATCGTCAAAACTTATGTAAAAGAAGGAAAGAACGCCTACGAGATTCGATTGGTTTCACAAGACGAGGTGATCCGAAACCAGTATTATTCCATTGTTGATTTTTTTCAGACCACGTTTGTGGGGTCTGATGAAGAGCCACAGATGGAGCCGGCTGACACGGTAGATGACAGTATGAAGTTGGAGATGACTGATGATGAGGAAGTAATGGATCAGGAAGACAGTATGACGAAGGAAGAAGACACGAAGAAAGAGGATTCGATGGAAGAGGCAACACAACCGGAAGAGACAGTAAAAGCTGACACAACAGTAGAATCGGAACAATCCTTCACCGAGCTTGAGCCCCTTTCGCCAGAGGAAGTGAATCAGGTCATGGAAAAGGGATTTTCATCGTTCGAAGGGCGAAGCCTCTCTTTTGAGTACCCTAAGGTGTGGTACTTCTCTTATCTCGGGAATGGGAAATATGGATTCACTGATGACGTGACCTACAAGGCAAACGAAGAACAAATTGACGAATCTACCAGCAGGATTCTTCTGATAGCCGGTTCGGTTGATGTTCCTTGTGCCTACAAACAAGAAACGACGCTCGAATCCACCCGTTATACCGTCTGTGCCCGTGAGCCGGGGCTCGACCAGATATCGGATCGGGTGGCTGAAAGCATCAAGAAATAGAAGGCAATTCTTATTTTATTCGAGGAGAGTAAGAATGGTGGCCAGAGGCGGAATTGAACCACCGACACAAGGATTTTCAATCCTCTGCTCTACCACTGAGCTACCTGGCCATGGTGAGATTCTTTTTTGCTTTTTGTATACGCTTTTTAAAGCTCTAGCTTTCCATAGCTTGTGAGGGATTTTGGAGGGGGCGAAGAAGGAAGATGAGCTACCTAGCCATTCAAAAAAGCTAATGGAATCCATTGGCCTGAAAAAGGGTATCTTAGCTTGAAAGGGAAATCAACACAGAAAGGATACCATCTACAACAAGAGGTGAATGACGTGAAAGATGGGGGTTATTTTTTTTGATATGAAGATGATATCGTTAATAGCTTTATGGTGATGAAGGTAATAACAGATTCCCTGTTCGTAGAGATGGATCAGGCGATGAGCCATAATTTAATGAGAATGAAGGATAAAAGACCGTTAAAAAAGACTCGAAACCCCTAGTGGGTGGAGGCTTTTTTTAGCCTGAGAGGTGGGAGGGCTGGAGAGGGAAGAGGTCTACTTTGGCTATGGACCTCGTCGAAATGAAGGAAGACAATAAGGACAATAAGGAGAGGGACCACGAGATAAGACATTTCCCAGTGGTGCAGCAGATTGAAGAGACTGTGGCAAGAGCCGGCAATGAGGAGACCTAGGAGGTAGTACCAGGTTCGGGTTTTTCGAGTTCCTTTCTGAATAAAGTGGGTGATCAGCGAAGTAAACAGAGCATGAGCGGTACTGACGGTAAAGAGGCGGATGATGGCAATGCTTAAAAAGGTGATGGTAAATTCAAAGCCCATCAGATATGAAATGTTCTCGAAGAAGGCAAAGCCAAGACCGACCAAGATCGGGTAGTAGTACTGATGCTTCAGCTCATGGTCGAAGTACAGGGCGACGGACTTCACAAACTCTTCAGAAAAGGCGAGAAGAATCATCGCGTAGAGCGGACCCAAGAGTGAGCTGAAGAGTGCCTGATTTATACCAAGCATCTGTAAACCAAAAAAAGGCACCGTTGAGAGACCCGCAAGCAGAAAAATTCGAAGCAATCGAGAAAACTTCTGATCATACTGCTTCCTCAGGACTACAATGAGTCCCAGATAAAAGGGCAGTATCCCTCCGGCGGTAATGGCAAGGTCAAGAAGCATGCCAAAAGCAGGTTAAAAAGAGTGCGGTTCAGAACGGAAAGAAATTCAGAATTTTCACTCGTCATCAGCTCTGCCCGTCGGCACACCCTTGAAGGATTCGCACAAGAGTGCTATACTTAAAAGGTGAAAAAAGCTTCTCATTCTTTGGCTGGCGGCTAGAGACGGGTGGTTTTTTTCACATATCCGGAGGATCACAAGGCAGATTTATCTTTCATCCCGATTGAGGTCGAAAGGTGCTTTCAGAAAGGCAAAAACCAAAAAGCCCATGATCCATGGAGTGTGAGTCGATATTTTAGAAGACGACCATAAAAGAGGAGGAGAAGAAAAAAACAAGAAATAGTTTTTCTTTCACAGGTCCTCACCTCTTTTTGATATTCGATGGTATATATATAATAATACTAATAAGATAAAAAGTCAATCATATTATTGGGAGGGATTTTAGCCACTCAGAAAACCTGATAAACTATAAATTACCGCTAAAAGAGCCTAAATATCTAATCCTGAGGAGCTGATGAGTGCCCCTGAAAATCAGAAAAATGGCAGAAGAAAAAGGAAAAATCTGCTTTTTTATGTGTCATGGGGTGTCATTATCCTCGTGGTATTACTCTTGGCTCTGGCTCGATACGGGCTCTACTCTTTTTTCCCTAACCCGAGGGTGATCAGCCCGAGTCTTCAGAAGGAAATCAATAGTATTAGTCCGGAGGGAGCCTTTGTGATCTCATTTGACCAGCGCATGAGAAGAACTTCTGTTGAAGAAGCGCTGAGCATCGTTCCTCAGATCGATTACAAGGCGTCCTGGGAGGGCAATACCCTTTTTCTGAGACCGCTGAAAACTCCGGAGAATTCGTTCCAGTATAGACTTTCTCTTACGAAGAAGGCCATGAATTTCTTTGGGAAACCGCTGGATCGTTCGTATTCCTTTATCTATATGGTCGGGAATAAACCAAGTATTGTGGCGGTTTTTCCCCGGCAAGGGGAGATCGAGCCAGATGAGAAGGTGATTATTCTCTTTTCCCATGCCATGGTGCGGGAAAGTGAAGTGGGGCATCCGGTAGAGGCTGGCTTTGTTCGCATGAGCCCTGCTGTTCAGGGTGACTGGATCTGGTATAATGACAAAACACTGGTTTTCAGGCCTTTAAATGGATTTCCACTCTCCAGTCGATTTTGGTTGAATAGTCCTGAGCCCATCCAGACGCTCGATGCCACCGTACTCGATGATACTATTGACGTGACTTTCGAGACCGAGAGGCTAGAGCTGATGAAAATGATTCAGGAGAGGAGCGAAGAAGATTCGTATGGTGTTAGAGATCCATTTCCGGTTCAGTTCAGCCAAGCGGTGGACTCGACCTCACTCACGAAAGCATCGACTTTGAGAAGCTCAAAAGGAAGTCTTGTGAATGGACTGCGCTTTGAGGTAGACCGTAATGATCCAAGCCGATTTGAGCTCAGGGCTGAAGGGGACAAGTGGTGGTATAATGAAGATTATACATTAAGTATCTCAGAGGACCTCATCCCTCAGGGGGGAAATCTCGCTCTTGAGGAACCTATAGAAATCACTTTTCGTACAGAATCTTTCTTGGTCTTCGATACCGAGTGGAGTGTCATTCAGAAAGACATCATCCTGACTGAGGACGGATCTTTTTATCTCGGAACAATGGAAAACTGGAAATCAGACAGGCTGCTCCGTTCGCTCAGGTTGGATCCTCCTGGAGAACTGGTAATAGGAACACAAAGAGGAAGGTTTTTCAATATCCAGCTGGATGAAGATTCTCAAAAAAGAGAAAATATATTGCTTGTCCTCGAAGACAAGGGTGGAGAAAATGAAAAGGCGGTCGTGAGAGAACCCTCTGTTTACACCCTCAAACACGCTCCGTCCTTACGGCTGACGATGAACGATCGTGATGAACAGGTCTGTTTTTACAGCAACAACGCGTTGGGGCAAAAGACATTCTTGGAATCTACTTTGGAAGGAGTCGTAAAGAGCAATAGTCTGACCTGGGATGAAGGCTCCGATTGTTCGAAACGAGAAGAATATGCCTTTCAGTACTCGTTCGGAAAAAACGTGTTGGAGCCCCAGAAAAGTCATACGATTTATCTCCATGCTTATGATATCTATGGACAACAAGAGACCCAAAAATACATCGTACAGGCAAGAGCTCTGAATCCTACGGAGAGAGTACTGCTGCGACAGGAATCTGAGTTTTATCAGTTTTTCCATAGCGCGGAGGATCTGGTCTTTCCATATGATGTAGAGAATATCCCTGAGGTAAAGGTTGAGATCTGTCGGCTGAGTGCGGGACAGGCAGTCCAGATCGAAACCACCTACGAGCAGCGCTGGTACAGCTTCACCCCCTCGACTGAAAAGTGTTTGGGATACAGTGCTTTTAGTCAAACCTTGAAATCAAACTGGGGCACTCAAATACAGGAAGAGGTTCGGCTGGATCAAAATATGAAGGAGATTGTTCAGGGACTCTACTATGTCAGGATCTCACTTCCCAGTCGGAGTCTTAAGGAAGATGCTGAGCTAATGGCTGACGGGGTATTAGAGTATACACACTGGAATCTCATGACCAAACGAGGAGAGTCCACCTTAGCCTGGTTGATAGATTCAGATGAAAACAAGCCGATCAGTGGCGCCGACATTACACTTTTTGGCGGAGATGGGGAACGTCTTTACGGAGGGAAGACGGATGATCGAGGAATACTCTTAGTAGATAAAAATCGGTTCAAGCATGAGTTTGTTATGGCCAAGATCAATGAGAAGGAAATTCTTCTCAATGCTTTTTCTCAACAAGGTTTTGAGCCGGAACGATTTTCAATTCTCTTCAACGCTGACGAATCACCTTACCGGTATCAGTTTTATATTCAGGAACCAAGCATAAGCCCAAACCTGATCAAAGGTGCTTTCATGATTCGTGAGAAAGATTATGATCAGTTGAGAGTACCCTCGGTCAGTACCGCTGTAGTCTCACTCTACACCGAAGATGAACATATGATCTGGAGACAGTATGAGACGGTCAACGAGGGGGGAGTGTTATTTTTTGATATTGCCCCCAAGCTTCCACTTCTTGAAAATCATTATAATCTCAGCGTTTGTTTAGGCCTGCACGAAGGAGTTTGTCAGGGAATCAATTTTTGGACAAGGGTAGAGATGGGAGGTAGTCATGAAAGCACGCCAGATCATTCTAAGCTCCTGACGGAAAACCAAGACCCGTCTACTCTGAACTTCGACTTCGACGAAAACAAAATTTATTCGTCTGGTGAGGAGCTAAAGGCTAGGATTTCAGGACTTATTCCTCACCATCCCATACTCATCACGCTCGAAAGAAATGGGGTACTCTATCACGAAATAAGAGTATCTGATTCCACATCAGATCAGATCAGCATACCGATCACTGAGGAAATGGTGCCAGAGGTTTTTCTTGGAGGAGTTCAGTTCAATGGTTCACAAGTCAACTATCAGCTTAAGAGAGTAAAGATTTCAACAAGTCAGAAGGAGATCATCTGGGATGATAGAGAGGGGTTATCAGAGAATCCTCTTCTGATCAGAGCTCGGGACGGATCTCCTCTGGAAGACTACAGCTTGATTGCGTTTCGGGTAGATTCCAATCAGTATCCACCTTCAGAAGACCTTCTCAAGGGCTTTTACCCCTCTCTCGGCACCAGTGTCCTCACAGCATCATCGAGTCAGACAGAGGAAATATCGGATGCTATGATGAGAAGTGATTATCAATACGTCCAACCTTCGGATTCCGTAGTATGGGTGAGGGGAGTTTTGGATACTGAAAATAGGCCACGGTCGATCCGGGATCTGAACCCCGAAGCCCCATATTTTTTGGCAGTCTCTGATAAGCTTGGTGATTTTGGAAATCTGACCCTCAAGAGAAATCATATTCGGGAAAGTCTCAAGGTATCGGTCACAACCCCCCATTTTCTCCGACCAGATGACGAATTCTATGTTGAGACACAGCTCATCAATAACGGAACAGCTCAGATTAATGTTCAGATTCAGGGCATCTCATCATCACTGCAATTTCCTCTGGGTGGAGGTTTTTTCATAGGGCTTCCACCCCAAGCCACAAGAACCATCACGCTGCATACTAAGACATTGGCCCCATCCAATACAGTCTCAGTTCCTTTCTCCATTCGGGTCAATGAATCTGATGAGAACCCTATTGAAAGCTCATTCGATATCCCCTTGGTCAGGTATAAGCCTCCAGTCAATCAAAGACAGCTGGTGCTGTTTCAGGAGCGAACTCAGCAAGCGACTCTTAAACTTCCTCCACTCAAATCCGGAGAATGGGATGTGGAAATCTTTATCTCCCCATCTCCAATTAGCTTTGTCTTGTCAGAGCTCAGGTCACTTCTATTGACAGATTCACTGACCCTCGATCAGGCACTCTTTCAGCTTGCTATTTCAGCCGAATACTCTGATCTCCTCACCTCTCCATCGCTGGAGAGCAATGATTGGCCAGATCTTCTGGAGAGGAGCGACAAGACACAGCAAGATCTGGAGTATCTGGGTGAAATGCAAAAATCAGATGGAGGATGGAGTTACGACAGTAAAGATACCCAGGGCCACTTCAGGCTGAGTACCCGAATCGCCAAAGCACTGGCCTTATTGAGTCAGGTGACACGAGATATCCCCGATAGCCTCAAGTCAAAGCTGAGTCAATTTCTCAAGCAAGGTTTGGATAATCGGGTGAATGCTCGAATACGGGAGCAGATTGACCCAGGCGCTTTAGATCAGGTTTCGATCTTTGAAGAAATTCAGATCCTCAATGCGCTTTCTTCTCTGACCCCATCCGGTATCAGCTACGCAAATGCCTGGTATCAGATGGTGGATCATCTATCGAATCCTTCCCGGGTGCTTTTACTGCTCACACTTGAAGACTATCGCGATGCTGGTATCCAGGGTGTGAGCTACAAGATTGAAGAGCTCATTCAACTCTTAAAGCAGGAAAGGGTTCAGATTGATGGTCGCATCTGGTTGCAGAGTAATCTGGACTCAGAAAGCCTGGCAACTGATTTTCTCACCACTTCCTGGTACCTGGAGTCCTTGGTTCGTCAGGCGAGCGCGCGCAGTGATCTTCCCGCAGTCATCACCTGGCTGGTGGAGAACAGCCAAAACGCATCCTATCAAACACCCTACCAACAGTTTAATTTCCTTCAGGCCATGTCAGCGTATCTCAGAATATTTCAGGAAGAAGTTCCGGACCAACAGGAGCTCACCGTACAGTTTTCTAGTGGTGAAAAAAGACATATCACATGGGACCCCAATAAAATCTTTCAGTCGTCTGTATTTCATCAGATCATTCGGGTAGGAGATGAAGCGGATGCCATCCCCTCGCTGACGATTACCAGCGTACAAATCCAACCACTTTTTGTTGAAGTGAGCTGGGAATCCAAATCAGATTTAAAAATGGCTCATAGTAATGGACTCTCGCTTTATCAGGAGTTGGAAATCCCCAAGAAAGTCAAAATAGGCGATCATATTACGGGAAGAATCAGTATCATCAGCC
The DNA here is from genome assembly GCA_030690415.1 of bacterium. Lineage (GTDB taxonomy): Bacteria > Patescibacteriota > Gracilibacteria > JAUYGZ01 > JAUYGZ01 > JAUYGZ01. Next base: position 115,173 of record JAUYGZ010000003.1, read on the forward strand.
CGGTAGAGCGAGAACAGGTCGTGGTCATTCATCCTCAAATTGCAGGGGCCGAGTTCAAGGCTGTGGCAAGTCAGGATGGGATGATATGGAAAACTCGCATTCAGGGTGACCATGAGAGACGATATCTGATCGATATTCTCCCTGAGGGAGAAACGGTCATTCCTTTTGAGTGGGTGTTCACTCATTCCGGAGTATTCACTCTTCCCCCTATCTTTGCGTATCTAACAGATCAACCACAAGTCTCCGGAAGCACGTCGGAAAGAAAGATCACTGTTGGAGAAACAGAGTAGCAGGACTACAATCCGATACTCGGTTTGATTTTAGCTTTGCTAAAGTACTCCTCAAATTCTTTTCGAGAAATGGTCTCTTTCTTGATGAGATCGTCCGCAATTTCTGCCAGGACCTTCTTGTATTTGGTCAAAATATCCTTGGCCATCTTGAGAGCGTTCTGAAGCAGTTTGGACACCTCGGCGTCAATCAGTTTCGCAGTATCATCACTAAAGGTTCGTTCATGCATGATATCTTTCCCGAGAAAAGGATTAGCGTGATGCTCTCCAAACGTAATCGGTCCAAGGGGACTCATTCCATACTTGGTAACCATATCCCGGGCGATTTTGGTAGCTTTCTCCATGTCATTCGAGGCGCCGGTCGTGACAGATGCCGATCCGAAAGTAATATCTTCAGCAGCTCTGCCCCCCATAAGAGAAACGAGCTCGGATTCAAATTTCTTTCGCGACTTCAGGACAGAGTCTCTATCCGGCAAGAACCAGGTGACACCCAGTGCCATCCCACGTGAGACAATAGAAATTTTATGCACGGGGTCAGTGAAGGGCATAATGTATCCAGTCAGGGCATGACCTACTTCGTGGTAGGCGGTGACCTTAATCTCTTCCTCAGACATCAGCTTGCCGGACTTCTCTGGGCCAAGGAGAACTTTTTCCAAACTTTTTTCGAGGTGGTGCTGGGTGATCGTTTTCTTTCCTTCACGCGCGGACATGATGGCAGCCTCGTTGAGGAGGTTCTCCAGATCTGCCCCCGAAAAACCTGGTGAGTGTTTCGCCACTACTTCCAGATCAGAATCCTTGGCGATGGGTTTGTTGCGCGCGTGCACTTTCAGTATTGCCAGACGATCTGTGAGATCTGGATTGTCAATAACTACCCGACGATCAAAACGTCCTGGTCTGAGTAGTGCGGGGTCCAGAACATCCGGACGGTTCGTAGCCGCCATTACGATCACATTCGTATCTTTTTCAAAACCATCCATCTCACTCAGAATTTGATTGAGGGTTTGTTCGCGCTCGTCGTGACCACCACCAAGCCCGGCTCCACGGTGCCGCCCCACAGCATCGATCTCATCGACAAAAATAATACAAGGCGCGTTTTTTCTCGCTTTTGAGAAAAGGTCGCGAACGCGACTCGCTCCCACACCAACAAACATTTCGACAAATTCAGAACCCGAAATGGAAAAGAAGGGGACATCAGCTTCTCCTGCAACTGCTCTTGCCATGAGAGTTTTTCCGGTTCCGGGAGAACCGATCATCAGCACTCCGCGAGGGATCTTGGCACCCATTTTGAGGTACTTTTTGGGGTGCTTAAGAAAGTCAACGATCTCCGTGAGCTCTTCTTTCGCAGTTTCAGATCCCGCGACATCATTGAATGTAACCTTATCCTTTTGACTCTTATCAAATTCCTTGGCTCTACTCGTTCCAAAGCTCAGGGCGGTTCGGTTGCTAGCGGATACAGATCGAAGCATAAAGAAAAGAAGTCCCAAAATGAGGAAGAAGGGGATCACGGAAAGGGCAAGATCTGTCCAGAACGCCTGATTCGCGGTATCCTTTATGGTCAGAGGAACGAGATCGGGACGGTCAAATCCCAGGTCTTTTGCGGTATCTGAGGGTGCCTTAAAAGCCTTTTTCAGTTCGCCGTCAGTCAGTGTTGCGGTCACTGTATTCCCTTCGATTTCGAGACTGGCCACCTTCCCCTGAGTATAGAAATTTTGAATTTCCGTAATGCTGACTTCCTCAGCTTTTATATCACTCGTTGTGCCAAAAAAGGTCGAATAGACGGCCGCGAACAACAAGGCTGCGATCAAGAGATAAATCAGATTTGAGCGGGGTTTTTTTTGTGGAGGCATGAAAAAAGATCAAAGAATGCGGACTTCAGTGTAGCAGATCGAGCGCAGAGCGTACATCATTTAGCTTGGCTTTGCGACGGCATAGTTGATCGGTATACCTTGTAGTACAAAGTTTCTTTCATAGGCGGATTGCTCATCTTCAGGGGTCCGAAAATTTTTGTTTTCTTCAAGAATCCTCCAGTCTTTCGAGCGGAGTGATTCGAGTGAAAACCCAAAAAGATCTGAGTTGTCCGTTTTCAGAACAAGCTGTCCGGATTCTCCTAAAAGAGGATGATAGAGAGTAAGGAACCGTTCGGAAGTCAGTCTTCTCCGGGCATGTCGTTTCTTGGGCCAGGGGTCAGAAAAAAGGAGGTAGAGGGACTCAAGGAGAGGAAAATTATACTGAATCAGATTTCTGGCATCAGTCTGAAGGAACGCAATATTATTGATCCCTTCCGCCTGGGCTTTTTTGAAGGCCTTGTAGATGCGGTCTTTTTTGATCTCGAGTCCCAAAAAAAAACGGTTCGGGAACAATTTAGCCTGACTGATGAGAAAGTCACCGGTTCCCATGCCAATCTCGACGCTCAGGGCTTGTTCAGTTCTCTGTTCATTCAGCCAAGAGACGAATTCCGAGGGGTCACGATTCCATACGAAAATCCGTTCCGGGTATTCACACGCGAGCTGATTGTTTACATGCTTCTTCCTCATTTCTACAGACAATAACCATTATAGAAATCCTACTTCTACCACCTCACCTAAGGAACTCCTAACCCAATACCTCATCATCCTCATCAAAATCTTCATCCGGAGGTGTTTTCTTCTGGCGCGTAGGAGCTGCCGGTATTTCAGGGGCTGCTTCCACACCCTGTACCACAGGAGTGCCGAGGAGATCCTCTTCAGCCATTCGACTCTTTTCCTTCGCAATTTCTACAGAGTACAGCATGGCGAAAAATCCAATTAAAAAGCCTAGAATAGCTGATAGGAGGATGATGATGGTGCTGTTTGCGTTAAACTGGAAAAACAGTAAATAATACTGCTGCTGCGTCAGGATATTTTCAAAAGCAATAATGAGGGTGAGTACGATGAGGAAAATGGCCAAGCTGAGAAAGATTTTTTTTCGCATGAGAAGAACAGTTAAAATCACAGAAGAGACGAAGTCTTCGTCAGTTTACTCCTTTGGTAAAACTTTCTCGAGGGTTTTTTTCATCTTTACCTGATACTGCATCGCTTGATAGGCCATGGTACCGGGCTGGTACTGAGCTTTGATGGGTTTTCGCTGCTCTTCGGGATAACGCTCCAGGAGTTCATTCAGGCGTTCTTCCACATCCATGTCTGTCACCTCGATGGATTCTTTTTCAGAGATGACTTCCAGAGCTAGGCGAAGCTTGAGCCGGTCGGAAGCCTGCTGATCATAGCTTTCCAAAAGCTGTTCCTCGGTCTTACCATTTGCCTCCAGATATTTTTCGTAAGAAAGACCTCTCTGAATAATCTGCTGTTTAATTTCATTCAGAATAGCCTTTTTTTCCTGTTCAAGGAGGGTTTTCGGCAGATTAACGGATGAGATACTGATGAGCTGGTCATAAAAGGATTCCTCTCGTTTCCGTTCAGTAGCTCGATCGTGCTCAACCTGTATCTGCTCCTTGATTTGGGTTTTCCACTCCTCGAGTGACTGCTTTTGACCCGTTACTTTTTCAATAAAGGCCTCATCTAGCTCAGGAGAGAAGGGTTCTTCGACCTTGAGCAGAGAGACATGAAAGCTGGCTTGCTTTCCAGCCAGTTGCTCAGCGTGGTAGTCCTTGGGAAAGGCAATGGGAAATGTCTTTTCCTCACCTTTTTTCATCCCTTCCAGGGCCTCTTCAAAACCCGGAATCAGCATATTACTGCCCAGGACTACCGGATGATTTTTCGAGTGAGCGTTTTCCATGGGCTTCCCATCGGGATCAAAGCCTTTGAAATCCACTTCCACCTTATCTTTTTTCTGAGCGGCTCGGTCAATTTCCCGATACTCTGTCATCCTTTCTTTAATATTCTCCAGAGCCGCTTCCACTTCAGCGTCCTGAGTCACTTTTTTCTCAACCTTCACCTTGATTTCCGAGTATTCGCCGACAGAGACCTCAGGAAATATATCAAATTCGATGATGACCTTGAGGGGATCCAGACTTTCTATATTCATCAGGGGTTGACCGATGATCCGGAGTTGTTGGTCCTGAATAAGTTCGTTCGCGACATCAGGAATGGCATTTTCCAGTGTTTTGGCTTTCAGGTAAGCCGCATCAAGATGTTCTCGAACAATATTTTCGGGAATATTCCCCGGTCTGAATCCCTTCAACTTGAGGCTTTTGGAGGCTTCGGCAAGGACTTTTTTTTCAGCCTTCACGAGGGCTGAAGGATCGATTTCAGTAATGACCAACTGTTTTCGAGAGTGTTCAAGATCGGAGAGGATATGATGGTGGGGCATGACATGAAGAATGAAGGATTAAGCTTTCGATTTTGCTCAAGCGAGCGATGAAGCCCCGCCATGCGGGGTAAAAAGAAGGAAGGTTTTTGACTTATTCCAAAAGAGAGAGTATAATAAAAGGATAGAATCTACTGAAGAACCATCTTTTTGAGTATTGTAAGCTTATCGGGTTTTCTCAGAAGTTCAACCATTCTTCACCTCTTCACTGCTTGCCGTGAACTACCGCATTTCATTTCCCGCCGATTTCAAAAATATCCCACCGCTTCGTGATCTGGTCGTCCATGCCGCGCGGCTGCAGGGATTTTCTGAGCATCAGGCCGAACAGCTTCGGTCCGTAGTGGATGAACTTTGCAATAACGCTATAGAATTCGGTTCTCAGCCCACCAGTGAAGTCATTCTGGAGCTCCATGTCAATGAGAACGCCGTGAAAATTGCTTGTCATGACCAGGGCCATGGGAATAAATTGAAAGCTGAAGATATCCTCAGTCAGCTCAACAAAACACCAGACCCAAATGACAAAAGAGGAAGAGGTGTGAGAGTCATTGTGAAGTCATTCGTTGACGAACTGAGCGTGAGTGACAATCCCCATGGCGGCATCACCGTGACGGCCATCATGAAGAAGAAGTAATAAATAACTCCTAACTCCTAACTCCCAACTTATGTCCACCATCTCCCTTACCTTTTCAGAGCTTCAAGTCGATCCCGGCAAAGGGAAAACCATGCTCGCAATCTTCAATGGGCAGCTGGACGAGACAAACATCGAAGGAGAAGCTCAAAAATTTTATCAAATGCTTGAGATAGAGAAGCCGAAGAACTGCGTATTTGATTTCACCGGCCTGGTGTACCTCAACTCCAAATCGATCGGATACATTGCTGACTGGCAGGGAAAAGTCGCTGGTGGGGGAGGGAAGCTCATCATTTTTGGTGTTCAAAAAAACATCTTTGATATTTTGGATGTGGTCGGATTGACAAAGATTATCGACCTCGTGGAGCATGTCGATGAGGCGAAAGAGGCACTGTAATGGGTTGTCATTACGAGTATTCCACCCCAACTCCATCCCGACTCCCTCGCAATGACATGGGACTTCCGCTACAATCGTCCCGATCTCTTTTTTCAGCATGGAAAAAATTCGCAATTTCTGTATCATCGCTCACATCGACCATGGGAAATCAACCCTCGCGGATCGAATGTTGGAAATCACCGGAACCGTTCAAAAGCGAGACATGAAGTCCCAGCATCTGGACACCATGGATATAGAGCAGGAGAGAGGGATTACCATCAAGCTCTGTCCGGTCCGCATGGATTGGAAGGGCCACCAGCTCAATCTGATTGATACCCCCGGACACGTGGACTTTACCTATGAAGTGTCTCGTTCCCTGGCCGCTTGCGAGGGAGCCATCTTAGTTGTCGATGCGAGTCAGGGAATTCAGGCCCAGACCCTGGCGAATACCTACCTGGCGTTGGAACACAATCTGGAAATCATTCCCGTGCTGAATAAAATAGATCTCCCTGCTGCGGATCCGGCTCAAAGGGCTAAGGAGTTGTCGAACACCCTGGGAATCAACCCGGATGACATCATCTGTATTTCGGCGAAGACAGGAGAAAACGTGGAGCAGATTTTAGAGGCGGTTATTGCAAAAATCCCTCCTCCTTCGATCACCGATGAACTCGTGGAAATGGGAGTCGACACTACGGAGAAAATTGCAAAGCTTGAAACCAAGGCCCTTATTTTTGATTCGAACTACGATGCTTATCGGGGGGTCGTTTCCTATGTTCGGGTTGTTCAGGGACAGCTGAAAAAAGGAGATTCCGCGTATTTTATCTCCAATGAAAAAAAGATCGAGATCATTGAAGTCGGATGCTTCAAGCCCCAGTACCATACCATGCCCAGTATCAATGCCGGTGAAGTCGGTTATGTGGTGACAGGTTTGAAGACCGTCGCTGAAGCCAGAGTGGGAGACACCCTCTGGAAACCGGGAACGAATAATGCGGATATCAAAAAAGTACAGCTCCTCGCCGGTTACAAAAAAGTCACACCCTTCGTCTTTGCCTCCGTCTTTACGGTTGATGCCGATGACTACAAAATTCTGCGGGAGTCTCTCGAAAAACTTTCCCTCAACGACTCTTCTCTCACCTTCGAACCTGAGCGGTCCACTGCGTTGGGCTTTGGGTTTCGCTGCGGATTCCTCGGCATGCTCCATCTGGAGATTGTCCAGGAGCGTCTCGAGCGAGAGTACGACCTGGATCTCATCATTACGGCTCCTTCGGTCAACTATAAGATCATGATGCTTAATTCCGGTGAGGTCAGAGACCTTTCCAACCCTGCGGAACTACCCCCTCGGGAGACCATTCAGGAAATCCAGGAGCCATGGGTGAAGGTGGAGCTGATGACTCCAACCGAGCATATCGGTGCTCTCATGGAGCTCTGCACGGGACGTCGGGGCATTTACAAAACCATGGCCCATATCGATGAAAACCGGGTTATCATCACCTTTGAAATGCCCCTTGCTCAGATTATTGTCGATTTTTACGATGCGATTAAGAGTATTACTTCCGGCTACGCATCCCTTTCATACGAATTCCTCGAGTATCGAACCGAAGACCTTGTGAAACTGGACCTTTTAGTCGCGGGAGATGTTGTTCCTCCACTCTCACAAATGGTTCACCGAACGGAGGCTCAGGGAAGGGGGCAGGCAATCGTGAAAAAGCTCAAGGAAATTATTCCCCGGAAAAATTTCGTTATCGCTCTCCAAGCGGCTATAGGAGGCAATGTTATTGCCCGCGAGACCCTTTCCGCGTACCGCAAAGATGTCACGGCAGGGTTGTATGGGGGAGACGTCAGCCGAAAGAAAAAGCTGCTGCAAAAACAGGCCAAAGGAAAAAAGAGAGCAAAGATGATGGGAAGGGTTGAGATCCCTCAGGAGGCCTTTTTGGCGGTGCTTAAAAAAGACTAGATCATGGTAATGGGAAGTTTTGTGTGTCTGGGGTTGTAGGATAAGAGTGAGCGATTACATCTAATATCCTTGACCAGACACCAATAATCCCTAAACTATCTCCTGTCAGAGACCGTAGGCATTCTTAGCTCACGCTAAGTCAGAAGACCTACCGAGACATCAATGCGCACAGGTATACCCCGAGTTTATCGAGGGGGTGGTCGATATACACAAAAGCCTGATGTTCATCTCTGACGAGATGCTATTTCACAATTTATCATGGCAACATCTCGTCAACAGAAAGAGGAAATCCTCAAAAGAATTACCGACAGCATGCGTGACGCGAAAAGCGTTGTTTTCGCGGATCTCCACGGAATGAGCGTCGAAGATAGCCAGGCACTCCGAAACGTCCTTCGGGAACACGGGGTCCGCACTCAGGTCGCCAAGAAAACCCTTATTGTCTTGGCGGGCAAAGAGAATGGCTATGAGATCGACAAGGCCATGCTGGACGGACAGATCGCTATCGCCTTCTCCATGGACGACGAAGTAGCGGCTGCTCAGCAGCTCTACAAGCTCGGCAAGAAGAACGAGAAGATCAAACTCGTCGGGGGAATTTTTGAAGGCAAAGTAGCCAGCAAGTCCCTTATCATGGAAGTGGCCCAGATGCCTTCGAAAGAAGAGCTTCTTGCTAAACTGGTGGGATCCATGCGAGCACCGCTGGCCGGATTCCAGGGAGTACTTCATGGCACTCTCCGCGGATTCGTTCAGGTTTGCAAACAGATTTCTGAGAAATCAGGATGATGGTTCATCAATGCTGGTTTATTCAGCAGGGGAGTGACAGAGACTCTTGTCTCTCGATAAACCACCACGAAGAACCGACAAATCATTTTTCAATTTTACATTTTTAATTTCTCATTATGTCAGATGAAGATACCACTACCGAGGAGGTAGCTGAAGAAGCAGCTGCTCCTGCGAAAAAGGCGGCACCTGCGGCAGAAGCCGCTGCTGAGCCTTCAGTTGAGCTTTCAAAAAACGCACAAAAAGTGCTTGATATGGTCAAAGAACTGCCTGCCCTCGAGCTGGCCAACCTGGTCAAGGCCATGGAAGAAGTCTTCGGAGTCAGCGCTGCTGCTCCAGTGGCTATGATGGTTGCAGGAGGTGGAGGCGGTGGAGGAGGAGAGGTTGCAGCTGAGAAAACAGCGTTCAACGTGGAGCTGACCTCTGCCGGAGGCAGCAAGATCAATGTCATCAAGGTGGTCCGTGAAATCACGGGTCTTGGACTGAAAGAAGCCAAGGACCTCGTCGACGGAGCTCCTAAGATGGTCAAAGAGAACGTGAAGAAAGCGGATGCCGAAGAAATAAAGGCGAAGCTCGAAGCAGCCGGTGCTTCTGTAGAGCTCAAATAAGTCTCTTATTTTCTTGAAGCAACTTAATAACCCTCGTCCCGATGTGGCGGGGGTTATTGATTATGTATTGAGTTCGCAGCAAAGTGTTGCAATTTGCCCGAGAATTGAGCAATGAGTAGCGGAAAAATTAAAAAATATTCCTAAAAAACGTCAAGCACTGAGGACTCCCATGAAAGGCCTTTTTCTGCTATAATGAAATGAAATTCAAACAAAAAATCATGTTCAATATGTTCAAAAAAGCTTTCGCCATTCTTGTCGTAGTCCAGATGCTCATCGCCTCTGTCCCCAGCGTATTCGCGCAGAGCGGGGGAGTGCTGAGAGTCATGAATATCACGGCTGGAAAGCCAGCACTCATCATGTTGCAGGGTAAACCCGGTGAAGTGGTCAATCTGCGGATCACGAACCCCTTCAAATCAACCGTGACTCAAAAATTTCAGCTGGATAAGACTGGAGTACTGCAATACTTGTACTCTCAGGCAGTGATCGCGGGTCAGTACAGCGTCAGTTCTGGCGACCAAACGGCCACGTTCAGCGTGAGTGCCGGACAACCGGACACTCAAAAATCATACGTTGAATTGAGTGATTATACTGCCTTCACGGGCGAAGAGATCCAGGGATCACTTCTGCTCCAGGATCATTATGGCAATAAAATTGGACAGCGTTTGATCAGCATTCAGACCAAGGGGTCCGCTCAGATCAGCTGCGCGCAGATCTGTCAGACCAATGCTCAGGGATTGCTCACGTTCAGTGTCTACTCCAGGAACGCCGGACTGGTTCAGCTCGACTTCATCGACCAGAAGACAGGATCTCCCATCTTCCATGAAGACATCGGGTTTTTGCCTCAGGTGCAGCAGACCGTTCAGCAGCCCTTTTACAATCCCTACGGACAAATGAGCACCTCACCCTACCTCTTGCCAACCCAGCCGGTGAATAGTTTCCTTCCGGTTCAGCCAAACGTGGCTAATCTCAACCAACTGTTGAATATTCCGTCGAATTTTCAGTATCAGTCCAGTCCTTCTCTCGACTACATCCCCGTCTTCGACCCAACCCGGGCTACGACCAATTCTGAAGGAGGGGATGATGATGGTTTTTTCTCAACTTTTTCCTACGACCAGGGATTGAACGACTTTTTCGGAGCCGATCTGATAGGCACTCCCGAAGCGGTCGCTCAGAGCAATGGAGGGACAGTTGATTCATTTGAAATCATTTTTGGTGATGATCCCGAAGGCGAGTTTCAGAATCAGGTAAGTTTCCCCGCTCAAAGCGCGCAGGATTTTTATATCCGAGCCGTGGATCAAAATGGAGCGGTGGTGATGGATTATACTGGAGAAATCACCTTTGATATCAGTCCTGAGGGCCCGCTATTGCCTCCTGACTACGAGTTTGCTCCCTTGGACCAAGGTGTCACCCTCTTTGAGCTCGCACTAGTATTACCGGCGGGTGAATACACCCTCAAGGTGGAAGACACTCTGAACAGCAGTATCGAAGGAGAGGTGGAAATCAACGCTCTTCTCGGAGGAGCCCCTACGCTGAATAATACAAATATTGAGCTGATCCTGGATTCACCGGTATCAGGCAGTGTCTATACCGGGACCATCGCAGTTCAGGGGTCCACTAATACCGAAAACACAGAAGTGATCGTAAAAGAAGGCGATCAGGAGCTGGCCAGAGCGGAGGTGGACAACAATCGCGGATTCAATTTCCCGATCGTTCTCGCCGATGGATCTCATCATCTGGAGATTATCGCCAACTACCTTCCCGACGGGTCACAAACCACGACGACGGTAAATGTGGACATCGATCAGACCCCACCTGTGATCATCAGTGTCGACGACCAAATCGACCCCGTGAGGGCAGGGGATAATTTTACAATGCGTGTAGAAGCGGAAGCGGAGAGCAAGCTTGAGGCCATAATCGATAACCGAACCTACGAGTTCACGAATACCAGCGGAACGAGCTACGAACTCACCGCCAAATCTCCTCTCACAGTCGGTGACTACGCGATTAGCCTGAAAATCGCTGATGAATTGGGAAACAGCGACAGTTCTCCGGATGTGGCTACCTTGAGTGTCCTTGAGCCTCTCAAGGAAATCGAAAACCTTTTTGGTATTCCCGGAGTGGAAAGCCTGACCCTATCCTGGAATCCCGTGGAAGGTGCCGTGGTCTACGAGATTGAGCAAAGCTCTATTCTTGGCACCATGACCTACACGAGCACCGAGCCTCGAACAACCATTGAAAAACTTCAGCCGGAAACCAGCTACAAGTTCAAAGTCCTGGCCAAAGACGCGGCCGGAGAATCAATCAGCCTGGTGACAGAAACCAGAGCGCTAAAAGTGTTGGCCGCGCCTGCCGAAGAAGTCCAACCCACGGTTTCTGCTGCGCCTGAAACACCAACACCGTCTGAGCAGCCAAAGTCCGGACCAGAGGTTTACCTGCTGATTTTAGCCTCGGTCATTCTTCTTAATTTTTACAGCAAACTTCGCAAGAAGTTCTGTTGTAGCTAAGATTATGCGCTTCACTCGAGTGGTCTTTCTCTGAAAAACGCTTCACTCCGGGTGAAGGGTGTTTGATCGTTCTTTGATGAGATAAAGAGAGACAGATAAGATATACTGAGTCCGAAATCGAATTACACAAACACTCCTCTTATATGAAAAAGCTGCCCCCTCAACCCCTAACCCCTTACAAGGTGAACAGCTCCTCCCAGCTTTTTTCATATCTCCTTTCCCAAGTTCTCAAGCAAAAAATGAAAAGGCTTGGGTTGGTATTCTCCCCTTGTAAGGGGATGGGGGTTTGAAGGGAGACTTTTCATTTTTTATTACCACACTATGAACCCCCTCCACCTCTACAACACCCTCAGCAATAGCCTCGAAGAGTTCAAGCCCCTGCATCCCGGCCAGGTGCTGATGTACAACTGCGGACCGACCGTCTACAACTTCGCGCATATCGGCAATCTGAGCTCTTACCTTATGGCCGATCTCCTGCGCCGGTATCTGGAGTACAAAGGTTACGAAGTGAAACAGGTCATGAATATTACCGATGTGGGCCACCTCGTGTCCGACAGCGATACGGGCGAAGATAAAATGGAGAAAGCGGCGAGAGAACAGCAGCAGGATCCCATGGATATTGCGCGGAAATACGAGCAGGTCTTTCATGAAGACCGAAAAAAACTGCACATCAAAGACGCCATGGCTTATCCGAGAGCAAGCGAATATATTCCGCAGCAATTGGAGGCGGTGAAGAAACTCCTAGAGCAGGGGATAGCTTATGAAACCTCTGATGGGGTTTACTTTGACGTGAGTCAGTTTCCTGACTACGGCCAGCTCTCGAATAACAAGCTGGAGGACCTGAATGCCGGAGAGCGAGTTGAAATTGATGAAGAAAAAAGGAATCCCGCTGATTTTGCGCTCTGGAAAAAATGCACAGGAGAAAATGCCCACCATATCCTGCGATGGAGCTTCGAGACGGGAGAGAGGGTTTCAGGATTGGAAGAAGATGTCTCGGTCGGGTTTCCTGGATGGCATATCGAGTGTTCGGCTATGGCTTCGGCGCTCTTGGGAGAAACAATCGATATCCATACGGGTGGTGAGGACAATATTTTTCCTCATCACGAATGCGAAATTGCCCAATCGCGAGCCGTGAGTGGGCAATCTTTCTTTGCTCATTACTGGGTTCACAAGCGCCATATCTTCGTGGATGGAGAAAAGATGAGCAAGTCCAAGGGCAATTTTTACACTCTGTCAGACCTGGAGAAAAAAGGCTTTGAACCCTTGGCTTACCGTTACCTGATCTTCTCCACGCACTACCGACAAAACACTAATTTCACCCTAAAGGGGATGGAAGACGCAACCAAATCCATCGAACGACTTCAGACCTTTTTAGAATCCCTGCAGGAAGCCTCTGACCAGGGGCCAGAGCTGGATGCCCAAGCGGCCCGGGAAAAATTCGAACACTCCCTTGATGATGATTTAAACAGCTCGGGAGCTCTTGCAGCGGTCTTTGACCTTGTAAAAGAAGGCAATAAAGCCATCGCCGAGTTTGGGGGCATCAAAAACCGTCTGGACCTCCTCAAGTTCCTGCGTGATTTCGATCAGATCTTTGCCATCCTCAGCTGGGATGTGGAAGAGGAGAAGGACCCTGAAATTGAGATGCACATCACCCGTCGGAATGAAGCCCGGGCCAACAAAGACTTTGACAAAGCTGATGAAATCCGTGACCAACTTAAGGAAAAGGGCGTTGAGTTAATCGACAAAGATGGTAGGACGGCGTGGAAGAGGGTGAAATAGCATTTGTCACTATTATTTCTCATTGTCCTCCCTCTTGAAGAGTGTTAATTTTGAGAATGAAACAATTATTTGTTCATGAAGAAGAAACTCATCGTGTTAGGGCTCCTCATCCTGGGCGTTGGGATCTTCGTCACTGTCCTTCGAAGTGCCGATTGGCAGGATATCGTCGCTAATTTGAGTCAGATCACCTTCGGAAAGTTTTTGCTCTTCATGGCTTTCGCGCAGATAAGCTTCGCGATCTTCAATTTACGCTGGAAAATTCTGCTCAAATGCCATGGACATGATATTCCATTCTGGACGCTGTGGCTGTACCGAGCTGCCGGGTACGGAGTTTCCTACATCACCCCCACCCAGGTGGGAGGAGAACCGGTCCGTATTTACCTGCTGCATGAAAATCATGGCATCAAGCTTCGTGAAGCAACGGCTTCGGTGCTGCTCGACAAGCTGATAGAGCTATCGGCCTTTATCGCCTTCGTGGCTTCTGGGATTTTCGTCGTGAGCTTTACCAATCTCATTCCAAAGAACAGTCTTCACCTTTTCTCAGCCCTCATCGTGGTCTTCGTTGGGCTATCGATTTACGTTTTCAAAAAACTTCTCGACGGAGAAGGATTTCTTACCACTCTGTTCAACGGCCTTCGTCTCAACAAGGTCAAAAAACTGCAGCGCTTCGAAAAGAAGATTCATCGAACAGAAAACCTCATCACAAAGTTTCTTAATCATTCTCAGCACAAGAGATCGACCTTACCCATTATCATCGGTCTTTCATTACTCGGCTGGGCCTTCACGATCGGGGAATACTATATGCTCGCACGATTTGTGGGTGTTGGCCTGGGCGGATACGAAAGCTTTTTGATCGCGACAATTCCTTCCGTGGCCTACCTACTGCCAATGCCGGCGGGACTAGGCATGCTGGAGAGCGCTCAGGTCGGACTCTTTAGTCTGCTGGGATACAGTGCTGGAAGCGCTTTGGCGGTGATGGTGATGGTGCGGGTAAAGGAACTCTTTTTCTCAGGGGTCGGATTTGCCTATGCCCTGACTCACGGTTTGACCCTGTTGGGGAAGGAAAGCACCAAAAAGCAGTTTGTAAAGGGGCCTACAGGACTGAAGCCGAGAAAAATCACAAGGATCGGGATAAAGAAGATTCTTCAACAAACAAAAGCTTCGGTTTAGTTCATTCTGATTTCTTGCGAAGGAAGATTAAACGGACTGTAACCATGAGTCCGAAGAGCAGCAAGATTGCCAAGAGCTTTCCGAAACTCTGGAGGAAGAGTGCGATGAATCCAAAGCACAGTGACACGACATAATAAAAGATATTGACCTGTCGTTGCGACAGCCCGGCTTTCATGAGCTCATGATGAAAGTGCTGAAAATCCCCCTTGAAAGGAGACTGTCTCTTTATAATCCTCCGAACAATCGTCCAGGCGGCATCCAAGATGGGGAAGGCTAGTACGATGAAAGCCGTGGCCAGTTTGCCTCCACTAAAGATCGCCATCACGGCGATCATCAGGCCGAGAAACATCGTGCCGCTATCTCCCATGAGGATTTTCGGCTTGGGAAAATCAAAACAGAGAAAGACCAGACTGGAGCCCCCTAGGATGAGGGCCATGGTGGAGAGAGTGCTCTGGTCAATGACGTGCAATTCGCTCATGCTGGCTAAACCGTACAAGACGAAGCAAGCAATAGTTGAAATCCCACTCACGATGCCTGGGGACCCATCGAGCCAGTTCATGGCGTTCATGACGAAGACGATCCAGAGTAAGGCCACAAGGTTCGCGAGGGGTTCGATCAGGATCTGCACACCTCCCAGCTCCAGCGTCCAGCGGACGCTGTCCAAAACAATCATGCCTCCAAAAGGATTCGAAATCGCGGGAACACCGATTCCCGCCAGCACTATGATCAACGCGGAAATGATTTGAATCCCCAGGCGATAGGATGCCGAAAGACCGAGTCGGTCATCGATGAAGCTGACCAGAGTGATTAAGCCACTTGCGGTAAGGACCGCGGTCAGCTTCAGAGTGATACTCAAAAATGAGAAAACTAAAAGAAGAAAGACCAGAAAAAAAACGATTCCAATACCATAGGGGACAGGAGAGCGCTGGTATCCGAAGAGTTGTGGCTTATCAAGCCAGCCGACTGTTCTGAAAAGCCGACTGAAACAAACGATCAGCAAGAAGGTGATTCCGAGTGAGACCAGAAGAATGTTCATATTTAACTCACGATAGGAAGACCCTTCTTAATTTTTTCCAGCTTCTCATGACTTTCACGACGCTGCTGTTCCCATTCATCGATGGTCTCGGTGGTGATGTCGCCGGTGGGGTAGTCTCCATCCATACAGGCCATGCAATGGCGTTTGATCTTCGGGTTACCGGTCTTTACGGCTTTTTTCAGGTCTTCAAGATCCTGATAAAAGAGCGCGTCCGCACCTAGTTTAGCGCAGATCTCATCCTGTGAGAGCTTGTTGGCGATAAGCTCCTCTCTGGTCGGCATATCGATTCCATAATAACAGGGGGAGATAATGGGAGGTGCCGCAGAAGAAAAGTAGACTTTATTGGCGCCAGCGTCCCGCATCATCTGTATGATGGCGGCTGAGGTATTTCCTCTGACGATCGAGTCATCTACCAGGAGTATATTCTTTCCCTTCACTTCGAGCGTAATCGGATTAAATTTGTAGCGAATGGTTTTCTTTCGAATTTCCTGACCGGGCATGATGAAGGTTCGCCCTACGTATCGATTTTTGATCAAGCCTTCCCGATAGGGTTTTTTCAATACTCGCGCTGCACCAAGAGCAGCCTCTCGGGAGCTGTCGGGAACCGGCATCACTACATCGATATCCAATCCGGCTTTCCGAACCTGTTTCCCCAAAAGTTCCCCCATCCTCATACGAGCTTTGTGAACAGAAATATTGTCAATCATGGAGTCCGGACGAGCCAGGTAAACATGCTCGAAGACACAGGGGCGGAAAGCTTTTTGTAAAACAACCTTCCGATGCACCTTTCTTTTTTCATCAATGAAGACGACTTCGCCTGGCTCAAGGTCGCCTACTTTCTCAAATCCGAGAATATCCAGGACAACCGATTCCGAAGCAAAGATGTACTCATCCAGCGGAGCATCTTCTTTTCGTCCGGAGCCTTCTTCGAAGAGACTCTGTTGTCCGACATTCGAGCGTTTACCCATGATCAGAGGCCTGATCCCATGAGGGTCGCGGAAGGCAAGGAGACCCTTATCTCCAACATAGCCAACGATGGAGTATCCTCCCTTTAGCTTTTGAAAAACCCTTCGCATGGCTCTCCAGATCTGTTTCACATCAAACCCGTTCCCATGACGGTGGGCCTGCTTCACCAGCGAGCTGCGGAAGATATGCAGGATGGCTTCTACGTCACATTCCGAATTCACCCGACAGAGATCATTCTTATACACTTCTTCTTTGAGCTCGTAAAAATTAAAACAGTTTCCGTTTTGAGCCATTGTGATGCCGTAGGGCATGTCGAAGTAAAAGGGCTGTGCGTTTTCAATGCCAACCCCTCCAATGGTGGGATAGCGTATGTGACCGAGTCCGGTGTACCCCTTGAGTCGTGCCATGTTCCCCTTATGAAAGATATCGCGGACTAGTCCGACATCTTTTTTCTGATGAAAGGCTTTGCCGTCATAGGTAATGATTCCCGCTGCATCCTGCCCTCGGTGCTGTAGGATGGTCAGTGCGTCATAGATGTCTTGAGCGACTGGTTTGTTGCCGATAATGCCAACGATTCCACACATGGGGAGAACATTAAGTGTTAAATTTCCATTTTTTCCACCTGCCTTTCCGCCGCACTCACCGTATTTTCCACGATCGAATAAATCGTCATAGGCCCCACACCTCCGGGTACGGGCGTGATCATGGAGCATTTGTTTTTTACGGCGTCAAAATCAACATCTCCGACGGTCTTCCCATCCACCTTCGCATATCCGGCATCAACAACAATCACTCCTTCTTTGACCCAGTCTCCTTTTACGAGCAGAGGGACACCCGTGGCAGCGACGATGAGATCGGCATTTTGACAAAAGGAAGCGGGATTCTTCGTTTTGCTATGGCAAATGGTCACGGTAGCCCCTCGATTCAAGAGCATGAGTCCGATAGGCTTTCCCACAAGGTTGGAGCGGCCCAGGACCACTACGTTCATCCCGCTGACATCAATCTGATAGGCATCCAGGAGGCGGATAATACCCAGCGCGGTGGCCGGGGGAAGGTGCTCAAAATTCCTTGAAATGGCCATTTTTCCAAAATTGTAGGCGTGAAAGCCGTCTGCATCTTTGTACGGATTGAGGGTTTTGGTGACCTCAGAGACGGGGAGATGCTTCGGTAGGGGTAGCTGGACCATGATGCCATGGACGGAGTCATCGTGGTTGAGCTCTTCTATGCGATGAAAAAGCTCCTTTTGGGTGACAGATTCATCATATCGGATCACTTCTGAGATGATTCCGGTTTGTTCACAGGCCTTTTGCTTCATCCCCACATAGGCCACGGAGGCGGGATTGTTTCCAATGAGAAAAAAAACAAGCTTGGTATGGATTCCTTTCTGTTTCAAGGCCTCAACACGAGGGTATAATGTTGAAAACAGCTCGGCTGAGACACGGGATCCGTCGAGAAGCTGCATAATTCTTTATGAAAAAGTACACTGATTGTAGGTGAATTTCGTAAAAAATCAAAAAAATAAGCCAATCCTGAACAAAAAATTTATTATTTCGAATAAAAAAATATCGATGAAGAAAAATGAAATACGAATCCGTCCGTTTCGTTATATACTACAGATGATAACCTACAAAAAAATGCTTAAAAAACTCTTGGTCCTCTTTTCCGTTTCCCTTTTCGCAGCCTTTTTGGTGATGACAGCGAAGGCTCAGGATGCAGACAACGTCTTCTACTACCTGATCCCACCTCAAAAAAGCATCACGATCAACGGAGAAAGGGTCACCAATAACTTGGCCACAAAGGGAAAAATGCTGTTTCTGAACGTCGTCCCTGAAAAGGTCACGGTAGACAAAAGCACCTCCGGTGTGCGGGTGATCAGTAAGAATTACCATATTGACGTCAATAAGGATGTCCAATTCATCCTCACGGAGCAGTTTCAGCTCACTGCGGGGAGTGTCCATGTTATCACAAAAGATGGAAGTACGGCTCCGGAAACCATCTTGTTGGGAAATCTCTCCATCCAATTTCAATCAGCTGATTTCCTCTTGTTCATCAGTGGAGACCAGTCTCAAAAGATTCTCAAAGTCTTGGAAGGAGATGTGACGATTGAGAGCACCCAATCGGAACAAAAAACGATTCTGAAGTCTCAGCAAATGACGAGTACCGATGCTACAGGGAAGATTTTGGTACCGGTAGGCTTCGAAATGAGTCCGGAACAGCAGTGGTGGACAGGGAAAGAATACCAGGTTGATTTCGTCAAACTTCCGGTCGCCAACGCGGGCGAGGATCAAAGAGTCTTGGGGAGTATTGCGGTAGTACTGGAAGGTTCCAGATCCACCTTTGAAACAGGAGATATCTTTGAATGGAGCCTTGTCAAAGGCCCTACGGATAGCCAGGGCGTTCAGGTCAAAGAAGTCGCCTTTGATTCCACGAATATTGTCAAACCTCTCTTCACGCCGACAGTAGAGGGGGAGTATCGCTTCAGTCTGCAGATCACGAATCAGCAGGGAGAGAAGAGTAATGTGGATCTGGTGACCATTTACGTGGGAAAACGCTACCTCAAACCGATTGTGATCTTTCCTGATGTCCCAGCGGATCACCCCAACAATATCGCCATCAGCTATCTCTACAAAAAAAACGTTATGACCGGATCAGATGATGCAGCGACCGGAAAGAGACTCTTTCGGCCTGAAGAAAAGCTTAACCGGGTGGAGATTCTCAAAACTATTTTTGTCCTTTTGGGGAATGAAGATATTCCCACTGAGGAAGAACTCCAAGCCCTGGGGGATGATATCTTCTTAGATGTGAAATCCAATCACTGGTTTGCTCCCTATGTCTATCTGGGAAAAAAAACGGGGCTCATCACCGGTCATCCGGATGGCAGCTACCGTCCGGCGGATCCCGTCAACCTGGTCGAGGCGCTGAAGATCATCACGAAGGCTTATAAGCTGAGTCTGGAGCCTTACAAAGGAGTGGGCAGACCTTATCCTGATGCGGAAGGCGATGCCTGGTACTCGCTGCTGCTCTTTTTTGCAAAAACCTACAACCTGGTCGATATGGATAGTCTTGGCAATATTCATCCGGATCAGGATCTGACTCGGGGAATGTTCGCGGAGATTATTTATCGGCTCGACAATGTGAACTTTCTCGAAAAACGAGGCTACCTCATGGGGACGGTCAGGAACGCCTCTACAAAGGCCGTGATAAACGCCGCGGAGGTTTTTATCTATGAAGCTTTAGATTCAGGAGCCACGAATGGATCAGAGGGAGATGGATTTGTAAAAAAGGGAGATTTGAAGCTCAAGACCAAGACAAAACAGGATGGTAGCTTTACTGTCTCGCTCCCGACGCGGACAAAATACTATATCGAAGTGATCAGTAATGATAAGGTGTCCGAGAAGAAGATCGTGACGGAAGTGACGGAAGATAAGGCGACAGTCATCGAACTGGAAATAAAACAATAGCTTCTCCCCATAGATCTCCCTCCTTCGCCCATGCTTGAAATCCATGAGAAAGAAACCTGGGAAGGGTTTCCCTTCATGCAAGATAAAGGCTTGTTCCTGCAGTCTTTTCACCAAAAGGAACTTTATGAGTCTTTGGGGCAACGGACCTGGCTCTTCGAGGTGACTGGAATCCGTTCGCTCGTCACGAAGATTGAGGCCAAAAGGGGGACTTTCCTCTTTCTACCCTATGGCCCAATGCCGTCTGACGCGGATTCGGAAGCTTTCACAGCCTTTTTCACGGAGCTCAGAACTTTGGCCCAAGAAGAAGGGGCGTCTTTTATTCGTGTGAGCCCCTACTGGGAAGAAACAGACGAGAAAAAAGCGCTTTTGGTCGGTCATGGCTTTCGACCTGCTCCTATCCACATGCTTGCGGAGACGCTTTGGGTATTAGATCTGGAAGGCAAGACTGATGAACAACTCCTGGAGGGCATGGAAAAAAAACATCGCAATCTCGTCCGTCGGGCGATCAAAGATGGGGTGGAGATTTCTAGGACCACGACTCCAGAGGCGGTTGATCGTTTTGTAGAGCTCCATTGGGAAACGAGGGAAAGACATCAGTTTACGCCGTACCCAAAAGACTTTTTCCGAAACCAGGTCAGGCTCTTCGCAGAGGATGATCAGGTGCTGGTGATCGAAGCCACTCATGGAGGAGAGCTTCTAGCGTCAGCCATTATTATGACCTACGGGAAGGTCGGAGCCTACCATCACGGAGCCTCGTCTTCCAACCCTGAGCACCGCAAAATCCCGGCGTCCTACCTCATCCAGTGGGAGGCCATACAAGAAGCTCGACGGAGAGGGTGTAGCCGGTATAATTTCTGGGGAGTGGCTCCATATCGTCTGGATGCCGAAGGCAAGCGAGTGTATGAAAATCTAAAACACCCCTTTTGCGGTATTACGCACTTCAAAACCGGATTTGGGGGCCATCGAGTCGATCTCCTTCCCTGTCATGACCTCGTCGTTAACGCCCGGTATTACCTCAATTGGTCCATCGAGAAGGTTCGGAAGTGGAAAAGGGGATTTTAAAAAGTGGAAGAAATGTCTTGTAATGCCTGAGGAGAATCTATAAACTGCGTTAGCAATTGAGACTTTACGCACTCAATACTTAACTCTCAACCTCAACTTCCCATGGCCAAACACCCTACCCCGAAACGCCAACTGCCCAAGTCAGACGGACGTAAGCGATACGGTATGTTTCAGTACAAAGCTCGAAAGAGACTCGAAAACGCCGTTAATCTGGTTGATTGTTCCAACTGCAAAGGAAAGCGCATGTCTCATCACGCATGTCCGAGCTGTGGATACTACAGGGGAAGAAAGGTGATCGACATGAGTTCTAAAGTGAAGGAAAAGATCCAGAAGATATCCGCTTAAGTTATTTTGTCATGAAAAAAGAGATTCATCCCCAGTACTTCATCAACGCTCAGATTACCTGTGCTTGCGGAAACGTCATCACTTCAGGGTCCACTCAGGAGGCACTGAGCGTTGAAGTATGCAGTGCTTGTCATCCTTTCTACACCGGGAAGAAGAAGCTTCTGGATACCGCTGGACGAGTCAACAAGTTCATTGAGCGACAGAAGAAGGCGGAAGCCTCGAAGCAGACGAAAAAAACTGCCTAGTGGAAAGGCTGTCGTGGACAGTTCTGAAGATTTTAAGGCCATCATCGATGGCTTTTTTTTGTACCTCCTCGCAATGACAGCGTAGCGATTACCTTTTTTTCATTCCTTTAGGATTCTTCTTTCGCTTCACCTGCATCCTGACCTTATCGATCCGCTTGCCATCCATTTTTTCCACGACAAACTCAACCCCTTCCTTTGCCAGAATAATCTTTTCTCCTTCACGGGGAAAGGCTCCCAGTTTTTTCAGGATAAGAAAGGCCACCGTCCGATGAGTGGGGATATCCACCTCAAAGGGATGGTGTTCGAAGATCTCATCCAGTGTGGTGTTCGCCTCGAGATGGTAAACGTTGGCACTGGTTTTTTTCACGGAATCCACTTCAACGTCTGATTCATCGACGATGTCACCCACGATTTCCTCAAGTACGTCCTCGATGGTCACCAGCCCAGCGGCTGATCCGAACTCGTCCAAAATGATCGCGATGTGAACTCGCTTTTGTTGAAAGCTTCGGAAAATCTGATTGATGGGCTTGGTGACGGGGAAGAAAAGGATCTTATACTGTTTGAGGTCTTTGAGTTTTTTCTTTAGGTTGGACAGTTTTCGGGACTCCTTGATCAGGTCTTTTATAGTCACATAACCGGTGATGTGATCAAGCGTCTGGTCGTAGACCGGAAATCGGGAATGAGTGCTCCTGGTGATGATTTTAAGGGCCGTTTCGAGTGTACATTCATCGGAGAAGGCTTCAATCTCACTTTTTACCACCATGATCTCTTCAGCCGTGGTATCGCTAAATTCAAAAATATTCTGAATAAACTCGCTTTCTTGTTTATTAAATTCACCTTCCTCATGACCAATATTCAGCATGGCGATGACCTCATCCTCCGTGACGGACTTAAAATTCTTTTTGCCGAGACTCCAGATAAAAAACCGGGTCATCAGCTCCAGGAGGTAAATAAAGGGGTAGAGGAGGATGCTGAGGAGCAGGAGGAGAGGGCTGCAGAATTGGGAAACAGGCACGTTGAAGCGTTGGGCAAGTGTCTTGGGAATAATCTCACCAAGGATAAGAGAAACCAGGGTCATGACTCCTACTACGTAGGCGATGAGCAGATCGCCGTAAATTTGCTCTGCGAGCTTTGTAGCCATGACGGAAGCCCAGACATTGACCAGATTACTTCCAATGAGAATAGTGATCAGCATCCTGTCAGGATGTGCTTTGAGTCTCGCGATGAAGTTGGAAAAAGTTTTCTTTTGCTCGACGAGCGTCCTTACCCTGGCATACGAAAGAGAAGTCAGAGCAGTTTCTGAAGCTGAGAAGTATCCTGAGAGAATAACCAGAAAGACCAACAGGAGCACACTCGATTCAGTATCCATTTCTGCAAAAAACAAAAACATTCAAGATATCTTTATCCTACCTGAAGAGCCCATTTTTGAAAAGGGGATTGAACTTGTCAGAGGATAAGGGATTGATATAGTACCAATACAGAAATTCACACCTCCTACAACTTACTACTGTTCTGTCTCCCATGTTCACCGCCAAAAAACTCCGCCAGCAATACATCGACTTTTTCGTGTCAAAAGGACATAAGCAGATTTCTTCAGCGTCATTGGTGCCGCAGGAGGATCCGACAGTCCTCTTCACGACCGCGGGAATGCACCCTTTGGTTCCCTTCCTGATGGGAGAAAAGCACCCCATGGGCTTAAGGCTGGTGAATGCTCAGAAGTGCGTTCGAACAGGTGATATCGATGAAGTGGGGGACTGCTCACATCTGACCTTTTTCGAAATGCTGGGAAACTGGTCGCTGGGAGATTACTTCAAAAAAGAAGCCATTGAATGGAGCTTCGAATTCCTGACCAAAGTTCTGGAAATCCCACTCGATCGCCTTGCCTTCACCTGTTTCGAAGGGGACGCTGACGCGCCAAAAGACGAAGAAGCAGCAGGGATCTGGAAAGTACTGGGGGTCCCTGAGCACCGTGTCTTCTTTCTTCCGAAAAAAGATAACTGGTGGGGGCCGGCAGGGGAGACGGGACCCTGCGGACCCGATACCGAGATGTTTTATATTCACGATGTCGAGCAGTTCGACACCGTTGCCAAAGGAAGCAAAGAAGGGTTTCAGGAGGCTGATAAATTGAAGCTTATGGTCGAAATCTGGAATGACGTCTTCATGCAGTACAACAAGCAGGCCGATGGATCTTTTGTTCCCCTCACGCAACAAAACGTCGACACCGGTATGGGTCTGGAGCGAACCTTGTGCGTCCTCAACGGCTACGACAATGTCTACGAAACAGAACTCTTCAAACCAACGGTTGATAAAATAAAGGAGCTTGCGACCGTTCAAGACGACATCCAATCTCTCCGCATCATCGCGGACCACACCCGCACCATGACCTTCATGGCCGGCGACCACGTCCGGCCATCCAATATGGGACAGGGCTATGTCATGCGACGCATCATGCGCCGTGCGATTCGTCATGGAAAGAAAATCGGGATTGAACAGCATTTTTTGGGAGAACTGGCACGGATCATTATCGACCAATACTCGGATATCTACCCTGAGCTGGGTCAGCATCGGGAAGAGATGCTGAAAGCCATCAAAGACGAGGAAGACCGTTTCACCAAGACCCTCACTCAGGGACTCAAAGAGTTTGAGAAGCTTGCGAAGCAAATTCAAGAAGAGGGGCAGAAAACTATTCCCGGCGATCAGGCTTTCCACCTCTATGATACTTACGGATTCCCGATCGAGATGACGGATGATCTGGCGAAGGAGAATGACCTGGAGGTGGATCTTCAGGGTTTCGAAAAGGCGTTTGAACAGCACCAGGATCTTTCCCGAACGGCTTCAGCAGGGATCTTCAAAGGAGGTTTGGCAGATCACAGCGATGAATCAAAGCGTTTGCACACCGCTACCCATCTCCTGCACACCGCTCTCAGACGAGTTTTGGGAGACCATGTGGAGCAAAGAGGATCCAACATTACCAAAGAACGACTGCGATTTGATTTCACCTTCGAGCGAAAGATGACGCCCGAAGAGATCCAGCAGGTGGAAAAGCTGGTCAATGACGCCGTCCAGGCCAAGATCGACGTGTACTTCAAGGAAATGACTTTTGAAGAAGCTCAGAAGGTGGGGGCGATTGGTCTCTTCGAGTACAAGTACGGCGACACGGTGAAGGTGTACTTCATGGGTGATTATTCGACTGAGGTCTGTGGAGGGCCGCATGTCGACAACACAGGCGAGTTGGGTGGATTTAAAATCACCAAAGAAGAGTCCTGTGCCGCCGGAATTAGGAGGATCAAAGCTACTGTTGCGGCGAATCAGTAGGTTTAACTCACCCCCCTCTTCGCTTCCGCTCAGCGTCCCCCTCTCTTCCGAAGAGAGGGGGACAGCGAACGTTAGTGAGCAGGGGGTGAGTTGAGTTCCTCCGCGTCCTCCATGCTCAACCCTTCAGGAATACTCGCCAGAGTCTGGTTCCTTTTCGCCAGTTGCTGATCAACGTCATTCAGAACTTTCGAGAAGGGGACAGAAACTTCCTTCTCTTTCTTCTCTTTCTTCTCTTGCTTCTCTTCCTTGCCTTTGCCTTCCAAACGCAGGAAAACAGGAGGGGCGTCCCAAA
The DNA here is from genome assembly GCA_030690415.1 of bacterium. Taxonomy (GTDB): domain Bacteria; phylum Patescibacteriota; class Gracilibacteria; order JAUYGZ01; family JAUYGZ01; genus JAUYGZ01. Next base: position 140,259 of record JAUYGZ010000003.1, read on the forward strand.
CAAGATAGTCAAAATTCTTTCCATCTTTCGTAAAGGTCACCCAGAAGGAGCCCCGTTCACGTTGTCCAGGAATCATATTATTCTCGGTTCTTTTCGCATTGATCGCGATCTGTACATCCGGATGAGTACTTTCCTGTTCAGTTTTCAGCGCCTGAAAATATTCAGCCAAAATCGGCCGGGTTGCCACAGCATTTTCAATGGAGTCGGTGTAGGCAAGATCAGGGTCTATGAAGACTCTGTTCCTTTCTGAGGGAAGTGAAGGCTGCCATTTACTTTTTTTATCTCCTCTGAAGAGCACGACCAAATAGTATAAGGTCTGTCCATTCTTCGGATCCACTCCCGATCGGATCGCGTACCCAGTATCCGTGTAGTCTCCCAAGAGTATCCGGCGGTGGTGAATCTTGACATCCTCTTGAGATTCGATGAAAAACGCCAAGGCCTCTTCAGCAGTGCGGAAACCCTGGGTGAGGATCTCGCCGTGGATCTTATGATCCGTCTGAAAGGTTGTCGAGGTGTGATCCATTTCTTGTCCTTTGGCGAAACCATCAGCGATCTGGGCAGCCAATTGAGAGAGCTCATCGTTCTCCGTGAGCTGGGGCTTCCGAAGTGGAATAAAGTCAGTCGGTTGCTCAATTTTCGCGGACGATTCACGGTATTCGTTCATGAGCCGTCCAAACTGTTGTGCCATCTGATCGACGTGTTGTTTTTCAAGCTTTTCAGCCTGTTTGAATGGATTGGGAAGGGTTTCTTTTACTTGCTCTTGAACACTTTGCTGAAGGCTCTCAATGGGGCTTGTAACCTCTTTAGTCTCTGGAGCTGATGTTTTTTCTGTTTTCGAGGAGGAAAAGAGACTCGAAATGCGGTTCCAATAGCCTTTGATCGTCTGAACAACAGTATTTTCAGTCAGCAAGCCTTTGATCCGATCTGAGAAGGATTTCTTCAGAGTCTCAACCGGATCAGGTTTCTCAGTTTGTTCCTGTGGCCGTTCTGGAAGGGTGGTGAGTGCCATAATAAAAAAATTAGCTAAGACCTGCTGCTATAAGCTCTTCTTCGTCAGGGACAGGAGCCGGTGCAGGAGCTTTTTCCCCCTTCTTGGGAGCTGGAGCTTCCTTCCCGGTGGCGCTGTGTCGTCTCATCTGAAGTCCGTCGGCACCCTTCTTCCCGACCATATCCTGGATCCTCGCCAGATACTGGCTCAGGGGGATACGGACCTTGGCCGCGCCTTGACTCTGTTCCTTTTTCGAAGTGGAAAGGGGAGTGGACGGTCCAACGATTTCGATGAGGTCTGTGCCTGAAAACAGTTTAAACTTCTCATCATGCCCGTTAATCCTGATACTGATCTCGACACTGCTTGTGTTGGGTTCGAAGAAATGTTCTTCCTGCTGGATGATGAGAGCTTGTCCTTCCAGATTGAGGCCAATATCGCGTCCACTGTCGTGAAGCTGGTTGATCTCTCTCTGAAATTCGTAGAGGCGGTAGAGGGAGTAGCCACTCTGAAAGGAAGGCTTTCCGGGAGGGGTCCCTTCGAAGAGCGTCCGGTAAGGACTGGGGCTCATCCGATCATCGAGCGGGATCCGTTCATACCACCAGGTATTGCTAAAGGCATTTTCCTGTTCCACTTGAGGTGAAATTTCAGCCGCTTCGGCTTCTTCCTCTCCCCGTACAGCAATAACATCGACGCTTACATTTCCCGAGCTGTCCCGATGAATACCGATCGCCAGCTGATTAAAATCGTCCTCTCCCTTCAGGAGTTCTTCAAACTCAGGCTTTTGCTTCAGGGCCTGAAACAAGGCTCGGGGATCGCCGCCAAAAGGATATTGCTGGTCTTCAAATCGGAAGGTGGCGGAGATTTCCTTAGCGTGTAGATTCTTTCTCTTTTGTCTGACTTCTTTGATTCGTTTTGCGAAGGATTCATCTGTTTCCGAGACCTCTATGGGAGTGCTGGACTTGCCTACTTCAGGCTCGGGAGGTCCTTCCAGCCTCCACTCTTCTCCATTTTTAAACGTAAAGCGAGGCTGTCCTCCGGGAGTCCACTCCGTCGCGGCCTCACTCTTCAGGGTTTCCCGGGAAAGGGGAGGGAGTTCACGGTACCTCAGGTCAGTGAGGCGTGTCCCTGAGTCCTGGTTGACAAGGGCAGCCCTTTTCAGAGCTTTTTTGGACAGAGGATGGCTGCTCTTGAGCAAAGCAAGCCCGGAGCCTCTGGCCTGATTGATTTGTTGAGAGAGCTCCTGGACGAACCATCCGTCAGAGGAAATTTCCGGCCCGGTCACAACGGCTTCTTCTGTGTGAATATCAGTGATCAGAGGCGTCAATAAGCCTTCCCTCTCTATGAAATCCGCATCACTTCCGGCCCCTGCTGGCATGCGATCCAGTTCCGGTATTCTCTTCTCGAGGTATTCTGCAATTTGCTTTCGAATACTGAAAAGAAAGGGCTTCTCCTTTCCAAGAACATCCTTGTTGCCAACCATATCCTGAAGAGAACGGAGATTGTCCGCAGCCAATTTGTCGAGTTCCTCACCTCCCGGGAAACGCCTTAATAAAGCTGTAGCTAGCTTTTCACGGGTTTCGGTCGCAACATTCAGGATTGTTTCGGGAGCTTTTTTCAGCAGTTCAAATCCCTTTCCGAGGTGTTCTTTGCCCAATCCCCAAACCTTGCCGATACTATTAGTAATGAGTCCCATAGAGAGGGTTATGCTCCCTATATTATACTATAAAATACATAAAAATGCCATCAGAGATCATTGGAATATCACATTGCCTTTTCAAGAAAAGCATCCTAAAATGCCTCCTTGTATACTTTCCGTATACGAGCGTTTATTGTCCCGGGTCATGATGTTGGGAAGGGAAATATTGAACCCTTTTTCACATCACGGCCTCCGAATGATGAACCTTGACAATCAGGACGGAACCAAGCTGACATATGTCGGCATACCGTAAACTCAAAAAATATCCATTGACCGGGGAATTGGGATCAGAGTCGAAGCAGCGAACGTGGAAAAGACTAAAACCTTGAGCGCAGGATATGCGCATAAGGTTTTGTTCTTTTCACTTCAGGGCTCCGGTTCTTGTCCCCTGGTCAAATCAAGCGCGGATCGTGTCCGCGTCTTCATTCAGGGGCTGTCCAGTGGACATGCCCCTGAGGGGCGAGTCAACCCTCTCAGGCGACAGCCGAGGGGGTGGTGGAGAAGGAAGGAAATGGAAATCATAATGGCTGTGCTCTTCTTGGTGGGCCTTGCGCTCATCGCGACGGAGCACAAATCGAAGCTTGACAAGGGCGCTGTCGCCTTGGTCCTGGCATTCATTCTCTGGTCAATGGTCGCCCTCTTGGGCGGCCACTCCAAGGAGGAGCTGAAAGCCCATCTCGGGCACACCACAATGGAGGTGGCTCAGATAGTGTTGTTTCTTTTGGGAGCCATGACCATCGTCGAGATGGTCTCCCTCCACGGGGGATTCGACATAATCACCAAGAAGCTCTCAAAAATCAGGAGCAAGGCTAAGCTCCTGGTAATCTCCTGTGTTTTGACTTTTTTTCTCTCTGCGCTGCTCGATAACATGACGATCACAATCGTCATGGCGGTGATCCTACGGGGAGTGTTTCTTCGCAAAGAACAGGAACAGGATCGTTTCCTGTTCACCGGCATGGTGGTCCTAGCGGCCAACGCTGGCGGTGCCTGGTCGCCCATGGGCGACGTCACGACCACCATGTTGTGGGTGGGGGATAAGGTGAGCGCGCTGAAGCTCATCCAGTTTCTCCTCATCCCCTCACTTATCTGTATGCTTGTGCCCCTTGGGGTGCAGGTGATGCGGATGTGGGGACAGGAGGTGGTCTCCAGTCCCACAGAAAATGGCAACGGCAAGGTGGTCCCGGGGGCGTGGATCATCCTCACCGTTGGAATCGGGGGACTGCTCGCGGTCCCGGCGCTGAAGGTCCTGACGGGCCTTCCCCCATTTATGTGTATGCTTTTCAGTCTCGGACTTTTGTGGGTGACGGCGGAGGTCGTCCACAAGGGGGACGCCCATCTCACCCCGGCAGACGCCGAGGCGCACAATCATGGAGAGAAAAAGCTCTCCGTGGCCAAGGCCCTCGAAAGAATAGGGATGCCCAGCATCCTATTTTTCGCAGGTATTTTGCTCGCCGTGGGGGCGCTCCAGGCGGAGGGGCTCATGGTGAGCCTGGCTGAGCTCTTCAGCCTCAGCCTCGAACTCGCCCCAGAGGAGGTGGCCTTCGTACTGGGGCTGCTATCGGGGGGGGTCGACAACGTGCCCCTGACCGCGGCGTCGATGGGGATGTATAATCTCCCTATGGACGATCCTTTCTGGCACAGTCTTGCCTACTGTGTAGGCACGGGGGGGACGTTACTCATCATTGGTAGTGCCGCGGGCGTTGTCGTGATGAGTAAGAAGGGGCAAGACGGGAAAGAAGAGGGCATACCATTTTTCTGGTATGCCCTGAGGATTGGCCCAATGGCTCTCCTCGGGTATTTTTCGGGCTACGGAGTGCTCCTCCTTCTGGAGTAGAGCAGCCATAACCAAAGCGCATGATGATCGGATGGAGGAATCCATTCGCTTTCTGATGCAAAATCCGTCCTGATTGTCACACGCTTATTGCTTGAGCAGAGCTTTTTTTTGACGCACTTGGACCGCGGGGGACAGGCGTTCTGTCCCGTCTAATACTTCGCACAATATACCTTGTACGTAATAAAACAAAAACAAGAAAGGGGAGGTAAGTCTACGATCAAATAATGAATTTTTGTTTGTTCGACTTATTACTATCCTAGAATCAAAAAAAATTACGCAAAAATATCACCGTTCACAACGTAAGAAAATTCCTTCCAGAACCAGTCTGACCTACGCCTTAGCTTCAGACTTTCCGTTTCCATCTTCCTCAGGTAATCTATCCCCAGCTCAATGAAAAAAACGTCTGAAATCGAATCCTATTGCTCTCATTTTTTCCGTTCTCCATTTTTCATTTTCAATTCCTCATATGCTCATCATCAATTTCAAGACTTATCACGAATCAACCGGCGCCGCGGCCCTCAGATTAGCCGAACACATCGATCAGGTTTCTGCAAACGCGCCTGCCGAAGTGTTGATTGCCGTTCAGGCGCTTGACTTGGAGAAAATTGCAAGCATTGTAAAACATGTTAAAGTAATTGCTCAGCACGTCGATGGGGTTGGATACGGAGCACATACCGGACATATTTTACCTGAGGAGCTCAAGAAACGAGGGGCCGTTGGGACCTTGATTAACCATTCAGAAAGACCAATCCCCACCGAACATCTGGGCAAGGTTATTGATATGGCACAGGTCCATTTCCCCGATTACACGATCGTCTGCTCCCCTTCTTATGAAGAAACACTTTTGATTGACCAGAACTTTGACCCCCGCATAATTGCTTTCGAGCCACCGGAGCTTATCGGAGGAGATGTTTCTGTTTCCTCAGCACAGCCGGAGATTATCAAAAAGGTGGTCGATATTTCTCCCGAACAACAAATCCTGGTGGGTGCCGGCGTGAAGACCCTGGAGGACATCAAAATCAGTCTTGAGTTGGGAGCCATCGGTATCCTGGTGGCCAGTGGTGTGGTAAAGGCGGATGACCCTGCGGCAGTGGTACGAGAATTTTTATCGGCCTGGGAATAATTCTTCATGAAGAGCAATCGCCTTTTTTCCGTTTTTCAGATAGCCCTGCTCGCTCTTCCGGCCTTCTTTTTGCTGTATCTCTGGAAAACCTGGTTTTGGTTTCTGGTGCCCCTTCCCACGAATGGGTTGGAATACGCCACGGGATTTCTTCTGCTCTGGTATGTGCTGGGACTGATGTTCTTCGATTTCCCAAGGCCCCGAATGAGCTCGCGTTGGCAGTGGATCGCGGTCATTCTCTTCCTGGTGGCCGCCACGGTGGCCACAGCAGAGACCGTTCTCCACCTGGAAAAGGGCCGTGCCGTTCCCCTTGGGATCTGGAAAGGATGGTTTATGGCTCCGGCGACGTATTTCTTTCTCCTCATCGCGAGCTTCAGATCACGGGACGAGCTTAAAAAGCTCATTGATGTGACGATCGGAATCATTGCCTTCACAGCAGGTGCCATGTTACTTCAGTACTTTAGCGGGATCTTCAGCGAGGTCACCGCGACTTACGATCTGCGTCTGGTTTGGCCTTATCTGGATCCCCTCTCAGGATTGGGGACCAGCGGCAATTATCCGGCACTCTTTATCTCCCCTTTCCTGGCCATGGCCTGGATCATGTTGATGAGGAGCCAAAAGGGTCTGGATCGATGGTATTACGCCATCGGGATTCTGATGATGCTGGCGACTGTCTACTTCACCCAATCCTATGGCGCCTGGATGGCAGTGATCGGTGCCTGTGCCGTCGCCAGTTTCTTCAGGACCCATGGAAAAACGAGATGGGTGATTGTTCCTTTTATGACATTACTTCTGCTTGGAGGGCTCTACCTGGATCAAAAAAATTCAGAGAAATTTCAGTTTGCAGTTGATACGACACAAGAAAACGTGATCGGCTCAGGAGAGGAACGCCTCAATATTTGGGCTGTGAGCTGGGACCTTATCGAGAGAGATCCCCTCTGGGGCGTGGGTCCCGGACAATTTCAAAGGGCCTTCGAGAGACAGGCACCCTTTACGCTCAATCGCGACGTGAGTAGGCAAGAGATCAATCACGCATTGCACACCCACAATACCTTTCTGATGTTTTGGCTTTCCAATGGAATCTTCGGGGTCCTGACTTTTCTCCTCTTGTTTGGAGTTTTGATTTGGTCAATACCTCGGGAATGGAGATGGGTCCTTCTGACTCCCCTGCTCTACTATCTGCTCCACGGACTCATCGATGTTTTTTATTGGAAAAACGACCTGGCCTACAGCTTCTGGTTTTTCGCGGGTCTTATTGTGATTGCTCAAAATCTGAATACGGTATCCGGAAAGGTTGAGCATGGGATAAAAATGGGTCGTGAATTAGGCTTCCCTACAGCCAATATCCAACTTGATCTCAAACTGAATAAAGACTACGGAGTCTACGCTGTTATTCTCAGAATTGAGAAAGAAAAAAAAATGGGACTCCTCTACTACGGACCACGGATGACCAAAGGTCTTCCGGAAAACATGGTGTGCGAGGTGACAGTCCTGGATTTCGAAGGTGATCTCTACGATAAAAAAATCAGTTTCAAAATCGGGAAATTTATCCGCGGCCCGATGAAGTTTGATTCTCCGGAAGAGCTTAAAAAGCAGATTCAAAAAGATATCCTGGTAGCCAGAAACAAGAGATTTAAAATATCTGCTTAGATAAAGATCTCCCCCCCTCCCACACAGTACTCACCGTCATAAATCACCACAAATTGTCCGGGGGTGATGCCCGAGACTGGTTCTTCGAATTCGACTTCGCCATTCCACAGTTCACCGGAGTCATCGGAGTAGGAGGTTCCTTTCCTTTTTAGTTTCCCGGCATACGCTTTACCAGCGTAACGAATCTTGAGTTGATAGATTCGTGATTCGTCCAGATCAGGGGCAATCAGATTAAGATTTTTGATCTGTACTTTTCTTAGTTGTGTCTGATCCTGCAGGCCTACCACTAGTTCATTCTTGTCTTCATTCTTCCCGATCACATAAAGCGGTTCCTCCAATCCTCCCAAATCCAGACCCTTTCGTTGACCCAGAGTATAAAATGGAAGGCCTCGGTGCGTGCCGAGCTTCACTCCCTCCGGTCCGACAATATCACCCTGCTTCCAGTGCTCTTTACCCAAATTTCGCTTCAGAAATGGCTCAGGAGTTTTTTCAGGCAAAAAACAAAGATCCTGGCTTTCCCGCTTAAACCGTTTTTGGTTCATGATTCCCCACTTTACACCGAGCTTCATGACCTCAGCCTTGGTCATGTCCCCAAGGGGAAAATACATACGTGCGAGCTTTTGCCGGGTGACCCGATGGAGAAAATAGCTCTGGTCTTTGCTGGTATCTTTCCCGGCTTTCAGACGGTAGAGTCCGTCTTGCTCTTCTACCTTCGCATAGTGTCCCGTGCAGACCTTGTCCGCGCCAAGCTCAACACCTTTCTCCAGCAAGGCTCCAAAGCGAATGTTGCGATTGCAGCTCACGCAGGGGTTCGGAGTTCTTCCTTCCTCATAAACTTTCAGATAGGCATCCTCCACGATCCGTTTCTTAAAAATCTCTCGAAAATCCATCGTGTAAAATGGGATCTCATAGCGATCCGCCACTTGTCGGGCAAACAAGAGATCTGAAGTATTGCAGCACTTATTTTTGTGCATGTCCTCAGACCAGAGGATCATGTGTACCCCGATCACTTCATGTCCTTCCTTCTTCAGTTTCACCGCTGCCACAGAAGAATCCACCCCTCCCGACATGCCGACCAAGTATTTCATTTAAAAAACAATGAGCCATTATAATAACAGTTCTATTTCTGAATTACGACTCTCATAGCCCTTTATCCGAAATAATCGTATTCAAAATACTCTCCACCGAAGTGTTGTTGTAGAGGAGATCATAGGAGGCATTGGCCAGGGCTACGACGGGAAGGTATTCTTGATCCAGATCTTCCGTTTCAAAGTCCCCAGTCAAAATATCCGAATATTCCAGAGCTCGGACTTCCACCTCTCCATTCAGTGGGAAATGGTGTTCCCAATCGTGTTCCTGAAGGACATTCGTAAACTCCCGCATGACACTGGCACGACCACAGAGCAGGATGGTGTTGGGCATTTTTTTGATGGGGAGCTCTTTCAGCGAAAACTCCAGGCTGGAAATCCAGATATCCAGATCGGATTGGAGAGCATCCTGAATGATATTATGGGATTTTTTTTCCAGTTCGTCTTTGCTGTAGCTCAGTTTGAGCGATTCCGCTTCCTCAAATGAAGTTGAAAGTGTGTAGGCGATTCGCTTGGTGAGCGAGTTGCCTCCCATGGCGAAGGAACGGTTCCCAACAATCTTCCCATCCACGATGAGACAAAGATCCGTCACCCCAGCTCCGATATCCAATACTAAAGCACTGGCGAGAGCGTTTCGAAGGGCAAGCGAATGACAAATGGCAAAGCTCTGGGTAAAGACTCCCTTCAGCTCATGATACGGTAGTTCGACGGCGATGTTTTGGATCTGTCCAAACTGGTCGAGCGGCGCGAAACAATTGAAAATCTCCATTTCCACCTTGGTCCCCTGTGAGCCCCGGGGATCCGTTACCGCTTCTCCATCCAGCCGTATGGCCACCACAGAGGCATTGAGGAGCTTGAGCTCAATCTCAGAGAGACTCATCTCATCTGAAATCTGTCTTCGAATGGTGTCAAAAGCCTGCCACTGGAGTTCATGCAGAATGGTCTTAAATTCCTGAGCGGTGATGATGGTGTCAGGCTTGCCGCGGAGATACTGCAGCGTCAGAGTAGTTCCTCGTACAAACTCACCCGAAAGCCCTACCACCATGTCACGGGGCGCGTGCTTCACCATATTTTCGGCCTTTTTCGCGACCTGCTGGACGTTCGTAATGGTTTGAGAAATATTCACAATGGCTCCTCCCTGAAGGTTGCCATGTTGCTGTTGAACACGGCTAAAGCCTTTTAGCTCCAGATGTTCATCCCGATCCTGAAAGACACAGGCCTTGACCGAAGCCGTGCCGATATCGAGACAGAGGAGAGAATGATCGTCTTGTGATTTTCGGCTGAGCATAGTTGAGGAAAGTTGGAAGGTTGGCTAGATAAAATCCCGAAACTCATAAATCACCTGATTCACCTTTTTCAGATATTCAGGGGATTCCAGGTACTCAGGTAGCTCATTCTGATAGACCCAACGACATTCATCCAGCTCGGTCTTATCGAGCTGAAGATCAACATCTTCACCCGTATACTCCGCCAACAAATAACACTGTTTATGTCCGGTATAGCCTCCTTCACGAGTGTAGTCGGGCGGAAACTCATAAAAATAGACATGTCTACTCTTTTGAAAACCCTGAAAAAGGGTGTTTCCCAGCTCCTCTTCCAGTTCCCTCCGGGCTGCTTCTTCGAGCTCCTCGGCCTCTTCCACACCGCCCTGTGGAAACTGCCAGGCATGGTGCGCGCGCGGCTTATGCACGAGTAAAAACTTTCCATCAGTCTTTCGAAAGACAATCATGGAAACGTTGGGTCGATACATATCAAAACATTCTAAAATTCAGCAGAGAGAGCATATCAGAAGGACAAGCGATGACAATCTTTTATACCCCCTTTATTACGATGATGGTGATATCGTCTTGCTGGGGATACCCAGCCCGAAATTCATCCACTGACTTCAGGATCCCCTCTCGGATACTTTTGGCATCTTGGGCCCGTGACGCGACTCCTTTCACAATGTCCAGGAGGGTCTCGATGCCAAGGTTTTCTTTCTCGTTCTTCCAGGCTTCGGGGATCCCGTCGGTATAGAATACGAGCACATCATCCTTCTTGATCTCCACTTCCTGGGGAATATAGAGCTTGCCTGCCACTTCACTCATTCCAAGGGCCATCCCCCCTTTTCCGATGAGCTGAACGTCCTTTTTGTCCGCTTGGTAATGAATGATCTCTTCATGCCCTGCGTTGCTAAAGGAAAGCTTGCGTGATCCTTCCTGCCACTTGGCCAGAAGAGCGGTCGCAAACATGTTGGGTTTCGTTTTGGCATACACTACCCAGTTCATCGCCTTCAGGATCTCAGCAGGCTCAGAGTACACCTTACTGTAGCTATAGAGCGTCGAAAGAGTCACATTCGCCACCATTCCGGCGGGGACACCGTGCCCCGTGACGTCCGCGATAAAGACATAGGTCGTTTTGTCGACTTGCAAATAATCGTAAATATCACCTCCAATAGTGGTGGCAGGGGTTAGCGAACCTGAAATGTCGAGATTTTTTAGTTTCGGATCAGTGGAGGGAAGCATGTTTTGTTGGATCTCCGCGGCAATATTCAGTTCTTTCTGAAGGGCCTCTTTGATCAGGAGTTCTTCAGTATCCTTCTTCAGCCGGGTGCTCATCAGATTGAAGTTATCCGCCAAAACGCCGATCTCATCCTGACTGGTGACACTGACCTGAGTCCCATACTTTCCCTCAGCAATCTGCAAAACCCCCGATTCCAGCGTCTTGATAGGACGGACCAGTCTGCCGGCGATAGACAGAGCCGCCAGGACGACGACAAGCACACTCAGACTCAGCACCGCGACGATTCCCAGAACGGTTTGAAGGATACGGCTGATCAGAGCGTCATAAGAGAGCGTGTAGACTACCGAGAGCCTCGAATTCTCATGAGGAAACAAGATATTCAGTACTTCTCCACTGGGGAATGAGGTCACTTCATCGGTCGCGGTGACCGGCACCCATTGCTCGTCCTGCCCCCTGGTCACATACACGGTTTCACCATTGCGAAAGGTGAGCGAAGGACGAATATTTCGCGATGGCTCAAGGTTGTAAATGTGCACTCTCGGTTCGCCGAGATAGGCGGTGTCAGCTTCAGAGCTCGAATTATAAAAAAGCTCCCCGGACTTTCCGATGATCTCAATCTGACTGATATCAACACTTTTGGCGACCAATGGGTTCAGATCTTTACGAAACTGAAGGAAATTTTCCGTTTCATAAAACTGTTCGAAGGAAGTGATGATCTCATCATGAGTGAGCTCAGCAAAGGTAAGCGCGTTCAGATAGATCTCCTGACGCATTTGTTGAACATTTTGCCAGATCAGGATACTTCCGCTGACGAGGAGCGCGATCGTAACAATGCCCGTGAAGGCCCAGACGAGTTTGGACTTGATCGATCGCTTCATGAAGGAGGGAAATACTCTCAAGCTTGAGAATATCACCTCCCCATGACCACCGCAATCTTGTTGATGCCATCCAGCACGTCATCCAAAGTCTTGTAGGTAATGGACTGATCACCGTCTGACCAGGCTTCTTCGGGCTTGGGATGGACCTCGATGATGAGGCCGTCAGCTCCGGCAGCAACACCAGCCATCGCCATCGGTTTCACCATGTCGTAAGAGCCCGTCCCATGGCTGGGGTCGACGATAATCGGGAGATGAGACATTTTCTTGACCCAGGGAATGACGTTCAGATCCAGGGTGTTTCTGGAGTATTTGCAAAAGGTTCGGATTCCTCTTTCACAAAGCACGATATGCGAGTTTCCCTCCTTGGCGATGTATTCCGCGGCGAGCAGAAACTCATCGAGATCAGCACTCATTCCTCGCTTGAGCAGGACAGGCTTCTGTTTCCTCCCGAGAGCCTTGAGGAGTTCAAAATTCTGCATATTCCGCGCCCCTACCTGATACATATCGATGTAGTCTGCCATCATATCCACATGCTGGGTATCCATGATTTCGGTGACGACTTTCAGGCCGGTTTTTTCAGCCGCTCGTTTCATCCACTTGAGAGCCTCCTCTCCATGGCCCTGGAAGGCGTAGGGGGCCGTGCGTGGCTTGAATGCTCCTCCACGAAGGAACTGGACTCCCCTCTTCTTCATTTCCTGAGCGATTTCCAGGAGGAGTTCTTCCGTCTCGACGGAGCAAGGTCCTGCCATGATTGCGATAGGATTGTTTCCTCCGATTTTCACACCGTCTCCGAAATCCACCACGGTGTCTTCAGGGTGGGATTCACGCGACACGAGACGGTATGGGCGCAGGACCGGCATGACTTTTTCGACACCATCCATGGCTCGAAACTTCTTCATATCGAGATCTCGTTCGTCTCCGAGCACGGCAATCACGGTCCTCTCTGTTCCAAACAAAGGAGCCGGCTCCAGTCCCGCATCTTTCACGGCCTGAATGACATGTTCAGCGTTTCCTTTCGTGGCTCCCTGGCGCATACAGATAATCATGGGTGGGGGGTTATGAGTACTAAGTGTGGGTGGGATAAAGCCAAAGACAAGATGGGATTGTTGCAGCCTGAGCGTTGCTAAAAAGACAGTGATTCTGACTGAGCTCTAATGAAGGACTGTGTTGGGGTTTGAGAAAGGTTTTCATAGTTGAGCGTTAAGAGTTTAGGGTAAAGAATTAAGAAATATTTTTTGAAAGGGTCAAAAGATGGTTGGTGCGTCGATAGGCCTGATTCTTAAAGTCGCCCATAAAGTCTGCCGCTTCACGGAAGGCCTGGACGAACCGGTTTTCATCTCGCTCCTGAACGGTCTTCATCAGCAGAGTTATAGCTTCCTGGTATGCTGTCAAAGATTGCTCCGTGAGCGGATTTTCAATGGCTATCTCCGCGTAGAGTTCGGGACTTTGAGAGAGCACCCGTCCGACCATATCCAGACGAAGCTTGTATATCGGACTGGAGAAATCAAGACTCTTATTGATCTGAAACCCAAGTTTCTTCATGGCCATACCGGTTGCAATGGCTGAGATATGGGTGATGCCCTGGATCAGACTCATCATGCGGTCATGTTCTTCAGCAGAGCACTCCTTGATGTGTGCTCCTTCAGATCGAAAGAAGTCCAGCAACTGTTCAGCTAAGGTTCCAGAACGAACGGGACAGCTCACGATGACCTGTTGTTTTAGATCCGATCCAAATTCGGGACCGAACATCGGATGAAGGCCCAGCACTTCACAGGACTCAGGAGCCGATTCAAGCAGAGCCTGCACAGCAGGTGACTTGATCGAAGTGAAATCAGCGATCAGAGCTCCGGACTTAGCTAATGGAGACAGTTCCCGAATCACTTCCACGGTTCGTGTGATCGGAACCGAAAAGATGAGGATATCAGCCTTACGCGCGACCTGTTCTCCCGACAAGTCAGTGTTCAGGTCAGCTCCGATGACTTCGAATTCTCTTGATACGAAGAGCTGAGAGAAGGCTTTTCCCATCTTGCCTTCCGAGCCGATAATGCCAATAAGTGGTTTATTCATGGTGTTTTTGAGCAGAAATAAAGCGGGTGTAGTTTATCTTGAGATCCTGTATGGCCTCTTCGACTAGGTCCAGATGATAGAGTTCCGCGCATCGTTTGGGAGCGATCACAGCGAGATCTTTTTCATCAGGGCACTGTTCGAGTATGCGTGCCCCCTCGGCCGTATCAGTCGATTCGATGAGCTCAGCATTCGGGAAATGGGTCTTCAGATAATCCTTGCACTGCTTTAGCGCCTGCTGGTGAGACATGATTTTGATAATGTCTTCCTTCTTCACTCCCGGCAGGGCCATCAGACAGTGCACCACGTCAAATTCGAAAATATCCTGAATATCGAATCGATGCTGACTAGCGGCATAGATGGACTCGGTGACCAGGCCTGCCGTGGAGTTCTCGATAGGAAAGATCCCTACATCGATATGCCCTGACTCCAGATCTTTCAGCACATTCTCTGAAGAAATAGGGTAATGCAGCTCGAAGTCCTCAATGCCCTGTTCTTTCAGATGCTCCAGCGCCGCAGCCTCCGAAAAGCTTCCGATCCCTCCCATAACTCCCACCCTCAGCTTCTTCCCTTCATCCCTCAGCAATCCTCCCCTTTTTTCCGACTGGGTATCCCGGGCCAGGAGGACGACTTGCTCAAAGATGAGTTCCAATCGCAGGGGGTCAATGCCAAGTTCTTTTGCCAATTCGTTGCGTTTCGTACGGGCTTCCAGTTCTCGCTTGGGGTCGTACACTGACAAATCCGACTCTCGTTTAATCTCACCGATTTGCCTAACCTCGTTCAAGCGTTCAGCAATGGAGTGAATCATCTGTTGATCGATCTGATCGATCCGATCGCGATGCAGTTTGATCCTATCTTGAGGAGTAGGCATAGGAATTGAAATAAAAAAAATCCTCTCGTTGCTGAGAAGATTGTATTGAAGTTCACACTGCAAACAACACTTCTCAGGCGGAGAAGAAGTAAAAATAAAACCAATTGTTGTTTGATGCGTTCATGAGGTTCTTGAAGGTATTAAAAGGATACAGGAGAATGGCTGAAAAAGAAAGCTTTTCTTAACCTCCCGACAGAGTCGGGATTTGGTGCGCGGGAGAGGACTTGAACCTCCACGGACGGTATTTTGTCCACTAGCCCCTCAAGCTAGCGCGTCTACCATTTCGCCACCCGCGCAATTAAACTTAATTTTTATATTTCTACTGCAACAGAGAGCGAATCCTTCCGAAGCTCGCAGGGAGCTTGAGAGGGAGTGAGGGAGGATCGCCACCTGCGCAGGGTTTTGAGCCTTACGATTATAGGGAATATGTCCATGGCTTCAAGCCATTCTGTTTTTTTCGTTCTCCATCTCGAAATCTCGAGTGCAAATTATTTTCAATTCCAGTAGAGTAAAGGGGCATATCCGCTTGTCTTTTCTCCCCATGAACCACAAAAAATCAGAATTGTATTTTTTGCTTATTCTTCTCGTGGGGATTGCTCTTCTCACCTACTTTATTTTTAAGCCCTTTCTCTACGCACTTATCCTGGCAGTGCTCTTTGCAACGGTACTCGCACCGGTATACAAGACGGCGCTGAGGATTACGGGTGAGAGAAAAGGTATAGCGGCGCTGTTGGCAACCGCTTTTGTTCTCATCGTGGTCATCGTGCCGATTTCATTTTTAGGGATACAGATTTTCCAGGAGGCCACCCAGCTCTATTCTTCCCTGACGCAGAATGGTGGAGCAACGACGCTTTCTTCCACCATCCAGGATGGTTTGAATTATGTTAAAGAATTAATCCCCTTCCCGGTAGAGTTCTCATTCGACTTTGACCAGTATCTGAAGTCGGGCTTGATTTGGTTGATCCAGTATCTCGGACCCCTCCTAGCAAATATTGCGAAGGGAATACTGGGTGTCTTTATCTTCCTGATGGCTCTGTATTACTTGTTTATAGACGGCCCCAGACTTAAGGCGGCAGTGATGGCATTAAGCCCCCTTCAGGATATTCACGATAAAACCATTTTTAACACCCTGGCATTGGCCATCAATTCCGTCATGAGGGGGAGTATCACGGTGGCGCTCATCCAGGGTTTCCTGACGGCAATCGGTTTTGCTCTTTTCGGGGTTCCAAACGCAACGCTATGGGGAAGTGTCGCGGCTATCGCGGCGTTGATTCCTGGTATTGGAACGGCTTTGGTGCTCCTCCCGGGTGTTTTATTTCTCTTCCTCAGCGGGGAAACGCTTTTCGCGGTGGGTCTCCTTGTTTGGGGGGTGATAGCAGTGGGAATGGTCGACAATCTTTTAGGACCGAAACTCGTTGAACGGGGAATGAAACTTCATTCATTTCTTATTCTGCTTTCTATTCTGGGAGGAATCGGTTTTTTCGGTCCTCTGGGATTATTGCTGGGCCCGCTCGTTCTCAGCTTGCTCTTTGCTCTCATTGAGATTTACTTTACCATCAGCAAAGTCCGCAAAGCGAACTAGGTTTTTATTGTCGGCCTGAATACCTGCCCGCAACGATGGGATCATTCTCCCCTGATCTCTTCAAGATTTGCTTCTTCCAGCATCACCTGAGTTTCTTTCTCCTCTCCCTGGCGCAGGTACTTGACCACGATGGTGTCACCGGGATTGTACTTCATGATCTCCTGCTGGAGTGGATGGTCCTGGTCGATCTTCACGTCATTGACTTCAATGATTATATCTTTTTCCAGAAGACCCGCCTTTTCCGCGGGCTTGCCGGGAAGAACGGCAAAATTCTGACCATCTCCTCTCAGGAGAGCCCCATCTTCCGTCTCAATACCCAGTTCTTTCGCCAGCTCAGGGGTGAGCATGGTAAACATGACTCCAAGGATGGGTCGTATAATACGGCCGTTTTCGATTACGCTCTTGACAATGATTTTCACCTCGTCGATGGGGATCGCGAAACCAATGTTATTCGCCCCTTGGGCGATAGCGGTATTGACTCCAACGACTTCTCCCGCGAGGTTGATCAAGGGGCCACCGGAGTTTCCGGGGTTGATAGCGGCGTCAGTTTGAATTAGCCCTAAAAGGTTCTCCCCTCTTCCAGACCCATCTGAGGCAACAATCTGTCTCCCAATAGCGGAAACAATCCCCTTGGTGGCGGAATTCTGAAACTCTGCCAAAGCATTTCCAATGGCGATCACACTTTGTCCGATACTCAGATTAGCTGAGTTCCCGAAGGTAACGGGTTGAAGAGTGGGAAGGGTCGCACCATCCTCCGGTTTCAACTGAATGACGGCGATGTCATTAAAAAAATCACGACTGACGACATCAGCGGAAAACTCAGTTCCGTCATTCAAAATAACGGTGTATTCCACATCATCTCTGGAGACCACATGACGATTGGTCATGACGAGACCTTTGGCATCAATGATGAACCCGGAGCCACCGCCAACTTTTTGAAAAACCGGATCAGCCTCCTCCTGGGGCACTTCAGGGAGCACTTGAGGCTGATTTGGAGAAGGTTGATCAAAAAACTGTTCGAACTGAGGATTGTCGTTAAAAAACAAATCGAAAGGACTCATCCCCTGCCTTCGAATAGTCTTCAATTCCTGCGAAATAACGATACTGACGACCGAGGGAGAAACATTCTCAATGGCGGAAATGACATCAGATTCTTCATTGACCAGCTTCATCTGGACTGGCTGAACAACACCCTGATCACTTCTGTCTTTTCCGGCAGAGGGGCGCAGTTCGCTACTGATCATGCCTCCGATCAATCCGAAGACGAGTGCCAAGACTACGATGAGAGTAATTGATTTTTTTTCCATGGAAGAGAGAAGAAAGAGTATAAACTCGGGTACCCACTATAGCGGAGTCCCCTCCTTTTTTATACGGGTTCTTAAGAAATATGTTACATGATATTTTCATATTTATAGCTTTCCATTTCCCACCCGCTATGATGGGAATGTTTTTTTGATAAACCCCACCTATGTTCGAACAAGCCTTCAAGAATATCGATAACGCGCTGCGCAAAGATGCTGGGGCCAGCAGCGAGCTGGACTACATCGAACAGAGCTCGTGGATTTTGTTTTTGAAGTATTTGGATGATTTGGAGGAACAGAAGAAAAAAGAGGCTCAACTGGCGGGAAAAGAATACAAGTACATCATCGCTCCTGAGTATCAGTGGGATACCTGGGCAGCGCCGAAGTCGAAGGACGGAAAGATTGATCACCACAAAGCGATGACGGGTGATGATTTGAAAGAGTTTGTGGATCAACAGCTTTTTCCTTATTTAAAAAAATTCAAAGCGGATGCGGAGCATGCAGATATGATCGAGTACAAGATTGGGGAAATTTTTCATGAGCTGAAGAACAAGGTTCAGAGTGGATATACCCTTCGTGAAGTGCTGGACATCGTCGACCACATGCGTTTCCGCTCACAACAGGAGAAGCACGAGCTCTCACATCTCTATGAGGCTCGTCTGAACAATATGGGCAACGCCGGGCGCAATGGCGGCGAATACTACACGCCTCGTCCGCTCATTCGAACCATCGTGAAAGTGGTGGCTCCGGAGATCGGTGAACGTATCTACGATGGCGCCTGTGGCTCTGCCGGATTTTTGGTAGAGGCCTTTGATTATCTGATGCACAGCAAGAAGCTCAGCACCAAGGATATCGACACCCTTCAGCACAAGACCTTTTACGGCAAAGAAAAGAAATCCCTGGCCTACATTATCGGCATCATGAATATGATCCTCCACGGCATTGAAGCGCCAAACATCGTGCATACGAATACCCTGGCAGAGAACATCATGGATTTTCAGGAAAAGGATCGATATGACATCATTTTGGCAAATCCTCCTTTTGGAGGCAAAGAACGCAGTGAGGTCCAGCAAAATTTTCCCATCAAGACAGGAGAAACCGCTTTTCTCTTCCTTCAGCACTTCATCAAAATCCTGAAAGCAGGCGGCCGAGCGGGCATCATCATCAAAAACACCTTTCTTTCCAATGGCGATGCCACTGCTCTTCGCAAATATCTCCTCGAATCCTGCAACCTGCACACCATTCTCGATCTCCCAGGAGGCACGTTCACGGGGGCGGGCGTGAAAACCATCGTGCTGTTCTTCGAAAAGGGAAAGCCGACAAAGAATATCTGGTGCTACCAGCTCAATCTGGATCGCAACCTGGGGAAGACCAATCCCCTGTCCGAGAAAGATTTGGCAGATTTCGTTGCGCTGCAGAAGAAGCAGGTCGATTCAGAGAATTCGTGGACGATGAAGGTCAGTGATTTAGACCAGAAGACCTTTGATTTGTCGGTGAAGAATCCGAATCGGAAGGATGAGGCGGAATTGAGGGATCCGAAGGAGATTTTGGAGGAAATGGGTAAGCTCGATCTCGAATCAAAAAAAATATTGGAATCCATAAAGTCTAGAATTTAATAAATGAATTAAGGATGGAACCAGACAAAAAAATAATGAAAGAAGTCAAAGACTTGAAATTAATTTTGAAAGACTTTGAAACGATTGTGAAACAGGGTGACACTTGGAAACACGTGACTCTTGATGATGTTTGTGAGATTTCCTCAAAACTGGTTGACCCACGTAAACCTGATTTTATAGACCTCGTTCATGTTGGTGGAGCCAACATTCAATCTGTCACAGGAAAGCTTATATTGCTGAAAACATCTCGAGAGGAAAAGCTGATATCAGGTAAGTTTTTGTTTGACCAGAATATGGTGCTTTATAGCAAGATTCGTCCCTATCTCATGAAAGTTGCACGACCTGAATTTAGAGGTTTATGTAGTGCTGATATCTACCCTTTATTACCAAAACCGAACAAGATACTTCGCGACTATTTGTACCATTTGCTTTTATCAAAGAATTTTACAGAGTATGCCATAAAAGGATCTGCTAGGGCAGGTATGCCAAAGGTCAATCGAGAACATCTTTTTGCTTACAATTTTTGGATTCCCCCACAAAAAGAACAAAAACAGATCATTTCCAAGTTAGATACTCTCTTCGAACAAACCAAAAAACTCGAGCAGATCTACCAGCGCAAGCTCGAACTGCTCCAAGAACTCAAGCAGTCGGTGCTGCAGAAGGCGTTTGCGGGGGAGTTGTGATCATCAGTGTGGATGATTTTAGGAACAATCTTCGGAAGAGATGTATACTGTCAACGAACCTAAGAATTATTCATGAAGCCTTACCTGGTCGGCAAACTAGATGAAAAGAGCTATAAGGTGCTGCGATACGAAGAACCGGTCGGTGGATCTAGAGCTCGGATTGTTCTCCAACATAAACAGAATTGTCAGAAATTTCTTTTCAAAACCTATTCCAAAAACCCACGAGAAATTTGGGCTGAACTTTTCGCATCCAATTTGGGAAACCGTTTAGGCATAGATATTCAAAAAGTCTCTATCAAAACTATTTCAGGTGAAATGAAAAATAAATTTCAAAAAGCAAATGAAAAACTTCCCCTCGACTGGATTCCAATCGGAGTCCTCGTGAGACATGCTTTCCCACGTGAATTCGATATCCGATATGGCAAGTCAGTGATCGCTGAAGATTCTAACTACTTTTCCCTCGAAGAAATCGAGAATAAAATCAGGGACCGCTATTATGCACCTGAAAAGATTCTAGTGGCATTTGCCGATATGATCATTTTTGATGCCCTAATAGGCAATATGGACCGTCATCATGATAACTGGGGCATTCTTGAGCACATGTTGGTCAAAAGTGGGCAGACCTCAATAGATCCAAAAGAACTGGTGAGCAAAATTCGATTTGCAACTTTATTTGATCATGGAAGCAGTTTACTCTTTGAACTAGAAGAAGACACGGTAGAGAGATATCTTCTCGATCCTGAACTTTTCAAGCAAAAGTACACCTTAGGGACAAATTATACCTTCTTTCTCAATCAAAATCGGGGTTCCGAAAACATTTTTTCCCTGATAAAATGGTATATAGACAATACAATTGACTGGAAAAAGCGCTTTAAAGACTCTATAAGGAAGATGCTTGATGGAATTAATAACTATGATTTCAGTAAGCTATTAGTGAAAATGCCCCAAAATCAGGAACTTGATTATTCTGAAAAAAGAAAAGCTCTGCTCCTCAATTCATTATCACTCAGGAAATTCATTCTCACTTCCTACCTATGAAAATGATGAAATTTAATCTCGTATACAACCGAGATGGTAAGACCGAAAAATTCGGAACTATGACATTTAATGGAAAATTTATTTTTGAACTCGAGAAGAATGTTTCTTTTGAGAGGTGGGAACAAGTAGGGATTATCCCAGTAGATAGAAAAACTCTGAAATTTGAAAGCAATGATCTGTATTTTTACCTTAACTCTCGACTACCACTACACCTCAGAAAGGCTTCAAAAGATCAAAAATTAGCCTATATTGAAAAATCAGGTCTTAAAGTTCCTTCTGACAATTTTCAACTGATCCCCGCCTAGGAAAAAACATAAGTTGCTGGGCCAGACCATTTCAATCTGGAGGATGTCCAATCTGTGTGACATACTACAGCTATGAACGAAGCCGAAACCAGAGCGGAACTCATTGACCCTCTTCTGAAACTTTCGGGATGGGGAGAGACTGAAGGCACCAAGATTCTTCGGGAATACCGCATTACCGAGGGACGTATCCAAACCAATGGGAAACGAGGGCTTCCGGACATTGCCGACTATGTTTTGGTGTACAACGGTCAAAAAATGGCCGTCATTGAGGCTAAGAAAGCAGCATCAGAAGCGACTGAAGGCGTTGCCCAAGCCAAAGAGTATGCCAACAAGCTTCAAGTTCCATATACCTACTCCACCAACGGAAAAAAGATCTACGAGATCGACATGAAGACGGGGAAAGAAAAGTATGTAGATGGCTTCCCAACTCCAATGGACTTGCTCGGGATGACGAAGGGAGAAAAGAATGAATGGAAAAATAAATTTCAGGATGTGCCCTTCAAGGACGTCTTCGGCAGTGTGTTCTTGCGCTATTATCAAGAAATCGCCGTCAATCGTGTGTTGGATGCTGTGGCGGAAGACAAAAAGCGAATCCTGCTGACCCTGGCAACCGGAACAGGGAAAACCTTTATCTCCTTTCAGATCGCCTGGAAGCTTTTCCAGTCTCGATGGAATTTGAAGAAGGATGGGCAGAGGCAGCCTCGAATACTCTTCCTGGCGGATCGAAATATCCTCGCTGACCAAGCCTTCAATGCCTACACGTCATTCCCTGAAGACGCTTTGGTGAGGATAAGCCCATTGGATATCCGTAAAAAAGGCAAGGTCCCGACCAATGGTAGTATCTTCTTCACCATCTTCCAGACCTTCATGAGTGGAGCGAATGATGCGCCATACTTTGGAGAGTATCCCAAAGATTTTTTTGATTTCATCATGATCGATGAATGTCATCGGGGTGGAGCCAATGATGAATCCAACTGGCGGGGAATCCTGGAGTATTTCTCTCCAGCCGTACAGCTCGGGCTTACCGCCACTCCCAAACGAAAAGACAACGTCGACACGTATCGGTACTTTGGAGATCCCGTGTATACCTATTCGTTGAAAGAAGGGGTAAATGATGGCTTTCTGACGCCATTCAAGGTCAAACGAATTCAGACGACTATGGATGAGTACGTCTACACGTCGGATGACAACGTCGTAGAAGGAGAAGTCGAGGAAGGGAAAGTGTATACCGAGCCCGAATTCAATCGCAGTATTGAAATCATCGAGCGTGAAGCTAAGCGAGTTCGTGTCTTAATGGATGAAATAGTTCAGGATGAGAAGAGCCTGGTGTTTTGTGCTACCCAAGCACATGCCTTGGTGATTCGTGACCTCATCAATCAGGTG
Organism: bacterium; assembly: GCA_030690415.1. Lineage (GTDB taxonomy): Bacteria > Patescibacteriota > Gracilibacteria > JAUYGZ01 > JAUYGZ01 > JAUYGZ01. The sequence goes on from JAUYGZ010000003.1 coordinate 162,858, forward strand.
AAGGACAGTAAAGACCCCAACTACTGCGTCCGCGTCACTGCCAAAGATGGAGCACTCGGAGAACAATATTTACGAGAATTTCAGGATAATGAGAAAACTATTCCAACTATTCTTACGACCTCACAAAAGCTCTCCACAGGAGTTGATGCGAGAAACGTCCGCAATGTCGTTCTCTTGCGACCGGTGAACTCCATGATCGAGTTTAAGCAGATTATTGGCCGTGGAACGCGCCTCTATGAGGGCAAGAATTTCTTCACCATTTATGACTTTGTAGGTGCTTATAAGAACTTTTCAGATCCGGAATGGGATGGAGAACCCATCGAAGATCTGTCAGAACAACTTTCAAGTGAGAAAAAGGAAAGAGATCAGCCACATGCAAAGATTGATTCCAATGAAGAAGAAATGATACCTGCAAAGAAAAAGCTCAGGATCAAGCTACGAGATGGCAAAGAGCGGGAAATACAGCATATGATTTCCACTTCGTTTTGGAGCGCCGATGGCAAACCCATCTCTGCAGAAGAATTCATGCAAAATCTCTATGGTGATTTGCCAGGACTCTTCAAGAACGAATCGGAACTGCGAAAAATATGGTCTGATCCCAAGACCCGGAAAACCCTGCTGCAGAAACTTTTGGACATGGGATACGGCCTCGATGAACTAGAGCAACTCAAGGAACTCGTTAATGCCAAAGAGAGCGACCTCTATGATGTTTTATCCTATTTGGCGTTTGCCAAGAAGCCGGTGAGCCGAAAAGATCGGATAAACATCATCGATGGGAAACTTTACGAAAAACTTACCGATCACCAACGAGAATTCATTGAATTTGTCGTCTCACAATACCTGGAGCGAGGTTCTGAAGACCTGGATGATGAAAAGTTGAGCGTGCTCCTCAATATCAAATATCACTCCATCGATGACGCGGAGGAAGCATTGGGAAGTGTCGAGGAGATCAGGAAGGTGTTTCTTGATTTTCAGAGAAGGTTGTATGGGGAACACCATGGCAATAGCACTCAAAATCTGCTATAAAGACCAGTGCTAAAATACTTTTCCATGCACCATTATCAGCTCGGATCGAAACGGAAACCCTGCCTCGTCATTCTTCACGGCTGGGGAATCGATGGCGGCAACTATCAAGAGCTGGCGAAGCTGCTCTCCGACAATTTTTTTGTCCTGGTGCCAGACCTTCCGGGATTTGGCAAAACGCCTGAACCAAAGCAGGCTTTCAATGTGAGTGACTACGCTAAAGAAGTTCAAAAATGGTTGAAAACAGAGGGGGTACAGGAGGCGTATTTTATCGGACATTCCTTCGGGGGCAGAGTCCTCATCAAGCTCTCTCAGCTTTCACCGGACCTGGTCAAGGGGTTGATTCTCACGGGAACCCCGGGGATAGAACGCTTTCAATGGAAGCGGAGCCTGAAGAGACTACTCTACGGAGTTGCCGCAAAAGGACTTAAAATGTTCAGCTTTGTGCCAGCGGTGAAGAGACTGAGAACACGATTTTATCGGTCACGGGATCTGGGAAAACTGGATGGGGTCATGAAGCAAACCTTTCTGAAGGTGATCAAAGAACCCCTGCTGCGAAGTGCTCAAGCGATTCAAAAGCCAACCCTTCTCCTGTGGGGAAACCGTGACCAAATGACGCCTGTTGGAGATGCCGAAAGAATGCTCCAAATCATTCCCGGGAGTTATCTGAAGATCTTTACCCGGGTAGGTCACCGACTCCCCTATGAAAAACCTCATGAATTTGCCCGTGAAGTGATCCAATTCTTCACATGATCCACACCTCTCTTTCTCCCAATACCGAACGGGATGATCTCTGGACCGCCTTCAAGCTGCTGTTCATGCCTTGGAATTGGTTCCATTGGAAGACCGGAGGAACCATACCAAATCTGGAGAGGACTTTTGAAGAACGGCTGGGAAGCAAGCATGCGGTTTCTTTTCAAAGAGGACGAGATGCCTTATTCGTTCTCCTCCAGGCACTGGGTATTGGTTCCGGTGACGAAGTGATCCTGCAGGCCTACACCTGCATTGTGGTCCCCAACGCGATTCAGTACACCGGAGCGAAGCCGGTGTACACGGATATTGAAGAAGAGGGCTTCAACATGGATCCGAAGAGCCTTGAAAAAGCGCTGAGCCAAAAGACCAAAGCTGTTATTGTTCAGCATACCTTCGGTGAGCCAACCGACATGGAGGCCGTTCAGGCCCTGTGCAAAAAGCATCATTTGATCCTGATCGAAGACGGTGCCCATTCCCTTTCCGCTTCAGCCGGAGGACAGAAGGTCGGCAGCTTCGGAGATGCGGCGATCTGGAGTTTCGGTCGGGACAAGATTATTTCCGGAGTCTGGGGAGGGATGCTGACCACCCTATCGGATGAACTGGCTGAAAAAGTGAGGAATCTTCAGGCTCAGCTTCCTTTGCCTTCGGCATCCGAAGTAGCTTCAGCCCTCTTTCATCCGCTTGTATTTGCTCTGATTAAACCGTTTTACGCGTCCAAATTTGGCAAAGCAGTGCTGGTGTTGGCTCAAAAACTCAAGCTGATTCCAAAAGTAATTTTTTCCGCTGAAAAACGAGGAGATAAGCCTGTCTTCATGCCCCAGCGCATGGCCAATGCGATGGCTCGACTTATTCACCGTCAGCTCAACAAGCTGCAGCGATTTCATCAGCATCGGGTTCGGCTTTCTGAGTTCTACGGGGAACAATTGAAGGACATTCCTGAGATCCAGCTCCCCCGCACGAACGAGCAATCAGCCTGGCTTCGGTACACGATCCGAACTACGGAAGCGGCAGACCTGATTCGATCTGCTCAGAGGAAGGGAATTTATCTTGGTGACTGGTATCGGAGAGTCCTGGCTCCGGAAGGCTGTGACCTGAAGCACTTTGCATACCTCAAAGGATCCTGTCCTCGAGCCGAGAAAGCTGCTGAAGAGACGGTCAATCTTCCCACCCACATTCAAATGACGGAGGAGAAGGCGAAAAGGGTGGTGGATTTTATCAAGGAATATTTTCCACCATCTCACCAATCGTAACCATCAGACCCTTTTTCTGAGCAATAAACTCTCCCACCTCACCCCATTTCTTCGTCGCCTCTTTTGCCGCTTCAAATCCGGACATCCCCTGAGCCATGAGCCCTCCAATGAGCCCCGCCAAGACGTCTCCGGTTCCGCCCTTCGTCATCACGGGATGACCGGTTGTATTGATGTGAAGATTGCCCTCTGGATCAGCAATGATGTCTTCCGGCCCCTTAAGCACGATGGTGACGTGCCATTCACTGGCTTTCTGCTGAACAAGGGTTTGCAGCTGTTTTTGAGTGAGATCTGAAACACTTTTTTCAAGCATTCGATCAAGCTCTCCTTTATGGGGGGTGAGAACAACGATTCGTTTTCCTGCTTCAAATCCCTTGAGTTCAGCCAAGGCCAATAGGGCGGCCGCGTCGAGAACCAGATGACAAGGACACTGTTCGATGATCTTTCTCAGCGCCTTGAGGGTCTGGGGCTTCTCTCCCAATCCATTGCCGATGACCAGCACATCAGAAGATTCGGCTCGATCAAGGATTTTAGCCACATCTCGAAATCTGAGTGACCTTCCGGAAAAAATGTCAACAATCAGGTTCGTCGAAAACTGCCGGGCAAGGTTCTGCTGATTGACGGGGACGATCAGGTTCACGAGATCTGCTCCGCTTTTCTCCGCTCCCAGTCCGGCGAGGATGGGGGCACCATGGTAGGTTTCATTTCCTCCGACGACGAGGACCCGTCCGTTATCTCCCTTGTGTGATGTTTTCAGACGCTTCATCATGTTTTCAAATGGTAAGCGGTTTCGAGCCAGTCGAGGAGTTCCCGGTCAATTTGTTCAGGGTAGCGGATTTTCAAATGAAAGACCTGCTGTCGGGGAGAAATCCTCTGCACACGTTCAAAGCGATCTGATGAAATATTTTTGTTCAACACAAAGGCAAGATTGATGCTGCGGTGTAAGAGACGGACTTCCGCAAAGGGTGAACGGGCAATCAGAATACTGCCGGTGGGATTCGCCTCAGCGCGCGCGGGGACCCGTCTTTTCAGCTTATTGATGAGAAATTGCGCGAGCTGTTTGATCTCCGGAGCGATGTCTCCGGGTTTCTGTGCCTGCGAAACAAGACCGCAGGAGTGCCTTTGCTGAGGTTTTTTGAATCTTCTTCGGCAATGGGGACAAGTCCACATAGAGATATCGAAACTCAGGGTCTTCATAGGATTATTAACATCCTTTGGTCAGCGCCTGGAAAGCCATGACAGCCTCAGCCTTTCGGACACGGGCTTTAGCCTTATTATCGCGTTTGTGTAGTGGGGATTTGGGTCTTTTGAGACCTACGAGACAGTGCTTGTGAGATTTGCCACCTTTGTTACTCATGAGAAAAATATGAAAAAATGCGAGATGAAAATGTAAAAAGAAGAATGGAACTGCTAGTATGAATACAGCCAATAAAGTATAGGTAGAATGCTCAAAATGTCAAAGGAAGAGGCAAAAAAGCGCCTGCAAAAGCTCCGAAAATTCATCAACGACTGGAATTACCAGTATTTTATCGAAAACAACACAAAAATCTCCGAAGGAGCCAGGGACAAGATTAAACGGGAATTGGAAGATCTCGAAGTGCTGTATCCGGATCTGATCACACCAGATTCTCCAACTCAGCGAATCGGAGCACCCCTCTCAGGAAGGCTTCCAAAACTTCAGCATAAAACTCGAAAACAAAGCCTTCAGGACCTCTTCAGCGTCGAGGAGCTGGAGGAGTGGCACGATCGCGCCCAACGAATGCTTCTCAAGGCTGATTTCCAATTCCTCACAGAGCTCAAGATCGACGGCCTTAATGTCACCCTCTGGTATGAAAAAGGTATTCTGATCAGAGCCCTGACGAGGGGTGACGGGGTGATTGGGGAAGACGTGACCCACTCTGTCCGCTCCATCAGCTGTATTCCCCTCAGGCTCACGGAAGACATCACAGCAGAGATCAGCGGGGAGGTTTATCTTGGTTTTGAAGCCTTTGAAAAAATGAAGGATGAAGGATTTGCCAATCCTCGCAATGCCGCGGCGGGATCAGTTCGGCAGCTCGACCCCTCTATCCCGGCCAGTCGCGAACTCAGTGCATTTTTTTACACCCTCGAGACCGATGAGGATTTGGATCAGGATGAGTCGCTCAAGAGATTAAAAAAACTGGGACTTCCCACAGAGCCCCATTGGAAGCTTCACGACGATCTGAAAGGGGTTGAACACACTATCGAGCACTGGAAAGAGAAACGCAAATCACTTCCCTACCAGACGGACGGTGTTGTGATAAAAATCAACGACAAGTTGCAGCAGCAACGACTGGGGTCGACTGCCAGGGCACCCCGATGGGCAGCCGCGTTTAAATACCCGGCTGAGCAGACGACATCAACAGTGGAAGACATTATTGTTCAGGTCGGACGTACCGGTGCGGTGACACCGGTCGCGGTGCTGAGTCCTACGCTTTTAGCGGGGTCGACTATTTCTCGGGCAACGCTCCACAACGAAGATGAAATCAAACGAAAGGATATCCGCGTCGGTGATACGGTCATCATTCAAAAGGCCGGAGATGTGATCCCTGAAGTGGTTCAGAGTCTGCCTGAACTACGCACCGGAAAAGAACATACATTCTCATTTCCGAGAAAATGTCCGATGTGCGAAACAGCGTTAGTCCGTCCTGAAGGAGAGGTTATCCACCGTTGTCCAAACGATGACTGCGAAGGAAAGACAAGAGTTCGGCTCTATCACTTTGTATCCAAGAAAGGATTTGATATCGATGCACTGGGGGGAAAGATTATTGATCAACTCGTGGACAGAGGATTGATTGTGAGCGCGGCGGATATTTTCAAACTGACCTACGAAGATATCTATTCACTCGAGCTCTTCGAAAAGAAAAGAACAGAAAATCTACTGTCGGCCATTGAGAAATCAAAGTGTATCCCCTTCTCTCGTTTCCTTTTTGCCCTCGGGATACGATATCTTGGAGAGAAGAGCGCGCTTGATCTAGTTCCCGAACTTCAGCGTCATCTCAGCTTCAGAAAGGGAAAGAAGGACTCTGTCTCTTCAGAGCAAACAGCTCTATTCGGTGAAGAAGAATATGAAGACGGAACACATCGATACATCACTCCGGATGATCTCCTGGAGTTCGTCAATAAGGGGGATAGAGTCCAGGAAGAGCTTGGTTCCGTGGAGGGCATTGGTCCAAAAGTCATCGAGTCACTTCAGCAATGGTTTTCACATCCGGACCAAAAAAAACTTCTTCACGATCTGAGCAAGGCCGGGGTCAGAATCCTCTTCCAGATATTTATCAATGAGCATGATCCGGTTTTCGATGGAAAATTATTTGTGATTACGGGAACTTTTTCAGAACACTCCCGAGAGGAGCTGAAGGAGATGGTTCTCAGAAAAGGGGGAAAGGTGAGTTCAGCCGTGACGCCAAAAACGGACGTCTTGTTGGTGGGGGAAAGTCCCGGATCCAAACTCAAAAAAGCCGAAGAGCTGGGAATCATGGTCTGGGAAGAAAGTGAGATGAAGAAGAGGTTCTAGAGAAATCGCTTCATGCGGAAGAGCCCGAGCGTCAAGATCAGTATGATGATCATCACAGTGCTTAGCACGATGAAGGTGTTTTCCTTATTCGCGAGCGGCAAAACAACATTCATCCCATAGAGTCCCGTCAAAAAGGTCAAGGGAAGCATGGTCACGGAAAAGATCGTGAGTATCTTCATGACCCGGTTGGTGTTGTGAGAAGTGAGGGACTCATTGGCACTTTGAAGAGTGTCGATTATCTCATCCATTGAGTTCAGATTAATTTGATTGCGGGCTATCTTATCACCAATGTCATTAAAATAGAGCTCAAGTTTTTTATCGATAAAGCGCTTATGGAGGTGTTCTAGTGAAAGAAGCAGAGATGAGTGAGGGAGAAGAGCTCTCTTCAGGGTAATAATCTCCCGCTTCACCGTCATGATGTCATACAATCGGTCCTTCTGCACTTTTCCCTCGAAGATGTCTTCTTCGATTTCTCGAATAGATCGGCTGAGATGATTGATATGGGGATCATAAATCTCAAAAAGTTCGTTGATAAGGGTATAAAGAAGAAATCCTGATCCTTTTTGAAAAACGCTTCTTTTTTGTCTGAGTTTTTTCTTCATGGTCTCAAAAAATTCTTCAAGTCTCTTGAGGCGACCATTGCTGACGGTTATGAAAAAATTGTTTCCCAAAAACACATTCAAAGGTTCAACCACAATGTGATTGTCTTTCACCTTCTTGAGGGGAAAATGAAAGACGATGAAAACATAGTTGGGATACTCCTCTATTTTCGGAGATTCAGTGCGGGATAAACAATCTTCCAGATCCAGATCATGAAATCCAAACTGTTGTTGAAGGGCCTCAAGGGTTTCTAAATGAGGATTTTCAATGTTGATCCAGGTGAGGTTTTCGGACCGAATTTTTTCTTGGGTGACCATTTGCAGAGAAAAATCATATCTAGTCTAGAGACAAGAGTGTTCAACGCCAAAAAATTTCTCTTGTCCAGAAAAAAAGTATGGGGTAAAGGAGCACTTTGAGACTAGGCTGATTTTATTCTTACCGGAAGCGAGAAGACAAAGGTGCTCCCCTTTTGAGTGTCGGACGTGAGAAGTTTTACTTCGCCGTTCAGAAGTTTGGCGAGCTGATGACTGATCGCGAGTCCTAACCCTGAACCGCGTTCATGCACCGACTGATTGTCGAGATACTGCTCAAAGGAGCGAAAAACTCGTTTATGGTAATGGGATGGAATACCTATTCCGGTATCAGAGACGTAAAAATAGAGTTTTTGGGTAATTTTTTTGGGGAAACGGCGGATCTTCACGGATAGGGAGACTTTCCCTTTATGGGTAAATTTAATGGCGTTTCCGATAAGATTCGTGAGGATCTGACTGACGGCTATAGGATCAGAATAAATGTTTTCCGGAATATGCTCACCCAGTTGGCAGTGAAATTGTAGGCCTTTTTCTCGTGCGAGGACCTGGTAGGTATCCATCAGGTGCTTGATCAGATTGCAGAGTGAAAAGGTTTTCTCATGGATCTGATACCGGTCCTGTTCGATCTTAATCATATTCAGGGTTTCGTTGATCATTTCCAAAAGACCTCTGGCATTTTTTTCAATAACAGATACAAACTGTTTCCGATCGGCATCAGAGATCTCATCTTCTTCCAAGAGTTCTGCGTATCCACGGATGGCCGTCAGAGGGGTTCGGAGTTCATGACTCATTTTGGAGAGAAAGAGTGCTTTCGCCTGGTGGAGCTCTATTGCTTTTTGTTTCTCCTTTTCGAGCTCGTGAGTTCTCTCGTACACCTTTTCTTGAAGGTTTTTCGTATAGTCTTCGACTTTTTTTTGAAGATCCATATGTTCGGTCATGTCTCGAATAATAGCCATGGCCTTCTTTTTTTTACCGATAACAAAAACCTTGGTTTTCCAGTCCAGGTGACGATTTTCCCCCGCATGAGTTTTGGATCGGGTAATAAAACTTTTTTCTTCAAAAATGGTCTTTAAGAGTTCCTCCGCACTCAGCAGATCATCGAAATAATTCCTTTCCGAAAGATTTCTTCCCGTAAAGCGGATGCGATTCTTTCCCAATTGTCTTCGAAGAGCCGTGTTGGCGAACTCGATCATTCCGGAGTCATCCAAAATAAGGATCATATCATCCATTTCCTCAAACATCTCCCGATAGGGATCGAGGCTCATGGCAAGGTACTTCTTCGACGGTCTGGGCACTTGAGACGCGCTCATGAGAAATAGCTTTGAAGACGGGAAGCAAGCATCTTCGGGGTAATTTCGGATTTCACCCAGTAGTCAATGACCTGATCGTCATACTGGGAGAGGTCAAGAGTACCCGGATTAAGATTACTGATGATGATGACCGGAATATTCTGTGATTTGGCATTGAGCCGAAGCATGGCCAGGACGTCTCGTCCGTCCGCAAGGGGCATCATCAGATCCAGAAGAACGAGATCAACTTCTTTCTCAATAGCTTTGGTAATACCCTGAAGGCCATTTTTAGAAGTATACACAATAAACCCTTCCTTCTCCAGCCCTATCCGGTACAGCGTAGCCAGGTCTTCATCATCTTCGATGAGAAGAATTCTATGTTGGGACATGGTATCTGGTTACTGATCCAGAGAACTCTAAACTCTAAACCTTCAATAGCATTCGTTTCAGGTACATTCCCGTATGACTGCCTTTCACTTCAGCCACTTCTTCGGGACTCCCGATCGCGACAATCTGACCTCCACCATTGCCCCCTTCAGGCCCGAGATCAATGATCCAATCCGCACACTTAATCACGTCCAGATTATGTTCAATAATAAGCACCGTATTGCCGCTGTCAACCAGAGTTTGCAAAACATGCAACAATTTCGCCACGTCATCGAAGTGGAGTCCAGTTGTCGGCTCATCCAGGACATAGATCGTCTTGCCGGTAGATCTTTTGGACAGTTCGTTCGACAGCTTGATTCGCTGAGCCTCTCCACCGGAAAGGGTCGTAGCTGGCTGTCCCAGCTGAATGTAATCCAGCCCAACGGCCAGGAGGGTCTCCAGCTTACGCTTGATATCTGGGATATGTTCAAAGAACTCGAGAGCCTCGATCACAGACATCGTGAGGATGTCGGAAATATTTTTTCCTCGCCAGGTGATATCCAGAGCTTCCTTATTGTATCGCCTTCCATTACACACCTCACAGCTCACGTAGATATCCGGCAGAAAGTGCATTTCGATCTTCTTGAGGCCATCACCTCGACACTCTTCACAGCGTCCACCTTTCACATTGAAGCTAAATCGGCCGGACTTGTAGCCGCGAAGCTTCGCTTCAGGTGTACTGGCGAAGAGCTCTCTGATATGGGTGAAGAGACCCGTGTACGTCGCGGCATTTGATCGAGGGGTCCGCCCGATGGGTGACTGGTCAATGTTAATAATTTTATCCAGGTACTCGATACCTGTGATTTCATCATGGGCACCCGGGACCCGTTTTGCGTTGTTCAATTCGGTGACGAGCTTCTTGACCAGGATATGATTGATGAGGGAAGACTTTCCGGATCCCGATACCCCCGTCACGCAGGTCAGAATCCCGAGCGGTATCTCAACCGTGAGGTTTTGTAAATTGTGCTCACGAGCCCCTTTTATGACCAGGGATTCTCCATTCCCTTTTCGGCGTTTTTTTGGCATGGAAATCTCGAGTTTCCCACTGAGGTATTTTCCGGTCACGGAGTTTTTATCAGCCATGACTTCTTCGGGAGTTCCCGAAGAAACCACTTCTCCTCCGTACTTCCCCGCTCCAGGCCCAATATCGAGCAGGTAGTCCGCCTGTTTGATAATGTCTTCGTCGTGCTCGACGACGAGGACGGTATTGCCCAGATCACGGAGCTTCATGAGGGTCGCGATCAGGCGGTCATTGTCACGCTGGTGGAGACCGATCGAAGGTTCGTCCAGAACGTAGAGGACACCCTGAAGCTGTGATCCGATCTGTGTCGCCAGGCGGATGCGCTGCGCTTCCCCGCCAGAGAGCGTATTCGCGACACGGCTGAGGGTGAGGTATTCGAGTCCGACATCGATCAAAAACTGCAGCCTTTCTCGGACTTCCTTCAGGATCCCTGAAGAAATCTTCTTCTCAGAATCAGAAAGTTTCAGTGCGTCGAAGAAATCAAGTATACCAGTGACGGCCATTTCCGTGACCTGAATAATGTCCAGGGAGTCAATTCTGACCGCCAAAGATTCCGGCTTCAGGCGCTTTCGATGACATTTCGGGCAATCCAGAATGCGCATGTACTGTTCGATCTTCTTGTGCACATACTTCGAATCCGTCTCGGTATAGCGGCGCTCAAGATTAGGGACAACCCCCTCAAAACCGGTTTTGTATTCCTTGTCAAATCGATCGGAACTAAAGCTCATCGTGTAGGTTGGCTCAGGATCTCCGTTGAGGATGATCTCCATTTGCTCCTCTGTCATTTTCTTGATCGGTGTTTGCAGGGTGAATCCATGGTTTTTCCCGACCTGTTCAAGGATTTTGTTGTACCAGGAGAGCTTCGAGTTTGTCGAGCTCCAGGGCAGAATCGCTCCCTCAGCGATAGTCAGTCGTTCATTGGGAATAAGCATGTCCCGGTCGATCTTCAGCTTGGTCCCCAGTCCATGACATTCTTCACAGGCACCATGGGGCGAGTTGAAGGAAAAAATACGAGGATGAATCTCGGGAATATTGATGTCACAGTCCGCGCAAGCATAGTTTTCTGAGTAGAGGTTGTCATGCCCTGTATCTGGGTTGTGGATGATGAGCAGGCCATTACCCTGCTTGAGAGCTAGCTCCAGCGAATCCGCCAAACGAGTCCGATCAGGGTTTGATTCCTCGATTTCCTGCCCTGATTTCAGCCTGGTTATTTTCGGCTGAAAGTCCTTGACCACCAGACGGTCGATGACGATCTCTATATTGTGCTTCTTCTTGGGATCCACATCAAACTCATCCAGAACGCTGTAGATCTGACCATCGAAACGATAGCGAACAAAACCATCCTTCTTGATCTGGCTCAAAACCACCTGATGTTCCCCTTTTTTTCCACGCACGACCGGAGCAAGAATCATAAATTTGGCCCCCTCATTCATTTCTTCGATTTTCTCGATGATTTGGCTCACCGACTGGCGATCGATCTTTTTTCCACAGTTCGGGCAATGAGCCACTCCGATTTTTGCGAAAAGAAGCCTCAAATAATCATAAATCTCTGTGACTGTTCCCACCGTTGAGCGAGGATTCCGAGATGTGGTCTTCTGATTGATGGCGATCGCCGGAGAAAGACCCTTGATTTCATCCACGTCAGGCTTTTCCATGAGGTCCAAAAACTGCCGAGCGTAGGTCGAAAGGCTCTCTACGTAGCGTCTTTGACCTTCCGCGAAGATGGTATCAAAAGCCAGCGACGACTTCCCCGAACCGGAAAGACCGGTAATGACCGTGAGCTTATCGCGGGGAATCTCGACATCTACATTCTTGAGATTGTGTACTCGGGCTCCTTTGACGATGATTTGCTTTCCAAACATGATATCCAAAATTTATAGCAAAGGCCATTCTAGCATCACTTTCTCGGATGCCAAAGGGAAAGAATTGAAAAAACTCACCCCCTATCGTCCGCCGCGGCGGACTCCTTCCCCCTCTCTTCGGAAGAGAGGGGGACAAAGGGGGTGAGTTATTCTCATATTGACACCATAACCTGTGTTTTCTCCAAGACCATTCTCTCGTCAAAAAGGCCTGTTTTCGTTACAATCGTGGCAAATAAGCTGCTGATATGAAGAAAAGATTACGGAGATCTGTTACCGCCCTTCTCGTGGTCGTAACAATGGGTTTGGGAATGATGGAAACTGCTTTTGCTCTGGATACTTTTGGAGATATCAATTCGGCAGCAGATGCGGTTCGATGTGCCGAAGTTGGCAATACCGACTGCGATTGCATTCTTCAGGGCATCTCCACAGACACGGTTCAAGTCACGGATGATATCATTGTTTTCCTTACCGAAGGGATAGCTACCCCTGAGCAAGGGAAGGATGAGCAAGGGAAGGAATATAGCTGTAGTCGTGTGATCGAATGCCTTCGGGAGGATGTGGGGAAGAACAATAAGGAAATTACAAAGGCTCAACTGGAAGGCACGGTAGGGGTCATTCTCCAGAGTAAGTTTAGCCAGTGCGTCGTTGTCGGCAAAACCGGCCTCGATCTGCTGAACAATTACGCCACGCTGGTCTACCGCTGGATCGCCGGAATTGTCGGCAGCATCTGTATCCTGGTCGTCATCATCAGCGGGATTCAGATTTCCATCGGAGGACTGAGCCAGGAGGAGGTTAGCTCGGCCAAAGACCGTATCCTTCGATCTCTTGTGGGTCTGGTGGTCCTCTTCTTGTCCGCGTTCATCCTGTACACGATCAACCCGATTTTCTTTATCTAAGAAAATGAAAAAACTCCTCACAACTCTTGGAATCGGAATACTGATGATCACGAGCTTCGCCTCATCAGAACTCGTTTTAGCACAACCAGCTCCAGAACAACCAGTTCCGGCCCAAACCGCACCACCTATCACAGGCACCGAATTCCAATTTGGAGGCAACATCACCCTGTCGTCATTTATCAGTGATATTCTTCCCAGTATCGCCAACTGGATGGCAGGATTTTTGGCGGCGATCGCAGTCCTGGTCCTGATCTATGCAGGGATTCAGTACCTGACGGCGGAAGGCGAGCCGGAAAAGATCAGCGCCGCGACGAAGACCGCTTTTTATACCCTGGGAGGCTTACTCCTCCTCATGTTCGGCTACGCGATCGTGTACCTGTTCCTGTCGATCTTCACGCCATGAGCTCTCCCCGCCCCCATCCCGGTTTCTTCCCCAACCTTATCTCGGTCCTCATCTTCTGTGGGATCATGATCGGAATGTTCTTCGGCTTGACCCGATTCTACCCTCAGCTCGCCATGCGGTATGTTCAGCAAAATGGTGATACGACCTTTGTAGTGGACCGCAGTCCTCTTGTTCGGGGTATCGTCTCAGGCGTCGAAACCGCTCAGATCAGTTCGAGAGTGGACGCGGGAGAGCCTCTCAATATCAACCAGATCAGTGGGTATCGACAGGGTATTTTAGCATCGGGGATTACGAGTAAAAATTGGTACAACCTCGACAGGCAGCTCTTTCGGGTCCAGGGCCTCGAGCTGGGGGTCATCAATGCCATCCAGACAAGCAAAACCGAGCAGGAAAGAGCGACGCTCAGCTATCAGGTGAAGCTTATTCAGCAGATCCAAACCGCTCTTGGAGTCAATCTGGAAGACCTGCTCCAGTCTAATCCTGACAACAGACGCCAGGCGCTTCAAAACTACCTGACGAACCTCAGGCAGCTGGCACAGGAAGGCGGAGTTGAGATAGAGAATATGCAGCGGATCATCGATGAAGCTCAGACTGAGTACCAGCTAAATGTGGACACCGCTGAGCAATTTAGCGGAGCCTTCACCTCGGAAACGGATAACTTCCAGACGGGTAATATTGACACGAATCTCAATCTCTACCTGGATGCCCGAAAAAAAGCTGAAGAATCCAGAGTCGTCATCAATTCAACCCAGGAGATATTGAATCGTTTGACTCCCCTTGTCCAGAGGGCCAATCAAATCATCCCCGCAATCGAAGCTAATTTCGAGGCTCTAGAGGCAGGGATCAAGGTGACTCCCACTCCGGGAGTGAATTTACCCGTATTTGAGCAGTAGAGGAGCTTATTTCGCCTTCACCTTCTCCAGCACTTTCATTTGATGAACCATGGCGATTTTCTCCGTCTCCAGGTACTTGATCTGAAAGTCATTGAGGTCAGCACCGGCAGCAAGCTTTTCATTGATAAATTCCAGATAGTGTTTGGCGGTCTTGTATTCAATATCTTTTTGTTCTTTGCAAGAATAACAGAGCAATTGAGCTGAGTTGTGTTCCACAGAGAAGAAGAGAATACCTTGCTGGACGAGGTATTGCAGCTCACTTTGGGCGTTCCGGATATCCAGTCGACTGAAGAGGATTGATCCGGTGAGTGAAGCGTGATGAGGGTATATTTCCATCTCACCACCTTCGGTGTTAACCTTGATCGAGTTTACCTCCTGAGAAAGGATCTCAGCTTCCGGCGTGCGGACGGAGAGGTGAAAGGTATCGGCCATGGAAGAAGGTAAAGTATAAATTGTCCGCCAGAGGTGCCAGTCCGACAGTCTGGCGGGGGTCCGCCTCTGGTGGATAAAACTTAAAAACTCTGAATGTTTAAGCGTCAAAGCGTAGACGAGTTCCCCTTTTTTTCTTTCCGGTGTCGCTCCAGGACTTCATCAATAGTCCCTGCCAGATAAAAATGCTGCTCAGAGACATCATCATGTTTTCCCGCGAGGATCTCATCAAAACTTCGAATGGTGTCCTCCAGCTTGATGTACTGTCCCGGTGTGCCCGTAAACTGCTCAGCCACGTGGAAGTTTTGAGAAAGAAATTTCTGAACCTTTCGAGCTCTGTTGACCGTGGACTTATCCTCTTCTGAGAGTTCATCGAGACCGAGAATGGCAATCACATCTTGTAGCTCCTTATAGCGTTGGAGAATCATGCGAACCTCATTGGCGATTCGGTAGTGTTCTTCTCCGACGACATCCGGCTTTAGGGCAAGTGAGGTTGAATCCAAAGGGTCAACAGCAGGGTAGATACCCAGTGAAGCCAGAGCTCGACTTAATACAATAGTGGCATCCAGATGAGCAAAAGTCGTCGCAGGGGCGGGATCCGTGATGTCATCGGCAGGTACATATACGGCTTGTACAGACGTAATGGAACCGGTCTTTGTCGTGGTAATTCGTTCCTGCAGCATGGCCATATCAGTTGCCAAAGTGGGCTGATACCCCACCGCGGAAGGCAGACGACCCAGTAGAGCCGACACCTCAGCTCCCGCCTGGGTAAATCGGAAAATATTGTCGATGAACATCAGGATATCTTTCCCTTGATCACGAAATTTTTCCGCGATGGTCAGACCTGTCAGAGCCACTCTCATACGAGCACCGGGGGGTTCATTCATCTGTCCGAAGACCATCGCCAGCTTATCAATAACCCCTGACTCATTCATTTCAGCGATAAGATCATTTCCCTCACGTGATCGCTCTCCTACACCGGCAAAGACCGAGTATCCGCCATGGGCTTTGGCCACATTGTTGATGAGCTCCTGCATCATCACTGTTTTTCCCACTCCGGCTCCTCCGAAGAGAGCAACTTTTCCTCCTTTGGTGAAAGGACAGAGCAGATCAATGACTTTGATTCCTGTTTCGAAGACCTCAACTTTACCACTTTGATCGGTGAAGGAGGGGGGGGCAGCATGAATTGGACGCCGTTCACATTGAGGAGCTGATTTTCCATCGATGGGGTCACCCGTCACGTTAAATACCCGTCCCAGCACTTCTTCCCCCACCGGGGTCGTAATGGCATTCATGGTATCCTCGACATCCTGTCCGACATACAGACCATCGGTCGTACTCATCGAAATAGTTCTTACGACACCGGCTCCGAGATGGCTCTGCACCTCCAGGGTCAGTATTTCTCCATTTTCTTTTTTCACCAGAAGCGCGTTGTAGGTCTCTGGAATATGATCCATGAAGTAGACATCGACGACCACACCGATCACACGGACGACTTTACCGACGGGTTTGACGGTCTTGCTTTCGGACGAAGCGGATTGTGCGACTGCGGTAGACATAAGAGAAGAAATTAGGAGTTGGGAGATAGAAGTTAGCTGGTAGGAGATGGGAAAGTAGGGGGGTATTCGCATCGCGTTATCACATCGCCGCCATGGCTCCGGAAATCTCAGAGAGTTCCTGAGTAATTCTGGCCTGACGGGCTTTATTGTAGGTAAGAGTAAGCTTGCGGATAATGTCATCGGCATTGTCAGTAGCATTCTGCATGGCGATCATACGGCTGGAGTATTCCGCCGCTTTGAGCTCAAAGAAAGACTGGATGAAAAGCAGCTGAATAACCTGCGTGAAAAGCACCTCTATGATACGTTCCTCCGAAGGTTCGTAGTACATATGGGTGTTGGTGGGAGAGTATATATTTTCATGTGTCGACTCTTCTTCAATATTCAAATGCCTGGAAATCATCTCATCAGAGAATGGAAGAAAGGTTTTTACGAGCGGATAAAAGACCAACGTGCTCTGATAATGCGGAGCGATCATAAGGATTTCCTTTACGTCACCGGAGATCCAGAGATCCACAATAGGTTTAATGAAATCCAGGGCATCGAGCGTCGTCATCTGCTCATTCAGGCCATTAAAGTGATGTTTTAGGGGGATCTCATTGTACCGAGCGAAATCCATGGCCTTTTTCCCAATGGTGATCAGGAGTCTTTGATCAGCGGGAGTTTCAGTCCATTTCCTGGAGGTAAAGAGGGCTTTGGAAAGCTTCGTATTCAACGCCCCACAGAGCCCTTTGTCAGAAGAGTATTGCACGAAAAGAGTTTTTCCAGATTCTCGCTGCTCCAAAAAGAGAGAACGTTTTTGGTTAGGAATATGACGTTTCAAGACAGACAACAAATCCCAGGCGTAGCTCCGGCAGGATACGGCTTTTTTCTGAAAGACCTTCATCTTGGAGGCTGAGACTAGCTGCATGGCCTTGGTGATCTTACGCGTTTGCTTGACGCTTTTGATCTTTTTCCGGATTTCGAGGAGAGAAGCCATGAGAGTCTAAAGGAAAATGAAAATTTTTTACTGAGTGAAGAACTGTTGACACGCTCTGGAAATCCCCTCCTTGATCACTTCCGTGAGATCTTTTTCATCCATAATATTCTTCACGAGTTCCTTCTTTTCCAGCTCCACATACGTGAGGAATTGTTTGAGCTTTTTTTGAATCTCAGCAGCCTCGACCGCATCGAGGTATCCTCCGGTAGCCGCCGAAAGTACCATGACTTCCTGCCACAAGGCATAAGGTGAATTCTGCTTTTGTTTGAAAGATTCCACGATTCGACGTCCGCGGGTTAGGGTTTTTTTGGTTGCTTCATCCAGGTCAGAAGCAAATTGAGAAAAGGCTTCCAGCTCGTAGTACTGAGAAAGTTCCAGCTTTACCGTACCGGAGATTTTTTTCATAATTTTGGTCTGAGCCGATCCTCCCACTCGAGAGACGGAAATACCGACATTAATGGCAGGACGGATTCCTCGGTTGAAGAGATCGGTTTCCAAAAAAATCTGACCATCGGTGATGGAAATGACGTTCGTCGGAATATAAGCCGAAACATCTCCTGCCTGGGTCTCAATAATCGGTAAAGCCGTAATACTTCCTCCACCATGGTTTTCATTCAGCTTAGCCGCTCGCTCGAGCAGTCTGGAATGCAGATAAAAGACATCCCCGGGGTAGGCTTCACGTCCGGGAGGTCGTCGAAGGAGGAGAGACATTTCACGGTAAGCAACGGCGTGCTTAGATAGGTCATCATATATGATCAGACATTCTTTGCCTTTATCCATAAAATATTCGGCAATGGCCGATCCGGCATAAGGAGCAAGAAATTGCATGACCGCTGATTCAGAGGCTCCAGCCGCGACGACCAGAGAGTAGTCGAGAGCACCATGTGCCCGGAGGGTTTCGTAGACCTGAGCAGTCTTGGATTCACGCTGTCCGATCGAAACGTAGATACAGATGATGTCCTGCCCCTTCTGATTCAAAATAGTATCGATAGCGACAGTGGTTTTCCCCGTCTGACGATCACCAATGATCAGCTCACGTTGACCTCGGCCAATGGGGACCAGGGAGTCGATGGAAATAATTCCGGTCTGGACAGGGGTATTGACAGACTTTCGGGCAATAACACCCGGGGCGATCTTTTCATGCTCATAGTGAGCATCCGCTTTCAGGTCTGCTCCACCATCGATCGGGGCTCCCAGGGCATTGACCACACGTCCAATATTAGCCTCAGAGACGGGCATTTGTAGAAAGTGCCCATTGGATTCAACGAAAAGTCCTTCCTTGACACCTTCACCGGACTGGAGGACGAGCGCGAAGGCCTGGTCCTTTTCCAGATTCATGACCAGAGCCTGGTTTGAAGTACCCTGTACAGTGACCAATTCCCCCATTCGGAGATCCGAAAGACCTTTGATCTGAATAACTCCATCCTTAAACGACGTAATGACGCCGAAACGACCTTCGTCAGAGCCCTTTTTTTGTTCCTTAAAGAGAGCTTCGGAGATCGTGTCGAGAAAGGAGGTGAGGGTTTGTTCGGACATAAAAGGTTGAGGGTTAAGAGTTAAGGGTTGAGAGACTAAACGAGTTCTTTGAGGCGATGGATCGCTTGTATGCGTGAGAACCAGGATCGGTCCACCACCTTGCCATCGATGAAGAATCGGATTCCTCCGATGAGCTGGGCATTGATGCTGAAGGCGACAAAGCTTTTCGGAAGCTTCAGCCCGAAATGACGGCGAATGGCATCCTTGGTTTCACGGTCGCATTCGATAGGACTCTGCGTGAGGACACGCGGGCTCTTGAAAAGAGCTTGAAGAAAGACAACAATCTCTTCTGTCATTTCCTGAACAGAGTAGAGAGAAATGAAGTATCGCAGTTCGGCCATGAAAGCCGCGCCATGTGGCAGGAGTTGATCAAGTTTTTTTCGTCGTTCTGTTGTAGTGGATCGATAGAAGTCCTTATCCAGTTGGTCAAAAATGAGTGAAAATTCCTCAACGAAAAAAACGCCAAGGGATTTTAGCAGATTACTGCCTGAAAAGTCCTCTGAATTACTCAGTATTTTTATCGTCGTGCCAAGATCATTCACGAAGCTGGATTCGGTCTCCCGGGATAGATGACGCGCGATGATCTTGGATCCGATCATCTGCTCAGCTTTTTCCGCATTCGGGGCACTGAAGAATGTTCTCTCTTTTTTGAGAAAATGAATGATGTCTTTTATGAGCGCTGATGTGAGATCAGGAATCATGCTTTAGGATTTATATGTTTTCCAGGCATCGGCAACAGAGTTTTTCACGACGTCCTGAGGGATATTATTCGAAACAACGTGAAGGACAACTTTCTCAATGAGTTCGATGGTCTGCTTTTCCGCGGACTTGAGGATCCCTCTTTTTTCCTCATCGACAATGCTTCGTACCTCTTCGATCATCCTGGTCTTTTTAAGCTCAAGACTTTCCTCCTGTTCCTTCCGACGAATTTCCATTTCCTTTTGGAGATCAGACATTTGAGACTCCATATCAGCGCGAAGCTTCTCTTTTTCTTCATCAGCATTTTTTTTCTCAGCCAAAAACTCATTCTTGATTTTTTCGGCTTGGGCAAGATTATCTGTGATCGTCTTGCGCCGCTCATCGAGCATTTTCAGGACGGGACCTGTAAAGAAATAGGCCAAAATAACGGCCAGAAGGCCGAAGTTGACGACATAAACGATAATGCTATGCCAATCGATACCAAGTTTCGCGAAGATTTCCATAAAAAGAGGGAGGGGGGATGAGAAAATGAATGAAGGTCAGGTATTTAGACCGCAAAAAGGATAAGAAAAGTGATGAAAAGAGCATAAATACCGGTGGTCTCACTGATAGCCATGCCGATCAGCATGTTCGTGAAGAGTTTTCCTGACATTTCAGGATTTCGTCCCATCGCTTCGAGAGCTCGACTGGCGCAGATACCTTCACCAATACCGGGGCCAATAGCTCCAAGTCCCATACAGAGACCTGCAGCGAGTAAACGGGCAGCTTCTACATCCATGTGGAAGAAATAAAAAAATAAAAAAGTGAATACGATTAGGTGGTTTCCGGCTCGACGGCATTTATCGTGCCCGAAAGGAAACCGATGGAAAGGAAAACAAAGACAAGAGTCTGGATAGCCCCTGAGAGCAGCCCGAGGGCGAAGAAAGGCATAGGGATGATATAAGCGGTCCAGGCCGCAATGCCGGAGATGATCAGAATCATCATCTCTCCGGCCAGGATGTTGGCAAAAAGACGAGCGGAGAGTGAGGCAATCTTCGCCAATTCTCCGACGATATCCAGAAGACCCAGAAAAAAGTCAATCAGGTTCATAAAAAAATCGCCCACACTTTTTGATTGAAAGAGTGGTTTGAATTTAAAATAATTCCCCAGATGTCCGAGCGGAGAAGTGAAAAAAGCAATGAACTGAGCCGTGAGGATCACGAGCAGAGACAAGATAAGGGTCAGTCCCAGGTCGGCAGTGGGGTTTTTGAAGAGAGCCACGGAAACATCGCCTTCGACCATAATGGTCTGCATGAGAGGAATAATCGTAAACTGGTTCGCGACAAAAATCATCAGAAACAGAGCCACCATGACGGGAAGAAAAAACTTTGCCCACTTCCGGCTGATAAACTGATCTTTCAGCATTCCGTCGAGATACTCGACCAATCCCTCTGCGACAATCTGCAGTCGACTCGGCACGAGAGAAAGTTTCGCTCTCACGACGAAACAGAAGACGAGGACGATGATCATTACGATCCCAAAAGAAAAAACCGCGTTGGTAATGGGAAAACCGCCGATTTCCGCGATCTGTCCGGGAACGATGGTGATATTAGAGCTGGCGGACATAGGCTATTGGAGTGTGGAGAATTTTTTGTAGATCGAGTACTGAGTGAAGATGAAGGAGAGGACGAAACCAACGATGAGGAGCACGGGACGGGTTCCGAGGTATCGGTCGAGGAGATATCCTCCACCGGCAAAGATTACTAAACCCCCAATGACATAGCCAAAGACGGTCGCGGTGAGCAGATAGTGTTTGGAAAACATGAGGTCATAAGCCTTCTTCCCTTCCGAATCCATTCTCCGGCGGATGGGATCGGGATCCACAGGGCTGTGATGAGGGTCTTGCTCATGCTTCATGACATCAGATTATACTAATAAAAAGGTATCATATTTTGATACCTAAAACTGAAGCAGAAAGACTGTAAAGAGGGGGCTAAAAAATGTCAATGGTTAATTTTTTTGATTTTGTACCACCGACCTGTTGGGCAGCTTGAGTGATTATCTAAAGTGTTCCCGCGGTCCTGACAGGTGTCGGGATCCGCGGGAGTTGGGATCGAGAGGAATTTAATCCAAATCGATCCCTGGAAGAACGTCATCCGCCAACTCTGGGGAAACCTCCCCCGAGTTCCAGTCGGCCGCGATCACTCGCAGCCGCGCGGATTCACTCCTACGCGGAGCCTGGGAGTCGCGCCGCTTGGATGCGCGCTGTAGCCCGCGAGCCCGTTTGTCACTCACCTCTTCCCCCTTCGGTAGAGAGTGACCAGAAACACTGTCGCCCCGTTGCGACATCGGCACTATAGTTTCCATTGTTGAAATGTCAAATCCTCCAAAACCCCTCCAAGACATACCTTCTCTCCAGTTCAGCCAAATCCTCTTCCATCACCCCCATCTTCAGGCCCGAATGCCAGACTTTTGTTCCCCTTACGATCCCCACATGGGAGATATGCTTCTTTCGGGAGTGAAGGAAGACCAAGTCATCATTCTGCAGTTCATTTCTCTCCACCTTGCCTGAACAAAAGCTCTTCTGATCCTGCGAGTACTTCGGCAAAAGAATCCCCTTCACCTCCCAAAAGTAGCGTTGGACAAAAGCGGAGCAATCAATCCCCTGCTCGGAATTCCCTCCCCAGCCGTAGGGTGTTCCCTTCCAGTTTTCAAAAAAGTCTTCAGCATTTGTCGAAGCTTTGTTGGGGAGTTCAAAACTCTCCACCGGACCCATTTCTTCCAGAGAAACCGATTTGGAGAGCCATCCTCGGGTCTTATCCGCTTTTTTAACGAGGAAAAAATCACCCTGTTCACCCAAGAGTTTGAGCACTTCACCAGCTTGAACCTCTGTCTGCCGATTGCGGTCAAGATGTGGTTTTGGAATGGGTTTGCGGAGCAAAGGAGCCGATTCCTTCATCTTCACAAAGCGATCATTCCAGATATCTTTCTCCCGAATTCGGAAACCAATGACCACCCGCTCATAAAAATCAATAAAGATATCCTTAAAATGATGTCGGGTAGGGTGATTCCCCCCTTCAAAGGGATTAGAGGGGGCAGAGGCGACATCATCATGCGCATCGTAAGCAGAACCTTTGAACTGAATGCTGGCATAATCCGAGCCCGGATCAATGGCAGTATTTGGGAGATGAGAAAGCAACAGTAACAATTCCCCTTCCTCCAGTTCCCGGGCATCGAAGCTTCTCAATCTGAGTTTCCAGTCTTGTCCGTCAAAGGCATAAATGCCTGACTTCAGGGTCTTGGGCGTTTTCCAGGCTCTATCCTTGGTATTTCTCAAAATAATCTGGCCGAAGAGCTTCCCATCCTTATCCAGGAAATCAAAACGGTGTTCTTTTAAACTCGCGCGTTCCGCATGGAGCTTGAGAAGGGGTTCACGTTCATTCACCACATCCATGAGGCACTGAAGGCTGATCGAAGCGGTCAAACGGGGGTTGCACTCGATCAGATACCACTGCTCTCCATTCCAGATCAGGTCAAGGCCGAAAAAGCCGATGTACCCGACTTCACGAAAAAGAGGACCCTTTTTCTCGAGCTCCTTCCGCAGCTTCGACAATATCTCATCATTCAAATCAAGAGTGGGGCTGACTCCAACCGTTCCAAACTGAAAATGGTTCCAGACCTTCATGTTCATCATTTGCTGCCAGAGCGGCCCAAAGGCCATTTTTCCCTGAGCATCCACATAGCCATTGAGAGTATAGGTGTTTCCGGACACAAAACGGCTGATTTTGACCTGAGTCCCCTGGACGAGTGGGGCGAAGAGCTCATTTCGTTTGGAGAAAAAGGAAGAACTTCCCGCGTGTCCCATCCGACCCTGAACCACTATTTCATCTCCCAGTTCATCATGATAGGCGTGATGCTGTTTCTCATCCCAGAGCACAATCCGGTGTTCCGGCATGGGAAGAGCATGTTTTACAGCTAATCCCGCAAAGCTGATTTTATCCTCCAGCTCTCGGCACACCTTCACATCAGCCGAAACCAGATCCCATCCCTGCTCCTCTATCCATCGCCGAATCTTGTTCGAAGGCTTGAAGACGAGAAACTTCAGATCAGCTTTGAGGCTTCGAAGCCAGTTTAGGGTCAGAGCGCGGCTGAGGATGAGGAAAGTACTCCCGGGAATGACCGCTCCGGGGAATTCTTCCTCGAAGCATCGGACAGCTGTCCCTTGCTCCCTCATCCAGCTCAGCATATCCGATTGATATGAGCAGAGCACAGTCGCTCCCACAGCTTCAGAGACCCAGAGTGCTCTGCGGAGGTCGAGGGTGACGTAGATGGTTTTGGAGGGGTTCATAATGACAAAAATTCTTCCCAAAGCCTGTCCATATCCTGAAAGGTCTCGGCCCTCCTTGGCGAAACAAGTTCAGCCTTCGGCCATTTTTTTCCGGAAAAAATACAGACGAGGGATTCATAGCGGTCTTTCAGTCGGAGAGCAATGGCGAAACTGCAGACACCCTCCCAAGAAGTTTCAAGGTGGTTTTCGAGCAGTACCCGCTCGGCCTCCTGACGATCTACATCGGTCACGTACCAGGCATCGCCTCCGCTCTTTTGAATCAGCCCGAGCAACTCTTTCTTTCGAGGAGTTTCGGACAGCCCAATTCCAAATTCCGCTTCTGTCGGGACTTGCTCAGGATGTAATTCCCTGACGATCGAACAGCTTTTCCCACTCTGGACCAGATGCAGAGCGGGTAACTTCAACCCTTTCGATTCGTAAGCTCTCATCAGACCCAAGCTGGAAGTGCCTGAAGTGGCAAAGTTGACGATGGCCTTTGCCTGTTGGGCCTGTACAATCAGTTCATCGCCGAGTGAGGCATAGGCATCAAGAGCTAATGCGTCTCCTGAGATCCGAGGGAAAGGCACCTTGTACCGCTTAGCCAGATACTTCGCGAAGCGAAGCGGACGAGAGCTCAACACGACAAATGCCCCTTCTTTCTCAAGTTGAGCGGCTTTGTTCAGATCTCCCCGATCGGACATCAGGCAAAAGACTGTGATGCCCATTTTCCGACCATAGTGCGCGGCAGTGATGCCGGCATTTCCGGTCGTTGACAAAACCAGAGTGAAAATCCCCTCTCCCTGATACTTTTTCAGAAGTGGCTTTAGGTACCGAAATTTATGCGATCCCGCATCGGACTGGTCTTCTCTCTTGATGAAAACCGAAGCGAAAGGGGAATCGGCAGAGAATGAGATGAGAGGCGTTATACTAGGGGTGTTCAAAGCTGTCGAGCTATGTGAATAGAGACTGATATTGACCTGAATTTTATTTTTTGATATGACCGATGGAGTATAGTGCTTAATTTCCCCCTATGCCACCAATCGTACTGTGTCCCGACTGTAATTTTGAAATAGATCTCGATGGAGGAGCCATTGGTGACTATTTTGAATGCGATATCTGTGCCTGTGAACTTATGGTGATATCCATGGATCCTCCGAAGGTGGAGGTGCTTGATGAAGAGAAATAACCATGTGCCGGAAGTTTTTATACCCTGGCATCTTGTCTTTGAAGTAAGAAAAGTATTCCGCCGCGGGTGAAAAGAGGACCACGTCACCTGGTTGAGTCAGAGTTTTAGCTTTTTCAACAGCTTCTTTGAGGTCGGCAACTTCTCGAATACGATCAGATTTCATATTCTCACTCAATGGACTCTTCAACATGAACGCAAGATCCACATGGTCAGAAATCACCCGATCGAGTTCCGCATAATCCGACCCCTTACTCTTCCCTCCTAAAATAAGAATCAGCTTGTTCTCAGGTTTTTTCAAGGTTTCAATGGCGGCAATGGTTGACTCAGGCACTGTCGAAGCGCTGTCATTATAGTATTCAACGCCGTTCACGGTCTCCACTAGCTCCATCCGTTGGGGAATAGGATCCACGCTTCGGAGCGTTTGTGCGATTTCTTCTAAGGGCACATCGGCCAAATAGCAGGTTGCTACCGCGGCAAGCGCGTTCGAAAGATTGTGCTTCCCTTTCAGAGGAAAATCTTCATCAGCCATCACCACTTCTTCTCCAGTAGCATGCTTCACCACGATGTTGCCAAAGTGCAGGAAGACTCCTTTTGGGAGCTGTTCCTCAGTCGAAAAGGGCATGGTCTCTCCTTCATCCCGTTCGATCAGCTTACTCGATTCAGGATCATCCTGATTGAGCACCGACCACTGATTCTTCGTCTGGTACTGAATCAAGCTCGCCTTTCCAGCTGCATATTCTTCAAAATCTTTGTACTCATTCAAATGATTCGGGGTGATGTTTGTGATCACCGAAATATACGGACTCTTTCCCAGATCAAACATCAACTGACGATTTGAAATTTCCAGTACCAGCCAATCCTCTTTCTCTGCTTCCTCGAGTCGTCCTAAGATCTGTTCAGCTCTCCGATCATTGCCGGAAAAAAGGGTTCGTGGAAATTGTCGCTGCATGATCTCTGCAATCAGATTCGTCGTGGTGGTCTTCCCATTGCTTCCTGTCACGCCGATAATTTTTCCCGGAAAAAGGTCAAAGTAGAGCCGGGTAATAGAACAGAACCTGCCCTGATGCTGCCTCAAAGTGTCGTTCTCGGGATACAGGTACCAGGACTGGGGGACGAAAATCGTTTCTGCTGCTTCAACGCCACTCAGGTAATCATCTGAAAAATGATAAGTCACTCCGTCCAGGTTCAATATCTCCTTCCCTTTCTCCAAAGCCGCATTTTTCTCCAGTGCCACATGAGCCAATCGAAAATCCCTCAAAAAATGGTCCTTCTCGCAAAAATTGTGGGCATGCAGTTCGATCCTCGGGAAACGATTGTGCAGGTACTCGAGCAGAGCAGCTCCTTCGCTTCCCGCGAACCCAATGACGTGAATGATCTTTCCGTAGGGATTTTTCATGGTTTCATGAAAGCATATTTATGGCTGGGAATCGAGCCTCGTGATACCATTCTCCTGAAAAATTTAATATCCTATTTCACATGAAAAAACTTCTTATAAGCCTCCTCGCTGGCCTACTTATCGGATTTCTGAGCATTGGAATTGCCCGTTTTGTGACGGCTACGCCGACGATGGCCACTCATTTTCACGCTAATTTTTCCGTCTTCTTCAATGGAGTGGAAGTGGACTTGAGTGATGATCGGTACATGGAAGATGTCCAGGGTTGCAAGCCTGACTACGTCCCTTTGCTCCCTGAAGAAAGGACCCATATGCACAACAATGAAGACCATGTGATTCATGTTCATGACAGAGGTGTTACCTGGGGACATTTTTTCGCGAATATCGGATGGGCTTTCGGTGACACTTTTCTCAGCACCGATGATGGGCAATTTCTGGTCAATGGTGGAGACCGAAAAATGACCTTTTTACTCAATGGAAAAAAAATTGTTAACCCCTTTAACTCTCTCATTGAAAGTGAAGACAAGCTGCTCATCAATTACGGACCTGAGTCGGATGAAGTCCTGATGGAGCGCTTCAAATCGGTACCCTCAGACGCTCATGAGCACAATGAACATCCAGATCCAGGAAGCTGTTCCGGAGGGCTGGATGAAGGAATATTAAGCAAGCTGAGAAAGGCGTTTTGGTTTTAGGATTGAAGGAATAAGCTGCTCGGAACGGGGAAAGTTTTCGCCGCTGCTCCAATCATCGCGGCATTGTCCGTGCAATACACCATCTGTTTCGGAGAACGAAATGGAATATCTAATCCGGCCATTTTCATTTTCTCGGAAATGAGAGAACGAAACCTTTTGTTTGCCGAAACTCCACCGGCGATATGAATCTCCTTTACGTTGAACTTTTCAGCGGCACCGATCAGCTTCGTCACCAGCACATCGAAAACCGCCTCTTGAAAAGCGTAAGCGATTTCAACTCTGTTCTCTTCCTCCAAATCCCCTCTCTTCTGAACTTCCCGTAAGACTTCAGATTTCAGTCCCGAAAATGAAAAATCAAAACTTGTTCCATCCCACTTGTCGCTTGCATTTGAGTTCATCCAGGCGCGAGGGAATTGAAAATTGTCCGCCGCGGCGGATGAAAATTGAAATTTTTCTGCGAAAGCTTCAATGACGGGTCCACCAGGATAACCTAAACCAAGTATGCGTGCGACCTTATCAAACGCCTCCCCCGCTGCATCGTCTTGAGACTGACCAATGATTTCATATTCACCCGGTTGCTTCATGAGGATCAGCTCATTGTGTCCACCGGACACACTGAGGCAAACCAGGGGAAAAGCGATCGGTTCAATCGCAGGGTCCCGCTCCAGCCAATTCGCGGCGACATGGCCATGGATGTGGTTGACCTTCAACAGGGGTTTTTCCCACAAGTACGCCAACCACTTTGCGGTCTCTGTCCCCACCAGCAGTGAGGTGACGAGGCCCGGCTCACTGGTGACGGCTATCTGATCAATCATCGCCACCTGCTGATTTCGAGTTTTACCAGGTGCCATCTGATTCAAAACTTCTTCTAGCGCAGGAACAATTGACTCGACATGAGCTCGAGCAGCGACTTCAGGGACGATGCCTCCCGTAAGTTGATGCAAATTCAATGAGGAAGCGATGACATTGCACAGCACTTTCCAGCCGTCTTCGACGACAGCGACAGCGGTTTCATCACAGGATGTTTCAATGGCAAGGATTCTCATAGAGTTCATCTTAACGATGGCATTGTAATGCTTTATGATTTATTCTGTCATCAAATCTCAGAACAATACAGCGTATTCTGCCCCAGAAAAAATCCTTGTCGTCCTTATAGTCCTCTTCGTCTTTCTTTCTTTATGAAAAATGACCTCCCCAAAGCCTACGTCGCTAAAGATTATGAGGATCAGATTTATCTCGATTGGGAGAAATCCAGGGCTTTCCAGCCGGATAAGAAATCGAAGAAAAAACCCTTCACGATCACCATGCCGCCTCCAAACGCGACGGGAACACTGCACTTGGGTCATGCTGTGATGCTGGCCCTGGAAGACATCATGATTCGTTACCAGCGCATGCAAGGGCGACCTGCTCTCTGGGTTCCCGGCACCGATCACGCCGGCATCGCCACCCAAAACAAGGTCGAGCGCGATGTTATGGAAAATGAAGGCAAGACCCGCCACGACTACGGCCGGGAGAAGTTTGTGAAGATGATCGAAAAATTCGTGGCCGGATCACAAAATACCATTCGCAATCAGACCCGCAAGATGGGGGCCTCTTGTGACTGGTCCCGAGAATATTATTCACTGGATGACCGTCTGAACCGGACCGTTTTCGCGACCTTTAAAAAAATGTTTGAGGATGGCCTCATTTATCGGGGGAACCGCATCGTGAACTGGTGTACCAGATGTTACTCGACCATTTCCGATGATGAAGTTGATCATGTGGAGACAACGGCAAAACTCTATACTTTCAAATATGACCACAAATTCCCTTTTGAGATCGCCACGACTCGCCCGGAAACCAAACTGGGAGATACTGCGGTAGCAGTTCATCCAAAAGATAAACGCTATAAGCACTTTATTGGAAAAGTTATTGAAACCAATTTCTGTGGCCGGAACCTGAAACTTTCGATCATTGCTGATGAAAGTGTTGAACCCGAATTCGGAACCGGCGCGCTCGGAGTGACCCCAAATCACAGCATTGCGGACGATCAATTGGCGCAAAAATACGGACTCGAGCGAATTCAGGTTATTGCTGAAGACGGGACCATTGCTTCCGGCATGGGGAAGTATTCGGGCATGGAAGTTGAAAATGCCAAGGAGCGAGTCGTTGCTGATCTTGAAAAGGCCAAGCTGGTATCCAAAGTGGAAGAAATTCCACAAAATCTTTCGGTTTGTTCCCGCTGCAAGACCCCCATCCAGCCTCTCATTTCCAAGCAATGGTTCATCGATGTGAATCATCCCGTGAGCTCATGGAATTACCGTACTTTAAAGCTTCAAAAAGGCCGTGCTTACTCCCTGAAGGAAGTCATGCAGCATGTGGTGCGAGAGCAGATGATTGAGATCATCCCGGACCGATTTAATGCCACTTACTTTCAGTGGATCGACAACCTCCGGGACTGGTGTATCTCCCGACAGCTCTGGTGGGGGCACCAGATCCCCGTCTGGTATCGGAAGGAAGACCGGGAGACCATCAAAGTTCAGGAAAAATCTCCAGGGAAGGACTGGCTTCGTGATTCCGATACTCTCGACACTTGGTTTTCAGCAGGGCTTTTCACTTTCTCTCCCCTGCGCTGGATTGATGGACACGATGACTTCAAGACATTTCACCCCACTCAGGTCCTCGAGACAGGCTACGACATCCTCTTCTTCTGGGTGGCTCGAATGATCCTCATGACAACCTATATGACGGGTCAAGTTCCCTTTGAAAAGGTCTACCTTCACGGCCTCGTTCGCACACGAGATGGCAAGAAGATGAGCAAGTCCAATCCCGAGACCTGCATCGATCCGCTGGACATCATCCCTGAGTTTGGTGCCGATGCCCTCCGTCTTTCGCTCTTCGTGGGATCTACACCCGGAAACGACATGCGGCTCTACAAAGAAAAAATTGCAGGGTACCGGAATTTCGTGAACAAGCTCTGGAACGTGGCTCGGTATATTTTGATGTCGGTTGAGCCGAGCCGAGAATATCGATTCTCTGCTACGGGTAAGAATGGCCAGCTTCGTAGACGAGGATCGACATCCTCGTCTATGGTACCCAAACCAAAAACCATGGCCGACCGCTGGATTCTGAGCCGGCTTCAGCACATGATCGAGAGTACCGGCAAAAATATCGACGAATTCCGATTCTCCCAGGCAGCGGAAGACCTCTATGCTTTCACCTGGAACGAACTGGCGGACTGGTACTTGGAAATTTCAAAAATTCAAAAACGGGGTGATGGGAAAAAGGCCGAGCAGCTTGCCTCTAATACGGATGAAATCCTGGTATATGTTTTACGCACCCTGCTCAAGCTCTGGCACCCCTTCACACCTTTTGTCACCGAAGAGCTTTGGACTCATGTGAAAACCAAAGGTGATCAGAAGCTGATCAGTGAAAGCTGGCCGAAGCTCATCAAAAAACTTCAAAATGATAAAGCGGAAAAGGCTTTTGATCTGGTCCGGGAATCCATCACAACGATCCGAAACCTACGGGCAGAGTACAGGGTCCCACCGGCAAAATTTGTTTCAGCCGAAATCGTGAGCCGAAAGTTCCAGACCATGGTCGACCAAAACGCGGAGATCATTCAGGCACTTGCAAGAGTTGATTCGTTGACCGTCAAAGGAGGAGGCAAGGCTCCCAAAAATACCGTATCCCAGTTTCTCGATGGCCTGGCGATTCACCTTCCTCTCACGGGACTCATCGACTCACAACAGGAAAAAGACCGGGTACAAAAGGAAATCAGCAGACTGGAGGTTTACATGAGAGGATTGGAAGCAAAACTGAAGAACAAACAATTCCTAAAGAATGCCCCAGCTGATATTGTGAAGGCGGAGCAGCAGAGAATGGAAACGGCGCAGGATTCGCTACAGAAATGTCAGGAACAATTGAACCAGATTTTATGAAATGTTTTCATTCTCCGGCACCATCACTCCACTTCCCCCATCGATTGGTCATGTTCGCCGACGGCCCGGAAGGCATGGGTCCTCAGGAAGCCGGAGGAGAAGGTGCTGCGGGAGTTTCTGAGCAAGCCGCGGAACGAGCAGCTGAAGAAAGGCGTCAAACAGCAGCGGCTGCCAAGCAGCACCGCAAGGAAGAGCGAAAAATGAAGAAACGGGACACGAAACTGGCGGATATTATCCGTTCCTTCATTCAGAGCGGGGGCAAGGAAGACTCGATCGCTCTTCTTCTCAGCCGACTCCTAGAGCGGAACTGTCCCCCCTCGATCCTCCTCTCTGTCCTGTGCCTCAACTATCCGGAGGTGAAGGAAGTGCTGGAAAACTACCTTCAGGAGGAGTGGGACGTATTGCCGGATGATACCCCTGATATTGAAAGTCCACAGGCGGATAGCATGGCCCTTGCTCAATACGGAAAGGAGCTCTCGGAGGCGCTTTCAGATTGGACGAAGCGGATTTTCACTCACGCTTCTTTCCACCCCATGAAATCGATATTGGCCCTGGCTCACCATCACGGAGTGGACCATAATATGATCCAGCTCTCATCATTGATGATTCAACACTTTTTCAAGGATGCCGGACAAGACATCGAATTTGACCAGATGAAGCAGTTTTCAGAGCTCTTCTGGAGAGACGCCCTCAGGCGACTCCACCAAATGGCTGAAGAACGAGGTCTGCTGCCGGAACCTGACCAGGACCCCTTTCCCGGTAATGACGAAGAAGACTGGGATGAGGACGATGACGACTAGTCAAATCCGTGATGAAGGTCACGTTCGGCGATAGACAAAAAAGCATAAAAACAGTGTAATAAGAGTGCTCCCGGGCATGGCTTTTTTAGGGTGTTTCGGGGATTGAGAAAACCTCAAAAAAATGCTATAATAGAGGGATTTCTCTGAATAATTTCCATTATTTCTCTTCCCTCCCCAATGTCCTCTCAAAAAGGTCATAACGGCGGAAAAAGCAGGTCTGAGCTCGATCTGATGAGCGCTGACGAACTCTCTCACCTTCTTGAAGATAAGAAGTCCCTTGATCAGTTCTTGGAGGAAGAAATAGACCGTCAGGGTCTTGAGGAAAAGAGAGCCGGCAGCCTTCGAATCAATCTTCAGAAAAACATCAGAAAACGGCTTAAAAAAGCCCAAAAAAGAGAAGATCAGCTTGATGATGTGTCCTTTTTAAAAGGCCTTGAGGAAAACATCTTCGAACCCGAAGACCTCAGAATAGAGGCTATGCAAAAAGGGAAAAGAAAGAAAATTGGTGATCTTCTCGAAGACAGTCAGTATTTGGCAAGATTGAAAAAAACGCGAAAGGCCATGGATAAAGAGGCCATCTTTTCTCCCGAGCAGATCAAGAACTATATCAGTCTTATCCGGTCGAAAATTCAAGGCCAGATCGAGAGCCTTGAGGGCATTAGCAAAGAAAAAAGCCCTGAGCTTCAGCTGGACATGCTCCATCTGCAGTTCGAAAAGATCCTTGACCTAATTGACGAGATCAGTACCTATACCGACGTCACCGATGATCAGAAGCATGCCATGAAAGCCTTTATCGTGGGACAAATGATGACCGGAGAAGGAAAAAAACTCGACGTCGGGCAAGCTCTTGATCAAATCGAAAAACTCTATAACAAAATCCAGGGATTCCTGGATCCAAAAGCAGGAAAAACCAAACAAACCATTACTAAAAAATGGCTCAAGCAGGGACTGGAATTAGCCAACGAACAGATCAAATCAGAGCTTAAAGTAAAGCTGAAAATACTGCACGAAGAGAGCCCCTGGAAGCATAAATCACTCGATGCGGAAATAGAGGATTTTCTTGGATTCGGTCTGAACAGCGATGGCAGTGAAAGCTATTCACGGATGATATCCAGAGCCCTCTCAGAAATGAAGGTGGCCCAGTTTCGCCAGCAGATGCACAAACGCGAAAAAGAATTGAACGCTGACGCATCGGAAACAGAAGGGGCAGGCAAAACAGAGAGCAATCAATTCTTTATCGATGAAGCTGCCGAAAATATTAAAGATGCTTTTCTTGATTTTCAAAAACAGCGATACACCATGGAGAGAATCATTCAGGAGCTCCCCAGCGCTATCGACAACGATTCAGGAATCGAGCTGGAAGGGCATGTAGCTGATGGGACAACAAAACAACAGCTGACTGATGCCGCTCATTTTCTCGTTCACTATGAAGGCTGGACGCGGGGAGAGGTAAGGACGGCCATCGGAATGGCTTTAAAATCGAGTTCCGATATCGAGTTTTTTCTCGAACAAAGAAAACAAGAGATGTTGAACAAGCACTGCTCGAAAGAGGAGCGGGTAAGAGTCCAAAACTCCCTCAACAACGATCCTAAATTCGATGTGTTCAGATACCTCAATGATCGTTTCGATGAAGAACGGGAGCGGCAAGATGCAGAAGAAGAAAATGAAACAGATCGAAGTAATCGGTACCCCTATCTGGAGGGAGAAATCCTAAATCAGGTTCGAAAGATTCTGGATAAGATGGAGAGTCTCACACAGGGAGATGTGGACGGATACAAAAAACTTCAGGATGAGTTGACTTCAGCGGTGAAGGGGCAGGAATACCTTATCGAAGAGGCGGAAGAGAGAGATGGGAAAGCGACGGGAAGCTTCGTCCCCAGATCCGTGCCGAAGCAATATCCCCAAGAGGAAATGATGCGAATAAACGCTATTCGATACCGACACCAACACGCAAACAAGTATAAAGACCTGCTGAAATTAAAGCCGAAAATTCTACAAGCCGCCCTCAGCAGTGACGCGGAGCTGCAGAAAGTTCTCGTAGTGCTGATGTTCAACGCGAAGGACAAGGGCAATGAAGTCCTGGGCCAGGCGAGCAAGCTGGCGAAAGTGATGAGTCTCAAGCACCCCACGACCTGTATTCGCTTTAATGCAGCGAAGAAGGAACCTTTTGTAAACCAAGACGACAGCTACCAGATGCTCGATAAAAAAGGACAATGGACGGCTACTCAGCCGGCAAGTTTTCATGAACGATCCACGGAGCTGATTCGAATGGTTCAGGAAAAATTGAAAGAGGGAAACTACCAGGGCATTGAAGATCTCTTCAAGACAGGGAAAGCCGGAGACCGACTCTGGAGCGATGCCCGATTCTTTCCCGTCAGCAAGCTCCAGACTGAGGTAGAGAGAAGTCAGACGGGGCAACCCGGAGAGAAGGGCATCACCTACGAAATCCAGCTCGATCAGGAAGGTAAGTCCGGAAAAGTGCTCTCCAGCCAGATTCCCAAAAAGCTTCGTTCTCGCTTCGATGGCAGAGAGTTTAAAGCCCTGGAAAAATCTATGGCGAAAGATCAGGAGTATCAGGATTTCAGGGGTCTCCCTCCACGCCTGGAGGATGATGAAGCCTTCAGAAGGGGCTTTGGAACACTGACCGAGCATGAGATAGAAAAAGAAATACGGACGGGTACAAGCGTCCTGGGAGCCGGAGTCTTTCCGGACGAACCTCGTCCTATCAGCGAGGAAAGAATTGCCGAGCTCAAAAAAGAATGGCCTCTGGTGGCGGTCAGAGCTCAGCAGCTTAACAGCGAGATGGGAGGTTGGGCTCTCGCTGCTCCTCAGATGGGTGTGCGCTATGTCGGAGATACCCTGAGACAAGTCGCCTGGGATATCCCCACGACGACCTTGGGTCTGTTTGCGAAGGACATCACATTCATCTCTCCCCTATCCTTCATCAGGTCCATCAGCGAAGTGATCGAGCATATTTCCGCTCTTCAAAACTGGAAGGTCCAGATTCAGTCCTACAATCTCCTCAAGGAAGTCTTCAAGGGAACGATTTGGGGAGCAGAATTTCAGAAGCTTTATCAGGCGAAGGATGACGAACGAGTGAACCAATTCAAATCCACCTTCGCGGCCTTTGGTCTCGATGAGCTTATCGACAAGCTCTACGCTCCGAGAGACCTCTTTGAGTTCAAGGCCATCCTCACGCATGGCTTCGAAGACAAGGGACTCTTTACCATGGAGCACCTTCTTACGAGGGATTTTATCAGGGTCCTTAATAGATACGCGACATCAAAAGTCCCGGACAACTTCACGGATAAAGAGATGCAAGAAGACGAAGACATTCGTTTTACCATCCTCCAAAAAATTCGTGAAGGGATCGACAGTGTGGGGCCTTGGGGAGAGGGTAGCTTTCAGAGTTGGAAGTCTGCGGGAGCATCAAAATTTGAATCCGCTCAAAAAGAGGCGGGAAAAAACTTTGAGGGATTTAACGGGGCGGATCGGAACAAAGTGTTTACGGAGTACTGGAAAATGCTTCAGACTCCAGACGGTAAAAAGAAACTCCGAAAACGACATCCGGCTGAAATCCTGGGAAATATCGAGGAAGACATGGCAAAGGGATGGAATGATTCGGGTGTTACCTTCGCGATACTTCAGGCCATGGTGTGTTCGGGGGTCATCAACAAGGAGCAGTTTACCCGATTTCAGGGGAATCACGTCAATGATATCCCGTCCTACGCGGTACTTGATCCCAATCAGGCCTATAATTCCGGAATGACCGATCTCTATGAGAAGAAGTTTAAGAATCTCCCCTTCACTACGGACAATCCATTCTGTGGATTTTTCCAGGGGATTAATACTCTGACCTTGAAAGCAAAACGAGCCGAAGGAAAATGGCAGTTTCCGGAATCCCGAAAAGGTTTCAAGAAGGATGAGGAAAATGGTTTGATTGAGGAAATCCCTCTCACCGTCCATGAATTGCAGAAAAACCGTCAGGCGCAGATTGACAGTATTCGGAAGGCGGACAATAGCTGTATCCAGATTTACCTGCCTGCCTATGAGTACTCAGAGATAGAAGAAGTCTATAAAACGGGACAAGACGGAGAAATTGTGGGAGATGCACGACCGCACGACGTGGTTTCTGCCTATAGAGGTCTTCATCTGCAGTTTGCGGCATACATGCAGTCGCTCCAGAAAAAAGGAGGGGATTTTCTGACTTTTAAACGCAATTTCTTTTACGCCTATCAGGCTCTTGCGAAAAGTTGCGGGTTGGCGATTCACCTGAGTCGTTATGCCGGAAAAGAAGGTGATGTGGACATCAATAAGGATGGTTCCCCAAACCTTCAGAGTTCCTATACTGAGCAAAGAAAGAGAACAGGATTGACCATACTCGAGCGAAAAGTACTCAATAATGTGGGGCTTCAGCAGCGGATGTCGGACAGCAGTAAATTTCTCGATAAGCCTGAAATCGGACTTAGTCCGGAGCTGAGAAAAGCCTTCAAATACATGACGGGGTATCAGCACGTCTCGACCTTAGGAGTCAATCCCATTACAGGGAAAGAAGATGTGGGGTCTTATATTCCGTTTGATAAGATGAAATTTAATCCGGCAAAGCAATTCCAGGAACTTATTCGGTATTTTGTCAGAGACGCTGAAAAACTGGCAGATGGGAATGGATACCGTAATGAATTTTTGGCATCACTAGCGAGCAGTGGCATCACGGAATTTTCCAACAATCACAAACGATCAGAACTCATCAATAACTGGACCTCTTCTGAAGAAGGAGCAAAACTCCCTTAGTCTTCCCCTATCGTCTCCAGAATCCCCCTCGCCTCCTCCAGGGTCTGTACCCTGACAAGTTTTTCACGAAGATCTTTGGCTCCCGGGAGACCCTTGATATAGGTCGCCAGGTGCTTGCGCATCTCCAGCATCCCCAGGTGCTCTCCCTTGGTCCGCACTGCCAGCTCGCAGTGCCTCAGGACTACAGGCTTTTTCTTCTTCCAGGGGATTTTTTCGAGTCGGGGAAACCGTACATCGAGTTCGGCATCAGTCATCTGCTCATACAGCTCAGGGGTTCTCGTGTACTCGATGATGTCAGCGATGATCCAGGGGTCGCCAAGGGTCCCACGAGCGACGAAGACCCCATCCAGATTTCCAATTTTCTTCCGAAAATCACTGACCGAAAAAATGTCCCCGTTGCCGAGGACGGGAATACCCAGATGCCGCTTGACCTCATAGATAGGGTCCCAGTTGGCCTCTCCCGCGTAGCCCTGCTGCGTGGTACGGCCGTGAATGGCCAATGAGGCGCATCCGTTCTTCTCCAGCTCCCTGGCAAAGCCCAAGAGCTCATCAGCATTTTCCCATCCCAGACGGGTTTTGACGGAAACCGGGATTTTTACAGCCTTAGCCATGTCCGAGACGATCTGCATCGCCACGCAGCGGTTCTTGATTTTCACGAGTGCAGAGCCATGATCTGATCGGATCACATTCTTTGCGGGACAGCCCATATTGATATCGATTCCGTCATAGCCCATCTCCTCCGCCAGCTTCGCCGCGTGGACAAAACGTTCCGGGTTTTTCCCAAAGACCTGCAGAATCACCGGATGCTCGGAGGTATCGAACTCCATCATCTTCAGAGACTTCTTCGACTGATAAAAAATAGCGTCCGTTGACACAAACTCCGTCACCACCACCGCTTCCGGAGCCACCATTCTCACGATTTGTTTGTAAGCACTGTCCGTGTATCCCGCCATGGGTGATTGGACGATGATGGGGCGGGTACAGGTTGACCAGGAAAACATAAAAAGGGGTTGATTTTTAAGATATTTTTGATATCATGAGAATGATTGATAAGTCAGTGTTTCGAGTGCCTTCTAGAAGCACTTGAGCACACTCGTTCCGGACGACCCCTGAAATTTCTCAGGGGTTATTTTTGTGATAGATTAAACGCGGTGGATTTGCGGGCGGCGTCCGTTCGGCAACGGGGACTGACTTATCAATCACGTTCATGGGGTTCGACTCCCCCGCCGTCCACCACTTCATTGCATCTTCCTTCACAATTCCGGAGAACTTGATAGAGTTGTTCTGAATCATTTTACCATCACTCATGGCGGAAAAATACCTCTATGACTTCGAAGAAGGCTCTAAGGAGTTGAGAAATCTCTTGGGAGGGAAGGGAGCGAATCTGGGAGAAATGACGGGAATGGGACTTCCTGTCCCCCCGGGTTTCACGATTACGACCGAATACTGCATGAGCTACCAAAAGGATAAAAAACACGCCGAAGGCTTTATGGAAGGGATCAAAGGGGCTGTTGGAAGGGTAGAGGCAAAGATGAAAAAGCAGTTTGGAGATGGAGAGAATCCCCTCCTCTTCTCGGTTCGATCAGGAGCGAGAGTGTCCATGCCGGGGATGATGGATACCGTGCTCAATTTGGGGCTTAATGACAGCACTGTGCTGGGGCTGGTCAGACAGACTCAGGACGAACGATTTGCCTACGACGCCTACCGTCGCTTCATCAACATGTATGGCAACGTTGTGATGGGAGTCGACCACGAGCATTTCGAAGAAAAATTTCAGGCTTACAAGACGGAAAAAGGATATACCGATGATCTGCAGATGAATGCTGAAGATCTCAAGTCATTAGTCCAAACCTACAAAGATCTGATCCAGGAAAGATTAGACACTAGCTTCCCGGAAGACCCCTGGGATCAGCTTTTGGGAGCCATCAACGCCGTCTTTGACTCCTGGAATAATAAAAGGGCGATCACCTATCGGAAGATCAACCGAATCCCCGATGATTGGGGGACTGCGGTCAACGTCCAATCTATGGTCTTTGGAAACATGGGTGACGACTGTGGGACAGGAGTGGCTTTTACCAGAGATCCTTCAACGGGTGAGAGAAAGTACTTCGCTGAAGTCCTCTTCAACGCCCAGGGTGAGGACGTGGTAGCTGGGATTCGCACGCCGAAGCACATTGAAGAGCTGGAGAAAAAAATGCCGGAAATTTATAAAGAGCTCACCGACACCTTCGAAAAACTGGAGCAGCACTACCGGGATATGCAGGATATCGAGTTTACTAT